>NZ_JBVHIL010000007.1:462938-489477 GCF_055560575.1 Streptomyces sp. NPDC023157
GGGGGGGGCCGGGGACCCCCCGGTGTGGGGCGCGTCTGGGAACCGGGGGTGGGGCGGGGCGCCGGGGGGGGGGGGGGCGGCGCGGCGCCCGGGGGGGGGGGGGGGGGGGGGGGCCCCCCCCGGGCCGCCGGTCCGCGGCGGTCGTGGAGGGCACGGACGTGGCGACGGAGCCGACCCGCTCGGCCTCGGGCCGCGCCCGGGCCGAGGCATCCACGCCCGATCCCCGTCCCGGACGCCGCTTCAGCCGCCCAGCGCCCGCACCCCGGCCGTGACGAGCACCGCCGCGCCGACGACCACCAGGAAGGGGGCGCGCAGGACGAGGGCGAGCGCCGCCGCCGCGAGGCCGGCGGCCCGGGCGTCGATCGTGAGGGTGCCCTGGCTGCTGAAGGTCTGCTGGGCGGTGAGCGCCGCCAGCAGAGCGACCGGCACGAGGGCCGAGAGGCGCTGGACGAGGGGGCGTTCCAGGGTGTCGGCGGGCACGAGCAGGCCGAGCAGTTTGACCAGGTAGCACCCGGCCGCGGTCAGGGCGATGGCGATCCAGACGGTCATCGGACCTCCTCCTTGCGGTCGCGGCGGCCCTGGAACCAGAGCACGGCGGGCGCGGCGAGCGCGGCGGCCAGGACCGGGACGCCGGCCGGCAGGACCGGCAGCAGCCCGAGGCCGAGCAGGACGGCGAGGCCGGCGGCGGCGCGTTCGGTGGCCGACTTCAGCATGGGGGCGAGCAGCGCGAGGAAAACGGCGGGCCCGGCCGCGTCCAGGCCCCACGCGGCGGTGTCGCCGATGGCCTCCGCGCCGAGCGCGCCGAGCAGCGTGGTGAGGTTCCACAGCACGTACAGGGTCAGTCCGGTGACGGTGAAGCCGATCCGCGCGGCCCGCCGGTCCGGCTGGGCGAGGGAGACGGCCGTGGTCTCGTCGATCACCCACTGCGCGGCGAACGGCCGGACGACCCGCCGCAGCGCGAGCAGCTGGCTGAGCCGGAGGCCGTAGAAGGCGTTGCGGGTGCCGAGGAAGAACGCCCCGGCGGCGGCCGTGAACGGGTTCCCGCCCGCCGCGAGCGCGCCCACGAGGGCGAACTGCGAGGCGCCGGTGAAGACCAGCAGACTGAGCGCGCAGGTCTGGAGCAGGCTCAGGCCCGATCCGGCCGAGGTGACGCCGAAGGCGAAGCCGGACAGGCCGACGGCGACCCCCACGCCGAGCGCGTCGCGGACGACGGCCGCGTCGCTCTTGGGGGGTGCCGGCTCGTCGCGTATTTCGGGGGGTGCTGTCTGTTCTGCCACGTCAGAGACGGTACGGGCGGGGGCGGGGGCGCGTCTTGTACGTTCTTGCGCACCCGGCCGGGCAGCCTTCCGGCGTGGCCGCCTTACGACCGGATCTCATTCCGGCAAGGCCACCTCCCGGGCAACGCCCTACCGCTACCGCTCCCCCGTCCCCCGCGCGCGCTGGTATGCCCCCGGGGGCACGCCCACGCTCCGGGTGAAGTGGCGGTTGAGGTGGGGCTGGTCCGTGAAGCCGACGGCGACGGCGGCCTGGGCCGGGGGTGTGCCCGCGTCCAGGAGGCGCCGGGCCCGCCGGACCCTGGCGTCGGTCAGCCAGGTGTGCGGCGGCATGCCGTAGGCGCCGCGGAAGGCCCTGAGCAGGGCGAAGGGACTGGTGCCGAGCTCGGCGGCGAGCTGTTCCAGGGTCGGCGGGTCGGCCATCCGCTCCTCCAGGACGGCCCGTGCGAGGGCCGCGTCGCGCGCGCCGGCGGCGCGGGGGGCCAGGGGCTGGACGCGGCCGCCGTGGCTGCGCAGCATCCGGGCCGTGACCAGCCGCAGCAGGCTGTCGGCGGCGAGCGCGTTGCCCTCCTCGGCGGCGCGGTGCACCCCGACGACCAGCCGGGCCGCGTACGGATCGTCGATGACGGGCTCCACGAAGCCGACGGTGCCCCGGACGGCGAGGGTGTCGGCCGCGATGGCGCGGACCAGCTCGGCGTCGGGGTAGATCGTGCGGTACGTCCATCCCTCGGGCACCCCCGCGTGCCCGGTGTGCGGGGTGTCGGGGTTGACCAGGGCGATCTGGCCGGGCCCGGCGCGGACGAGGTCGCTGCCGTAGTGGAAGGCCTCGACGCCCTCGGTGATCGCGGCGAAGACGAAGCTCTCGTGGGTGTGCCGGGAGAACTCCTTGCGGACGTAGTGGGCGTGCAGGAGGTCCACCCCGGTGAGCCCGGCCGGGCGCCAGTACCGGGCGCGCTCGCCGCGTGCGACCCGCTCGCCCGGGGCCCCGTGCTCCCGGGCCGCGCGCCCGAGCCCCGCGTCACCGCTCGACATACCCCTCATTCTGCGCCACCGCGCCGCGCCGCCACGAACGGGTTTCCCCAGGTCCGGGCGGTTGTCAGTGGCGGGGTGCACGATGGGTGGCATGGTCAGGTCCGCGCTCGACTCGTTCTCCCCCGCGACCCGCAGTTGGTTCACCGGGGCCTTCACCGCGCCCACGGCGGCGCAGGAGGGCGCCTGGCAGGCCATCGGCGCGGGCTCGGACGTGCTCGTCGTCGCCCCGACCGGTTCCGGCAAGACGCTCGCCGCCTTCCTCGCCTCGCTCGACCGGCTGGCCGCCACGCCCCCGCCGGCCGACGCCAAGAAGCGCTGCCGGGTGCTGTACGTGTCGCCGCTGAAGGCGCTCGCCGTCGACGTCGAGCGCAATCTGCGCTCGCCGCTGACCGGCATCCGCCAGGAGTCGGTACGGCTCGGACTGCCCGAGCCGGACGTGAGGGTGGGCATCCGCTCCGGCGACACCCCGCCCGCCGAGCGGCGGGCCCTGGCGACCCGGCCGCCGGACATCCTGATCACCACCCCCGAGTCGCTGTTCCTGATGCTGACCTCGGCCGCCCGCGACGCGCTCGCGGGCATCGAGACGGTCATCCTGGACGAGGTCCACGCGGTCGCCGGGACCAAGCGCGGGGCGCATCTGGCGCTCTCCCTGGAGCGGCTGGACGAGCTGCTGCCCCGGCCGGCGCGCCGGATCGGCCTGTCCGCGACGGTCCGGCCGGTGGAGGAGGTGGCGCGCTATCTCTCGCCGCAGCGGAAGGTCGAGATCGTCCAGCCGCCCTCCGGCAAGGAGTTCGACCTGTCGGTGGTCGTGCCCGTCGAGGACATGGGCGAGCTGGGCGGCTCCCCCGCCTCCGACGCCTCCGGCGGGGCGGACGGCGGCGACCGGCCTTCGATCTGGCCGCACGTGGAGGAGCGGATCGCCGACCTGGTGCAGGCGCACCGTTCGACGATCGTCTTCGCCAACTCCCGCCGCCTGGCCGAGCGCCTGTGCAACCGGCTGAACGAGATCGCGTACGAGCGGGCCACCGGCGAGGCCCTGCCCGACGGGAAGCCGCCCGCCGAGATCATGGCCCAGTCGGGCGCGGCGCAGGGCGCCCCGCCGCTGCTGGCCCGCGCGCACCACGGCTCCGTCTCCAAGGAGCAGCGGGCCCTGGTTGAGGAGGACCTGAAGGCGGGCCGGCTGCCCGCCGTGGTGGCCACGTCCAGCCTGGAGCTGGGCATCGACATGGGCGCGGTGGACCTGGTGGTCCAGGTGGAGTCGCCGCCCTCGGTGGCCTCCGGGCTCCAGCGCGTGGGCCGCGCGGGGCACCAGGTGGGGGCGGTGTCCACGGGAGTGGTCTTCCCGAAGTACCGGGGCGACCTGGTGCAGTCGGCCGTGGTGACGGAGCGGATGCGCAGCGGCTCCATCGAGTCGCTGCGGGTCCCGGCCAACCCGCTGGACGTGCTGGCCCAGCAGCTGGTGGCGACGGTCGCGCTGGACAGCTGGCAGGCGGACGACCTGCTGGCGCTGGTCCGCCGGGCGGCGCCGTTCGCTTCGCTGCCGGAGTCGGCGTTCACGGCGGTCCTGGACATGCTGGCCGGCCGCTATCCCTCGGACGCCTTCGCGGAGCTGCGCCCGCGCGTGGTGTGGGACCGGGTCGCGGGCACGGTCACGGGCCGCCCCGGCGCCCAGCGGCTCGCCGTCACCTCCGGCGGCACGATCCCCGACCGGGGCCTGTTCGGGGTGTTCCTGGCGGGCGCCGACCCCAAGAAGGGCGGCGGCCGGGTCGGGGAGCTCGACGAGGAGATGGTGTACGAGTCGCGGGTCGGCGACGTGTTCACGCTGGGCACGACGTCCTGGCGGATCGAGGACATCACCCGCGACCGGGTCCTGGTGTCGCCCGCGCCGGGTGTGCCGGGCCGGCTGCCGTTCTGGAAGGGCGACCAGCTGGGCCGGCCGCTGGAGCTGGGCCGCGCGGTGGGCGCGTTCCTGCGCGAGGTGGGCGCCCTGCGGCCGGACGACGCGCGGCTACGCCTGGTCGCGGCCGGTCTCGACGCGTGGGCGGCGGACAACGTGCTCGCGTATCTCGCCGAGCAGCGCGAGGCCTGCGGCCATGTGCCGGACGACCGGACGATCCTGGTGGAGCGTTTCCGGGACGAGCTCGGCGACTGGCGGGTCGTCATCCACTCCCCCTTCGGGGCGCAGGTGCACGCCCCGTGGGCGCTGGCCCTCGGCGCCCGGCTCGCCGAGCGGTACGGCATGGACGCCCAGGTGATGCACGCCGACGACGGCATCGTGCTGCGCCTGCCGGACGCCGACCTGATGAGCCTCGACCTGCTCGACGGCGACCCGGGCGGCACGGGCGGCACGGACCACCCGGGCGGGACGGGCGGCCCGGTGGACCCGAGCCGGTTCGGCGACACGGCCTTCGACAGCGAGCAGGCGCCGGTCGGCGCGGCGGACGCCGTCTTCGACAAGGGCGAGATCGGACAGATCGTCACCGACCAGGTCGGCGGCTCGGCCCTGTTCGCCTCCCGCTTCCGCGAGTGCGCGGCGCGCGCCCTGCTGCTGCCCAAGCGCAACCCGGGGAAGCGCACCCCGCTGTGGCAGCAGCGCCAGCGGGCGGCGCAGCTCCTCCAGGTGGCGAGCGAGTTCGGCTCCTTCCCGATCGTCCTGGAGGCGGTCCGCGAATGCCTCCAGGACGTCTTCGACGTGCCGGGCCTGACCGAGCTGATGGGGGACATCGAGGCCCGGCGGGTGCGTCTGGTCGAGGTCACCACCCCCGAGCCGTCCCCGTTCGCCCGCTCGCTGCTCTTCGGCTACGTCGCCCAGTTCCTGTACGAGGGCGATTCGCCGCTCGCCGAGCGGCGGGCGGCCGCCCTGTCGCTGGACTCCCGGCTGCTCGCCGAGCTCCTCGGCCAGGCGGAGCTGCGGGAGCTGCTCGACCCTGAGGTGCTCACCGAGCTGGAGCGCGAGCTCCAGTGGCTGACCGAGGACCGGCGGATCAAGGATGTGGAGGGCGTCGCCGACCTGCTCCGGGTCCTGGGGCCGCTCACCGATACGGAGCTGACCGAGCGGGGCGCCCAGGCCGACTGGGCGCCGGAGCTGGGCCGGGCCCGCCGTGCGATCCGGGTCCGGATCGCGGGAGTGGAGCACTGGGCGGCGATCGAGGACGCGGGCAGGCTGCGGGACGCGCTCGGCACGGCGCTGCCGGTCGGCGTGCCCGAGGCGTTCACGGAGCCGGTGAAGGACCCGCTGGGCGACCTGCTCGCCCGCCACGCCCGTACCCACGGCCCCTTCACCTCCTCGCAGGCCGCCGGACGGTTCGGCCTGGGCACGGCGGTCACCGACGGCGCCCTCCAGCGGCTCGCGGCGGCCGGGCGGGTCGTGCAGGGCGAGTTCCATCCCTCCGGCATCGGTCAGGAGTGGTGCGACGCCGCCGTGCTGCGGCGGCTGCGGCGCCGCTCGCTCGCGGCCCTGCGCCACGAGCTGGAGCCGGTCGCCCCGGCCGCCCTCGCCACCTTCCTGCCCCAGTGGCAGCACCTGGGGAGCAACAGCCTGCGCGGGATCGACGGCCTGGCCCGCGCGATCGAGCAGCTCCAGGGCGCGCCGGTGCCGGCCTCGGCCCTGGAGAAGCTGATCCTGCCGTCCCGGGTGCGGGGCTACTCCCCGGCGCTGCTCGACGAGCTGACGACGACCGGCGAGGTCGTCTGGGCGGGCGCGGGGGCGCTGCCCGGCAAGGACGGCTGGATCTCGCTGTACCTCGCGGACGCGGCGCCGCTGCTCCTGCCACCGCCGCACCCGCTGGAGCCGACCGCGCTCCACGAGTCCGTCCTGACGGTGCTCTCCGGCGGGTACGGGCTGTTCTTCCGCCAGATCGCCGACCAGGTGCGGGCGACCACCCACCCGGACGCGACGGACCCGCAGCTGGCGGACTCCCTGTGGGACCTGGCCTGGTCGGGGCGGCTCACCAACGACACCCTGGCGCCGCTGCGCGCCCTCCTCGGCTCGGGCCGCACAGCGGGTTCGACGGCGCACCGCGCCCGGCGCACGGTCCCGCGCGGCCGGTACGGGACGCTCACCGCGGCCGCCCGGCCCGCCTCCCGCACGGGGCCGCCGACGGTGAGCGGCCGCTGGTCGCTGCTGCCGCCGCCGGAGCCGGAGCCGACCCACCGGGCGCACGCCCTGGCCCGCACCCTCCTGGACCGGCACGGGGTGGTCACCCGGGGCGCGGTGGCCGCCGAGGGCGTCGAGGGCGGCTTCTCGGCGACGTACCGGATCCTGTCCGCGTTCGAGGACAGCGGGCAGGCCCGTCGCGGCTATGTGGTGGAGGGTCTGGGCGCGGCCCAGTTCGCCATGGACGGCGCCGTCGACCGGCTGCGCGCGGCGGCCAACGCCCGGGACCGGGGCGCCGAGGAGGGCGCGGGACCCCGCGCGGTGGTCCTGGCGGCGGCCGACCCGGCGAACGCGTACGGGGCGGCCCTGTCCTGGCCCGAGCCGCCGACGGGCGCCGGTCACAAGCCGGGCCGCAAGGCGGGCGCGATGGTCGTCCTGGTCGACGGCGAGCTGACGCTCTACATGGAGCGGGGCGGCAAGACCCTGCTGTCCTGGCCGGCGGACCCGGACTCCCCGGCGCTCCGGGCCGCGGCGGAGGCGCTGGCGGCTGCGGCCACGGCGGGCTCGCTCGGCACGGTGACGGTCGAGCGGATCAACGGCGCCACCGCGCTGACCTCCCCGCTGTCCCGCCCCCTGGAGACGGCAGGCTTCCACGCCACCCCCAGGGGGCTGCGCCTGCGCGCCTGACGGACCGCCGGGACCGGCCCGCTCCGACGCGCGCGAGCCAGGCCTGACGGGCGCCGGCACCGGCCCACTCCGGCGCGCGTGTGCCACGCCTGACCGGTACCGGGGCCGCCCCTCCGACGCACGCGTCCCACGCCCGACCGGCACCGGGACCCGCCCACTCCAACGCGCGCGTCCGACCGTCACGGGGCGCCATGGGACCGCCTGGGGACGTACCTGCCCCGGCCCCGGGACGGAAGCCACCCGTCGGCCGCCGCAGCGCCCTCCCCAGGCGCCCCCGTCGGCCCACCCGGGGCATCATGGCCCCATGCCCGAAGGAGACACCGTCTGGTTCGTCGCCCACCGGCTGGACGGGGCGCTCGCCGGGCGGGTGCTCACGCGGTCGGATCTGCGCGTGCCCCGGTTCGCGACCGCCGACCTGACCGGACGGCGGGTCCTCGACGTCACCCCGCGCGGGAAGCATCTGCTCACCCGGATCGAGGGCGGGCTCACGCTCCACTCCCATCTGCGGATGGACGGGGCGTGGCGGGTGTACGCCACCGGGGAGCGCCCGCGCGGGGGCCCGGAGCACCAGATCCGGGCGATCCTGGGGAACGCGGAGTTCACGGCGTACGGCTACCGGCTCCCGGTCCTGGAGCTGATCCGTACCGCCGACGAGGAGCGGACCGTGGGCCATCTCGGCCCGGACCTGCTCGGCCCCGACTGGGATCCGCAGGAGGCCGTACGGCGCCTGGGCGCGGACCCGTCGCGGGCGCTCGGCGAGGCCCTGCTGGACCAGCGGAACCTCGCCGGGATCGGCAATGTCTACAAGTCGGAGCTGGCCTTCCTCGCCGGTGTCACGCCCTGGCTGCCGGTCGGCGACCTGGCACCCGGCGTCCCGGAACGCCTGGTGGCTACCGCCCACCGGCTCCTGGAGGCGAACAAGGACCGCCCCGACCGCCGGACGACCACGACCCGCCGCCCCACCGAGCGCCTGTACGTCTACGGCCGCGAGGGCCGCGCCTGCCTGCGCTGCGGCGGCCCGGTCCACAAGGCGGAGCTCGGCGACCGCGTGACGTACTGGTGCCCCGGCTGTCAGAAGGGTCCAGGGCAGGAGCCGTGACCACGGATCCCGCAAACAGAACCCCGCCCCCTAATTGACGGACCGTCAGATCCGGTCGTACCGTCCGGACATGGTCCTCACCGCGTACGACCTCACCGGCCGCACGGCCTTCGTCACCGGAGCGGCGAGCGGCATCGGCCGCGCGACCGCGGAGCTTCTCGCGGAGGCGGGGGCGGCCGTCCACTGCGCGGACCGCGACGAGCGCGGCCTGAAGGAGACGGCGGACCGGATCGGGCGGCGGGGCGGCACCGCGCACGTCCACGCCCTGGACGTCACCGACCGCGCCGCCCTCGGCGCGGCGGTCCGGGCGGCGGGCCCGCTGCACGTCATGGCGGCGGTCGCCGGGATCATGCACACGAGCACGGTCCTGGAGACCCGCGAGGAGGACCTCGACCGGGTGCTCGCGGTGAACTTCAAGGGCGTGCTGCACGCCTGCCAGGAAGCGGCCGGCGCGATGATCGAGCACGGCGTCCCCGGCTCCATCGTGACCATGGCCTCCGGGGCGATGGACACCGCGAGCCCCGGGCTGCTCTGCTACAGCGTCGCCAAGGCGGCCGTGGTGCAGCTGACCAAGACGCTGGCCGCCGAGGTCGGCCGGCACGGCATCCGGGTCAACGCGGTCGCGCCGGGCTGGATCCGCACCCCCATGACGGACCGCCACGAGCCCGCCGCCCAGGAGCAGGCCGAGGCGATGATGGTCCGGGTCTCCCCGCTGGGCCGGGTCGGCGAGCCCGAGGACGTCGCGCACGCGGTGCTCCACCTCGCCAGTGACGCCTCGTCGTTCACGACGGGCCAGATCCTGCGCCCCAACGGCGGCGTCGCGATGCCCTGGTGACGGCCCGCCTCGAACTCCCCAACGCGGGCGCCCCGCCCCTCCCCGAAGACGCCCCACGTCTCCGCGAAGAGGCGGCCACGTGCACCGGCAGCAGGCTCAGTCCCCAGCCGCCCGCGGCCACCGCCCCCTCGACCGGGCCCGTCTCCCCCGGCACCAGCAGCAGGCGCAGCACCGCCCACCACCAGAGCCCGCCGGCCACCAGTCCGACCGCGACCAGCATGAGCGTCACCAGCGGAACCTGTCGCCGTACCATGGCCGCCTCCTCCGGTCGACGCTAGTGCGGCAGGATCACCCGGCGGGAGGGCGCACCGGAGGCAGACCGGGCGCACGGAACGCGTGGAGAGCGCCGTATCGCGGGAGCGAAGGCCATGGGGGCTCCTACCTGTCGTACGTCCCCCCGCCGTGCCCCCACCATGGCACGCCCCCCGGTGACCCGGCATCTCCAGCACCGCGAAGCGCGACCCGCGAAGCGACCCGAAGAGCAGCCCGCGGAGCGACCCGAGGAACACCCCACGGAGCGGCACCCACCGCACACGTGAAGAGCCCCGCCCAACACCCCTTCCAGGGTGCCGAGCGGGGCTCGATCGCACTTCGCCGAAGCGGTTTCGGTTCAGGCGGCGACGACGTTCACCGCTTCTGTGGGCGCCTTGATGGTCACCCGCTCGGTGGACACACCGGCCACCGAGACCGAATTGAGCATCGGACGGACCGGCGCCGGCACCGGTTCGCTCGCCGCTGCCGACTCGGCCAGTTCGGCCAGCGACAGCTCGTCGCTCACTTCACGCATGAGCTCGGACATCCGTACGTCCAGCGCGTCGCAGATCGCGGAGAGCAGTTCGGAGGAAGCCTCCTTCTGCCCCCGCTCCACCTCGGAGAGATAGCCGAGTGAGACTCGGGCGGACGAGGAGACTTCGCGCAGAGTACGGCCCTGGCGCTGGCGCTGCCGACGCAGCACGTCACCCAACAGGCGACGGAGCAGAATCATCGGTGGCTCCCTCCTCGGACCGCGTAGCCGCATCCTTCACGCCCCACCGTACCGCCTCGCGCCGCGGCCGTGCGGGGAGCGATGTCGTGTTCACTCATGGCTGCAAACATCAATCTCCCCCGTTCTGTTCCGTATCCTGTGCCCGCGCATTTTCCGGGTGTTCTCCGCCGAGCAGCTCGCGGAGCAATTCGAGCACGCTCCGCACGCTCTCTCTACGGATTTCCGCGCGGTCGCCGTTCAACCGCAACGAGGCCACCTTCCCCGCCCCGCAGCGCTCCCCCGCGGGCCCGGCGACGGCCACGTAGACCGTCCCCACGGGCTGGCCGTCCTGCGGATCGGGTCCCGCGACGCCGGTCGTCGCGATCCCCCAGTCGGCGCCCAGCCGGGTCCGCACACCCGCCGCCATCTGCAGCGCGACCTCCGGATCGACCGCGCCGCGCTCCGCCAGGAGGGTCCGGTCGACCCCGAGCAGCTGCTCCTTGAGCGGCGTCGCGTACGCCGTGACGGAGCCGCGGAAGGACTTCGAGGCCCCGGGGACCCCGGTCAGCTCCGCGGCCACCAGACCGCCCGTGAGGGACTCCGCGGCGGCCAGCGTGTGGCCTCGTTCCGCGAGCAGCTCCAGCACCCGGGCGGCTTCGTTCATCGTCCGTCCACCCCGGAGGCCCGTCCGTCCGCCTCCGCGGCGGCCTCGGCGCGCTCCGCCGCGAGCCCCTGGCGGCGCAGGACGACCGCCTGCCGTACGTAGTCCAGACCGGTGACGACCGTCAGCACGACGGCCACCGCCATCACCCAGAAGCGCAAGGTGGCGAGTGGACCGGTGAGCATCAGCACGTACATGCCGACCGCCGTGCCCTGCGCGAGGGTCTTGATCTTGCCGCCGCGGCTGGCCGGGATGACCCCGTGCCGGATCACCCAGAACCGCATCAGGGTGATCCCCAGCTCACGGGCGAGGATCACGCCCGTCACCCACCACGGCAGGTCGCCGAGGTACGACAGGGAGATCAGTCCGGCCGCCATGATCGCCTTGTCGGCGATCGGGTCGGCGATCTTCCCGAAGTCGGTGACCAGGTTGTACGTCCGCGCCAGATGCCCGTCGAAGACGTCGGTGATCATGGCGACGGCGAACGCCGCCCACGCCCAGGCGCGCCAGGCGGGGTCGTGCCCGCCGTCCTGGAAGAGCAGCACCACGAAGCCGGGCACGAGCACGAGCCGGACCATGGTGAGGATGTTCGCGATGTTCCACAGGCTGGCCTGGTTGACGGCCGCAGTGCCCAGCTTGCCGCGCGGCGCCGGCCTACCGGTCCCGCCCGTCGCGGATGCCGGGACTCCGGTCATCTGCCCGCCTCCTCGGCTCCGGGGGTCTGGGGGTCGCCCAGAAGGTCGCAGCACTCGGCCACCAGGTCGACGCCCTCGGTGTCGACGACCTTGGCCCTGACCATACGGCCCGGGGCCAGGCCGAGGCCCTCGGCCGAGTCCGCCGGGAGGAGCACCTGGCCGTCGGTCTCGGGCGCCTGGTGCGCGGCGCGGCCGATCCAGCCGTCCGCCTCCTCGTCGAAGGACTCGACCAGTACTTCCAGGGTCTCGCCGATCCGCTCCTCCGCGCGCTGGGCGGTGAGCTCCTCGGCGAGCCGGGACAGGTGCGCGAGGCGCGCGTCGACCACGTCCTGGTCGAGCTTGTGCTCGTACGTGGCGGCCTC
Source organism: Streptomyces sp. NPDC023157 (assembly GCF_055560575.1). Taxonomy (NCBI): domain Bacteria; kingdom Bacillati; phylum Actinomycetota; class Actinomycetes; order Kitasatosporales; family Streptomycetaceae; genus Streptomyces; species Streptomyces sp. NPDC023157. The sequence goes on from NZ_JBVHIL010000007.1 coordinate 474,644, forward strand.
GGTGCCGTCCTCGTCGGAGTAGCCGAAGACGCCGATGGCGTCGAGGCGCGCGTGGGTGACGAAGCGTTCCAGCTCGGCGAAGTCCGCCTCGGTCTCGCCGGGGAAGCCGACGATGAAGTTGGAGCGGGCGCCGGCGGCCGGGGCCTTGGAGCGGATGGTCTCCAGGAGCTCCAGGAAGCGGTCGGTGTCGCCGAAGCGGCGCATCGCCCGCAGCACGTCGGGCGCGCTGTGCTGGAAGGACAGGTCGAAGTACGGGACGACCTTCTCGGTCGAGGTGAGCACGTCGATCAGGCCGGGGCGCATCTCGGCGGGCTGGAGGTAGCTGACCCGGACCCGCTCGATGCCGTCGACGGCGGCCAGCTCGGGCAGCAGGCTCTCCAGGAGCCGGATGTCGCCGAGGTCCTTGCCGTACGAGGTGTTGTTCTCGGAGACCAGCATGACCTCCTTCACACCCTGCTCGGCGAGCCAGCGCGTCTCGTTCAGCACGTCCGAGGGACGGCGCGAGACGAAGGAGCCGCGGAAGGACGGGATGGCGCAGAAGGAGCAGCGCCGGTCGCAGCCGGAGGCCAGCTTCACGGAGGCGACCGGGCTGGTGTCCAGGCGGCGCCGGAGCGGGGCACGCGGCCCGGAGGCGGGCGCCAGGCCGTCGGGGAGGTCGGTGGGCACGTTCTCCGGGGCGGCGGGCGCCTCGGGCGTCTCAGGGGCCTCCACGGCCCCGTGGCCGGGCAGGGCCACCGACGCGGCGGCCTGCTGGCGCTCCACCGGCGAGAGCGGCAGCAGGCTGCGCCGGTCACGCGGGGTGTGCGCCTCGACGCTGCCACCGTTGAGGATGGTCTGGAGGCGGTTGGAGATGTCGGCGTAGTCGTCGAAGCCGAGCACGCCGTCGGCCTCGGGGAGCGCGTCGGCGAGTTCCTTGCCGTAGCGCTCGGCCATACAGCCGACGGCGACGACGGCCTGGGTGCGGCCGTGGTCCTTCAGATCATTGGCTTCGAGGAGGGCGTCGACGGAGTCCTTCTTGGCGGCCTCGACGAAACCACACGTGTTGACGACGGCGACGTCTGCGTCCTCGGCGGACTCGACGAGCTCCCAGCCGTCCGCTGCCAAGCGGCCTGCGAGCTCCTCCGAGTCCACCTCGTTACGGGCGCAGCCGAGAGTGACAAGGGCGACGGTACGGCGTTCGGGCATGGACTCAAGACTACTTCGTCCCGGCCGTTACTCCGTCGCGCAGGGTTCACCCACGTCACACCCGTCACCGGGATCAGCCGGCCTCGGGGTCGCCCTTGGTGTAGGACAGGCGCTCGACCTGGCCGGACTCGAAGGTGTCCTGGACCTTCTTGCCGTTGACGTAGAGCTCGATCGGCCCGGCGTTGCCGAGGATGAGATCGACGCGCTCGTCGTCCTGGAAGGTCTTGGACTCGCCCGCGAGGAGCAGTCCGTCGAAGAGCAGCTTGCCATCGTGCGCCTTGGCCGAGATCCAGCTCTTGTCGTCGACCGCGGTGAGCTTCACGGTGACCTTGTCCTGCGGGACCGCCGCGATGGCGCTCTCGGAGGGAGCGGGCTTGGGGGCGGGCTTGACCGGCTTGGGCTTGGCGCTGGTGCTGGCCTTGGGCGCCGGGGCCGGGCCCTCCGCGACCGCGCCGTTGCCGCGCACGTCGTTCCCGTTGAACATCGTGAAGCCGACGAAGCCGACGACGGCCACGATCGCGGCGACCATGGCGGCGGTCCAGTTGGGGCGGCGCGGCTCGGGGCGGATGCGTTCCGCCTCGAAGAGCGGGGCGGCCGGGGTCGGGGCGGGACGGCCGCCGTGCTCGGCGTCGTACTGCTCGATCAGCGGGGCCGGATCGAGCCCCACGGCGCGCGCGAGCGTACGGATGTGCCCGCGGGCGTAGACGTCGCCGCCGCAGCGCGAGAAGTCGTCCTCCTCGATCGCGTGCACGATCGGGACGCGCACGCGGGTGGAGGCGCTGACCTCTTCGACGGTGAGACCGGCGGCGACACGGGCCTGCTGGAGAGCGAGACCGATCGAATCCCGGTCATCTGCCGGGAAGTTCCGGTCGTCCTCGGGGGATTCGGGGGAGTTGCCGATGGACACGGGAGCGCCTTTCGAGCGTGTAGCCACCTGCTGGACGTTCAGTCTATGGGTGGTACGAAAGGGTGGGGCAACCGGGCGGGCGTCGTTTGTACGCCATGAGGCTGGGACATCATCCTGTCCCTCCCTCCAACTTGACGTATGTCCAAGGGAAACGGTTGCCCTCGTTCCCTTACGAGTGAGTCTCGGCCCGGTCTCGTTACGGCAGCCCCCGGCTCGGCGCCCTCAGCCGTCGGTCTCCCCGCGGATCACGGCCAGCACCCCGTCGAGCTCGTCGGGCTTGACCAGCACGTCCCGCGCCTTCGACCCCTCGCTCGGTCCGACGATGTTGCGCGACTCCATCAGGTCCATCAGCCGGCCGGCCTTCGCGAAGCCCACCCGCAGCTTGCGCTGGAGCATCGAGGTGGAGCCGAACTGGGTCGAGACGACCAGCTCGGCGGCCTGGCACAGCAGGTCGAGGTCGTCGCCGATCTCCTCGTCGATCTCCTTCTTCTGCTTGGTGCCGACGGTGACGTCCTCCCGGAAGACGGGCGCCATCTGGTCCTTGCAGTGCTGGACGACGACGGCGACCTCGGCCTCGGTGACGAAGGCGCCCTGCATACGGGTCGGCTTGTTCGCGCCCATGGGCAGGAAGAGGCCGTCGCCCTTGCCGATCAGCTTCTCGGCGCCCGGCTGGTCGAGGATGACCCGGCTGTCGGCGAGCGAGGAGGTGGCGAAGGCGAGCCGGGAGGGCACGTTCGCCTTGATCAGGCCGGTGACGACGTCCACGGAGGGCCGCTGGGTGGCGAGCACCAGGTGGATGCCGGCCGCGCGCGCCAGCTGGGTGATGCGGACGATCGCGTCCTCGACGTCCCGGGGGGCGACCATCATCAGGTCGGCGAGCTCGTCGACGATCACCAGGAGGTACGGGTAGGTCTTGAGCTCGCGCTCGCTGCCCGGCGGGAGCTGGACCTTGCCCTCGCGGATCGCCTGGTTGAAGTCGTCGATGTGCCGGAAGCCGAACGCGGCCAGGTCGTCGTAGCGCAGGTCCATCTCGCGCACGACCCACTGGAGGGCCTCGGCGGCCCGCTTCGGGTTGGTGATGATCGGCGTGATCAGGTGCGGGATGCCCTCGTACGCGGTGAGCTCGACCCGCTTGGGGTCGACGAGCACCATCCGGACGTCCTCCGGGGTCGCTCTTATCATCACGGAGGTGATCAGGCAGTTGATGCAGGAGGACTTGCCGGAGCCGGTGGCGCCGGCGACCAGGATGTGCGGCATCTTCGCCAGGTTGGCCATCACGTAGCCGCCCTCGACGTCCTTGCCGAGCGCCACCAGCATCGGGTGGTCGTCCTCCGCCGCCTCGGCCAGCCGCAGCACGTCGCCGAGGTTGACCATCTCGCGATCGGTGTTCGGGATCTCGATGCCGACGGCGGACTTGCCGGGGATCGGCGAGATGATCCGCACGTCGGGGCTGGCCACGGCGTACGCGATGTTCTTGGTGAGCGCGGTGATCTTCTCGACCTTGACCGCGGGGCCGAGCTCCACCTCGTACCGGGTGACCGTCGGGCCCCGGGTGAAGCCGGTGACGGCGGCGTCGACCTTGAACTCGGCGAAGACGTTGGTGAGCGACTCGACGATCAGGTCGTTGGCGGCGCTGCGGGTCTTGCCGGGGCCGCCGCGCTCCAGGAGGTCCATGGACGGCAGGGAGTACGTGATGTCGCCGGCCAGCTGGAGCTGCTCGGCCCGCGGGGGCAGGTCGGTCGGCTCGGGCGCCGGCTTGGTGAGGTCCGGCACTCCCCCGCCGGACGCGTCCCGGCCGCCCTTCGCCCCGCGCGCGGTCGGCACGGGACGGGCAGGTGCGGCGGGTGCCTCGGCGGCGTCGGCCGCGGCCGCTTCGACGGCGGCGGCCCGCTCGGCGGTGAGGTCCCGGGTCAGTCCTGCGACCAGCGGGGACGGCGGCATGCCGTTGAGGACGGCGCCGTCCAGGGCGGCGGCCGCCGCGGCGGCGACGTCGACGGGGTCGAGCCCGCCGGTGTCGAACGCGGAGGCGGGCGGGGTACGGCGCCGGCCGCGCCGCGCCAGGGCCGCGGCCTCCGCCCGGTCCGGCCCGTCGGGGTCGTGGCCCGGCCCGGTGCCGGGGGCGCGGCGGCGGACCGGGCGCGCGGGCCGCGGGCCCGCCTCGCGCCAGTCGTCGCCGTAGGCGTCGTGGGCGTCGTCCGCCTCGGGCTCGTACTCCGGCTCGACGATGCCGAGCCGGGCGCCGAGGGCGCGCAGCCGCTGCGGGATGGCGTTGACGGGGGTGGCGGTGACGACGAGCAGCCCGAAGATCGTGAGCAGCACCAGCATGGGCACCGCGAGAACCTCGCCCATCATGAAGACGAGCGGCTTGGAGGCGGCCCAGCCGATGAGCCCGCCGGCGTCCTGCATGGCCTTGGTGCCGTCTCCGCGGCCGGGTGAGCCACACGCGATGTGCACCTGTCCGAGCACGCCGATGACGAGCGCGGACAGGCCGATCGCGATCCGCCCGTTGGCCTCGGGCTTCTCCGGGTGCAGGATCAGCCGGACGCCGATCGCGCCGACCAGCAGCGGGACCAGCAGGTCGAGCCGCCCGAAGGCGCCGGTGACCAGCATCTCGACCAGGTCGCCCACGGGGCCGCGCAGATTGGACCAGGTCCCGGCGGCGACGATCAGGGCGACCCCGAGCAGCAGGAGGGCCGCGCCGTCCTTGCGGTGCGCCGGGTCGAGGCCCTTGGCTCCGCGCCCTATCCCCCGGAACATCGCGCCCACGCCGTGCGCCAGGCCGAGCCAGAGTCCGCGCACGAGCCGGTAGAGGCCGCCGGTCGGGGACGGCGCCGGTCGGGGCGCGGGCCGCTTCGCGGCGGTCTTGCGTACGGGGGCGCGCTTGGCGGGCGCGGCCTTCCTGGCCGGCGCCTTCTTCGCGGGAGGCTTCGCGGGCGCCTTGGCGGGCGCCGCTTTCTTCGCGGTGCCCGTCGTACGGCCGGCGGGCGGCTTTGCGGTGCCCGCCGTGCCCTGGGAACCCTTGCCGGACGTACGTGAGGCCATGATGCTGAGGTTACCGGTGTACGCCGCCGGGGAAACAGCTCACCCGTTCGTGTCGCCCTTGCGGGGGCGCGAAACTGACGCCCGCTCATGGCGGGCGTCCGGTGGGTGAGGTCGGGTCAGTTCTGCGAGGGCAGGGTGGGCGCGCCGCCCGTGCCCGGCTCCAGCGCGTCGAGGGCCCGGCGGAGTCCGGTCAGCTTGCGCTCCAGGTGGGCGGCGGTGGCGACGGCGGCCGCGTCGGCCGAGTCGTCGTCGAGCTGCTTGGACAGCGCCTCGGCCTGCTCCTCGACCGCGGCGAGGCGGGCGGAGAGCTCGGCGAGCAGTCCCGCGGACTCCTTGGCGTGCCCGTTGTGGCCGCCGCCCTCCAGCTGGAGCCGCAGCAGCGCCGCCTGCTCGCGGAGCTGACAGTTCTTCATGTACAGCTCGACGAAGACGGAGACCTTGGCCCGCAGCACCCACGGGTCGAACGGCTTGGAGATGTAGTCGACCGCGCCCGCCGCGTATCCCCGGAAGGTGTGGTGGGGGCCGTGGTTGATGGCGGTGAGGAAGATGATCGGGATGTCCCGGGTCCGCTCACGCCGCTTGATGTGCGCCGCCGTCTCGAACCCGTCCATTCCGGGCATCTGGACGTCCAGCAGGATGACCGCGAAGTCGTCGGTCAACAGCGCCTTGAGCGCTTCCTCCCCGGACGATGCCCGTACCAGCGTCTGATCGAGCGCCGAGAGAATGGCCTCCAGCGCCAGCAGATTCTCCGGCCGATCATCGACCAGGAGGATCTTGGCCTTCTGCACCATGCCCCGTCCTCCTCGCCCCGGCACTGCCTCGTTCCGGCTCTGCGAGCCGGGGGTAGCACCGGGCGCCGCCCCAGAGGACGACTCCCATGCGCCGTCCGTCCTTGTGCCGGTCATCGTAGCCGCACCCCGCCCGTCGCCACACCCTGTCACCGCATTGTCACGGAGCACGCAGCCCGTGCCCGTACGTCGAACGCGGTGGGAGACCAGAAGGTTCCCCGTCCTCGGGTCTCTCACACCCGTACGGCGGCGGTCCGCCGGCGAACCGCCGGCGGACCCGGGTCTCAGTGGCCCTCCCCCCGCATCCACTGCTCCATGAGCGTCAGCAGGACGTCGGGGTCGACCGGCTTGGTGACGTAGGCCGAGGCCCCGGAATCGAGGGCCTTCTCCTTGTCCCCCTTCATCGCCTTCGCCGTCAGCGCGATGATCGGCAGCCCGGCGAACTGCGGCATGCGCCGGATCGCGGTCGTCGTCGCGTAGCCGTCCATCTCCGGCATCATGATGTCCATCAGCACCACCGACACGTCCTCGTGCTGCTCCAGGACCTCGATGCCCTCGCGCCCGTTCTCCGCGTACAGCACCGCCAGACCGTGCTGCTCCAGGACGGAGGTGAGGGCGAAGACGTTGCGGATGTCGTCGTCGACGATCAGCACCCGCTCCCCGGCGAAGCCGTACGTCCGGCGCGGCGCCGGCTCCGGCCGCTCCCCCGCCTCCTCCGTACCGTGCTGCGGGGACTGCCCGGGGACCGCCGCCCGCGGCTGCTCCACCGCCTTGCGCCGGTGCCGGAACAGCGCGCCCGACCGGCCCCCGGCCGGCGGCGCCGGCGCGAAGTGCATGAGGCCGTCGCCGGACTCCCCCGCAGGCGCCTGCAGTTCGGCCGGGTCCGGCTGCTCCTGCCCGTAACCGTGCTGCGCCGGCTCGCTGGGGCTCAGCGGCAGGTAGAGCGTGAACGTCGAGCCGCGGCCCGGCTCGCTCGCCGCGTGGATCTCGCCGCCGAGCAGCCGGGCGATCTCCCGGCTGATCGAGAGCCCCAGGCCCGTACCGCCGTACTTGCGGCTGGTCGTGCCGTCGGCCTGCTTGAACGCCTCGAAGATGACCCGCATCTTGCCGGCCGCGATGCCGATGCCGGTGTCCGTCACCGAGAAGGCGATCAGCTCGGCGTCCGCGTCGCGCAGCGTCCCCGCCTCCAGGAGCTGCTCCCGGATCGACTGCGGCACGTCCGTGCCCGCCGGGCGGATCACCAGCTCCACCGCGCCCGTGTCGGTGAACTTCACCGCGTTGGACAGCAGGTTGCGCAGCACCTGGAGCAGCCGCTGCTCGTCGGTGTGCAGCGTGGCGGGCAGTTCGGGCGAGACCCGCACCGAGAAGTCGAGACCCTTCTCCGCGGTCAGCGGCCGGAACGTGGCCTCCACGTAGTCGACGAGCTGCACGAGCGCGATCCGGGTGGGCGAGACGTCCATCTTGCCCGCCTCGACCTTCGACAGGTCCAGGATGTCGTTGATCAGCTGGAGCAGGTCGGAACCGGCCCCGTGGATGGTCTCGGCGAACTCCACCTGCTTCGGCGTCAGGTTGGTGTCCGCGTTGTCGGCGAGCAGCTTGGCCAGGATCAGCAGCGAGTTGAGCGGGGTGCGCAGCTCGTGCGACATGTTGGCCAGGAACTCGGACTTGTAGCGCATGGAGACGGCGAGCTGCTCGGCACGCTCCTCCAGGACCTGCCGGGCCTCCTCGATCTCGGTGTTCTTCACCTCGATGTCCCGGTTCTGACGGGCCAGCAGCTCGGCCTTGTCCTCCAGCTCCGCGTTGGAGTTCTGCAGCTCCTTCTGCCGGTGCTCCAGCTCCGCCGACCGTTCCCGCAGCTGCTCGGTGAGCTCCTGCGACTGCTGGAGCAGCACCTCGGTACGGGTGTTGACGCTGATGGTGTTGACCGTGGTCGCGATCAACTCCGCGATCTGGTTGAGGAAGTCCCGCTGAATCTGGGTGAACGGCTGGAAGGAGGCCAGCTCGATCACCCCGAGCACCCGCCCCTCGAACAGCACGGGCAGCACGATCACATGGGCCGGGGCGGCCTCGCCGAGCCCGGAGGAGATCTTCAGATAGCCCGGGGGCACGTTGACCTGGATGGTCCGCTTCTCCTCGGCCGCCGTCCCGATCAGCGTCTCACCGGGCCGGAACGAGGTCGGCATCGACCCGGCGGAGTAGCCGTAACTGCCGCGCATCCGCAGCTCGTACGAGCCCTCCCCCTCACCCACCGGTTCGGCGTCGTTGGGCGCCGAACCCGTCGGCATCGCCACGAAGAAGGCACCGTGCTGCGCCGAGACCACCGGCGTCAGCTCGCTCATGATGAGCGAGGCCACGTCCTCCAGGTCCCGGCGGCCCTGCATCAGACCGGAGATGCGGGCCAGGTTGCCCTTGAGCCAGTCCTGCTCGTCGTTGGCGAGGGTCGTGTCGCGCAGGTTGGAGATCATCGTGTTGATGTTGTCCTGCAGCGCCTGGATCTCACCGGCCGCGTCCACACCGTCGATCTTGACGTTGAGGTCGCCGCGGGTCACCGCGGTGGCGACGGCCGCGATGGCCCGCACCTGACGGGTCAGGTTCCCGGCCATCTCGTTCACCGACTGCGTGAGGTCCCACCAGGTGCCCTCCACGTCCCGCACCCGGGCCTGGCCGCCGAGCTGGCCGTCCGTACCCACCTCGCGGGCCACCCGGGTGACCTCCTCGGCGAAGTTCGACAGCTGGTCGACCATCGTGTTGATGGTGCTCTTCAGCTGCTGGATCTCGCCCCGCGCGTCGATGTCGATCTTCTTGGTGAGGTCGCCCTTGGCGATGGCCGTGGTGACGGCCGCGATCTGGCGCACCTGACCGGTCAGGTTGTCGGCCATCGAGTTCACCGACTCGGTCAGGTCCTTCCAGGTACCCGACACCCCGGGCACCCGCGCCTGACCGCCCAGTTCGCCCTCGGTACCCACCTCGCGGGCCACCCGAGTCACCTCGTCGGCGAACGACGACAGCGTCGTCACCATCGTGTTCACGGTGTCGGCGAGCTCGGCGACCTCGCCGCGCGCGTCCACGGTGACCTTCTTGGTCAGATCGCCGTTGGCGACGGCCGCGGAGACCCGGGAGATGTTCCGCACCTGACTGGTCAGGTTGTTGGCCATCAGGTTGACGTTGTCGCTCAGGTCCTTCCAGATGCCCGTCACACCGCGCACCCGGGCCTGGCCGCCGAGGATGCCCTCGGTACCCACCTCACGGGCCACCCGGGTCACCTCGTCGGCGAAGTTGGACAGCTGGTCGACCATCGTGTTGACGGTCGTCACCAGCTCCAGGATCTCGCCCTTGGCGTCGACGGTGATCTTCTTCGACAGGTCGCCTCGCGCGACCGCGGTGGTGACCTCGGCGATGTTGCGGACCTGGAAGGTCAGGTTGTTCGCCATGAAGTTCACCGACTGGGTCAGGTCCTTCCAGGTGCCGGAGACCCCCTGCACCTCGGCCTGACCGCCCAGGATGCCCTCCGTGCCCACCTCGCGGGCCACCCTCGTCACCTGGTCCGCGAAGCTGGACAGCTGGTCCACCATCGTGTTGAGGGTGTTCTTCAGCTCCAGGATCTCGCCCCGCGCGTCCACGTCGATCTTCTGCGACAGGTCACCGCGGGCCACCGCCGTGGCGACCTGCGCGATGTTCCGCACCTGCGCCGTCAGGTTCCCGGCCATGCCGTTCACCGAGTCCGTCAGATCCCGCCACACGCCGGCGACGCCCGGCACCTGCGCCTGACCGCCGAGCCGCCCGTCCGTACCCACCTCGCGGGCCACCCGGGTCACCTGGTCCGCGAAGGCCGAGAGCTGGTCGACCATCGTGTTGATGGTGTTCTTCAGCTCCAGGATCTCGCCCCGCGCGTCCACGTCGATCTTCTGCGACAGGTCACCCCGCGCCACCGCCGTGGTCACCTGGGCGATCTGCCGCACCTGCGACGTCAGGTTGCCGGCCATGAAGTTCACCGAGTCGGTGAGCTCCCGCCACCGCCCGGACACGCCGTCCACCCGGGCCTGACCGCCGAGCCGGCCCTCCGTGCCCACGTCCCTGGCCATCCGCGTCACCTGGTCGGCGAAGGACGACAGCTGCGACACCATCGTGTTGACGGTGTTCTTCAGCTCCAGCATCTCGCCGGCCACGTCGACCGTGACCTTCTGCGACAGATCACCGTTGGCGACCGCCGTCGTCACCTGCGCGATGTCCCGCACCTGACCCGTCAGGTTGCGGAACGCCGTGTTCACCGAATCGGTGAGGTCCTTCCACGTGCCCGCCGCGCCCGGCACCTCGGCCTGACCGCCGAGCAGACCCTCGACACCGACCTCCCGCGCCACCCGGGTCACCTCGGAACCGAACGCGGACAGCTGGTCCACCATCGTGTTGACGGTGTTCTTCAGCTCCAGCATCTCCCCGGCCACGTCCACCGTGACCTTCTGCGACAGATCACCGTTGGCGACCGCCGTCGTCACCTGCGCGATGTCCCGCACCTGCGTGGTGATGTTCCGGAAGACCGTGTTGACCGAGTCGGTCAGGTCCTTCCACGTGCCAGCCGCGCCCGGCACCTGCGCCTGACCGCCCAGCAGGCCCTGCGCGCCCACCTCACCGGAGACCCGGGTCACCTCGTCGGCGAAGGTCCGCAGCGTCTCCGTCATCTGGTTGATGGTGTCCGCCAGCTGCGCGATCTCGCCGCGCGCCGACACCCGCACCTTCTGCGACAGGTCTCCGTTGGCCACCGCGGTGGTGACCTCGGCGATCCCCCTCACCTGATTGGTGAGATTTCCCGCCATCGTGTTGACGGAATCCGTGAGGTCCTTCCACACACCGGCGACCCCGGCCACCTCGGCCTGACCGCCCAGCTCCCCCTCGGTACCCACCTCGCGGGCCACCCGGGTCACCTCGGACGAGAACGAGGAGAGCTGGTCCACCATCCGGTTGACGGTGTTCTTCAGCTCCAGCATCTCGCCGGCCACGTTCGCCGTGACCTTCTGCGACAGATCACCGTTCGCGACCGCCGTCGTGACCAGCGCGATGTCCCGCACCTGGGCCGTCAGCCGGTTCGCCATCGTGTTGACCGAGTCCGTCAGGTCCTTCCACGAGCCGGACATCCCCCGCACCTGGGCCTGACCGCCCAGCTTGCCCTCGGTGCCCACCTCCAGGGCGACCCGGGTCACCTCGTCCGCGAACACCGACAGCTGGTCGACCAGGTTGTTCACCGTACGGGCGACCTTCAGGAACTCCCCCCGCAAGGGCCGCGTCGTCCCGTCCAGGCCCTCCGAGCGCAGCTCCATCCGCTGCCCCAGATCACCCTCGGCCACCGCCGAGAGCACCCGCCCCACCTCGGAGACCGGCCGCGCCAGCTCGTCCACCAGCGCGTTCGCGGCCTCGACCGCCGCCGCCCACGCCCCCTCACCGGACCCGGTCTCCAGCCGCTCCGACAGCTTGCCCTCGCGGCCCACCACCCGGCGCACCCGCGACAGCTCACCCGTCAGATGCGTCTGCCGGTCCGCGAGCTCGTTGAAGACGGCGGAGATCTCCGCCATCACCCCGTCGCCCGAGACCGTCAACCGCTTGCGGAAGTTCCCGTCCCGCATCGCCACCAGCGACGCGAGCAGCCGCTCCAGCGCCGCCGCGTCGACCTGGACCGACCCACGACTCCTGGACCGTCCGCCCCTCGCGCGCGTTCCGCCACTGCCGCGTCGCGCTGCCGTGCCAGACTCCACCGTGTCCCTCCCGAAGGGGTCGACGAACTTCCCGGGGTACCCCAAGGCTGCCCAGTGTTTCACCCTGGTCGAACCCGGCCATAACAGTTCGACGGAAACAGCGACGACCGGCATCCGCTGGAACAGCGAAGGTAAGTAACCTGGCATCCGGCTGTCCAACCGCCCCGGTCCGCCCGGCGGGGGCGTTCACAGCACTCACACAGCACCACCACCGGGCACCGGGAGGCAGACCGACCATGGCAGAGCCGGGCGTCGAGACGCGTACGAGGAGTTCAGTGATCACCGCGCGGGCGGCTGCCAGCTTCGATCCCGTCGGGCGGTCCGTGGCGACCGCCCGCGCTTTCGTACGGGACACCCTCCAGGGCTGGGGATACGCCGAGGTCGTCGACGACGCCGTCGTCCTCACCAGCGAACTCGTCACCAACGCCGTCATCCACGCCGGCACCGCCGCCGACGTCCTGTGCCTGCGCGCCGACGACGGCGTCCGCATCGAGGTCGCCGACCGCTACCCCGAGCGCGAGATCCCCCTCCAGCAGGGCCGCTCCATGGCCGGACCCGAGCGGGAGAACGGCCGGGGCCTGCTGCTGTGCGCCGCCCTCGCCACCCGCTGGGGCGTCGAGTACAGCCCCACCCGCAAACATGTCTGGTTCCACCTCGACCTCCCCGAGCGGCCCGTCGGCACCCGCTCCGCCGGCCCCGTCCTGCCCGACCCGCTGCTCCCCGTCACCGAGAGCCGGGTCCGCGTCGCCGTCGTCCAGATCGACCGCGGCGGCGCCATCTCCGCCTGGAACGAGGACGCCGAGGAACTCTTCGGCTACGGCGCCGAGCAGGTCACCGGCAAGCCCCTCGGCGACCTCGCCGCCTGGCCCCACACCCCCGGCATCGGCACCGGCCTCGCCGAGGCCCTGCGCCTCTCCCGCTGGGAGGGCAGCTACGGCATCCGCTGCGCCGACGGCCGCGTCATCCCCGTCTACGCCTCCCACCTGCGCGTCCGCGACGCACAGGGCGAGCCCTCCACGGTCTGCCTCCTCGTCCGCGAGTACGAGCGCGCCGTCCTCCAGACCCCGCAGCGCCCCGCCGCCTCCGAGACCGGGACCGAGAGCCGCTCGGCGGCCGACCCCTTCGAGGTCTTCATCGGCTCCCCGGCCCCCGACGACCTCGACGGCCTGCTCCAGCGCACGGTCGAACGCGCCCGCGACATGCTCGACGGGGACTCCGCCTTCCTCCTCCTGGCAACCGACGACGAGACCGAGCTGGAGGTACGCGCCACCACGGGCCTGCCCTCGGCCCGCCAGCGCTTCGCCCGCGTCCCCGTCGAGACCGGCGCCAGCCGCTACGGCTCCGCCCGCATGCCCGCCGTCCACGAGGACCTGGCCGCCGTCCCCGGCGCCGTGCCCCTCCTCGAAGGCACCGGCATGCGCTCGGTCGTGACGGTCCCGCTCAAGGTAGAGGGCCGCCTCACCGGCTCCCTCGGCGTCGCCGCCGAAGGCGCGAACCGCTACTCCAACGAGGAGGCCCTGCGCCTCCAGTTCGCCGCCGACCGGATCGCGCTCGCCGTCGAGTCGGCCCGCCTCGGCGAGCTCGAACGCCTCCGCCGCGGCTCCCTCAGCTTCCTCGTCGAGGCCTCCGACCTCCTGGCCGGCACCCTCGACCGCGACCAGACGCTGGCCCTGATGGCCCAGATGACGGTCCCGACCCTGGCCACCTGGTGCGCCGTCTACACGATCGCGGACCAGGCCTCGGACCCGTACCTCTCCTTCGTCCTGCACGAGGACGAGGACCTGATCGACGGTCTGAAGGACCTGCTCTCCTCCATCTCCCCGCCCGACCCGGTGACGACGCCCGGCGCCCGGGTGTGGTCCGCTCCCGGCGACGCCGCGCACCGTGCGGCGCTCAGCGCCTCGATGCGCGAACTCGACGGCCCGGGCAGCCCGGTGTCCTCCGGCATCCACACGACCCTCGCCACCGCGACGGCCGTCGGCGGCGAGACCGTCGTCCTGCCGCTGGTCGCCCGCAACCGTGTCATCGGCATGCTGACCCTCGGCAAGCCCTCGGACGACCACTTCCGCCAGGAGATCCTGGAGCTCGCCGAGGACCTGTCCCGGCGGGCCGCCCTGGCCCTGGACAACGCCCGTCTCTACTCCGAGCGCACGGCCATCAGCCGCTCCCTCCAGCGCAGCCTCCTCCCGCCGGGTCTGCCGGACGTCCCCGGTGTCGAGGTCGACGTCATCTACCGCGCGGCCGGCGAGGGCAACGAGGTCGGCGGCGACTTCTACGACCTGTTCCCGATCCGGGACGGCGCGTACGGCTTCGCCATCGGCGACGTGTGCGGTACGGGCCCGGAGGCCGCCGCCGTCACCGGCCTGGCCCGGCACGCCCTGCGTCTGCTGGCCCGCGAGGGCTTCGGCGGCCCCGCCGTCCTGGAGCGCCTCAACGCGGCGATCCTCGACGAGGGCGCCCGCAGCCGCTTCCTGACGCTCCTGTACGGCGAGATGCGTCCCCAGGAGGACGGCTCGGCCGTCCTGAAGGTGGTCTGCGCGGGGCACCCGCTCCCGCTCCGCCTCAGCCAGGACGGCACGGTCCGCCCGGCGGCGGACCCGCAGCCCCTCCTGGGGGTCATGGACGATCTGGAGCTCTACGAGCAGACGGTCACCCTGGATCCGGGCGATGTCCTCCTGTGCGTCACGGACGGCGTCACCGAGCGCCGCGAGGGCACCCGCATGTTGGGCGACGACGGCCTCACCGAGGTCCTCAGGTCCTGTACGGGCCTGACGGCCGGCGCGATCACCTCGCGTGTGCTGCGGGCGGTCGAGCGCTTCGCCCAGGAGCCGGCCTCCGACGACATGGCCATCCTGGCCCTCCGCATCCCGGAGCCGCACAACCGCTGACCCGACCGTGAAGGCCGGCCCCGCCCGGGGCCGGCCTTCCGTCGTCTCGTCTCTCCTCGTCCCGGAAACGCAAAAAGGCCCCCGCCTGATGGCGGGGGCCTTTTCTCTGAGCCCTTTAACGGAATCGAACCGTTGACCTTCTCCTTACCATGGAGACGCTCTACCGACTGAGCTAAAAGGGCGGGTTGTTCGGCGGCGTCCTACTCTCCCACAGGGTCCCCCCTGCAGTACCATCGGCGCTGAAAGGCTTAGCTTCCGGGTTCGGAATGTAACCGGGCGT
>NZ_JBVHIL010000008.1:0-481912 GCF_055560575.1 Streptomyces sp. NPDC023157
TCCTCCACACCTACAACCACCACCGCAGCCACACCGCACTCGACGGACACCCGCCCATCAGCCGCGTCAACAACCCTGCAGGTCAATACACCTAGGGCCTGCCGTCAAACTCCCGTCTGCCCCACGACGCCTGGCACGCGCTCTCGCCGCACCGGGCGAAAGCCCAGGTACGGTCCAGTACGAGGGCTTCCACCCGGCACACCGAGAGCACGCACCAGACGCCGCGGGGCCGCCCTTCGGGCAACGACGGGAGTTTGACGACAGGCCCTAGCGGGCCGCCGGCCGGTCAGGCGTCCACCGGCCACGTCCCCCTGCGGACCATTTCGGTCACCTTGTCGGCGCCGTTGGCCCGCACGAGGAGTTCCAGGCGCATCCGCTCGATGTCCTCCGCGCTCCACTTCTCCGTGGCCATGGTCGCCTTCTCGTGCGACCAGCCGTTGTCGTAGTGCCGTACGACGTAGTCCTTCTGGAAGTCCCACATCTTCGTGCCCGGGAGCGGGGTGACGATGAACGGGTTCGCGTACGCCATGCCGTGGCCCATCAGCGTCACCGCGTAGTCGATGGTCTTCTCGATCTGCTCCAGCGACTCGACGTACGGTGCGACGCCGGGCCGTTCGGGCGGATTGACGAAGCCGAGCATGAATCCGCCGGTGACCTGGATCCCGTACTCGGTGAACATCTCGACGATCTCGCCGGTGGCCTGCTGGAAGGCGTTGAGCCGCGGCTTGCCCGACTGCTCCAGGCTGTCCTCGTTGGCGCTCTCCACCGCGAGGTACACGCTGTAGCAGCCGCCGTCGGCCATCGCCTTGATGAGGGCCCGGCAGGTCAGCCCGCCGCGCATCGCGGCCAGCACGTTGCGGAAGTTGGGGTTGCGCCGCTCCGACTCGGCCATGGTGGCGGCGAACTCCTCGCCCAGGTGCAGCAGCACCAGGTTGAACAGGCTCAGGCCGCCCTCCTCGACCCACGGCAGGTCGTGCTTGCGGAGCAGCTCGAAGACCCGCATCGCGTACAGCGGATCGTGCAGCAGGTGGTCGTCCTCGATGAGGACCTCGGTCACGCCGTGCTTGGTGATCTCCCCGAGGTGCAGGTCGAACCAGTCGGTGCCGAGCGCCCGCCACGGCCCGTTGACCATCGGGATGTAGCAGAAGTCGCAGCCGACGTTGCAGCCGATCGTCGAGAAGATCTGCGCCCACGAGCCGTGCGCCCGCACCCGCTTGCCGGAGGAGTGGTACGCCTGCCCGTACTGGCCCATGTCCAGCAGCCCGAAGTCGGGCAGCGGCATCATCCCGAGCCGCTGGTCGAGCCCCTGACGCTTCGGCAGGATCCGCATGTACGGGGAGGAGGCCGTCGTCCGGACCACGGCGCCGTCCGCGCGGCGGTACGCGAGGCCCGGTACGGCGTCGATGTCACCGCCCTCCTCGGTCAGCGCCTGCAACAGGGCGGTGAAGGTCTGGTCGGCCTCGTTGATGACCACGTGGTCGAAGGGGGAGTCGGGCACCGAGTAGCGCCAGTCGCCGCTGGGGTGCGCCCCGCCGGTGACCGTCACGATCGACGGGTCGATGTCCTTGACCAGGTCGGCGAGGGCCCGGGCGTTGCCCCACTGGACGGTGTAGATGCACTGGACGCCGACCACGTCAGGATCGAACTCCTCGATGATCGCCCGGAGTTGGGCGTCGTCGAGGCCGTAGCGGACCAGGTTGCTGCCGCCCCCGAGGTCGACCAGGTGCCGCTCCTGCTCCCAGCCGGCGAAGGGCGAGTCGACGATCTTCACCTCGAAGCCGGAGAGCCGGGCGTTGGTGGCGATGCGCAGCAGACCGATCGGTGTGCCGGCCCGCTTCATGACCTCGAAGGTGTCCAGGCCGAGCGCCCGGAAGCTGCTCCGTTCCGGGGAGGGCTCCACGACCCGCGTGTACGAGGGCACGAGCAGCAGGACCCGCGGCGACTCGCCGCGGGCGCGCCGCCGGGCGCCGGAGACCGAGGTGCGCAGAGAGGGGCGGCCCAGGTGCCGCAGCGGCCGGCGCTGCGGGGCGCTGGAGAAGGTGACGGAAGGGTTCTCGATGAGCACGGGCGAAGGGGAAACGTTTCGCGACACGAGCGCTCCATCTGTCCGATGCGAATGGACAATGAGCTCAGATCGTGACCCCCCGCGGACCACCGGGGCGGTGTTTCCCCGGTCAATGGCGTGAATTCACGCGCCCGAAGCCCCACGCGTCCGAATCCGACGGAAAGTCCGGTACGGCCCGTGACTCCGCGGCCACCCCAGGTGAAACGGGACTCCGCCCCCGAGTCCCCCGCGCCGGGCGCGAAATGGTCGCCGCGGGGGGTTGGGGCTAATGTCGAGATATAGGCCAGAGGTGCGCCCGCGCCCCCGCGGTCTCGGAGGCGGACTCGCGCGGCGTGCGAAAGGAGCCTCCCATGACCCGTACATTGCGCGCCGCGATCGCCCTGGCGGGGACCGCGGCCCTCTCCCTGGGAGTGGTGTCGACCAGCGGGGCCCTGGGCTCCGCGCCGACGAAGGCCGACGAGGTGAAGATCGGCCTGCTGCTGCCGGAGAGCAAGACCACCCGGTACGAGAAGTTCGACCGGCCGTACATCGAGGCGAAGATCCAGCAGCTGGCGCCGGGTGCCCATGTCGACTACTACAACGCCGCGGAGAGCGCCACGACCCAGCAGCAGCAGGTCAACACCGCGCTCGCCAAGGGCGACAAGGTGCTGATCCTCGACGCGGTGGACGCCAAGTCGATCCAGTCCTCCGTGCAGAAGGCCCATGACGCCGGCGTGAAGGTCGTGGCGTACGACCGCCTCGCGCAGGGTCCGGTCGACTCCTACGTCTCGTACGACAACCACGAGGTCGGCAGGATGCAGGGCATGGCGCTGCTCGACGCGCTCGGCGCCAAGGCCCAGAGCGGCGAGATCGTGATGCACAACGGGTCGCCGACCGACCCCAACGCGGGCGAGTTCAAGGCCGGTGCGCACTCCGTGCTCGACGGCAAGGTGAAGATCGGCAAGGAGTACGACACCCCCAACTGGGACCCGAACAACGCCAACCAGCAGATGTCCGGCGCCATCAGCGCACTCGGCAAGGACAAGATCGTCGGTGTCTACTCGGCCAACGACGGTCTGGCCGCCGGTATCTCCACCGCCCTCAAGGCGGCGGGCCTGAACGTTCCGTTGACCGGCCAGGACGCCCAACTCGACGCGATCCAGCGGATCCTGCTGGGCACGCAGACCATCACCATCCAGAAGCCGTACAAGCCCGAGGCGGACATCGCGGCGACGATGGCCGTCGACTTCGCCCAGGGCAAGTCGCTGCCGGCCGACCTGACCCCCGTCACCAAGACCAGCGGCAGCGGCCAGAAGGTGCCGTCCAACCTGCTCAAGCCGGTCGTCGTCAACAAGGACAACATCAAGGACACGGTCGTCAAGGACGGCATGTACACGGTCCAGGAGATCTGCACACCGACCTATGCGGCAGCGTGCAAGCAGGCCGGCCTGACGTAGTCGGAGGCGGTGGAATTGCCGGAAGCACCTGTGCTCACCCTGCGGGGGGTCTCCAAGCGGTTCGGCGCGGTCCAGGCCCTGTCCGGGTTCGACCTGGAGGTCCATCCCGGTGAGGTCGTCGCCCTGGTCGGCGACAACGGCGCCGGGAAGTCGACCGCCGTCAAGACGATCGCCGGGGTCAACCCGCCCGACGAGGGGGTCATCGAATGGCAGGGGCGGCCGGTCTCGATCGGCCGCCCGCACGACGCCCAGAACCTCGGCATCGCGACCGTGTACCAGGACCTCGCCCTGTGCGACAACCTCGACGTGGTCGGCAACCTCTTCCTCGGCAGGGAGCTGCGCCACTTCGGCGTGCTCGACGAGGTCCGCATGGAGCAGCGCTCCCGCGAACTGCTGGAGACCCTGTCCATCCGCATCCCCAGCGTCCGCATCCCCGTGGCCTCCCTCTCCGGCGGCCAGCGCCAGACCGTGGCGATCGCGCGGTCCCTGATCGGCGACCCCAAGGTCGTCATCCTGGACGAACCGACCGCCGCGCTCGGCGTGGAGCAGACCGCCGAGGTCCTCGACCTCGTCGAACGGCTCCGTGTCCAGGGCCTGGGCACCATCCTCATCAGCCACAACATGGTCGACGTGATGGCCGTCGCCGACCGGATCGCGGTGCTCCGGCTCGGCCGGAACAACGGGTTCTTCGACAAGCGCTCCACCACGACCGAGGAGATCATCTCCGCGATCACCGGAGCCAGCGACAGCGCCGTCACCCGCCGCCAGGCCCGTATCCGCGAGGAGCGGGAGGCGCGCGGGGAGCGTCGGGAGGAGGAGCGATGAGGCGCGCCGGAGGTCCCGACGACCGGGACCGCGAGTTCGGCGGTCCGGCGGGCGGCGGCGAACGCGCCGCCGCCGACGCGGCCGCGCAGCGGGCCGCCCCCGAGGCGATGCCCGCCGTCGACAGCCGGCTGATCGTCCGTGAGGAGGGACTGCGCGGTTACGCCGCCGAGTTCCGCCGCAAGCTGCGCAGCGGCGAACTGGGCTCGCTGCCCGTCGTGGTCGCCGTCATCATCATCTGGACGGTGTTCGGCAGCCTCGACAGCGCGTTCCTCTCCGCGCAGAACCTCTCCGACCTCAGCCAGCAGATCGTCGGCACCGGCATGATCGCCGTCGGCATCGTCTTCGTCCTGCTGCTCGGCGAGATCGACCTGTCCGTCGGCTCGGTCAGCGGCCTGTGCGCCGCCATCTTCGCCGTGCTCAACGTCATCAACGGCATGAACCAGTGGCTCGCGCTGCTGGTCGCGCTCGTCGGGGGAGCGGTCGTCGGTCTCATCCACGGATTCTTCTTCGCCAAAGTGGGCGTGCCCGCCTTCGTCGTCACCCTGGCGGGCAACCTCGCCTGGAACGGCCTCATGCTGCAGGTGCTGGGCAGCAGCGGCACCGTCAACATCCCCAGCGAGAGCATCGTCTCCAAGCTGTACTCGACGATCTTCCACAGCCCCGCGACCGCCTATGTCGTCGCGGGCGTCGGCGTCGGCCTGTTCCTGCTCGCCTCGCTGCTCGACGCCAAGCGCCGCCAGGCGGCCCGGGTGCCGTTCCGGCCGGTCGCCGAGATCGTGCTGCGCACCGTCGTGATCGGCGCGATCGCCTTCGCCACCGCGTACATCCTCAACCAGTACCAGGGCCTCCCTCTGGCGCTGCTCATCTTCCTGATCCTGCTGGTCGTCCTGGACTTCGTGCTGCGGCGCACCCGGTACGGGCGTCAGATCTTCGCGGTCGGCGGCAACATCGAGGGTGCCCGGAGGGCCGGCATCAGCGTGCCGTTCATCCGGATGAGCGTCTTCACCATCTCCGGTCTGATGGCGGCCGTCGGCGGTCTCTTCCTGGCGGGCCAGATCCAGTCCGCGAGCCAGACCTCCGGCGGCGGCAACCTGCTGATGAACGTCATCGCGGCCGCCGTCATCGGCGGCACCAGCCTGTTCGGCGGCCGGGGTTCGGTCTGGTCGGCGCTGCTGGGCGCGCTGGTCATCGGCTCGATCCAGTCGGGCATGAACATCATGGGTGTCAGCAACGCCGTCCAGTTCATGATCACCGGCGCGGTGCTGCTCGCCGCCGTGGTCGTCGACTCGGTGTCCCGGCGCAGCCAGAAGGCCGCGGGACGCGCCTGACGACGAAGGGGGACCCCGCGCGGGATTTCAAGATCATCTCGTGCAGAATGAGCCGTATGACCCTGACGAACATACCCAAGACGGCCACGGTCGACGACGCTGCACTCATCAGCGCCCTTCTGACCAGCGCCTTCGACGACGATCCGATGATGCGCTGGTTCTTCCCCGAGGACGCCTCCCGCGCGGCCTCGCTGAGCCGCTACTTCACCACGATCTTCACCCGCCAGTACGTCCACCACGGCGTGTGCGAGCGCACCGACGCGGCCGTCTCGTTCTGGGTGCCCGCCGAGGCGCAGGAGAAGGCCGTGCCCGACGCGGACACCATCGAGGAGCTCAAGAGCATCCTCGGCGACCGTGTCGCGCAGTTCGGCGCGGCCGTCGAGACCGCCGCCGCGCACACGCCCCAGGAGCCCCACTGGTCCCTGTCGCTCATCGGCGCCGACCCGGCCGCCCAGGGTCAGGGTCACGGCTCCGCGCTGCTGCGCTCGGGTCTGGCCCAGGCCGACGCGGCCGGCATGCCGGTGTACCTGGAGTCCTCCAAGGCGGCCAACCTCCCCGTCTACGAGCACTTCGGCTTCACCGTGCGCGAGGAGGTGCCGCTGCCCGGCGACGGCCCGATGCTCTGGGGCATGTGGCGCGAGCCGCGCCGCCCGGCCGACGCGTAACGGGAACAACGGGAACAACGGGAAGGGGTAACGCCCCGGAGGCCGCTGGGCCTCCGGGGCGTCGCCGCCGTCCGCGGCGGTGCTTACGGAACGAGGCGCAGCAGGCGGTTCGGGGAACCGCTGCCCGGGCTGGTCACCTTGTTCGGGGTGGCGCCGTTGACCAGGGCCGCGGCGACCTGTGCCGGAGTGGCGGAGGTGTGGCCGGCGAGGTAGACGGCCGCGGCGCCCGCCACGTGCGGGGTGGCCATCGAGGTGCCGGAGATGGTGTTGGTCGCCGTGTCGCTGGTGTTCCAGCCCGCGGTGATCGAGACGCCGGGGGCGAAGAGGTCGAGCACCGACCCGTAGTTCGACCAGCTCGCCTTGGCGTCCGCGCTGTCGGTGGCGCCGACGGTGAGGGCGGCGGCGACCCGGGCCGGGGACGAGGAGGACGCGTTCGTACCTGAGTTGCCGGCGGCGACCGCGTACGTGACGCCGTCCGCGATGGAGTTCTTCACCGCGTTGTCGAGCGCCGTGGAGGCGCCCCCGCCGAGCGAGAGGTTGGCGACGGCCGGCGCGCCCGCGGCGTGGTTCGCCGTCACCCAGTCGATGCCCGCGATGACCCCGGCGGTGGTGCCGGAGCCGTTGTTGTCGAGCACCCGGACGGCCACGATCTTCGCGGCCTTCGCCACGCCGTACGTCTTCCCGGCGATGGTGGTGGCGACGTGCGTGCCGTGCCCGTTGCCGTCCTGCGCGACGGAGTCGCCCTCGACCGCGTCGTACCCGTTCACGGCGCGCCCGGCGATCTCGGTGTGGCTGATCCGGACACCGGTGTCGATGACGTACGCGGTGACGCCCGCACCCGCGCTGTCCGGGTAGGTGTACGTGCCGGAGAGCGGCAGGGCGGCCTGGTCGATGCGGTCCAGGCCCCAGGGGGCGTTGGACTGCGTCGCGTCGGCGCGCACGACCTGGTCCTGCTCGACGGACGCGACGGCCGGGTCGGCGGCGAGGCGGCGGGCCGCGCCGGCGTCGAGCCGGGCGGTGTAGCCGTTGAGCGCCGAGCCGAAGGTCTTGCCGACCGTGCCGCCGTAACCGGCTATGAGGCCACGCCCCTTGGTGGAGGCGGCCTTGAAGCCGGCGCCCTGCTTGAGGGTGACGATGTAGCTGCCGGGCACCGCGTCGGCCGAGCCGGCGGCGAGCACGACGCCCTCGGCGGGGGCGGCCTGGGCGGGCAGGGCGGCGAAGGTGCCCAGGAGGGCCGCCGCGGTGGCGGCGGAGAGCGTCACGGCCAGGCGGGTCTTGGAGTTCTGATGAAGTGCCATTACGAGGGAGTCCTCCTCTTGGCGGCGCACCCGGGGCGGGCGGCGCGACGGTGGGGGTGGCGTGCGCTCGCACGCACCGCCGGGGACGGGGGTGTTCCGTTCCCGGCGTGAGCAGCAGCCTGGTCGCGCCACGGGCGGTAGCTCAAGGGAGTTGGGGTCTTGTCATGCATCCGCCATGCCGCCGCAATCGAAGCGGTGATGAACGCGGAGGAACCGGACGGTGAAAGGGTGAAGCCCGGCCATGGCCGTAAACGGCCGACGGGGCGGAACCGCCGGGCCCGCCCTCGGGGGCGCGCCCGCGCGTGCCGCGCCGTGAGTCGGGGCAAACGGGACATACTCCCATCTCCTGGGGTATGCCTTTCACATGGATCCCCACCGGCAGGCCTCCGCCGCCCCCCGCCTCACCCGGCGCGGCGGCCGACTGCTGCTCGCCGTGCCCTTCGCGATCATCGCGGTGGTCACCGTCGTGGACGTCCTGTCACCGCCCGACGTGCACCTGGGGCCGTTCCTGATCGCCGCCCCCGCCGTGACGGCCTCGTTCGCGGGCGCGCGCATGACCGCCTTCGTCGGCGCGGTCGCGGTGGTCGCCCAGTCGGTGGTGGCGGTCTCGCGGACCAGCATCACCGACCTCAACCACACCTACCAGATCATCGCGCTGGTCCTGATCTCGGTCATCGCGACCTTCTTCGCCCACCTGCGCGAGCGGGACGAGGAAAGGGTGCGGCGGCTGCGCTCCATCGCCCACGCCGCGCAGAGCGTCGTCCTGCGCCCCCTGCCGCACCGCGCCGGGCCGCTGCACATCGCCTCCGTCTACCTCGCGGCGGAGGAGGAGGCGCAGATGGGCGGCGACCTGTACGCGGCGGCCCGCACCGCGGACGGGACACGGCTGCTGATCGGGGACGCCCGCGGCAAGGGCCTCGACGCGATCGGCGAGGCCTCCCTCGTCCTGGGCGCCTTCCGGGTCACCGCCCGCCGCGAACAGGAGCTGCCGGACCTCATCGGGCACCTGGAGGCGGGCGTCGGCTCGGGCGAGGTGAAGGAGGAGGAACCGGGCACGGGAGCCGGAGCCGAGGAGGCGGAGGACACCTCGGACGAGGCCTTCGTCACCGCGCTGGTCCTCGACATCCCCGACCGCGAGCCCGTCGTACGGCTCGTCAACTGCGGGCACCCGCCGCCGCTGCTCCTGCGCCAGGGCCGGGTGATCCCCCTCGACACCGCCGACGCGAGCCCCCCGCTGGGCCTGTCCGACGTCCTCGCGCCCGCCGTCACCGTGGAGACCTTCCCCTTCGACGTCGGCGACGTGCTGCTCCTCTACACCGACGGGGTCGTCGAGGCCCGGGACACCTCCCGCGCCTTCTACCCGCTGACGGAGCGGCTCACGGCCTGGGTCGGGGACGACCCGCCGACCCTCCTCGGGCGCCTGCGCGCCGACCTCCAGGCGTACGCGGGCGGCCACCTCGGCGACGACGCGGCGCTCGTCGCCGTCGAGCGCCTCGCCCCGGAGCCGCGGCCGAAGCCGTAGTCGAAGTCTCAGCCGTAGCCGTAGCCGTAGCCGTAGCCGTAGCCGTGCCCGTGGCCGAAGGGGCCGCGTACGGCTCAGACCTCCGGGAGCGACGGGTGGGGCGTCCACGGCTGCGGCGCGCTGATCGCCCAGCGCTCGTGGTCCCGCCAGTCCCCGTCGATGTAGAGGTAGGCGGGCGACATCCCCTCGTACCGGAAGCCGAGCCGCCGGACCAGCGCCAGCGACGGCTTGTTCCCCGGCTGGATGTTGGCCTCCAGCCGGTGCAGCCGCAGCTCGGTGAAGGCGTGCTCCATGATGAGGGCGATCCCCTCGGACATGTACCCGTGCCCCGCGGACGGCGCGAAGGCCGCGTAGCCGAGGGACGCGCCCTGGTAGCGCCCCCGGATGATCGAGTTGATGTTGACCGTCCCGGCGGCGGCACCCGTCTCCCGGACCCGGATCAGGAAGCCCCGGTTGGAGTCGTCGTCGAAGCGGCGCATCCAGACCCGGAACGCGTCCGCGGTCGCGGGCAGCTGCATCCACGGCCCGTACAGCTCGGCGCTGGCACGCACGAGCGCGCAGAACTCGTCCTGGTCGGACAGGGTGAGCGGGTGGAGTTCGACCCGTGGCGGAGAGTTGACCATGGGGCCAACGGTAGGGGACCGCTCCCCGAGGCGTACCGCCACCGGGTCCGCCGCGGCCGTCACGTCCGGGGAGCGCAACCGAGGGAGGCGCGCCCGCGTCCCTGCCGGGTATGAGCGACGAACCGGCACCGGCCGAGCGAACGCCCGCGGACGGGGAGGCCCATGACGTGGCGTCCGCCGACGGCACCACCGCCGAGAGCGCGGGCGGCTGCCTGCTGACCGCCGCGGGAGCCCTCGCGGGGCTCGTCTACTGGGCGCCGCGGGCCTCCTTCAGCATCGACGGCGGTTTCGAGGGGCACGCACGCGACCTGAGCGTGGTCTTCGTGGACCTCCCGCTCATCCTCCTCGGCGCCACCGTGCTGCCTCTCGTCGCCTGGCTGCTGACGCTCCGCCGCGGGCACCGGCCGCGCGGCCCCTGGACGGCCGCCCTCGCCGCCCTGCTCGTCCTCGCCCTCTTCCTGTACGGCGTGGACGCCTGCTGGCACCCCCGGCAGCTGCCCGACCCCGGCTACCGGGGAAGGCTCTGAGCATCCGGCGGGGGAGGGACGGCGGCGGGGCCCGGCGCGTACCGTTCGGACCCACCTGCCCACGCGAGCGCGCCGGAGAAACGATGCGGCCCACCGGCGTGGTTACGGTGGGCCGATGCGACGCGTTCCCCGGTGGGCCCTGTTCTCCTCGGGGTGCGCCCCGATCCTCCTGATCGGCGGCTGGACGATCGCGGGCCTGCTCCAAGGGCCCGGCTACGACCCCGTCAGCCAGACCATCAGCGTCCTCGCCGCGTACGGGGCGCCGGGTTCGTGGGTGATGACCGGTGCGCTGTTCGGCCTCGGCGTCTGCCACCTGTTCACCGCCTGGGGGCTGCGGGCCGCCGCGCTCGCCGGACGCGTCGCCCTGGCCGCCGGCGGCGTGACCGCGCTGGTCGTCGCCCTGCTCCCCGCGCCCCTCAGCGGAGGCTCCCTGCGGCACGGCTCGGTCGCCGCCGTCGGCTTCGCGCTCCTGGCGGTGTGGCCCGTGCTCGCCGTCGAACGCGCGGGACCGGCGCCGTGGGGCCTGCGGCCCGTGCCCGCCGTCGGGGTGACGGCGCTGATGGGGCTCGGCGCGGGCTGGTTCCTCGTCGACATGCAGCGGCACGGCGCCGTGGGCGTCGCCGAACGCCTGGTGACCTGCGTGCAGTCCGTCTGGCCCCTGGTGGTCGTGGTCTCCTGCCTGCTGTACGCGAAAGGCGGACACCGGCCCCCGAAGGGCCCGGCGTCCGCCTCCTGATCAGGTCAGGTCAGGTCGGGTCAGTCAGTTCAGTTCAGTTCAGTTCAGGTCAGGGCGCGTCACACCGCGTCCCGCACCGTCCCCGTGACCACCGGGCCCAGGACCGGGTCCCAGTTGGCGTCGTACGTGGTCAGCTGACCACGCAGCGACTCGGCCGGCTCGGCGATCCCGTCCTTGACGGTCGGGATCCGCAGTTCCGTGCTCGTCTGCCCGGCCGCGATGTTCATCCCCAGGTACAGGCCGCTGCCCTCCATCGCCTGCGACAGCGCCACGGGCGGGTCCGGCACGTGCCCGAGCTGCTCCTCCAGCCAGGCCCGGTCGACGTCCGCCGTGGACAGCTCGGCGCCGCCGGTCACGGGCTCCAGCACGAGCGCGCCCATGATGTCGACGTCGGCGGGCTCCGAGAGCTTCATCCGCCAGGTCAGGGCCGCGCCCTCGGTCACGTCGTCCGCGACGGGCGTCAGGGTCACCTTCGGCATGGGGTCGTCGTTCCGCGCGGTCACCCCGCCGCGGTGGGCGCCGACCACGACGCCGCGCACCGCCTTCACGAACGCGTCCTGCGACAGGTCGTAGCCGAAGCGGGTGTTGCCCCGCACCGTGACCGGGACGACGATGTCCTGGCGCCCGGGGCGCACCGTCACCAGACGGGAGGTCACCTGGTCGCTGTCGGGCTTGGGGACGAACAGGCGCACCTGGCCGCTGCCCTGGCCGGAGACCCGGACCGGCACCCGGTACGTGCGGACCCCCGAGTCGCCCTCCTTGACCGACAGGCGCCCGATGTCGACGCGCGCCAGCGCGGCCGGGCGGACCGCCGGAGTACCCGGGCGCCAGCCCCACGCGTCCATCAGCCAGGCACGGCCGTCGCGGCTGCGCGGGGTCAGTTCGAGCGAGACGACGCGCTTCAGGTCGAGACGGGCCCGGGACGCCGCGGACAGCGGTACGCGGATCTCGCGCGCCCACGAGGACGCGGTCCGGGGGCTGCCCGGCATGCCGTCGACGCGGGTGCGGCCCAGCACCGCGCGCTTCCCTGCGGCGTCGGTCACGGCGACGTCCAGCTCGGTGCCGGTGCTGTTCGGCGGCACGATCAGACGCAGCGCCAGGGACTCGGAGCCGGCCAGCGAGACCGGCCGCTTCGAGCGGACGGAGACAGGCGTGCCCGGGCGGACCCAGCGCAGCGCGACGGCGTCACGGCCGGGTTCGGGCGAGGCCTCCCAGTACACGAAGTGCGGCGAGCCGCCCTCCTCGGGCGGCAGGCAGGAGCGGGCGGCGTCCGGGTCGACCTGGGCGCACAGGCGCCCGCCGCCGCCGGACACCGTGACCGAGGGGCCCGGCAGGAAGGCCGGTGTGCGCTGCGCGCCGACGGCGTGGGTGAGGACCTGCGCCGGGTCGGCCGAGGGGGCGCGCCGGCCGGTGCCGTCGAGGAGCGGCCGGACCTTGTCGTCCCCGCCGACGAACAGCCGGGCGGCGGCGGCGATGTAGGTGGCGCCCGCGGTCTGCTGCTGCGGGGCGGTCAGCCGGGTCCGGGTGCCGGGGGTGCAGAGCGGGTCGGTGCCGTCCTCGGACGAGAAGTCGTCGTAGGCGAACGCCTTCGCCTGGCCCGGGGTCCACTCGCTGTTGAAGTAGTTGTGGTTCGCGCCGACCATGTAGACCGCGCTGTGCAGGGCGGCGCCCTGGCTGACGCCCCGGGTGCCGTCGACGTACACCTGGCCCTGGAGGTCGGACACGTCGCCGTCGCAGCCCGGCAGGATCGTCGCGGAGGGCACGTCGGGGGCGGGGTTCTGGCCGAAGATCGTGGGTCCGATGAGGACGTTGCCGCGGATCTTCCAGCGCACGGGGCCGCGGTAGCCGTCCTGGTCGGCCGGGGCCGGGTACAGGCTGTCGAGCGCCGCCCGGTTGACGCCCTCGCCGCCACGGGAGTGGCCGACGAGCAGGACGCGGGAGAGGTCGGCGGGGGCGGTGGCGCGGACGACGGCCGGCGCGGAGGGCCGGTTCGCCGCCCACGTGGCCCAGCGGGCGAGGTGCTGGCGCACGAGGGAGGAGCGGGCCTGCGCGCCGCCGTCCTCTGCCTGCCAGTCCTGCCCGTTGATGCCGTTGGCGGAGACGGACACCGTCACGTAACCCTGTGAGGCCAGCAGCTTCTGGGCCTTGAGGTACCCCTGGTGGCTGGGTATCGGCTGGGTGCCGGCGGCGCAGGGCCACTCGCCGGTCATGTCCTCGGTGCCGGGCTTGTAGCAGGTGGCGTGGCGGCCGTGCAGGAACAGGGCCACCGGGCGCCGGCCCGGAGCGTCGGTCGGGCCGACGACCATGGCGCGCATCTCGACGGGCTTGGCGAAGCCGGGCAACGAGACGGAACGCAGGGCGTATTCGCCGCTGGTCGTCCGGTACGGGCCGGACTTGCCCGGGTCCACCGGGTTCGCGGGCAGCGAGGCCCGCGGCCGCGCGGCCGGGGCCGACGGGCGGTTGTGGGCCGAGCGGGCGGGCGCGGCGGCGTCGAGCCGCCGGCCGCCGGCCGTCACCCGCAGGTCGGAGTCCTTGTCGATCCGGACGTCGCCGAGGGGCAACCGGAAGGTCCGGCCGTCCCCTTGGGCCTCCGGAAGGCCGAGCAGCCGGTCCCCGGCGCGGAACTCGACCCGGGCGTCGCCCATGCGGACGGGCTCGGGCGAGGTCCACACCAGGTGGCTGTCGGCGCCGGTCCCGGAGATCTGCCAGCCCGCGGGGAGGCCGGAGTCCCCGGCCCGGCTCCCCGGCGACGCCGACGGTGATCCCGGTGACGGCTGCGCGAACGCCGGCAAGGGCGACGCAGCCGCCAGGGCGAGCAGCGCCACGGCGGTGGTCACGCCGCGTGTGACACGTATCAAAGCGGTCTTCCTCACGATCGGTCTCGTGAGGGCACCTGCGGTGTCCCGGTCCCCCGGGGATCCCCCGTCCCTGGTGCCCCCCTCGTCCCGTGAGGACGGTGGGAGAGACCTGTGGGTTGCCTCAAGACAGCGTCAAAAACCCGCCAGGGAAAGGAAAAGACTTCCGGCCGCGTGCGAGTGGGGTGGGGACGGCTCAGACGGCGAAGGGCCGGCCGTCCAGGGTCCAGTGCGAGTCCGGGGCGATGCCGAGAGCGGTGTAGACGTGGGCGGCGACGTCGGCGTGGTGCAGCGGGCCCGACGGGGCCTTCCCCGCGGGCAGACCGGGGCCGCACGCCGCGATCCAGGCGGTGCGCTCGAGCGCGCTGCGCCCGCCGTGGCCGCCCTCGTCCCGGTGCCCGTGGTCGGTGACCGCGATGACCGTCCACTCCTCGCCCGCGCGCTCGCGCCGCGCGCGCACGGCGTCGAGGACGCGGCCGAGGCGCTGGTCCGCGGCCTCGACCGCCGCCCGGTACTCCTTGCCGCAGCCGACGAAGTGGGCGGTCTCGTCGACGGCGCCGAGGTACACGAAGCCGGCGTGGAGTTCCTCGTCGAGGCCCAGGAGGTGTTCCGCCTCGGCGGTCACCCGCTCGTCGACCTCCTCCCAGGCCTCGGGGGTGTCCGCGGCCGGGGCGACGTAGCCGAGGCGGGTGGGCGCGACGAACAGCGGGCCGCCCTCCTGGGCGAGGAAGAGCGGCGCCCACCCGCCGACCGCGAAGGTCCGGCGTCCGCACTCGGCGGCGAGGCGGGTCGTGAAGTCCGGGAAGACGTCGAGGCGGTTGCCGTCGAGGCGGTTGCCCCAGACGCCGTGCTTGGTGACGCCGACGCCGGTGACGATCGTCGTCCAGCAGGGGCCCGACATCGTCGGGGTGACGTCGTCCACCTCGACGGGTGCGAGGAAGCCCGCGCGGGCGATCCCGTCGAGGTGCGGGGTGTCCAGCTCCGGGAGCAGGTCGAGGCGTACGCCGTCGATGCCGATCACCAGAACGCGGGAGGTCTCCATGGGTGGTCCAAAGGGTCGTGGGTGGGCGCGGGACAGGCGCCGGGCGGTCGCGGGAGCGGCCCGGCGACCGTACGGTCAAGGGGGACGAGCAGGGGGAGGGGGGCGACGGAGCCGCCAGGACACCCGACGCCGGCGCGGGGCGTCCGCGCGCTCAGGCGGGTGTGACGCGCCGCAGCCGGATCAGCCGGCTCGCGTGGTCCCCGTCGGGCAGGCGCGGGTCGATGCCCTGGTGGACCAGGACGGCCCCGCTGTGCGTCTCGTCCAGGTCGAGGTCCAGGTAGCGCGCCGTCGGGTCGAGCGCGGGCAGCCGCACCGGGGCCGGCGCGTGGCCGAAGCGGGTCGTGGGGCGCCAGGCGAGGAGCACGTGGTCGCTGCCGTCGGGCGCCGCGTAGTGGACGGCCCGGACCGGTCCGTCCGGGGCGACGCGATGCTGGATCCCGCGCTGGACGAGCGGACGGATCTCCTTGTAGAGCGCGACGAGTTCGGCGGCCTCCGTCAGCTCCTCGTCGGTCCACTCGGTCAGGTTCCCGCCGATGCCCAGGGCCCCGGCCATGGCGACATGGAAGCGGAAGCGCAGCGGGGTGCGCCGGCCGGTGGTGATGTTGGGGCTGTCGGTGACCCAGGCGGCCATGGCCCGCGCGGGGAAGAGCTGGCTGAAGCCGTGCTGGATGCCGATGCGGTCGACGGGGTCGGTGTTGTCGGAGATCCAGGCCTGGTCCGTACGGGAGAGGACACCGAGGTCGACCCGGCCGCCGCCGCCCGCGCACGCCTCGATCCGCAGCCCGGGGTGCTCGGCCCGCAGCCGGTCCATGATCCGGTAGAGGGCCCGGGTGTGGTCGATCCAGAGGCGGTCGGGGTCGGGATGACCGGCCCATCCGGCCTCGGTGAAGGCCCGGTTGGCGTCCCACTTGAGCCAGTCGACCCGGTGGGCGCGCACCAGTCCGTCGAGGGTCTGCCAGGCCCAGGCCTCCACTTCGGGGCGGGCGAAGTTCAGCACCAGCTGGTTGCGGAGTTCGGTGGCGTCGAGCTCGGGGGAGTGGAGGACCCAGTCGGGGTGCGCGCGGTAGAGCTCGCTGTCGCGGTTGACCATCTCCGGCTCCACCCAGAGCCCGAAGTCCATGCCGAGCCGGTGCACCTCGTCGGCGAGCGGGGTCAGGCCCTCGGGGAAGGCCTCGTGGCGCGGGGTCCAGTCGCCGAGTCCGGCCTCGTCGCTGCGGCGGGCGCCGAACCAGCCGTCGTCCAGGACGAACAGCTCGGCCCCGAGACCGGCGGCGAGCCGGGCCAGCCGGATCTGCCCGGCCTGGTCGACGTCGAAGCCCGTCGCCTCCCAGGAGTTGTAGAGCACCGGCCGGTCCCGCTCGGGCTCGGGCAGCACATGCCGGCGCAGGTGCTCGTGCCAGCCGCGACTGGCCGCGCCGAAGCCGTCCCCCGTGTACAGACCGGCGTACGTCGGGGTGCGCAGCGTCTCGCCCGGGGCCAGCGTCCAGCGGAGCCCCTCGTGGCCGAAGCCGCCGGTCCAGGTGGTGCGGCCGACCGGGTCGCGGTGGACGGTGACGCGCCAGCTGCCGCTCCAGGCGAGGGCGGTGCTCCACACCTCGCCGCGCTCCTCGGTGGTGGTGCCGTCGTCCAGGGCCAGCCAGGGGCCGGCGTGGTGGCCGGTGATCCCCCGACGGCTGGTCAGCACGGTCTCGGCGACCGGGAGCCGGTCGCCCTGGAGCTGGAACTCGCTGTTCCAGCCGCCCACCAGATGGCTCAGGCGGTAGTCGGCCAGCGGGGGCGCGGTCCACGAGGCCGAGTCCAGCCGTTCGACGGTGACGGGCAGCGCCGGATCGGCGTCGGGCGCGGTGTGGGTGAGCTCCGTCCAGCGCTCGACGACGTCGCTGTCGGGCCGGACCCGGTAGCAGAGCTCGGTGCGCAGCGGGCGGCGCCGGTCGTCGAGCCGCAGCCGCAGTTCGCCGCCGTCGACGGAGGCTCCCGCGAAGCGCCACTGAACGCCCCGGGTGCCGTCCGCGAAGCGGACCTGGAGGCCGGCCGGACCGAACCGGGCGCCGCTCTGGGGCGCGAGCTCGTCGGCGGCCGCGTCGGCCTCGAAGCTGCTCGCGGCGGGCGACACCGCCTGCGGGAGCGCGGCGAGGGCGGCGCTGTCGAGCGGACGCCCCCAGTACAGGTGCCGCGGACTGCCGTCGGCGCCGATGAGCACCGCGTACAGGCTGTTCGGCGTGCGCAGGACCGCGAGGCCGAGCGCGGGATCGAAGGTGACGGGCGGGAGCGTGTCGAGCACGGATGAGTCCCCTGACGTGCGGAGAGGTACGGGGGTGGGCCGGGGCTGCGTGGCGTGAACGCGCCGTCGGCGAAGGCCCCTTGGCGGAAGGCACGGAGGCGGCCACGAGCGTAGGGCGAGCCCGGTCGTGAAATCAATACTGGAAGAAGTTATTTATTTGCTCTAGGTTTCACCCGTGTTTCGACATCACTCCCGGCCTCTGGTCAGCGCACCCGCCGAAACCGCGGTCCTCGCCCTCCTGTTGGCGGAAGGACCGCTCAGCAGGGTGGAGCTGGCACGACGCACCGGACTCTCCTCGACGGCCGTCACCAAGGCGGCCCGGCCGCTCATCGACGACGGCTACCTCTACGAACTCCCGCCGGAGCGCACCGCTCCCGGCGCCGGACGGCCCGTCAACCCCCTGGCGGTCTCCCCCGACCGGGAGTTCTTCGTGGGCGTCAAGGTCAGCCCCGACCACCTCTTCGGCGCGGTCTGCGACCTGCGGGCCGGGATCCGTGTCACGGCGAGGCTGCCCCTGGCCGACTGCCGGCCCGACACCGTAGCGGCGGTGTTCAGCGCACTGCTCGACGAACTCCTTGACAACCAGCCGGAGTTCCGCGAACGTACCCGGCACGTCGGGGTCGCCGTCTCCGGTGACGTCGACCGCGAATGCGGCCTGGTCCGCCACTCCGGCCTCCTCGGCTGGAGCGACGTCCCGCTCGCCGCACTGCTCACTGCCGCCACCGGCCTCGCCGTCACCGTGGAGAACGACGTACGGGCCCTGACCGTCGCCGAGCACTGGTTCGGCGAGGGCATCGGCACCGGCTACTTCGCCCTGGTCACCATCGGCGCGGGCATCGGATCCGCCCTCGTCGTCAACGGGGAGCTGCTCCGGGGCGCCTACGGCGTCTCCGGCGAGGTCGGACACATCTGCGTCGACCAGACCGGACCGCGCTGTCGCTGCGGCGCGAACGGCTGCGTCGAGGCTTTCGCGTCCACCGAGGCGATCCTCCACGCGGTCCGCGACGCCACCTCACGGCCCGATCTGGCCTTCGAGGAGGTCGTCGAACTGGCCCGCGAGGGCGACCCGGCGGCCCGCGAGGCCTTCGCACGGGCGGGCCGCGCCATCGGCGTCGGCATCGCCACCCTGGTCAACCTGGTCGGCCCGGAACGCGTGGTGGTCAGCGGGGAAGGACTCGCCGCCTACGACCTGTTCGGCCGCCACATCAAGGACGCCTTCGCCGCCCACGCCTTCGGCGCGGCCTCCCGGTGCCCGCTGCTGCTCCGCCCGCTGCCCTGGGAGGAGTGGTCCCGCGGCGCCGCCGCCGTCGCCATCCAGGCGCTCTTCCCGCAGTACGCGGCCACCGCCGCGACCGGCTCCGGCTGAACCGCCGGACCGCCACCACGGCTCGCGCGGCCCACCCCGTTCGCGCGCGGCCACCCCGTACCACTCCCTGGCCGACGCCCTCCACTGCCGGCAAGCACTGTCGAAGGCGCCGGCCAGGTAGCACACCCGCCCCGCCCCACCCTCACAGAAGGATGCGACATGAGCGCACGCAGAGCCGAGCTTAGCCGACGGGGGTTCCTCACCGGATCGCTGCTGGTCGCCGCCGGAACCGTCCTGACCAGCGCCTGCAGCACCGACCCCACCGGCGCGTCCGGTTCCGGCGCGAAGACCACCCTCAACGTCTGGTACCACGCCTACGGCGAGACCGGCACCCAGCAGGCCGCGCTCCGCTACGCGACCGCCTTCACCAAGGCCCACCCGGACATCGCGGTGAAGGTCACCTGGGTCCCCGGCGACTACTCCGGCAAGCTCAACGCGACGCTCCTCACCGACGCCGCCCCCGACGTCTTCGAGATCGGCGACTTCAGCGAGGGCATGGCCCGCCGCGGCCAGCTCGCCGTCCTGGACGACGTGTACGGCACCGCCAAGACCGACTTCAACAGCAACGCGATCGACTCGGTCACCGTCGACGGCAAGCTGTACGGCGTCAAGATGATCGACGACGTCATCATGCTGTACTACCGCAAGAGCGTCCTGGCCAAGGCCGGCATCACCCCGCCCACCACCTTCGACGGCCTCGTCGCCGCGGCGAAGGCCCTGACCACCTCGAAGAGCAAGGGCCTGTTCGTCGGCAACGACGGCATCGGCGACTCCGCGAGCAACGCCGTCTGGTCCAACGGCGGCGAACTCGTCAGCCGCGACGGCAAGGTGGGCTTCGGCACGCCCCAGGCCCTGGAGGCACTGACCGGGCTGCGGCGCCTGCACGACGACAAGTCACTGCTGCTCGGCTTCACCACCGACTGGTGGGACCCGGCCGCCTTCAACCAGGGCGTCGTGCCGATGCAGTGGTGCGGCCTGTGGGCCATGCCCGCCGTCAGGGACGCCCTCGGCGACGACTTCGGCGTCGTCCCGTGGCCCGCCTTCAAGGCCGGCGGCACGCCCGTCGTCCGGGTCGGCGGCTGGACCAGCTGCGTCAACGCCAAGAGCGCGAAGATCGACGCGGCGAAGAAGTTCGTCCAGTGGCTGTGGGTCCAGCAGGCCGACCTGCAGAAGGACTTCGCCGAGAGCTACGGCTTCCACGTGCCGCCGCGCAGGTCCGTGGCGGCCACCACCAGGAAGCTCTCCGACGGCACCGCCAAGGAGACCGTCACCCTCGCCGACCGGTACGGCAAGCACAACCCGGGCACCTGGGACACCGCCGTCAGCAGCGCCTTCAACGCCGCCGCCGTCAAGATCGCCGCAGGCGACGGCGACCCCGCCGCCCTCCTCGCCGAGGCGGTCAAGAAGGCCCAGGGCGAGATCGACAAGCAGCGCGCCTGATGGAACCGGCTCCGGAACTCACCCTTCCGTCCGCGCGTGCCGGGGGCCCCGCGCCCGGCACGCGGGGCGCGGACCGCATCCGCCGTCCCGGCGCCGGCCGACCGAGCGGCGGCCGGCGCCGGGACGGCCGGCCGCCGGCCCACCGGCCCCGCGCGGGCCGGTCCGGATGGCTCGCCTTCGCCCTGCTGACCGCGCCCATGCTGGTCGGCCTGGCGATCTTCAAATACGTCGCGATCGGCTGGAGCTTCCTGCTCAGCCTCAGCGACGCCCGCGGCAGCATCGCACTCGGCCACTGGGTCGGACTCGACAACTACACCACCCTCCTGGCCGACCGGGCCTTCCGCGACTCCCTGGTGCAGATCCTCGTCTTCACCGCCTTCATCGTGCCGGTCACCTTCGCCGCCTCCCTCGGACTCGCCCTGCTGGTCCACCGGGTGCGGCGGGGCCGGGCCCTGGTGCGCACCGCCTTCCTCATCCCGACGGCCGTCTCCTACGTCGCGGCCTCGCTGCTGTGGAAGATGAGCCTGTTCAACGGCCTGCCCGCCGGCATCGCCAACACGATCGGCGGCTGGTTCGGAGCGGACCCGGTCCCCTGGCTGCAGACGACGTCACCCCCGCTGTACTGGATCGTCCTCGTCACCCTGCGGCTATGGCTCCAGGTCGGCTTCTACATGGTGCTGTTCCTCGCCGGACTCCAGGCCATCCCCAGGGAGATCCACGAGGCCGCCGTCCTCGACGGCGCCACCGGCTTCAAGATGTTCCGCAGGATCACCCTGCCGTTGCTCCGCAACACCTCCGTCGCCGTCCTGATGCTCCTGTTCATCGCCGCCTTCCAGGCCTTCGACGAGTTCTACAACCTCTTCAACAGCGGCCTGTCCGGCACCGGCACCGCCCCCGTCCAGACGCCGCTGGTCCACCTGTACAACACCGCCATGGGCAGCCAGAACTACGGTCTCGGCTCCGCCGGAGCCTTCGTGCTCACCGCCCTCATCGTCGGAGTGACGCTGATCCAGGGCCGGTTCACGGGGTTCGGCAAGAGCGAAGGATGAGCCACACATGACCCTTCCCGGACTCTCCCGAGCCCTCCGCCTCGTCACCCGCGGACTCCTCGTCGGCGTCCTGACGGCGGTCTTCCTCGCGCCGTTCTACCTGATGCTGCGCAACTCGCTGATGGACTCCCAGGGCCTGACCGCACCCGACTGGACGTGGTGGCCCTCGACCACTCACTTCGAGAACTTCACCGCGCTCTTCGACGACCCCACCGTCTCGATGGCGCAGGCCCTCGGGAACTCGCTGCTGATCGCCGCGATCACCGCCCCCGTCTCCACCCTGCTGGCCTCCGCGGCCGGCTACGCCTTCGCCCGGATCCCCGTACCGGGCCGCGGCGTCCTGCTGGCCCTGGTGGTGGCCACCCTGATGATCCCGGGCTCGGTCACCTTCGTGCCGACCTTCGTCGTCGTCGGCTCCATGGGCGGCGTGAACACGCTGTGGGGCATCATCGTGCCGGGCCTGTTCAACCCCTTCGCGGTCCTGCTGTTCCGCAACTTCTACCTCCAGTTCCCGGCCGAGATCGAGGAGGCCGGACGACTCGACGGCCTCGGCTGGTTCGGCCTGTACGGGCGGATCGCCCTGCCGAGCTCCGGGGCGATGCTCGCCTCGCTCGGCGCCCTGTCCTTCATCGAGAGCTGGAACTCCTTCCTGTGGCCCCTGGTCATCGGGCAGGACCCGTCGGCATGGACCGCGCAGATCGCCCTGTCGACCTTCCTCACCTCCCAGACCGTCAACCTGCCGGGCCTCTTCGCCGGCGCCGTCGTCACCATCACGCCCCTGGTCGTCATGTTCCTGGTCGCCCAGCGGTACATCGTCGAAGGCATCGCCACCAGCGGCCTCAAGGGCTGACGCACCCCCGCACCCCGTACCCGCAACCCGGTACCGCACCCCCCGTACGCGTACCCCGCACCCTTCCCCCAGAGCAGGCACCACACCCCCTCCACAAGGAGCCCCCGTGATACCTGGCACACTGCTCCGACGCGCGACCGCGGCCCTGGCCACGGTCTCCGCGCTGCTCATCGGCGCCCCCGTGGCGGACGCCGCCCCCTCCTCCGAACCGGCCGTCGCGGCGGCCCCCACCGTCCTCACCGGGCCGCAGCTCGCCGCCTCCTGGACCGGACCGCTCAGCACCCGCGGCCGGTGGGTCGTCGACGCCACGGGCAACCGCTTCAAGCTGAAGTCCGGCAACTGGGCCGGCGCCCAGGGCACCTACGAAGGCAGCGGTGACGTCAACGACGTCACCAACCACCAGGCCGACCAGATGTCGCACAACATCCCCCTCGGCCTCGACCGCACCCCGATCGACCGGATCCTGGCCGACTTCCACGCCCTCGGCCTGAACAGCATCCGGCTCCCGTTCGCCAACGCCGTGGTGCACGACACGGTCCCCGTCCCCGACTCCGCGGTCACCGCCAACCCGCAGCTCAAGGGCAAGACGCCGCTCCAGGTCATGGACTCCGTGGTCGCCGCGCTCACCGCCGACGGCTTCGCGGTCATCCTGAACAACCACACCACCAGCTACCGCTTCTGCTGCGGCCTGGACGGCAACGAGCGCTGGAACAGCGGCCAGACCACCCGCCAGTGGATCGACGACTGGGTGTTCCTCGCCAAGCGGTACCAGAACAACACCCGCGTCGTCGGCGCCGACCTGCGCAACGAGGTCCGCCGCGACACCTGGAACGACAGCAACTGGGGCTGGGGCAACGACTTCGACCTCAACAAGGCCTTCGAGGAGGCCGGCAACGAGATCCTCCGGGCCGACCCGGACCTCCTGATCGTCATGGAGGGCATCAACTGGCAGGGCATCCCGACCGACATCTCGCCCCACGGGCGCCCGATGCTCACCCCCGTCGCCACCCTCTCCAACACACTGATCCACTCCGACAAGCTGGTGTACGCGGCGCACTTCTACGGCTACACCGGCCCGAACCACACCGGCGCCACCGGCACGGGCGAGACCCACGACCCGCGCTACGAGGAGCTCACCCCCGAGCAGCTCGTCAAGGCCGTCGACGACGAGGCCCTGTTCGTGACCCGCGAGGGCCAGCACTTCACCGCCCCCGTCTGGATCAGCGAGTTCGGCGCCGGCGGCCGGGGCGCCGTCGACGCCCCGGAACGCGCCTGGTTCGCCCGCTTCACCGACATCCTGGTCCGCAACGACTCCGACTTCGCGATCTGGCCGCTGGTCGGCTGGACCAACGCCGCCGGCACGAACCAGGACACCTGGGCCATGGTCAACTACAACGCGGCCGGAACCCGGCTCGGCGTCCTCGACCCCGGTGACTGGCGCGCCGCCGACTGGACCAAGCTGGTCGAGGCCCCCGCCCGCTCGGGCCGCGTCGACGTCACGCCCCGCTGGAACATGCTCAACCTGGACTACGGCGACTACGACGTCTCCGCCACCATGCTCGCCAAGCCCGACTGGTCCGCCGGCAACCGCAAGGGCAACTGCCCCGACACCCAGCGCCTGGTCGGCCTCGGCCGCAGCGACAGCCGCGGCCTGTGCACCGACGCCGGACAGCCCGCCAAGGCGACCGGCGCCTGGACCACCGTCACCGACGAGCGGTACGTCACCGGCGGCGACTGGGCCGCCGGCTACAACAAGCTCCAGTGCCCCGACCGCACCTTCGCCGTCGGCTACAGCGTGAAGAGCAACGCCATGTCGGCCCTGCTCTGCGCGCCCGCCACGGCCACCCTGCCCACCAACGGGCGCGTGCTCTGGTTCGACCACGGCGACAACCGGCCCGCCACCGGCGGCTCGAACGCCAGCGACTGGGCCCCCGGCTACTACAAGGGGCAGTGCGCCGACGGCGAGTACCTCGCCGGAGTCGCCTTCACCTGGAAGTGGAACCACGGCGGCGTCCCCGACGCCCTGCTGTGCCGGCCGCTCGCCTGACCAGCAGCCCGACGCACACCCGATCCACCTGAACACGCTTCGCTGAGCTCCCCGAGGAGTACCACCGCCATGCCCCGACTGGAGATCGCCGACGACGGCTTCCGTCTCGACGACCGCCCGTTCCGGATCGTCTCCGGCGCCCTGCACTACTTCCGCGTCCACCCGGAGCAGTGGGCGGACCGCCTCCACAAGGCACGGCTCCTCGGCCTCAACACGGTCGAGACCTACGTCCCGTGGAACCTGCACGCCCCGCACCCCGGGGAGTTCCACTGGGACGCGGGTCTCGACCTGCCCCGCTTCCTCGACCTGGCCGCCGCCGAAGGACTCCACGTCCTGCTCCGGCCCGGCCCCTACATCTGCGCGGAGTGGGAGGGCGGCGGCCTGCCGTCCTGGCTGCTCGCCGAGGACGACATCGTCCTGCGCAGCCGCGACCCGCGCTTCCTGAGCGCCGTCGACGCCTACCTCGGCGCCCTCCTGCCCCCGCTCCACCGGTACCTCGCCGGCAACGGCGGACCGATCCTCGCCGTCCAGCTGGAGAACGAGTACGGCGCCCACGGCGACGACACCGCCTACCTGGCCGCACTCGCCGAGCTGCTGCGCCGGCACGGAGTCGACGTCCCCCTCTTCACCTGCGACCAGCCCGCCGACCTGGCCCGCGGTGGCCTCGACGGCGTCCTCGCCACCGCCAACTTCGGCAGCCGCACCGCCGAGGGCCTCGCCGCGCTCCGCGCCCACCAGCCCCGGGGCCCGCTGATGTGCTCCGAGTTCTGGATCGGCTGGTTCGACCGCTGGGGCGGCATCCACACCCGCCGCGACCCCGCCGACGCCGCGGCCGAGCTGGACACGCTGCTCGCCGCCGGAGCCTCCGTCAACATCTACATGTTCCACGGCGGCACCAACTTCGGCTTCACCAACGGCGCCAACGACAAGGGCACCTACCGCCCCACCGTCACCTCCTACGACTACGACTCCCTCCTCGACGAGGCCGGCGACCCGACCGACAAGTACCGCGCCTTCCGCGAGGTCATCGCCCGCCACGCCCCCGTGCCCGACGAGCCCGTCCCCCCGGCCGCCCCCAAAGCCGCCTACGGCAGGGTCGAACTCCCGTACACCGCACCGCTGCTGGCACAGGCCGACGCCCTCGGCACCCCCGAGAAGGCCGGCCGGCCGCTCACCATGGAGGAGCTCGGCCAGTCATTCGGCTTCGTCCTGTACGAGACCGAACTGACCGACCCCGGACCGGCGCTGCTGCACGCCGAGCGGGTCCACGACCGCGCCCAGGTCTTCGTCGACGGGCAGCCGGTCGGCGTCCTGGAGCGCGAGAACCACGAACACGCCCTCGCCTTCACCGTGCCCCGGCCGGGCGCCACCCTCACCGTCCTCGTCGAGAACCAGGGCCGGGTCAACTACGGGGCGGCCCTCCACGACCGCAAGGGCCTGCTCGGCCGCGTCACCGTCAACGGGCACCGGCCCGCCGCCTGGCACAGCCGCGCCCTGCCCCTCGACCGCCTCGACACCCTCGCGTACGCGCCCTTCGCCCCCGGGACCCCGCCCGTCGGGCCCGCGTTCCACCGCGGCACCTTCACCGTCGACGCACCCGCCGACACCTACCTGCACCTGGACGGCTGGACCAAGGGCCTGGCCTGGATCAACGGCTTCCCGCTCGGCCGCTACTGGTCCCGCGGCCCGCAGGCCGCCCTGTACGTCCCGGCGCCCGTCCTGCGCGACGGCGAGAACGAGCTCACCGTCCTCGAACTCCACGCCTCCACCGGCCGCCACGTCCGGCTGAGCGACACCCCCGCCCTGGGCGCCACCGAGGAGTGACCCTCGGCGCGCCAGCCACGGCCGCGCCCGCCCGCTCCTCCCGTTCCCCCGCCCCGACCGCCCCGACGGAGCCGCCATGCACAGCAACCGACGCCTGATCGAACAGCGCCTCGACCGCGTCCTGAACCAGCGCATCCGCCCCGCCGCCCACGCCCGCACGACCCCGCTCCAGGTGCGGATCTGGGACGTCCCCGGCGAGCCCGTACCCGTCGCGGAGGGCCTGGCCGCCCCCTACCGGCCCGTCGCCGTCGGGCACCGGTGGGGGCCGGCCTGGACCACCAGCTGGTTCGAGGTCAGCGGGCGGGTGCCCGCGGAATGGGCGGGGCGGCGGGTCGAGGCCGTCGTCGACCTCGGCTTCGACGTGACCGGCGCGGGCTTCTCCACCGAAGGCCTCGTCCACCGGCCCGACGGCACCGTGATCAAGGCCCTCAACCCGCGCAACTCCTGGATCCCCGTCGGCGACCCCGTCACCGGCGGCGAGACCTTCACCTGCTACGTCGAGGCCGCCGCCAACCCCACCGTCCCCTTCCCCGGCGAGGGCCAGCACGCCCCGACCCTCGCCGGGGCCCGGCCCGACTGGCTCACCGGCGGCGACGACAGCCGGGGCGCCGGGGAGGACCCGCTCTACCGGCTCCGCCGCGCCGACCTCGCCGTCTTCGAGCAGGACGTCTGGGAACTCGCCCAGGACCTCGACGTCCTCGGGCAGCTCATGCACGAGCTGCCCGAGGGCTCCGAGCGCCGCTGGCAGATCCTGTACGCGGTCGAGCGCGCCCTCGACGCCGTCGACCTCCAGGACATCGCCGGGACCGCGCCCGCCGCCCGCGACGCCCTGCGGCCCGCGCTCGCCGCCCGCGCCGCCGACAGCGCCCACCGGGTCTCCGCCGTCGGCCACGCGCACATCGACACCGCCTGGCTGTGGCCGCTGCGCGAGGCGTCCCGCAAGGTCGCCAGGACCGTCTCCAACGTCACCCAGCTCATGGACGACCACCCGGACTTCCGCTTCGCCATGTCCCAGGCCCAGCAGCTGGCCTGGCTCAAGGAACGCCGCCCGGAGATCTACGCGCGGGTGCGCGAGAAGGTGGCCGCCGGGCAGTTCCTGCCCGTGGGCAGCCTGTGGGTGGAACCCGACACCAACATCACCGGTGGCGAGGCCTTCGCCCGGCAGCTGATCCACGGCAAGCG
The DNA here is from genome assembly GCF_055560575.1 of Streptomyces sp. NPDC023157. Lineage (NCBI taxonomy): Bacteria > Bacillati > Actinomycetota > Actinomycetes > Kitasatosporales > Streptomycetaceae > Streptomyces > Streptomyces sp. NPDC023157. The sequence continues at coordinate 26,962 of NZ_JBVHIL010000008.1, forward strand.
CTTCTACGCGCGGGAGTTCGGCGTCGAGACCGAGGAGATGTGGCTCCCCGACACCTTCGGCTACAACGCGGCCATGCCCCAGCTGATGAAGCTGGCCGGGGTGCGCTGGTTCCTCACCCAGAAGATCTCCTGGAACACCACCAACAAGTTCCCCCACCACACCTTCTGGTGGGAGGGCATCGACGGCACCCGGATCTTCACCCACTTCCCGCCCTCCGACACGTACAACGCCGAGGTCACCCCGGGCGAACTCGCCCACGCCGTCCGCAACTTCCAGGACAAGGGCGCCGCCAACAGCTCCCTCCTGCCCTTCGGCTACGGTGACGGCGGCGGCGGCCCCACCCGCGAGATGCTCGCCCGGACGCAGCGCCTCGCCGACCTCGAAGGCGCCCCCAAGGTCGTCGTCGAACCGCCGTCCGACTTCTTCGCCCGCGCCCACGCCGAGTACCCCGACGCGCCCGTCTGGCTCGGCGAGCTCTACCTCGAGTTCCACCGGGGCACGCTGACCAGCCAGCTGCGCACCAAGCAGGGCAACCGGCGCAGCGAGCACCTGCTGCGCGAAGCCGAACTGTGGGCGGCCACGGCGACCGTGCGCACCGGCACCCCCTACCCGTACGACGCCCTCGACCGGCTGTGGCAGACGGTCCTCCTCCACCAGTTCCACGACATCCTGCCCGGCTCCTCCATCGCCTGGGTGCACCGCGAGGCCGAGGAGACGTACGAGGCCGTCACCGGCGAGCTCGAACGGCTCGTCGACACGGCCCAGCGCACCCTCGCGGGCCCCGGACCCGGCACCGTCGTCTTCAACGGCGCCCCCTTCGCCCGGGGCGGCGTCGACGCCTTCGGCGCCACCCCGCGCGCCGAAGACCCCCACCCGGCCGTCCCGCCCGTGCCCCACGGCACCGGGCACCTGCTCGACAACGGCCTGGTGCGCTTCGAGATCGACGCCCGCGGTCTCGTCGTCTCGGCCGTCGACCTCGACGCCGGCCGCGAGGCCCTGGCCCCCGGCACGGCCGCCAACCTGCTCCAGCTCCACCAGGACTTCCCCAACGAGTACGACGCCTGGGACATCGACGCCTTCTACCGCAACACCGTCCGCGACCTCACCGAAGCCGACTCCGTGACCGCCGTCGACGAAGGCGTCCTGGTCCTGCGCACCTTCGGCGACTCCCGCGTCCGCCAGCTCCTCTCCCTGCGCGAGGGCGCCCGTCGCCTCGACATCGACACCGAGATCGACTGGCACGAGCGCGAGAAGCTCCTGAAGGCCGCCTTCCCCCTCGACGTCCGCGCCGACCACTCGACCGCCGAGATCCCCTTCGGCCACGTCAAGCGCCCCACCCACACCAACACCAGCTGGGACGCCGCCAAGTTCGAGATCTGCGCCCACCGCTTCCTCCACGTCGGCGAACAGGACTGGGGCGCGGCCCTGGTCAACGACTCCACCTACGGACACGACGTCACCCGGGACGTGCGCGAGGACGACGGCGGCACCACCACGACCGTCCGCCTCACCCTCCTGCGCGCCCCCCGCTTCCCCGACCCGGACGCCGACCAGGGCCGGCACCGGCTGCGCTACGCCCTCGTCGTCGGAGCGGACATCGCCGACGCCGTCCGCGAGGGCTACGCCGCCAACCTGCCCGAGCGGGCCGTCCCCGGCTCCGCACCCGTGGCGCCGCTCGTCGGCACGGACCACGCGGGCGTCGTCGTCGAGGCCGTCAAGCTGGCCGACGACCGCTCCGGCGACGTCGTCGTCCGCCTCTACGAAGCCCACGGGGCCCGCGCCCGCACCGTCCTCACCACCGGCTTCCCCTGGACCGGCGTCACCACCACCGACCTCCTGGAACGCCCCCTCGACGCCGAAGCCCCCGAGGGGCCGGCCGCGACGGGCGACCGCGGGCTCCCCCTGACCCTGCGCCCGTTCGAGATCCGCACCCTCCGCTTCACCCGGGAGGACGCGTGAGAGCGGTCCTCTTCGACATGGACGGCACCCTCGTCGACACCGAACGCCTCTGGCAGCAGGCCGTCGAGGAGGAGGCCCGACGGCTCGGCCTCACCCTCGGGGACGCCGACATCGCCTTCGTCCGCGGGCGAGCGATCGACGACACCGCCCTGCACCTCGCCGGGCTCACCGGCGCGCCCACCGACCCGCCCCGGCTCTCCGCCGCCCTCGGGGAACGCTTCGCGGAACTCGTCCGAGGACAGGTCGTCCCGCTGCCGGGCGCCCTGGAACTGCTGGCCGCGCTCCGCACCGCCGGCGTGCCCACCGCGCTCGTCTCGGCCTCGCCCCGGCCCGTCGTCGACACCGTCCTCGACACCCTCGGACGCCACTGGTTCACCACCTCCGTCGCCGAGGGCGAGACCCCGCGCACCAAGCCCGCCCCCGACCCGTATCAGTCGGCCCTCGCCACCCTCGGCCTCACCCCGGACGCGTGCGTGGCCGTCGAGGACACCCCGACCGGAGTCGCCTCCGCCGAAGCGGCGGGGTGCGCCGTCGTGGCCGTCCCCTCGCTCACCGCCATCGCGCCGGGACCGCGCCGCCGGGTGGTCCGCAGCCTGCTGGACGTGGACCTCGCGCTGCTGCGGGAGGTGGCGGCGGACCCGGGAAATCCCGTCGAGCGCGCGGGCGATCTCTGACAGGGTGACCCCCGTCCCGTAACGCCGCCCGATCCGCCCGCTCACCCCCTGAAAGGGCCCTCCATGCCGAGTGCCGTCGAGTTGATCCGCTCCGCCTCCCTGTCCGACGTCGCCGAGTACGCCTACGCGGCCACCGCCCCGGCCGAGGCGCGGCTGATCTTCCTCGCCGGGGCCTGCCCGCTCGACGCGGACGGCGCCACCGTGGCCGTCGGGGACGTCGCGGGACAGGCCGCCCAGGCCGTGGCGAACCTGCGCACCGCCCTCGCGGACGCCGGCGCCACCTTGCAGGACGTCATCAGCACCCGCGTGCTCGTCGCCACCCACCGGCAGGCGGACCTGGTGGTGGCGTGGGAGGTGGTCCGCGACGCGTTCGGCGACCACGACGTGCCCAGCACCCTGATGGGTGTGACGGTGCTCGGCTACCACGACCAGCTCGTGGAGATCGAGGCCGTCGCGGCGGTGCTCGACTCCTGAGGACCCGTCAGCGCGGGAGCTCCTGCTCGGCCCAGATCGTCTTCCCGCGACGGCTGTAGCGGCTGCCCCAACGGGTCGTCAGCTGGGCCACCAGGTACAGACCCCGGCCGCCCTCGTCGGTCAGCCGCGCCCGGCGCATGCGCGGGTGGGTGGCGCTCGGGTCGGACACCTCGCAGATCAGCCGGCCGGCCCGGATGAGACGTACCTCGACCGGGCCGCCCGCGTAACGGATCGCGTTGGTGACCAGCTCGCTCAGCACCAGCTCGGTGGTGAAGACGAGTTCGTCGAGATCCCACGCCCGCAACTGCGCCGCCGCGGCCTCGCGCACCTGCCCGACCGCCGCCGGATCGGCCTCCACCGGCCAGGAGACCGCGTCCTCCGGCGGGACCGTACGGGTACGGGCCAGCAGCAGGGTCACATCGTCCGCGAGCCCGACGACGGGCCGGCCCGCCACGATCTCCCGGCCCAGCTCCCGCAACGGGCGCGCCAGGGCACCCGGCCGGGCCAGCCGGGCGGCCAGTTCGGCCATGCCCGCGTCCAGGTCGCCGTCCCGGCCCTCGATCAGGCCGTCGGTGTACAGCGCGAGGACGCTGCCGGGGGCCAGGTCGACCTCCGTGGCCTCGAACGGCAGTCCGCCGACGCCCAACGGCGGCCCCGGGTCAACCGGCAGATACGACACATGGCCCGCCGGATCCGCCACCACCGGCGGGGGATGCCCGGCGGACGCCACCGAGCAGCGCCGCGAGACCGGATCGTAGATCGCGTACGCGCAGGTCGCCCCGGTCGTCGAGGAGGCGTGCCGGTCCCGCCACCCGTCGGCGTCCGGGTCGTCGTCGTCCGCGGGGTACGCCGGGTCCGCCGGGTCCGACGGCTCCTCGGACTCGGCCGGCAACTGGGCGACCAGGTCGTCCAGATGGGCGAGCAGCTCGTCGGGTTCGAGGTCGAGGTCCGCGAGGGTGCGCACGGCCGTACGCAGCCGGCCCATCGTCGCGGTCGCCGCCAGGCCGTGCCCGACCACGTCGCCCACGACCAGGGCGACCCGCGCGGACGACAGCGGGATCACGTCGAACCAGTCCCCGCCGACCCCGGTCGCGGTCCCGGCCGGGAGATAGACGGCGGACGTGCTCGCCCCGGGCGTCTCGCTCTGCGTCGGCGGCAGCATGCTCCGCTGGAGCCCCACGGCCGCCCGGTGCTCCCGCGTGAACCGCCGGGCGTTGTCGAGCGCGAGGGCGGCCCGGGCGGCGATCTCACGCAGCAGATCCCGGTCGGGCGCCTGGTAGGGTCCCCGGTCGGCGTTCCGGCCCAGCGACACCCGGCCGAGCACCATCCCGCGCGCCCGGAGCGGGACGGTCATGGTCATCGGATAGCCGCCGACCGCCTGGATGTCGACACCCGGCCCGGTGAGGGGGCTGTCGCCGGCGGGGACGGCGGCCAGGACGACGTCGGCGGGGAGGAGGGGGACGGGGTCGGCGGGTGTCCCGGTGCCGGGGGACGGCCCGGGGTTCGCGCGGCTTGCGGCGGGGCCGGCTTCCGGCCCGCTGTCGAAGGGCCCGGCGGGTCCGGCGTCCGTGCCGCTCCCGGGGCGGCTGGTGGTTCCGGTCGTGGTTCCGCTCCCGGGGTGGCCGGCCGCTCCGCTCGCCGCGCCGCTCCCGCCGTCCCCGGCCGCGTCCGGCAGGCGTCCCGCCACCGCGGTCCGGCGCAGCAGCAGGCGGCCCTCGCGGTCGGGCACCGGTTCCTCGCCGTGGGCCACGCCGTCGGCGATCTCCACGACGGCCAGGTCCCCCAGGCCGGGCACCAGCGCGGCGGCCAGTTCCCGGCCGGTGTCGGTGACCGACAGGGAACGCCCGACGGACGCGGTGGCGCGGTGCAGCAGCGCGAGGCGTTCGGCCGACCGGCGCAGTTCGGTCATGTCGGTGAACAGCGCGGTCAGTCCGAGGACCTGCCCGTCGGGGGACAGGAGCCGGAACGCCGAGATGGAGATGACGACGCCGCCGCGCGGGTCGTCGAGCGTGCGCAGGACCTCCTCGACCCCGAGCAGCGGCTTGCCGGTGCGCAGCACCCCGCGCAGCTTCTCCTCGATGGCGTCCGCGTCCCCGGGCCACAGGAAGTCGCCGAGGCGCCGCCCCCGCAGGTCGGGCGGCACGCCCGTGTACGGCAGGAGGTGGGTGTTGGTCCGCAGCAGCCGCAGTCCCGGGTCGAACACGGCGAGCCCCACCCGGTCCTGGAGGAACAGCTCCCGGACGAAGGCCCGGTCCTGGTGCTTGCGGACGGCCCGGGCCCTCGGGGTGGCCAGCACCAGGCACCCGGCCGGACCGCCGTTCCCGGCGAGGTCGAACGCCTGGAAGACCACCGGCAGTTCCGCGCCCCGGCTGGTCCGCAGGACCGCGTCGCCGCGCCGGACGCCCGCCCGGTACGCGGCGGCCAGCGCCGGCCAGGCCGAGGGGTCGGCGAGGAGCGCGCGGGCGGAGTGCCCGACGACGTCGGTGGCGGACCGGCCGATCAGGGACCCGGCCTCCGGCGTCCAGCCGTCGATCCGGCCCCGGCCGTCGAGCAGGGCGGCGGCGCTGTCCTCGGTGAAGGGCGGCAGGCCGTCGTCCGGCGGGCGCGCGTCGTTCACGGGGCCCCCTCTCCGTGCGGCTGCCGGGCCCGGGCGATCAGCAGCGCCACGTCGTCGTGGTCGTCGGCCCCGCGCAGCGCGCCGAGCAGCAGGTCGCAGGTCTGCTCCAGGGGGAGCGGGGCGCGGTCCAGGAGGTCGGTGAGGGCGGCCAGCCGTACGTCGATGTCCTGGTCCCGGGTCTCGACGAGGCCGTCGGTGTACAGGACCAGGTCGTCGCCCGCCACGAACGGGATCTCCCGGGTCTCGAAGGGGACGCCGCCGACGCCCAGGGGCGCGCCCGCGGGCAGGTCCAGCAGGCGGGGCGCCCGCCCGGCGGTGACGTGGACGGGCGGCGGGTGGCCGGCGTTCGCGATCCGGCAGCTCCCGCTGTACGGGTCGTACACGGCGCACACGCAGGTGGCCATCGCGTCGTCGAGTTCGGCGGCGGTGCGGTCCAGGTGCTCCAGGACCACGGCCGGCGCGAGCCCGAGCGCGGCGAGGGTGCGGGCGGCGGTGCGGAACTGCCCCATGGTCGCGGCCGCGTTGATGCCGCTGCCCATCACGTCGCCCACCACCAGCGCGGTCTTGCCGTCGGGCAGCGGGATCGCGTCGAACCAGTCGCCGCCGACCTCGACCGACTCGGAGGCGGGCTGGTAGCGGTACGCGACGTCGAGCCCGTTGAGCCGGGGCGGCCCGTGTGGCAGCAGGTGCCGCTGGAGGGCCAGGGCGGCCTGGCTCTGATGCCGGTACCAGCGGGCGTTGTCGATGGCGACCGCCGCGCGGGCCGCCAGCTCCCCGGCGAGCAGGACGTCGTCCTCGTCGAACGGCACGGAGTTGCGGGCCCGCTTCAGGTCCAGCACCCCGAGGACCACGCCGCGGGCGCGCAGCGGGACGGCGAGGTACGAGTGGATGCCCGCGAGCCGCAGCAGCGCGGCGGCGGCCTCGCCGCGGGCGATCCGGGGCAGGTCGCCGTCGGTGACGTGCCGCACGAGGACCGGGCGGCCGGTGCGGGCGCACTGGGTGACCAGCCGCTCGGCGCCGTACCGGGCGGGCTCGCCGACGGGGTCGGCGGCCTCCTGCGCCGGGGTGGTGTACGCGGCCTTCACCGCGAGCGCCCGGAACACCGCCGGGCCCGAGGTCCGGGCGGGCCCGGCGTGCGGGCCGGTCAGGATGGACTCCAGGACGTCGACGGCGGCGATGTCGGCGAACTCCGGCACCACGAGGTCCGCCAGCTCGTGGGCGGTGAGGTCCAGGTCGAGCGTGGTGCCCACCCGCTCGGAGGCGTCCGCGATCACCGCGAGCCGGCGGCGGGCCCGGGCGGCCGTCCTGGCCGCCTGGTGCTGGTCGGTGACGTCCCTGACCGCGACGGCGACCCCCATGATCCGTCGCTCGGGCGTCTGCAGCCGGTAGAGCGAGACCGTCCACACCCGCTCGGTGCCGTCGGGCCCGGCCACTCCCCGCATGCTCCGGGCGAGGACCGGCCGCCCTGTCTCCAGGACCTCGCGGAGTGCCGTCTCCAGGGCCTCCGCGTCCGGCGACGGCACCGCCTCCCGGACCGTGCGCCCCTGGTGGGCCTCGGCGGCGAGGCCGTCGATCCGTTCCAGCGCGGGGTTCACCAGGACGAAGCGGAGGTCGTGATCCAGCACGGCCAGGCCGAGCGGGGAGTGGGTGACCAGGAGCGAGGAGAGCGACAGGTTCTGCTCCACGCCCCGGACCGTGGCCCGGTCGGAGGCGAGCCCGAGCGCGTACGGCCGCCCCCGCTCGTCCTGGACGCGGGTGTTACGGAACTCCACCAGGATCGTGCGGCCGTCCTTGTGCCGTACGGGGAAGACCCCGGCCCAGGGCCCGGCGCCCGCCATCACGCGGGCGAACAGCGACTGCACCAGGTCCCTCCGGTGCTCCTCCACCAGCAGCGTGACGGCGGGCCGGCCGAGGGCCTCGGCCGTCGGGTAGCCGAAGACCACCTCCGCCTGCGGGCTCCACAGGACGATCCGTCCGTGCTCGTCCAGGACCACGGCGGCGACCCCGAGCACGTCGAGGAGACCGCCCGGCTCCATGGCGAGATCGCCGTCCGCCGGGTCCGGGACGGCAGGGAAGGCCGCTGCGCTCATCCAGACCGTGTCCCTCCTCCACCCCGCAGCCCCTCCATCATCCCGCCCCGGAAGCGGACCGCCAGTCGTGAAAGCCGTGCACGACATGAAGACGGGCGTCGGGAAATGTGGAGGAGTGCTGACAGGTCCGTGAGTGTTCCGTCGGGAAATTCCGAACAGATTGCTGCCGGAGTCGGTCCGCGAATTGCCTGACTCGCCAGTAACACGGCCTTGACCTGGCAGAACAGGGAAATTGTGGAGGTAGAGGCGCGTCGCTGGACGGAGAGCGGACGACAGGTATGGTCGGGCCCGTTCATGCGTCGATTCGTCTCGGGAAATTCCGTGGTGGAGAGGGGAAAAGGGGCACACGGGGCTCCGTGGGCGAAGACCGACCAACGACGTTCGAGGCGAGGCAGAACGATGGAAGCTGGTGCTGACGGGCGGCAAGGGGGCTGGTTCGGGCCAAGCCCGGGCGGGCGGCCCACCGCGACGCCCGCGCCGGACGACGCGTCCGACGCCGCGCTCCTGCGCCGCACGATGGCCGAGATCGAACCGATCGCGGACAAGGTCACCTCGTACTTCTACGCCCTGCTCTTCCTCCGCCACCCCGAGCTGCGGGCCCTCTTCCCGGCGGCCATGGACACCCAGCGCGACCGCCTTTTCAGGGCGCTGCTCACGGCCGCCACGCACGCCGAGGACACCGCCACCCTCACCGCGTACCTGACCGGGCTCGGCCGCGGCCACCGTAAGTACGGCACGCGGCCCGAGCACTACCCGGCCGTCGGCGAGTGCCTGATCGGCGCCCTCGCCCAGCACGCCCCGCACAGCTGGGGCCCGCGGACCGAGGCTGCCTGGGTGGGCGCGTACACCACCCTCTCCCAGATCATGATCGACGCGGCGGCCCAGGACGAGCTCCGCGCCCCCGCCTGGTGGCAGGCGGAGGTCGTGGCCCACGAGCCGCGCACGCCCGACGTCGCCGTCGTCACGGTCCGCCCCGACCAGCCGTACCCCTTCCGTGCCGGGCAGTACACCGCCCTGGAGACGCCCTGGTGGCCGCGGGTCTGGCGGCACTACTCCTTCGCCTCCGCGCCCCGCTCCGACGGGCTGCTCTCCTTCCATGTGAAGGCCGTGCCCGCGGGCTGGGTCTCGAACGCGCTCGTGCACCGGGCCCGGCCCGGGGACGTCCTGCGGCTCGGCGGCCCCACCGGCTCGATGACCGTCGACCACCACACCGACAACGGGCTGCTGTGCCTCGGCGGCGGTACGGGCATCGCCCCGATCAAGGCGCTGGTCGAGGACGTGGCCCAGCACGGCCGGCGCCGCTCCGTCGACGTGTTCTACGGCGCCCGCAGCAATGAGGACCTGTACGACATCGAGACCATGCTGCGGCTCCAGCAGTCGCACCCCTGGCTCTCCGTGCGCCCCGTCGTGGACGACGGGGCCGGCGGAGCCCTGTCCGGCGGCCTTCCCGGAGCCGTCCGCGAGTTCGGTCCGTGGCACACGTACGAGGCGTACCTCTCCGGCCCGCCCGGCATGATCCGTCGCGGTGTCGACACCCTCGTGGGCATCGGCATCCCCACCCACCGCATACGGCACGACTCCATCGAAGAACTGGTCGGGACGAGGAATTGAGCACCTTCGAGCACACCGGTCCGCGCTCGGCGACGCCGCCGCGCACCATCCGCCCGGGCAGCGACGGCGAGCACCTGGTCCAGCGGCGTACGGGCACCACCGAGCGCGCCGACCGGTTCTACGCCGAGCAGGTCCTCGACCGGCTCAACCCCCGGATGCGGGAGTTCGTGGCCCGCCAGGAGATGTTCTTCCTGGCCACCGCCGACCGGCACGGCGCCTGCGACAACACCTTCCGGGCGGGACCGGCCGGCTTCCTCCACGTCCTGGACGAGCTGCGGCTCGCCTACCCCGAGTACCGGGGGAACGGCGTCCAGGCCAGCCTCGGCAACATCGAGGAGAACCCGCACGTCGGCCTCCTGATGGTCGACTTCCTCCGGGACCGCGTCGGACTCCACGTGAACGGCACGGCCCGGGTCGTGGCCGACGACGTGATGCGGGCCGACCACCCCGGACTCACGGTCGACCCGGTGCCGGGGCGGCGCGCCCTGAGCTGGGTGGAGATCACCGTGGAGGAGGCGTACATCCACTGCGCCAAGCACATCCCGCACCTCCAGAAGGTGCCGCGGCACGGTCCCGGCCGGGCGTGGGGCACCGACGACGTCCGGCGCAAGGGTGGCGACTTCTTCGGCGCCGCCGCGGACGCGCCGGAGCGGGGACCGTTCCTGCCGCCGCCCCGCGCGGGCGCGGAGACCTGGCGGGCGGAGGCCGAGCGGGCGCTGGAGCGGGCGGAGCGGCGACGCCACCCGTCCGAGGGGTTCAGCGGCTGGTTCCGCAGGGGCACCGAAAGCCGGATTCCCTAAGCTCTCAAATCAATCGGATCCGGACATGTCCGATTAAGTGCGGGCCGGTGATCTGAGTCACGGTCGGACATTCCGCCGGAATGCTGTCGCGGCGTCATGCGCGAACCCCCGGGAACCAGTTGGAGAAAAGGATCACGGCACGCCGATTGATCCTTTTCCGACCCATAAAAGATCTGCTTGCTTTTGCGAATCAGGCCCTTGTTCTCGCTGTTCGCCTTCGCCTACGGTCACCCGTCATCCGGACGGAACGCCGAATCCTGCCGCCGCCCGGGTACCGCACTCACCCACTCGTACGGCAGGAGCGGGGGACCCAGGTTCGCCGCCGTCCCGGTCTCCGGGGCGGCTCGGGGTGAAGCCGCGCGCCGCGCGGCCGGGCAGCTCCTGCCCGAACCCGACAGCTCACCTCGCAGGCGAAGGAGAGGAAATCGCCATGCGTGGACACGGGAAGCACCGCCGCCCCAAGAACACCCCGCTCGCCCGCGGACTGGCCGTAGCCGGCCTCGCCGGCAGCGCCGCACTCGCCCTGCCGCTCGCCGGGGCCACCGGCGCGGCGGCCGAGACCCCGCGGGCGCCGCAGACGGTCCAGTCCGTCGCGTCCGTCGGGTCCGTCACGTCCGTCGGGTCCGTCACGTCCGTCGCAATCGAAAAGGCGGCGGCTCGGACGGTGAAGGCGAACGGTCTCGTGCGCTATTCCGTGGTCGCCGGCGACTCGCTCTCGAAAATCGCCCGGAAGCACCACGTGAGCGGCGGCTGGAAGACGATCTACCGCGACAACCGCGCCGCCGTCGGCGCGGACCCGGGCCTCATCCGCCCTGGCCTGCGACTCGCCATCGACACGCGGAACGCCCAGAGCACCCAGGCCGCCGAGAGCGCGGAGCGTCCGGCGGTGGCGCGTTCGGGTGCCGCGAGCGGCACCGCCGCCGCGCGTCCGGCGGTCGCGCGCCAGGCGTTCGCCGTGTCGCCCGCCGTGGCACGGGCCGCGGCCCAGGCGCCCGCCGTCTCGTCGGCGACCTCGGCCGTCTCGTACACGAACGACCTGGACGGCTGGATCCGCGAGTCGCTCTCCATCATGGCCAAGAACGGCATCCCGGGCAGCTACGACGGCATCTACCGCAACGTCATGCGCGAGTCCTCGGGCAACCCGCTGGCCATCAACAACTGGGACTCCAACGCCCTCGCCGGCACCCCGTCCAAGGGCCTGCTCCAGGTGATCGAACCCACCTTCCAGGCCTACCACGTCGCCGGCACGGCCTTCGACCTCTACGACCCGGTCGCCAACATCACCGCCGCCTGCAACTACGCGGCCGCCCGCTACGGCTCCATCGACAACGTCAACAGCGCCTACTGACGGGACCGCGCGGCCGCCCGGCCGAGGCGTCCGCCGAAGGTGTCCCTATGATGGCGTTACCCCCGGTAGCGGCAGCATGGGGACACCACGGCCGGAAGGAGCGCCCGGAGATGACGGGCTGGAACGCGCGGAACATCCCCTCCCAGGGAGGGCGGACAGCGGTGGTCACCGGAGCCAACAGCGGCATCGGATACGTCACCGCCCGCGAGCTGGCCCGCGCCGGTGCACACGTCCTCCTCGCCTGCCGCAGCCGCACCCGCGGCGAGGCGGCCCTGTCCCGGCTGCGCGACGAAGTCCCGCGGGCGTCGGCCGAGTTCGCGCCGCTCGACCTCGGCGACCTCGCCTCCGTACGCACCTTCGCCGCCGCCCACGCCGAGCGCGACCAACGGCTCGACCTGCTCGTCAACAACGCGGGCGTGATGGCCCTGCCGCACGGCCGCACCGCCGACGGCTTCGAGACCCAGTTCGGCGTGAACCACCTCGGCCACTTCGCGCTCACCGGCCTGCTCATGCCGCTGCTGCTGCGCACCCCGGGCGCCCGGATCGTCAGTCTCTCCAGCGGCTTCCACGCGCTGGCCGACCTGGACCACACCGACCTCAACGCCGAACGCCGCTACCGGCGGTGGATCGCCTACGGGCGCTCCAAGACGGCCAACCTCCTCTTCGTCCACGAACTCTCCCGCCGCCTGGCCGCCGCCGGCTCCGGGATCGTCGCGGCCGCCGCCCACCCCGGCTACGCCGCCACCAACCTGCAGACGGCCGGCCCCCGCCAGGAGGGCCGCAGGACCGCCGCGCGCCTGATGGAGCTGGGCAACCGGATCATCGCGCAGCCCGCCGCCGGCGGAGCCCTGCCCACCCTGTACGCCGCCACCGCACCCGGCGTGCGCCCCGACGCCTTCATCGGCCCCAAGCTGGGCTGGCGCGGCGCGCCCACCCGGTCCTGGCGGGCCGGGTGGACACTCGACGACACCTCCGGCGAACGCCTCTGGACCGCGTCCGAGGAACTCACCGGCGTCCGGTACCCGTCACTGGCCGGCTAGGAGCCCGCGCCCCGGCCGCCGTTCCTCAGACGCCCGCGAGGCCCGTGGCTGAGGCGCCCGCGAGGCCCGTGGCTGAGGCGCCCGAGCGGCCCGCGGCTCAGGCGAGGAACTCCCCGTCGCGGGCCACCACGACGCCGCCGTGCACGACCAGGTCCCGGCGCGGCATGTCCACCACGACCTGGGGCAGGCACTCGCCGCGTACGAGGACGAAGTCGGCGGGCGCCCCGGGCCTGAGGTCGGCGTGCGGCAGGCCCATGACGTCCGCGCCGCCGTTCGCGGCGACGCCGTAGCAGTCGCTCAGCTCGTCGTCGAGGCGGACGTCCGTGACCCAGCCGAGAAGGTGGGCGCGGTGCATCATGTCCGCGTTGCCGAACGGGCTCCAGGAGTCCCGCACGCCGTCGGAGCCGAGGCCCACCCGTACACCGTGCTCGCGGAGCCGGGCGATCGGCAGGACCAGCGAGTCGGAGGGCGCGACGGTCGTGAGGGCGATGTCCTGGGCGCCCAGATCGGCGGCGATCGCACCCAGATCGCGGTCGGAAAGGGCGGGCAGACAGAAGACGTGGCTGACGGTGACCTTGCCGGCGAGCGACAGGGCGCGGGTGCGGTCGATGATGCCGCGCATCGCCTTGAGCCCCTTCTCGCCACGGTCGTGCAGGTGGATGTCCACGCCGACGCCGTGGCGGTCCGCGATGCCGAAGACCAGGTCGAGCTGCTCGTCGAGGGCCTGGTCGAAGCCGATCGGGTCGATGCCGCCGATCATGTCCACGAGTCCCTGGCGGGCCGCGTCCTCCAGCAGCTTCGCCGTCCCCGGGGTCCGGATGACACCGTGCTGGGGGAACGCGACGATCTGGACGTCGAGCGCGTGCCGCAGCCGCGCCCGCGCGTCGGCGACGCCCCGCACGCCGGCCAGGCCGTACGCCGGGGCCACGTCGGCGTGGGCGCGCATCGCCCGGGTGCCGCGGGCGACGGCGTGGGACATCAGCCCGTACGCCCGCTCGGCGACCGGCCGGCGCTGGCTGCGGAACAGCTCCACGTCCTGCGCGACGTAGTCGGCGATGCCGCTCGCCGGGCGCCGGGACACCCAGGAGCCGCCCCAGGTCGTCTTGTCGGGGTGGATGTGCGCGTCCACCAGAGCCGGCAGCGCGATCCGGCCCCCGCCGTCGATGACCTTCGCGCCACGCGGCGCGGGGCCGTCCGAGACGAGCCCGTCGACGACCACGAGGTCCGTCGCCTTCGCCGCGCCGAAGACGCGCACATCGCGGAAGACCACCGTCTTGTCGCGCTGCCGTGCGGCACCGGCGCCAGTGGCGGTCGCGGCTTCGGCGGGTGCGGCCGTCGCGGGGGCGGCGGCGCCCACGGTGGCCGTCGTACCGGCCAGGGCGGCGGCGCCGGCCAGCATCGTGCGACGGGAGAGCGCGGGGGAGGGGGACGACGGCTGCATGGGGACTCCTTGGGGAGGGGTCAACGGCTCCCCGTTTTTGTATACCAAGCAGTGCGTGCCGAACAAGAGAGGAAGGTCGGAGGCGGAGAATCCCAGATGAGAGCCGATGGTGAGGGTGTGAGTAGGGAGGGCTAGAGCTGGGCCCCACTCTTGGTATACAAAGTCTCTCAGGCGTCGCCGAAGAGGGAGCGCAGGGCGACCGCCCTGCTGTCCCGTACGTGCAGCAGCGTGCTGGCCCCCGCGGCCTCCGCGTCCCCGGCCGCGATGTGCCGGAACATCTCGGCGTGCTGGGCCCGCATGTGGGCGGGCTCCTCGCGGAGTCCGAAGAGCAGGCGCAGCTGCCAGCTCAGCTGCTCCATCATGCGCGCGAGCAGCGGATTGCCGGCCATGGCGACGACACCCTCGTGGAACGCCGTGTGCGCGGCGACCTCCCGCGCCCCTTCAGCTTCGGCCGCCGCCGACTCGGCCTGGTGGAGTGTCGCCTCCAGCGCGGTCAGCCCCTCGGCGTCGCCCGCCGCCGCGATCCGGGCCGCGAGCCGCGAGGCCTGGACCGCCAGGGGCTCCCACACCTCGTACAGGTGCTCCACGTCGGTGCGCTCCAGGCGTCGTACGCGCACCCCGCTGTGCGGGAGCAGTTCGAGCAGGCCCTCGGCGACGAGCGCGCGGAGCGCCTCGCGGACCGGTACGCGCGACATGCCGAGCTCCTCGGCGACCTCCCGCTCGACGAGCCGGGCACCCTGCTCGTACCGCCGGTCGACGATCCGCTGCAGGACGGCCTCGCGCGCCCGCGCTCCGAGCGGGCCCGATCCGGCCTCCTTGGCCGTCGCCCCGGTCCTGCTGCTGTCCGCCACCTGTCCGACCTCTTCCGTCCTCCGCCGGGACCACCCGGGCCCGCCGCGCCGAGGATACGACGGGCGGGCCCGGCCGGCCGGATCAGACGGCCGCCGGTTCCGCCGTCTGATCGGCGGCGGGCGCGGGCGTCGCCGTGGCGCGGGGGCCTTGGGCGGCGCGCAGACCGAACCGCGCGATGACGGCGACGAGGGCGAAGGCCGTCGCCCCGATCCAGAAGGTGAGGGTGAAGCCGGACTCCGCGGGCAGCGGCGGGACGCCCGCCGGCAGGTGCTCCACGGTCTTCGACGCCAGGATCGTGGTGACGACGGCGCTGCCGATCGCGCTGCCGGTGGAGCGCGAGATGGAGTTGATGCCGTTGGCTATGCCGCTCTGGTGGTGCGGGACGCTCGCCATGATGACGGCCGGCATGGCCGCGTAACCGAAGCTGACGGCCGCGCCGACGATCACGCCGGCGCCGATCACCGAGAGGGTGTGGCCGTGGTCCAGGGCGAGCCAGCCGAAGCCCACGGCGCCGAGCGCGGCGGCCAGGATCAGTGCCGTGCGCGGACCGCGGTGGCGGACCAGCTGGCCGCCGACGGGGGAGGCGAGCAGCGAGACGATCGCGCCGGGCAGCAGGAACTGCACGGAGGCGCGCAGGATCGACGCGTCGAACCCGTACCCGGTGAGGGCCTCGGGCATCTGGACGAGGTACGAGACGCCCAGGAAGTTCGCGAACATGCCGAAGCCGACGAGGATGCCGGCCAGGTTGGCCATGAGCACCGGCCGGTGCACGAACATGCGCATGTCGACGAGGGGCTCGCGGACCTTCAGCTCGATCAGCACCCAGACGCCGGTCATGACGGCAGCGCCCACGAAGCTGCCCAGCGTACGGCCGGAGGTCCAGCCCCACTCGTGCCCCTGCGAGATGGGCAGCAGCAGGAGCAGCAGGGTGATGCCGAGGGCCAGCGCGCCGAGGAAGTCGGTGCGGCCGCCCGTCTTGTGGCGGGTCGCGGGGACCAGGAAGAGGACCCCGAGCAGGGCGAGCGCGGCGAAGCCGGTCGCCATCCAGAAGGCGCTGCGGTAGTCGGCGTCCGGGCCGGAGGTCAGCAGGCCGGTGGCGACGAGCGCGAGACCGCTGCCGAAGGCGAGGGTGCCGCTGACCAGGGACATGGCGCCGGGCAGCTTCTGCGGCCTGACCTCCTCGCGCAGGACGGACAGCGCGAGCGGGAAGATCGCCGTCGCCGCGCCCTGGAGCACACGGCCCAGGATCAGCAGGGGCAGCGAGGTCGCCAGGGCGGCGACGACGGAGCCGACGACCATGACGCCGAGCACCGCCACGAGGGTGGGCTTCTTGCCGTGCTGGTCGCCGAAGCGGCCGAGCAGCGGCGTGAACACGGCGGCGGAGAGCAGCGTGGCGGTGGTCACCCAGCTCACCTCGGCCGTGGAGACGCCGAGGTCGGCACGGATCAGGCCGAGGATCGGGACCGGCAGGGTCTGCATCATCGACACGACCATGGCGGCCAGGCTCAGCGCGAAGACGATGACGGTCTCGCGTCTGGCGTCGGCCGTGGACGGCGGGGTGGTGGTGCTCATGTGGGGGCCTTCTCCATGCCTCATCGCTCCGTCCCTCATCGCTTCAGGACGTCGATGTTTGATGTCATCAAGTAGTTCATCGATGACGGTAGACCTCGATATTTAAGGCAGTCAAGTAAACAATTGATAATGTGAAAGATCTTGAGTACGCTCGAACCATGAGCGCGACGGCCCCCGAGACCCCCAGCAAGCTCCAGCTCCTGGAGCTCCTCGCCGCCATCGGTACGGCCCAGTGGCGGGACTTCGCCGCGGCCGCGGCCCATCACGGCCTCACCTCCACCCAGGCCAAGGTCCTCGCCCAGCTCGACGCCCCGCTGCCGATGCGCGCCCTCGCCACCCTGTTGGTGTGCGACGCGTCCAACGTCACCGGGATCGTGGACCGCCTCGAAGCCCGCGAGCTCGTGCGCCGCGAGCCCGACCTCACCGACCGCCGCGTCAAGAACGTGGTGGCCACGGACAGCGGCCGGGAGATCATCCGCCGCGTCCGCGAGGAGATGCAGGCCACCCACGGCGCCCTCGACACCCTCACCACCGCCGAGAGCGCCCTGCTCTACACCCTCCTGGGGCGCCTGCGCCCGGGCATGGAGCAGGGCGACCGACCGGCTCAGGTCGCGTTGAGCGCCGTCGTCGGGTCCAGACGGGACGCCCGGACGGCGGGATAGAGACCCGCCAGCGCCCCGATCACCAGGGTGGCCGCGAGACCGCCGCCGAGCGACCAGAGCGGCACCACCGGAGTCCAGCCCTGCACCAGGGCGAAACCGTGCGTGGCCGCCGCACCCAGGACCGCCCCCGCCACCCCGCCGAGCGCGGACAGCAGCAGCGACTCCGTGAGGAACTGCAGCCGGATCGCCCCCCGGGTGGCCCCGAGGGCCCGTCGCAGCCCGATCTCCTGCCGCCGCTCCAGCACGGACACCACCATGGTGTTCGCGACACCGACGCCGCCCACGAGCAGCGCCACCGCCCCGAGGCCCAGCATCAACGCGGTGAGGCCCTTGTCGGTGGCGGCCTTCGCGGCGAGCGCGTCGGACGGGCGCGAGACCTTGACCCCGGTCGGGTCGCCGGGGCTCACCGTGCGGGCCAGCACCGCGCGCACGTCCTCGACGGAGGCGTCGGAAGAGCGCTCGAAGACGGTGGACGGGTGCCCGTCGAAGCCGAAGTAGCGCTCGGCCGCCGGGAATCCCACGAGCGCCACCCGGTCCAGGTTGGGGACCAGTTCGATCGGTTCGAGGATGCCGACCACCACGACGTACACGTCGTTCATCATGATCTTCTCGCCGGGTTCGGTGACGCCGAGCCGCCGCGCCGCGACCGCCCCGAGCACGGTCACCGGAAGCCGCTCGTTCGCACGGTTCAGCCACACCCCACGACTGATCTCGGCCCCCAGCGCCGTCAGCAGATCCGGCCGGGCGGCCTGCGCGGTGACGCCCGCCGTCCGTTCCTCGGGCACGACGTCGCTGCGCCGGATCCGCGCGTCCACGTCGGCGGTGGCCGTCGCGTGCTGGACCGGGCCGATGCGACGCACCATCGCCACCGCGTTCTTCGGCAGGGTGACCTCCTGACCGTACGGATCCCGGCCGGCCTCGGCGGTCAGCAGATTGGTGCCGAGCCGGTCGAGACGGCTCATCAGATCGGCGCGGCTGGAGGTCGAGAGACCCACCACGGCGATCATGGTCGCGATGCCGATGGCGATGCCGAGCGAGGACAGCACCACCCGGGTACGGCGGGTGCGCAGGCCGATCGCGCCGGTACGCAGCACGTCACGGGGAGCGAGCCGCGCGGGCCGAAGGGGCGCGGAGCTCATGCCCTTACCTCCTTCTGATGTCCAGGAGAGGCTTCCCGGGATTCGTCCCTCCCGGAGTCGTCCACGACCGCGCCGTCGCGGAAGCGCACCCGGCGGGGCAGGGAGTCGGCGATGTCGTGGTCGTGGGTGATGACGCACACCGCCGTGCCGGCGGCGTTCAGTTCGTGCAGGAGCTCCATCACGATCCGTCCGGACGCGGTGTCGAGCGCGCCGGTCGGTTCGTCGGCGAGCAGCAGGTCCGGCGCGCCCACGAGCGCCCGGGCGATGGCGACGCGCTGCTTCTCGCCGCCGGACAGCTCGGTGGGCCGGTGGCCGAGGCGGTGCCCGAGCCCGACCCGTTCCAGCGCGGCACGGGCCCGCGCGCGGCGCTCCCGTGGGCCGACGCCCGCGTAGAGGAGCCCGTCGCCGACGTTGTCGACGGCGTCGCGCCCGGCGGACAGATGGAAGTGCTGGAACACGAAGCCGATGTGCCGGGCTCGCAGGGCGGACAGCTGCGCGTCCGACAGCGCCCCGACGTCCCGACCGGCGACGTGGACGGTGCCGGTCGTGGGCCGGTCCAGGGTGCCCATGATGTTGAGCATGGTCGATTTGCCGGACCCCGACGGGCCGACGATGGCGAGGAGCTCGCCGGCCTCGACGGTCAGGTCCACCGCGCGCAGCGCGTGCACCGGTCCCGGGTGGGTCTTCGAGGCGCCACGGAGCTCGACGACCGGAGGCACGGGGGCGGCGGAGCCCGCCGCACCACGGGGGACGGGCGCGTCGGCGCCGTCCGGGGCGACGGATCGACGACGGCGGGCGGTCACGGAGCCGCCACCCCCACCCGCATCCCCTCGCGCAGCTGGGCGCCGCTGACCTCGATCTTCCCGTCGGCGGTCATGCCGGTCTCCACCCGCACCATCCGGCTCGTGCCGCCCTCGACGACTTCGAGTCCGTAGCCGCCGTTCTCGCCGCGCAGCGCCACCACCGCCTCGACGGGCACCACGAGCACCCCCTTCCTGCTCTCGCTCACGAACTTCACGCTCGCCGTGGCCCGGGCGTCCTCGCCCGCCGGCGTCCCGTCGTCGAGGGTCACCTCGACGGTGATCCCCTCCCGGGCACCCCCGCCCCCGGCCCCGTCCCCACCGCCGGCCCCGTCGCCGCCGGGCCGTACCGTCCCGGTCACCTTCCCCCGTACCGTCGCCCCACTGGGCAGCGTCACCTCGACGCGGGTGCCCGGCGCGGTCAGCGGCGCATCCGCCTGGTCGAGATCGGCGCGTACGACGGGACGGGGCGAGGCGACGGTGAGCACCGGCTTGTCGGGCCCGACCTGGTCGGCCAGGACCGCGTCCGCCGAGACGACCCTGAGGCGGCCCGGCTGGAAGACCACGTCCCCCTTGCCGACCCGCCCGGTCGGCTCCCGGTTGAGCGACTTCTGCCACCGCTTGACGGCGGCCTCCGTCGCCGCGTCGAACCGCGGGTCCACGTACATC
The DNA here is from genome assembly GCF_055560575.1 of Streptomyces sp. NPDC023157. Lineage (NCBI taxonomy): Bacteria > Bacillati > Actinomycetota > Actinomycetes > Kitasatosporales > Streptomycetaceae > Streptomyces > Streptomyces sp. NPDC023157. Next base: position 46,711 of record NZ_JBVHIL010000008.1, read on the forward strand.
CCGGCGCCGAACCCGAGGTCGCGCAGATTGCGTTCGAGCTGGAGGACATCGGTACCCCGGTCGCCGGTCCGCATCTCGCGGAACATGGGCACCGGCCCGTACAGCAGGGTGACCGGCTTGTCGTCGAGCTCGTACAGCGCCTGCCCCTGCCGTACGGTCGCGCCCTCCTCGGCGGCCACCGTGACCGTGCCCGGGACCGCCGCCTTCACCGGCCGCCGGCCCGCGAAGTCGAGCCGGCCGTCGACGGTCTTGCTGCTCACCAGGTCGGTCCGTACGACGGTGGCGGTGGCGGGCGGCAGCCCCTGCCCACCGCCCGCAGGCTCGGCCTCCGGCCCGGCGCCGAGCACGACGGTCCCGGCACCGCCCGCGAGGGCCACGGCCAGCGCGCCACCGAGAAGAAGGGTCCTGCGGCGCGTCACTGCATGCCGTCCAGGCCGTCGAGGAGCTTGTCCTTGCAGGCCGCGACGGCCTGCTTGTAAGCGGGGGAGCGATGGTCGAACGACGGGCTCGCCGGGTTCGGATCGCCGCCGGGGATCACGTTGCCACCGGACATCGTCGGGTTCTGGAACCGCGACACGCCCTTCTCGCGCATGCACTGGGCGTGCGCCAGCATCGACTCGTACTCCGTCTGCGCGTCCCGCTCGGGCTCCTGCTGCGACGCCGCGGTCATCTCGGTCACGCAGACGCCGTTCTTGCCGCCCTTGGACACCTCCGGGTACGTGGGGCTCAGCTCGTCGATCTTCGTCCAGTCCAGGTAGCCGCTCAGCTTGGGGTCGGGGAACTCCTTCACACCGCCCTTGCCGCGCATGCACCGCACGTAGTTCATCTGCGCGTCGTAGAAGGCGCCCTTGCCGCCGGCCGCCGACGATCCGGCACCGCCGGCACCGCCCGTGCCGCTCGGGGTGGCGGAGGCCGCCGTCGACTCGTCCGGGACGGTGGCGACGCCGGCCTCCTTGACCCCGCCCTCGGAGCCACAGGCGACGGCGAAGGCGAGGACCGGGAGCGCGAGGAGCGCGGCGAGGACGGCACGGGGACGGGGACGGGTGCGCGTACGGGCGGCGGAGCCGCCGGCGGAGGCACGCGAGGTGGTCGGGGCGTTCGAGGCGTTCGATGTCATGCGGACGACTCTCAGGCGCGCACGTGACGGTCTCTCCCGCCCCGCTGCATGAACACGTAACACCACATGATGAGGAGGTAACAATGCCGGCCGGCCCGCGGATCCGGGCCCTGAGCTGGGGGTACCCGGCGAAATCCTCACCCATAATCGGACGCATGCCCCATGTGCTTCTCATCGAGGACGACGCCGCCGTGCGCGACGGCATGGAACTCGTCCTGCGCCGACACGGCTACGACGTCGACACCGCGGCGACCGGTGAGGAAGCACTCGCCCTCCTCGACAGCCCGGCCGGGACGGCCGTCGAGCTCGTCGTCCTCGACCTGATGCTGCCCGGCATCGACGGCTTCGAGGTCTGCCGCCGCCTCCGCGCCCGCTCCACCCTGCCCGTCATCATGCTCACCGCCCGCGGCGACGACGCCGACATCGTGCGCGGCCTGGAGGCCGGCGCCGACGACTACGTCGTCAAGCCCGTCACCGCGCCCGTCCTGGAAGCCCGAATCAAGGCCGCCCTGCGCCGGGCCGAGCCGCAGCCCGCGCACCCCGAACGCTCCGAGTACACCGGACTCGTCCTCGACCGCGCCGGCCTCACCGTCACCCGGCACGGCACCCCCGTCGCCCTGCCGCCCACCGAGCTGCGCCTGCTCCTGGAACTCTCCGCCTCACCCGGCCGGGTCCTCAGCCGGGAGCAGCTCCTCGCACGCGTCTGGGACCACGACTACCTCGGGGACTCGCGCCTGGTCGACGCGGCGGTGGGGCGCCTGCGCGCCAAGATCGAGGACGAGCCGGCGCGACCGCGCTACATCCAGACGGTCCGCGGCTTCGGCTACCGCTTCGGCCCGGTATGAAGCCACGACGCCCCTCGCCGCCGGGCCCGGCCCCCGAACACGGCACCGGCTCCGGACGGTCCCGCCGCCCCCGCGGGCCGTGGCTGGGCAGCCTGCGCACCCGTCTCGTCGTCACCTTCGTCCTCGTCACCCTGACCGGCTCCGCCACGGCGACCGTCCTCGCGTACCGGGAGGCGCGCACCGCGATCCTCAAACGCGCCCAGGACTCCTTCCAGGACAACCTCCACGACCGCGTGACGGCCATCGCCCCCGACGTCGACCTGCCGCCGACCGAACGCGGCCTCACCGAACTCGCCGAACGCGTCTCGCAGAGCCTCGACGGCGCCCCGCTCGTCATCAGCCGCTACCGCGAACTCCAGGGCACCTCCGACGGGCTCGCCGACCCGAGCAGGATCACCCCGGAACTGCGCGAGGCCGTCCGCACCCGCTCGGCCATGAGCTTCCAGCGCGTCACCCGCCACGACACCCCGTACCTCGTCGTCGGCACCCCCGTCACCTTCGGCGACGACGGGCGGGCCTCGGGCCTGGAGATCTACGCCGTCACCTCGCTGCGACCCGAGCAGGACGACACGGCGGCCCTGCTCACGGCGGTACGGGACGGGGTCGTCCCCGTGGTCCTGCTCTCCGCGCTCCTCGCCCTGCTCTCCGCCCGAGCCGTCCTGCGCCCGGTACGCGACCTGGGACGGGCGACCAGGAAACTCGCCGAAGGCGACCTCTCGATCCGGGTCACGGTCAAGGGACGCGACGAACTCGGCAACCTGGCCCAGGACTTCAACGAGACCGCCGACGAACTCCAGTCCTCGGTCACCCACCTGCGCGACCAGGAGGAACGCGCCCGGCGCTTCGTCGCCGACGTCTCCCACGAACTGCGCACCCCGCTCGCCGCGATGACCATGGTCGCCACCGTCCTGGAGGAGGACGCCGACCAGCTCCCGCCGGACACCGCCCAGGCCGCCCGCACGGTCAGCGCCGAGACGGCGAAGCTGTCCCGCCTGGTCGACGACCTGATGGAGATGTCCCGCTTCGACTCCGGCGTGGCCCGCCTGACCCTCACCGACACCGACCTGGCCGAGGCGATCCGGGCGAGCCTGGCCCTGCGCGGCTGGAGCGAGGCCGTCCGTACCGCACTCCCCGACGGCGTACGCGCGCCGCTGGACCGGCGCCGCCTCGACGTCATCATCGCCAACCTGGTGGGCAACGCCCTGCGCCACGGAGCGCCCCCGGTGACGCTCACGCTCACGAGCACACGCCACCAGGCAGTGGTCACGGTCACGGACCAGGGCCCCGGACTCTCACCCGAGGCGCTCACCCACGTCTTCGACCGCTTCTACAAGGCGGACGCGGCACGCACCCGCTCCGAAGGCAGCGGCCTCGGCATGGCCATCTCCCTGGAGAACGCCCGCCTGCACGGCGGCACGATCGAGGCGGCGAACCGCCCCGAGGGCGGCGCCGCCCTCACCCTCAGCCTCCCCCTGCCCGAGCCCGAGCCCGAGCCCGAGCCCGAGCCCGAGACAGAGACAGAGACAGTGGCCGAGCCCGATACCGTCACCGAGACCGAGGCGAAGGCCCCCACCGCATGACCCCCACATCCCCGGTCGTCCGCCCCCTGACAGCCACCGTCGCAGTCCTGCTGACGGCCGCGCTGACCTCCTGCGGCATACAGCCGAGCGGAGTGATCGGCGCGGGCGAACCCCCGACCGGCCTCACCAAGGGCCTCCGCCTCTACTTCGTCTCACCGACGGGCCACTTGGAAGGCGTCTCGCGCCCCGACGTCCAGATCACCGAACTGGACGCGGCCCTCAAACTCCTGGCCGCCGGCCCCACCGAACCGGAACAGAAAAGGGGCCTGACCACCCTCGTCAGCCAACTCCCGTACGACGCCACGGGACAGGGCACCCGGGTGACCCTCAGCTCACCCGGCACCACCTTCTCCGGCAACCGCCGCGACGACCTGGTCAACGGCCAAGTCGTCTGCACCCTCGCCCGCGCCCAGTCCGCCCTCCACCCCACGATCCGCCCGGACGACGTCCAGGTCACCCTCAACGGCGAGGGCCGCCCCCTGGGCCCGTACCGCTGCTCCCAGTTCATGGGTGACTAGCCGCCGCGGGAGTTCAGAGCGGCTGGATCCGGGCGTGGAGGAGGCAGAACTCGTTGCCTTCGGGGTCGGCGAGGACGTGCCAGTTCTCGGTGCCGGTCTGGCCGACGTCGGCGGGCTTGGCGCCCAGGGCGAGCAGTCGCTCCAGCTCGGCGTCCTGGTCGCGGTCGGTGGGGTTGACGTCGATGTGCAGGGGCAGCTTCCCGGCCCGGGGAGTGTCGCTGGGGCTGAGGATGAGCGTCGGCTGCGGGCCCCCGAACCCGGTTTCGGCCGGGCCGATCTCGATGCTTCCGTCCTCTTCGCGGTCGAGCTCGACGTAGCCGAGGACCTCGCTCCAGAACGAGGCGAGTCGTTCGGGATCGGCGCAGTCGATGACCAGTTCACTGATGCGGCATGCCATGCGGGTGAGTGTAGGGGGCGGGTGGCGCGTGCGTCCCCGTGTCGTACGCAGGTCCTGGACAGCGGTCCGTGGCGCGGTGCGACCCACGCGGGCCGACCCCCGGCTCCGGACCCGCCTCCAGCGCTTCGACCACGAGGTCCGCGCGATCATCAGCGCCAACGGCGCCCGCCCGGGCACCTCGACCCTCCTGAACGGCGTCTTCTGGTCCTCCGACCCGGAGGAGGCCACCTACGAGCGCTCGCGCAGGTTCGACGTCGACCAGGTCGGCCGCGACGGGGTCCGCCACATCGCCGGCGTCATCGCCAAGCGGTACGACCAGGAGGCGGTGCTCACGTTCCGCTGCCTGCCGAGGACGTCGCCGGAGACCGACGCGGTCGAGATCCAGGCCCCCGGCGTCAGCCAGGCCGACCTGCACGGCGCACTCCTCGCCGACCCCGAGGACCGCGACGCCCTCGGCGGCGGCTCGACCACCCTCGACGGGCGCCTCGTCCTCGTCGCCCCGCTCGCCGACCTGCCGATGGCCCGGAAGTTCACGAAGGCGCTCGGCGTCGACTGGAACGACGCCGAAGTCCGCTACGGCGATGAGGAGTTCGTCAGCTGAGGTGCAAGGTGTCCGGCCATGGCCGCTGCCCGGGCCCCGTCGGGTGGGTCCCGGTGACGGCCATGACGGCGGAGTAGAGGCTGGTCTCGGCGGTGATGAAGAGACGGTTGCGCTTGGCGCCTCCCCAGGAGATGTTGGCGACCGCCTCGGGGACGTCGAGGCGCCCGATGAGGGTGCCGTCGGGGTCGTAGCAGTGCACGCCGTCGTCCATCGCCGCCGCCCAGAGTCGGCCGCCGTCGTCGAAGCGCAGGTTGTCGAAACGGGCCCGGGGGCGGGCCGAGGCGTCGGCGAAGACCTTGCCGTCCGAGAGGGTGCCGTCCTCGCGCACGTCGAAGACCCGGATGAATCCCGCGCGCGTGTCGGAGACGAACAACTGCCGCTCGTCGGCGGAGAAGACCAGCCCGTTCGGCGCGCCGAAGCCGTCCGCCACCAGACGTACCGAGCCGGTCGAGGGGTCGACGCGATAGACGTTGTTCGCACCGATCTCGCTCCGCGCGCGGTAGCCCTCGTAGTCGCTGGTGATGCCGAAGTCCGGGTCGGAGAACCAGATCGAACCGTCGGACTTCACCGTCGCGTCGTTCGGGCTGTTCAGCCGCTTGCCCTCCCAACGGTCCGCCAGCACGGTGACGGTGCCGTCGTGCTCGGTCCTGGTCACCCGGCGATTGCCCTGCTCGCAGGTGATCAGGCGGCCCTCGCGGTCGAGGGTGTTGCCGTTGGTGTGGCCGGCGGCGCGCCGGAAGACGCCGACGGCCCCCGTCTCCTCGTCCCAGCGCAGCATCCGGTCGTTGGGGATGTCGCTCCAGATCACCTGCCGCCAGGCGGGCAGGTAGACCGGTCCCTCAGCCCAGCGGCAGCCCGTGTACAGGACCTCCAGATCCGCGTCGCCGTTCATGCACCTGTCGGTACGGAACCGCTCGTCGAACATCTCGTACAGGGCGGGGCGTTCGCCGGACATGGGCACGGGCACGGGAATGGGCATGCCGTTCTCCTCGCGATGAGAGCTACCGAATCACCTTCGGTCTGTGAGTGAGACTGATGGATGGGATACGGTCTCGGCAAGACGAAGCCGAACGGAGAGTTGTGGATCACATAGATCGCGCGCTGCTGGCACAGCTCCAGCAGGACGCCACCCAGTCCTATGCCGCACTCGGCCGGGCCGTGGGCCTCAGCGCCGGCGCCGCCCACGAACGCGTACGCAAACTGCGGGAGTCGGGCGTCATCCGGCGCACCACCGTCGAGGTGGACCCGGCGGCGGTGGGCCGTGGCGTCCTCGCGTACGTGATGGTCGACTCGACCGCCTGGATGGGCGATTCGGCGCGGGACTTCGCCGCACTCCCCGAACTCGTGGAAGCGCACGTCATCGCCGGGAGCGCCTCCGTGCTGGTGAAGGTCCGGACGGCGACCACCGAGCAACTCCAGGACGTGCTGCGCCGGATCTACGCGATCGACGGGGTCAGCGGGACGCAGGCCACGGTCGTCCTGGAGACCTTCTTCGAGCGCCCGGTCCCGCCCGGGTGAGTTCCCGCCCCCCCCCGCAGGGCGGGCGGCCCTCCGCCGGCCGCCCTGCCGTGGTCGCGGGCGCGCGGCGGTTCACGCCTCTCGGGGGAGGAACGCGGGGCGGACGGCCGGGTCCACGGGGTCGTAGTAGCGGTGGAAGACGGAGGTGGCGGAGCCGGAGATCGGGGGGACGATCCAGCTCCAGTCGGCCGGGGTGGACCGGCCGAGGCGGGTCTCCTGGGCGATGTGGCGCAGGAACCGGTCCGACTCGGTGTGATGGTCGGCCATCGTCACCCCGGCCTCCTGGTAGGAGTGCAGCACCGCCACGTTGAGCTCGACCAGCGCCCGGTCCCGCCACAGCGTGCGCTCCGACGTCCGGTCGAGGCCCAGCCGGTCCGCCACCACCGGCAGGAGGTCGTAGCGTTCGGGGTCGGCGAGGTTGCGGGCGCCTATCTCCGTGCCCATGTACCAGCCGTTGAACGGCGCCGCCGGATACCGTACGCCGCCGATCTCCAGCGTCATGTCGCTGATCGCGGGCACCGCGTACCAGCGCAGCCCCAGCTCCGCGAACCAGGCGTGATCGGGGTGCCGCAGCGGGACCTCCAGCACCGTGTCGTCCGGCAGCTCGTACCAGTCCGGTCGCAGGCCGGGACGTTCCTGCACCATCAACGGGAGCGTCTGGAAGGCCTCTTCGTCGCGCTTCCAGCCCAGGTGCCGGGCGCGGGCGGTCAGGAGCGAGGTGCGCGGGTCGCCGATCCAGTCGCCGTCCGCGGTGCGGTGTCCGGCGTACCGTACGAGCTGATCGTTGACGATCCGCGGCGCCGGCCTGTCCGGCCGCTCGGGGGCGAAGACGGACAGCGTCGGGCGGATGCGGCCGCCGTTCCCGGCGAGCCGCAGGTGCTCGAAGCACGCGGCGGCGATGGCGTCCGCGTCTGTCAGGTGACGCAGGTCCCGCACCACCATGCTGCGCCAGTACAGCCGCCCGATGCACCGCGCCGCGTTGCGCCAGGCGACCCGCGCGCCGAAGGCGAGCTCGGCGGGGGAGTGCTCGTAGGTACCGGTCCGGTCGATCTCGTCCAGGACCGCCCGGACCCTGCGCTCCACGTCCCCCTCGCCCGGCTGCTCGTGATGGAACTGCCGGACGAAGCTCTCCGCCTGCCGCCGGTCGGCGAGACCGGACGAGGCCTCCGGCCCGGACCGGACGCGGGCCACGGCGGCGGGTACGTCGTGCCCGGGGGTGGACGACGTATAGGGGCAGGCGCTGCTGACCGGCACGGACGCGGGCGTGGGCGCGGCCGTCGACACGGAAGCGGACGCGGGCGTGGTCGCGGGTGCGGATATGGATGCGGATACGGACTTGCGGCGGCGGCTCAGGCTGAAGACCAAGGTGTTCCCTCCCGCGCTCATGATTACCCCATGGAGCCACGCGAGTGTGGAGAGTAGTCAAACCGGCCCGGAGGTGAGGTGCCGCTGGTAGGGTGCCCGGTTTGTGCTGCGGCTAGGGTCGTTCCTTCAACCAGCAGCAGATCGAGGGGGATTCATGCGTTCCAGCATCCGCCGACGCATAGGCGTCACCGGACTGGCTCTCCTGCTCGCGGCCGGCGTGCTCGGCCCCGCGCAGGCGGCGAGCGCGCGGGACGGAGCGGTGCCGGCCGGGACGGCGGCCGAGGACGTGGTCGCCGGGTCGCCGCAGATGGGCCCGGTGTTCAACGACCCGACGTCCGCCGACCCGGCGCGGCAGAACGCCGTCCGGGACCGTGCGCGCGAGTTCATCGCCGCCGCCGACACCGGGTCGACGATCCGGATGGCGATGTACCACCTGTGGGACACCACCGTCGCCCAGGAACTGTCCGACGCGCACACCGCCCGCGGCGTGAACGTCCAGGTCGTCCTCGACGAGACGAGCTTCAGCGACCCCGCGGGGAGCCCCGCCTCGTACGACACGCTGAAGGCGGCGCTCGGCACCGACATCACCAAGAGCTCGTACGTCACCCTGTGCGCGGCGGGCCGGTCCTGTCTGGGGGCGAGTACGAGCGGGATCAACCACAACAAGTTCCTACTCTTCAGCAGCGTCGGCGGCGGCGCGGTGACACAGGCGGTGCTGCAGATGACGTCCAACCTGACGCCGTCGAACTACTCCCGCTACTGGAACAGCGCCGTCGCCTTCGCCGGCAACCCCACCCTGTACTCCGCGTACACCTCCTACTTCACGGCACTCGCCCAGCAGGACCGCGCCCACTGGACCTACACGTACGCCGGAGCGGGCGACTACAAGGCGTACTTCTTCCCGCGCGCCGGGACCACGGACGACACCGACACCGTCGTCAACGCCCTCGACAACGTCGGCTGCACCTGGACCGACTCCGCCGGAACCCACCGCACCGCCATCCGCGCCGCCATGCTGAAGATCACCCGGCAGGCCGTCGCCGACAAGCTGCGGGCGCTCGCCGCCGCCGGATGCACCGTCGACCTCGTCTACAGCGAGAGCGACAGCGGCACATGGAACGCCCTGCACGGCCAGACCCGTCTCACCACCCGCTGCTACCAGCACGACCACGACGCCGACCCCGGCACCCCGAACCGCATCGTCCACTCCAAGAACCTCATGATCGACGGCATGTACGCCGGGGTGCTCGACAAGCTGGTCTTCACGGGCAGCCACAACTGGAGCGGCCCGGCGCTCCGCGACAACGACGAGGCGATGCTCCGGATCACCACACCGTCGGTGTACGACGCCTTCGTCACCAACTTCGGGCAGGTGCGCGCCGCGGCCTACCCGGGCACCTCCGACGACACGGCCGCCTGCCGCTGATCGCCCCCGTTTCCACTGCGGTCTCGTGCCAGGAGGACATATGCAGAGCGGCGAAGTCTGGTGGGTCGAGTTCGAGGAGCGACGGCCGGTCGTGCTGCTGCCGGGAGGCGAGGCGTCCGGGCTCCGGGCGATGCAGGTCGTCGCTCCGGTGGGCGTCGACATCAGCGAGCTGGGCGTCGAAGTGGCCGTGGGTGCTACGGAAGGACTGCCCTTCGAAGGAGTGCTGCGGTTCGCGTTCTCGCGTCCAGGCTTCACCCCTTGCACGTGGCTGACCACCGTGTCCCGTGACGACCTGGTCGAGCGGGCAGGCGTGCTGTCCGCCGCGAAGCTCAGCGAGATCGAGGACGCCCTCCGTGTCGCCGAACAACCGAGGGAGTGGACCGCGACGGCAGCCGCGAAGCTCAGCGAGATGAAGGATGCCCTCCGCCTCGGTGGAGTGGAGTGAGCGGGCCAGGGACGGACGCCGCCGATGGTGTGGGCGATCCCGTCCAGATGATCGACGTTGGTCATCTCCGCGGCGCCCCTCACCAGCAAGATCACGATCTACGGGCTGGAGTACTAGGCGGTCGCGCCCGTACCCGCGTCGGACCCGGAGGGGTCCGACGCGCGCTGCGCGGGGATCCCCCGGTCGTTCTGGAGCTCCAGCAGCTCCCGGAACAGGCCGGGGAGCGCGGCCAGTTGTGTGTAGGTGCCCTGCTGGATGATCCGGCCGTGGCTGAGCACGATGATCCGGTCGGCCACGGCGACGTTGGCGAGGCGGTGGGTGACGAGGACGACCGGGCGGTCCTTCGCGATCTCGCGGAGTCCGGCGAAGATGCGGTGCTCGGCGCGGGCGTCGAGGGCGCTGGTGGGCTCGTCGAGGACGAGGAGGCCCGGCCGGTAGAAGGCGCGGGCGATGGCGAGGCGCTGCCACTGGCCGCCGGAGAGCTCGACGCCGCCGAACCACTCGCGCGCGAGCAGCGTGTTCCAGCCGCTGCGCAGGCCCTGGACGACCTCGGCGGCGCCGGAGCGTTCGGCGGCCCGGTGGAGCGATTCCCGGGCGTCGCCGCGCGGCTGGCCGAGGGTGATGTTCTCCTCGGCGGTGAGCGGCCAGTGGGCGAAGACCTGCGGGACGACGGCGGTGTGCCTCCACATCGCGTACGGGTCGAGCGTGCGGACGTCCCGCGCGTCCCAGGTGACCGTGCCCCCGGTGGGGAGGTAGAGCCCGGCGAGCAGCTTGGACAGCGTGGTCTTGCCGGAACCGTTCTCCCCGACCAGCGCGATGACCTCCCCGGCCCGCACCTCCAGGGTGATCCCGTCGAGGGCCGGCTCGTCCGCCTCGGGATAGCTGTACGTCAGGTCCTGGGCCCGTACCGTCGAGGGCGGGTCGGGGACGACGGCACCCCGGTCCAGACGATGGCCGCCGGCCTCGGTGATGAAGTCGACCCAGTCGTCGACGTACAGGCCGGTGCGGAAGATCTGGGTGCCGTAGCCGACGATCCCGTACAGGTTGTTGCTCACGGTCTGCAACGCGAAGACGGCCGTTCCGGCGGTCGCGAGCGTCATCCGGCCGGTGGCGAGCAGCCCGACCAGCGCGCCCCACATGACCGCCGAGGCGACCCCGCCGGCGAGCGACCCGGCGAACGCCCAGCGCGCGCCCCGGTGGATGGCCCGGTCCGTGACGGCGTCGACGCGGGCGCCGATCTCGCGGTACCGGCCGAGCAGGAAGCCGAACATCGTGCCCGCGCGGAGCTGGTCGGCGATCTGCCGGTCGGCGATGTACCAGCGCAGATGCCCGAGCGTGCGCCGCTCGGCCGAGACGGCACGGCTGCTCTCCCAGTGCAGATGGGCGCCCTTCATCCGGGCGAGGGCCTGGGGGAGCACGGCCAGGACGAGCAGGGGCAGCAGCACGGGGTGCAGGACCGTGACGACGCCGGCCGCGGCGACGATCGAGGCGAGACAGGACATGAGCATCTGCGACTCGGTGATCAGGTCCTTCGCGACGTCCGCACCCCGGTCGGCGTGGTCCCACTTGTCGTTGAAGCCGGGGTGGTCGTACGCGGTGAGCTCGGCGTTCGCGGCGGCGTGCAGCATCTCCAGTTCGGCCTCGCGGGAGATCCGCGGCGACAGGCGCGAGGAGACGTTCGAGATGACGATGCCGAGCACGGCACGCACCGCGACGGCGGCGCCGATGAGCACGATCGACGGCAGCGCCTCCGCCAGCCGCTCGTGGATGTCGCCGGCGGAGACGAGCGAGGTGATGGTGCTGCCGGTGGCCACGAGCCCCGCCGCCTCCAGGACCGCCGAGAGCGCCTGGCAGGAGAGCAGGACCGTCACGGCACGGCGATCCACCCGCCAGCCGAGCGCGAGCCCTCTGCGGACGAGCTGGGGCAGGCGGCGCACCATCACCCACGGGGACGTGGACTTGCCGTCGAGCGCGGCCAGTTTGGGCTGGACGTAGCGGTACTGCTCGGTGGGTGGGGCGGAGTCGGTGACGGACTCCGCAGGGTCGGCGCTTTCGCCGATGCCGATGCCGATGCCGGCGCTGTTGCTGTCGCTGTCGCTGTCGGAAGGCAAGGGTCCGGTCCCTTCGGTGGAGTGGCGACGGAAGGAACGGGCTACCCGGCCCGGAGGCCCCGCGCACCCACGCCCGCCGGGATCACCCCAGGGGGTGACCGACCCGCCTCCAGGCCCGACGCCACGTCAGCGCGCCGTACGGAACGCGGCCCGCGTCCCCGCCCCGTTGAGGGGAACGGCGGCCGCGCCGACGGCCACGGCGCAGACCGCCTGGAGCGCGATGAACCAGGCCGGGAGCGTGCCGGGGAGCACGTCGATGACGACGATCGCGAAGGGCATCACCACCGCGATGATCCGTACGCGCACATACGCCCATCGCGCTCCGCGCGCGGCGGCGACGGTCAGCCAGTAGGCCACGGCGGCGCTGACGAGGACGCCCGCCGAGCGGCCCCACATGAACGAGCTCACCGCGTGCCCGGTCATGGCGCGGACCACGACCACGGCGAGGACGGCGGCACCGAGCGCGCCGTAGACGGCGACGTACGCCCTCGCCCTCCCGAAGGCCTGACGGGTGGCGACGGTCCCGGTCGTGCTGCTGCTGTGCGTGTGGGTCTCCATGCCCGGCGACGCTACGGAGCACCGGACGGCGCCGGTATCGGCCTGGACCCACAGAGGGGTGGGGCTGGACCCACTCCCCGGCGCAGCGGGCCGTCGGAGGGCTTGGCGCGAGGCAGAGTGGAGGCACGCACCGGACGGAAGCGAAGGCGCGGGCCGGGCGGAAGCCGTGGCCGAGGCGCGGAAGGCGGAGGAAGGAACATGAGAGAGCCGGGTTCGTGGCCGCAGCGGATCGCTGTCGGGGTCGTACGGTCCTGTGCCGTGGCCGCCGTCACCCTGCTGGTTCCCGCCGTATGGGCCGCCGCCCTGGCGCTGGGGATCCACTGGGGCGCGGGGAACCCCTGGTCGTGGTCGGCCCCCGCGGTCCTGGTGTGCGTCGCCACGCTCGCGCTGTCCCGCCCCGTCTGCCGGGCGGTCCGCTTCCTCGTCGCGCGGTGGACGGGCACCGTCATCCCCGCCGGGTACCGGCAGGCCGCGCCGGTGACGGAAATGGGCACCGGCTACTGGTGGAACGGCTTCGGCTACGAGCGCACCCGCCGCGACGCCGTCATGGACCAGCGGATGCGCATCCGCTGGAGCGACCCCGCGACCTGGCGTGACCTGCGCTTCACCTGCGTCGTGCCGTTCACGGCCGGCCTGGTGGCCTGTCTCCCGCCCGCGGGACTGGCCGCCGCCGTCCTCGGGCTCGCCCGGCCGGAACCGGCCGCCCGCCTCGCCGGAGCACTCGCACTGATCGCGGCCGCCGGCGTCTCCCCGTACGCCTGGCGGCCCGTCGAGCCGGTGGCCGTCCGCTTCCTGCGCCCGTCGACCGCCATGGCCCTGGCCGACCGCGTCGGCGAACTCAGCACCCAGCGGGCGGACATGACGATCACTCAGGCTGCGGAACTCCGCCGCATCGAACGTGACCTGCACGACGGGGCGCAGGCCCGTCTGGTCGCCCTCGGCCTGTCCCTCGCGACGGCGGAGAAGCTGATGGAGACCGACCCCGACCGTGCCAGGGCACTCCTGCGCGACGCGCGAGCCGGCGCGGGCGCCTCGCTCGCCGAACTCCGGGAACTGGTGCGGGGCATCAGCCCTCCGGTCCTGAACGAGCGCGGACTCGTCGACGCCGTCCGCGCCCTCGCCCTCGACATCCCCCTCGACGTGACCGTCAGCGCCGGGCCACCGGGGATCCGCCTGGAGGCGCCGGTCGAGTCCGCCGTGTACTTCGGCGTCGCCGAACTCCTGACCAACGCCGCCAAGCACGCCCGGGCCACCCGCGCCCACGTCACCCTCACCCGCACCGGCGCGGTCCTCGTCGCCGACGTCGAGGACGACGGCAGGGGTGGCGCCGACGTCCGGCCCGGCGCCGGTCTCGACGGGCTGCGCCGCCGCCTGGCCGCCTTCGACGGCAGGCTGGACGTCGACAGCCCGGCGGGCGGCCCGACCCGTATGAGAATCTCGGTGCCATGCGCGTCGTCGTAGCCGAAGACCTCTACCTCCTGCGCGACGGGATGGTCCGCCTGATCGAGGCGTACGGACATCAGGTCGTCGCCACCGCGGGCACCGGACCCGAGACCCTCGACGCGCTGCGGACCTGGCGCCCGGACGTGGCCGTCATCGACGTCCGCATGCCGCCGAACCAGACGGACGAGGGCCTGCGGGCGGCCCTCACCGCCCGCCGTGAGACCCCCGGACTTCCGGTCCTGATCCTCTCCCAGCACGTCGAGCAGCTGTACGCCCGCGAGCTGCTGGCCGACGGTTCCGGCGGCGTCGGCTATCTCCTCAAGGAAAGCGTCTTCGACGCCGACCAGTTCATCGGCGCGCTCGAACGCGTCGCGGGCGGCGGAACCGCCATGGACCCGGCCGTCATCGCCGCACTCCTCGGCGGCGGCTCCCCGCGACGCGCACTGGAGCGCCTCACGGAACGCGAGTACGGAGTGCTCGGCCTCATGGCCGAGGGCCTGTCGAACCGCGCCATCGGCGAACGTCTCTTCCTCAGCGAGAGCGCGGTCGGCAAATACACGACCTCCATGTTCGGCAAGCTGGGGCTCGCCTCCGACGACGACACCAACCGGCGCGTGCTGGCCGTTCTCGCGTACCTGAACAACTCGGGGGAGAAGAAGCCTGGTTGATCCACCATCCGCCCCGAAGCGCCGTCGCCCGTCCGCGTCCCCGGCGCGTCCGGTCCTTCACGGAGCGCAGGTCGTGCCGGGCGTGACCTTCGCGAGGGACACCAGGTACTCCTCGACCTTCCGGTCGACGCAGGCGTTACGGCCGTAGCCGGTGTGGCCCGCCGCCTCGAAGGACAGCAGCATGCCACCGGGGAACTGGCGCGCCAGGCTGACCGCCTCGCCGTACGGGGTGGCCGGGTCGCCCTCCGTGCCCACGACGAGCACGGGCGGGACGCCGGCCGCGTCCACCCGGTGCGGTTGTTGGCGACCGGACGGCCAGTCCTTGCAGACCAGCTCGCCCGTCAGGCCGGACGTGCCGTAGACGCCCGCCGCCTTGTCGGCGGGGGCCAGCGCGTCCCAGTAGGCCCGCTCGTCGCGGGGGTGGGGGACGTCCAGGCAGTTGACGGCGATGAGGGCGGCGTCGCTGTTGTCCTCGGGGACGGAGGGCTGCCCGGAAGGGCTCTCCTCGGACTGGCTCTCGTCGTCCGACGCCGTGCCCGACTCCTGCTCCTCCTCCGTCTCCTCTTCCCCTCCCGTCCCCAGAGCCGCCAGTTTCGTCCCGTCCCCGCCGTCCGCCTCCCGCAGCGCCTCGGACAGGCCCTGCCACTGCGCCTCCGGTGTGTACATGGACAGGCTGAGCGCGGAGACCAGGCCCGCCGCGTCGAGCCCGTCCTCGGAACCGTCCACCCGCAGCGGCTCCGTCCGCGTCCGCCGGAGCAGCCGGTCGATCAGCGCGCGTATCTCCTCGGGCGTGGCGCCCGGGCAGGCGTCGCCGACCGTGGCGGCGCAGGAGTCCGCGTAGTCCGCCACGGCGTCCCGGAAGCCCTTGGCCTGGCCCAGCATCCGCTGCCGCCAGTCCAGCGACGGGTCGACCGCCCCGTCCAGGACCATCGCCCGGACCCGGCGCGGGAACTGCTCGGCGTACGAGGTGCCCAGGCTCGTCCCGTACGACCAGCCGACGTACGTCAGCTTCCGGTCGCCGAGCGCCGCCCGCAGGACGTCCAGGTCCCGGGCCGCGTCGTCCGTCCCGACGTGCGGGAGCAACGGCCCACTGGCCTTCCGGCAGGCGTCGGCCGTGGCCCGCGCGCCCGCCAGGGCGTCAGCGCGTTCGGACGCGGTACGGGGGTAGAGCGGCATGGCGGCGGCTGCCGGGGACGCGTCGTCCGACTCCGTTCCGGTGCGGCAGGTCAGGGCCGGCCTGCTCTCGCCGACCCCGCGCGGATCGAAGGCCACGATGTCGAACCGCTCGCGGACCCCGCGCCCGAGGTCGTCGGCGAGCCCGTCCTTGAGTGCCTGCACGCCACGCTCTCCCGGACCGCCCGGGTTGTAGAGGAGGGAGCCGATCCGCCGGCCGGCGGTGGACGTGGCGGCCTTCGCCACGGGCAGGACGAAGGTCTTGCCGTCGCCGGGCCGGGAGTAGTCCATCGGCACCGTGAGATCCGCGCACTGATAGGAGTCGCCGCAGGCCCGCCAGGCGAGCCGCTGACCGTAGAAGCGCCGCAGGTCGGGGCGGTCGGCGGGATCGGCGGAGGCGGCCGTGGCTCCTGGGCGGCCCGGCGCGGCGGTGCTCCCGGCCGTACAGGCCGCCAGGGACGTGGTGCCGAGGACGGCGAGGGCGATGACGAAGGCCTGACGGCGGCGTGCGGCGGCGCGGATCACGAGGTACTCCCGTAGCTGGTCGGACCAGGGAATGATCACGCGCGGATGCTGAGGATTTGCTGAGGCGGTGGCGGGTGCGCGCCGGAGACGAGCCGGGTGCCTGTGGGCAGCTCCGGTCGCCCGATCCGCGACCCGGGAGCCTCGCCCCTTCCCGAGAACCGGCAGTCCCGCCCCCGAGACCCGGCCGCTCCGGCGTCGCCGAGAACCGGCCGCCCCACCCCTGCGGCCCGGCGGCCACCCCCCCCGATGCCTGCCGGTCCCGGCCGGGCGTCAGTCCGACGTCGGCAGTCGCAGCACGAACCGGGCCCCGCCCAGCCCGCCCTGTTCTCGGGGCTCCACCGTCAGCGTGCCGCCATGGGCGTGGGCGACCCAGGACGCGATGGACAGACCGAGCCCCGTGGACCCGGACCCGCTCCGGAAGCGTGCGAACAACGCGCCCGCGACCTCCGGCGGCAGCCCGGGACCGGCGTCCTCGACCGTCAGCGTCCCGTCCCGGGTCACCGTCACGAGCACGTCCGCCGGAACGCCCGGAGCGTGCCCGTGCGCGAGCGCGTTGCCGAGGAGGTTGCCGACGGCCCGGCGTACCAGATCGGGGTCGGCCACCACCACGGTCTCCTCGGCCTCGACGCGGACCCGGTGGTCCGCGACCGGCGCCTCGTCGACGACCGCCTCCGCCAACTGGTCGAGCCGCAGCGGCTGACGGGCCACCGTGGCCGTGCCCGACATGAGCCGGGCCCGGGTCAGCAGCCCGTCGACGAGCCGGCCCATGCCCTCCGCCAGGCGCAGGGTGCGCCGGTGCACCTCCGCGCTGTCCGTCTCGCCGCGCAGCGCCGTCTCGGCGAGCGTCCGGAGCGAGGCGGCCGGGGTGCGCAGATCGTGCGCCGCGTCCGCGAGGAACGCCTCCTGCCGGCCCAGTGCCGCGAGCGCGGGGCGTACCGCCCAGCCGGAAAGGACGTGCCCGACGGCCGCCGACAGCAGCACGAGCACCGCGCAGCCGCCCGTCACGATCCACACGAGCCGTTGGTGGTCGGAGCGCGGTCCTGCCGCGTCGGCCACGGTGACGAGCACGCCCTGCGGGCCCTCGTCGTCGGTCGCCTCGGGCGCGTAGAAGGGCTGGGCGAAGACCCGTACCGGCCTTCCGTCCCGCGTGCGCCGGTCGAAGGCCAGGGTGTCGTCGGCGCGGGCCGCCGCCCGCCCGGCCGCCAGGACCACGGCGGGGCTCACGTCCAGACAGGCCTTGGCCGGCGCGTGCTGGACGGTCACGTCGTCCGGGTCGTCGGCGTTCACGAGGAGCACGGTCAGGGGAGGGCAGTCGGTGGTGACCGTCTCTGCCAGGACGCCGGTGTCCAGCCGCCCGTCCTCGTCGGTCTCCAGGAGCCCGAGGGCCCAACTGGTGTCCGCGTCCATCGAGTGGTCGAGCTGCTCCCGCCACCGCGCGCTGTCGCTGCGCACGGCCAGCGCGCCCATCGCGATCAGCCCGACGGCGCTGGTCAGCGCGAACAGCAGACTGATCCGCCGCCGCAGCCGCACCACCCGCGCGGTCGGAGTGAGCGCGCTCGTACGCCCAGCGGCCGGTATGTGCCCACCATCCCGCGTACGCCCGGAGACCCGCATGCGCCCACCGGCCGATATACGCCCGCCGCCCCGCGTCCCCCCGGACAAGCCGGACCTCACCGCGCGTCGCCGTCCGGAGCGAGCCGGTATCCGACTCCGCGTACGGTGTGGATCAATGCCGGGCCGCCCAGCTTCCGCCGCAGCTGGGAGACGAGCACTTCGAGGACGTTGGACTGTGGCTCCGCCATCTCGTCCCAGCAGCTCTCGATCAGTTCGGTACGGGAGACCGCCTGGTCCGCGCGCGTGGCGAGTACTTCGAGGACCGCGAACTCCCGGCTCGTCAGCATCAGCAGCACCCCGCCTCGCCGCACCTGCCGCCGTGCGGTGTCGACCTCCAGGTCTCCGACGAGGTGCACCGGCGGGCGCACGGTGGCCGCCCGCCGGCACAGGCTGCGCACCCGGGCTACCAGTTCGGGCACGGCGAACGGCTTGACGAGATAGTCGTCGCCCCCGCTGGCGAACCCCTCCACCCGGTCCGCCACCGTGTCCCGCGCGGTCAGGAACAGCACGGGCACGGCCTGGCCGCCACGCCGCAGCCCGTCGACGAAGGCCGCGGCGTCCCCGGACGGCAGCATCCGGTCGAACACCGCGCAGTCGTACGCGGTGACGAACAGCGCCTCGTCCGCCTGCGGCAGATCGGCGACCTCGTCGACGGCGAGGCCCGCCGCCCGCAAGGCGGCGGCCACACCGAACCGGAGGTTTTCGTCGTCCTCGACGAGCAGTACGCGCACGCCGTTCACCCTAGCCGGGGCCCCGGAGGCCCAGCCTCCAGGCCGGGGACCAGGCACAACCGGTCGAAGGCGGAGTGGTACGCGACGGGGTCGCCCGGCTCCTGGAAGTGGACCGCGATCCGGCTTCCCGCCCGGTACGCGTCGAGTCCGGCCCGGCAGTAGGCGACGATCGGCTCCGGCAGCGCGTCGAGCGGGAACCAGTCCATGCCGTCGCACACCGCCGGCTCCATGACCCGGGGCACGCCCTGCCAGCGGCGCACCTCGAAGAAGAACCCGACCCGCGCCCTCCCGGCCGGAGCGCGATGGTGCACGGTGAGCGCCGCGCGTACATCGCCCGGATCCACCACGAGCCCCGTCTCCTCGTGCGCCTCGCGTACGGCGGCGGTGACGACGTCCTCGTGCGGCCCGTCGAGGTGCCCGGACGGGAGATGCCACATCCCCGCCGCGTACACCCCACCGGCCCGACGCGAGAGCAGCACCTCGACGCCCGCCGTGCCCGCGCCTTCCCGGACGGCCATCAGGTGCACGTCGAGCGGCTCGGTGTGCCGTGGGGCGGGGGAGACCGGCATGTCAGGACCTCCGGGAGTTCGGGTTCGGGTTCGGGTACGGCGCCCGGCCGCCCTGCCGCGGCACGGACGCCCGCAGGAACCGGTCGGCCTGTAGTCGGTACGCCTCTCGGAACGAACGGGTCCCGGTGGTTCAACGAAGCAGCCGGGTTCCTCGAACACATGTATTTCGGACGTGTCGCGAACCCCATGACGGAGCGAAAATGCGTTCGTGTCGGATGCATCGACCCTTGCGGCGCGAGCGTCGCGCCCTCTTGCTCGGGTGGCCGAATCGCCGACACTCGCCCACCTGTCCGAGGAATCGGGCGGGGCGGCGCGGGGCGTCAACCCTCGCCTGTTACTCGGCGGTAAGTCATGATGGCCGTCACCATGCACACGACGATCGGGGACTGAGGTAACGGTGACGACTTTCGAGGAGAAGGCCACGGTGCACGCCTTCCGGGACGACGCCCTGGGGGAGCACGACGCCGTCGGTCTGGCGGCGGCGATCCGGCGCGGCGAGGTCGGCGCGGCGGAGGCCGCCCGGGACGCGGCCGAGCGTGTGCGGGCGGTCGAGGAGCGGCTGCACGCGGTGCAGGTGCACCTCGACACCCCCGCGCCGCAGGCGGCGTCCGGCACCGGCGCCCTCGCCGGGGTGCCGACCTTCGTCAAGGACAACACGGACTACCTGGGGCTGCCCACCGGACACGGCAGCGCGGCCTTCGCGCCGCGCCCCGCCCGCCGGCACGCGCCGTTCACCGGTCAGTTCCTCAGCAGCGGTGTCACGGTGCTCGGCAAGACCCGGCTGCCCGAGTTCGGGTTCAGCCCGAGCACGGAGTACGAGGGCGCCGAGCCGGTCCGCAACCCGTGGAACACCGGTTTCTCGGCGGGTGGTTCGTCGGGCGGCAGCGCGGCGCTCGTCGCCTCGGGAGCGGTCCCGATCGCGCACGCCAACGACGGCGGCGGATCGATCAGGATCCCCGCCGCCTGCTGCGGCCTGGTCGGCCTCAAGCCGACCCGCGGCCGGGTCGTGACCAACGCCCAGAGCCGCCAACTGCCCCTGGACATCGTCTCCGACGGCATCGTGAGCCGCTCCGTACGGGACACGGCCGCGTTCCTCGCCGCCGCCGAGACCCACTGGCGCAACCCCAAGCTGCCGCCCGTGGGCCTGGTCGAAGGCCCCGCCGAGCGCCGACTGCGCATCGGCTTCCTGGTGGACTCGCCGAACGGCGTCCACGCCGACCCCGCCACCCGCGCGGCGGTCACGGAGACGGTGACGCGGCTGGAGCGCCTGGGCCACACGGTGACGCCGGTGGAGCTGTCGCTCGACCCCCGCTTCACCGACGACTTCCTCACCTACTGGGGGCTGTTGTCCTTCCTCCTGGGCGTCACCGGCCGCACCCTGGGCGCCGACTTCGACCGGCGCCGCATGGACGGCCTCAGCCGGGGCCTGCGCGAGGCGTACGTGAAGGACTGGCGGCGCACGCCCGGCGTCCTGCGACGGCTGAAGCGTACGAAGGAGGCGTACGCGGCCTCGTTCCGCGGCCTCGACCTCGTGCTCTCGCCCGTGCTCGCCCACACCACCCCGCCGATCGGCCACCTCAGCCCGACCGTTCCGTACCCGGCACTGATCGAACGGATCCTCGCGTACGTCGCGTTCACCCCGGTCAACAACGTCGTCGGCACGCCGTCGCTCTCGCTCCCCGCCACCGGTGCGACGGACGACGGGCTGCCCATCGGGGTCATGTTCTCGGGCCGTCCGGGCGCCGAACGCACCCTGCTGGAGCTCGCGTTCGAGCTGGAGGCGGACCGCCCCTTCCGTCGCATCCAGGACCTGTGACGCCGGGGGCGCTGAATCGCAGGCTTCGCGCCCCCGCACCCATCGAAGTCCCAACTATCCACCGTCACAGACCTGTTGACGAATGGTCTGGACCAACCTACCGTCGGCTTGAGTGCACGCCCAGGACCTTCTCCATCCCCCCACGTCCCAAGGAGCACCCATGCCAGTCCGCCGGATCGCCCGCGCCCTCGGCGCGGGCCTCGCCGCCCTGACAGCCTTCACCGCGCTCGCCGCCCCCGCCGCCCAGGCGGCGTCCTCGCCCGCCGCGCCCGCGGCGGACACCTGCGCCCTCAAGCCGAGGCCCGCCGGCAAGGTGCTCCAGGGATACTGGGAGAACTGGGACGGCTCGGCGAACGGCGTGCACCCGCCGTTCGGCTGGGCGCCCATCGACGACCCGCGTTTCGCCGCCCACGGGTACAACGTCGTCAACGCCGCCTTCCCGGTGATCCGTTCGGACGGGACGGTGCTGTGGGGGGACGGCATGGACGCCACCGTCCGGGTCTCCACCCCGGCGCAGATGTGCAACGCCAAGGCCGCCGGGGCCACGATCCTGATGTCGATCGGCGGAGCCGCCGCGGGCATCGACCTGAACTCCCGCGCGGTCGCCGACCGGTTCATCGCGACCATCGTCCCGATCCTGCAGAAGTACAACTTCGACGGGATCGACATCGACATCGAGACCGGCCTGGTCGGCAGCGGCAGCATCGGCACGCTCTCCGCCTCGCAGGCCAACCTGACGTACATCATCGACGGGGTCCTGTCCCGCATGCCCGCCGGGTTCGGCCTCACGATGGCGCCGGAGACGGCGTACGTCACGGGCGGCAGCGTCGCCTACGGCTCGATCTGGGGCGCGTACCTCCCGATCGTCAAGAAGTACGCCGACAACGGGCGCCTGTGGTGGCTCAACATGCAGTACTACAACGGCAGCATGTACGGCTGCTCCGGCGACTCCTACGCGGCGGGCACCGTCGCCGGCTTCGTCGCGCAGACCGACTGCCTCAACAAGGGCCTGGTGGTCCAGGGCACCACGATCCGGGTCCCGTACGACAAGCAGGCCCCCGGCCTGCCCGCGCAGCCGGGCGCGGGCGGCGGCTACATGTCGCCGTCCCTGGTGGCCCAGGCGTGGAACCGTTACGGCGGGCAGCTCAAGGGCCTGATGACCTGGTCGGCCAACTGGGACGGCTCGAAGGGCTGGACCTTCGGCGACAACGTCAAGGCCCTCCAGGGCCGCTGACCCGCGGACCCGCCCGACCCCGAACCCCCCACGGGGCAGCGGGCGTTCCTCCCGCGCACGGCGGCGCCGTGCCGGAGGAGCGCCCGCGTGGACGTGTCCGGGCGCCGTCGGCTCCCCGGCGCGGCGTGCGCCCGTTCGCCGTCGGTCAGCCCACCCGCGCGCCCCGCGCCAGCGCGTCCCGGGCCGCCTCCTCGGCGACGGCGCGGTCCTCCGGCACCAGGCCGACGCGCGTACGGCGGTCCAGGAGGTCGGAGGTGTCCAGGGCGCCCTCGTGGCGGACCGCCCACAGGAGTTCGGCGCCGGTGACGGGGTGGCCGGGCACGATCGGCCGCGCGAGCGCGGGGTCCTCGACGCCGAGCGCGTGGACGCCCGCCGCTTCGGTGCCGTACCGCTGCACGAGGCGGGGCGGGAGGTCGAGACCGGCGAGGGTCCGCGGGCTCGCGGCGCCGACGAGGGGGAGCGAGGCGGTCCTGCACGGGCCCGCGGTCAGGCCGCGGGCTGCCACGGCGGCGTCGACGGCGTCCTGGGCCATGCGGCGGTAGGTGGTCAGCTTGCCGCCGACGACGGTGACGACGCCGTCGGGCGAGGTCAGCACGGCGTGCTTGCGGGAGATGTCGGCGGTGCGGCCGCCTTCGTCCCGGACGTCGAGCAGGGGCCGCAGGCCCGCGAACGCCCCGACCACGTCGGAGCGCTGGACCGTGACGTCCAGCGCGGAGCCGAGCACGTCGAGCAGGAAGCCGATGTCGGTCTCCGGCACCTCCGGCACGTCGGGGACCTCGCCGTCGACGGGTTCGTCGGTGAGACCGACGTACACGCGCCCGTCGCCCTGCGGCAGGACCAGCACGAAGCGGTTCGTCTCGCCGGGGATCGGGATGTGCAGCCCGGCGGAGAGCACGCCGAGGGTCTCGGCGCGCAGCACGAGGTGCGTGCCGCGCGAGGGCCGCAGGCGGATGTCCGGGACGAGGCCGCCCGCCCAGACGCCGGCCGCGTTGATGACCGTACGGGCGCGGATGCGCAGCTCCTGGCCAGTGGTCTCGTCGCGGACCAGGGCCCCGTCGCCGTGGAGTTCCAGGGCCCGGGTGCGGGTGAGGACGCGGGCGCCGTGCGCGGCGGCGGTGCGGGCGATGGCGGTGACCAGGCGGGCGTCGTCGGTGAGCCGCCCGTCCCACGAGAGGAGCCCGCCGCGCAGCCCGACCGGGCGCAGGGCCGGGGCGAGGTGCCGGGTCTCGACCGCGGAGAGGGTGCGCGGCCGCGGCAGCGTGCGGCGCGAGGTGCGGGCGCCGACGCGCAGCAGGTCGCCGGCGACGAACCCGGCGCGCGCGAGGGCGGCCTGGCCGCGGCTGACGAGCGGGGTGAGGGGCAGCACGAACGGCTGGGCGCGCACGAGGTGCGGGGCGGTGCGCTCCATGAGGACGCCGCGTTCGACGGCGCTCTCGTGGGCCACGTCGAGCTGGCCGGAGGCGAGGTAGCGCAGTCCGCCGTGGATCAGCTTCGAGCTCCAGCGGGACGTGCCGAACGCGAGGTCGTGCGCGTCGATCGCCGCGACGCTGAGGCCTCGGGTGGCCGCGTCGAGCGCCGCTCCGGCTCCGGTGGCGCCGAGCCCGACGACGAGGACGTCGACGACGGTCTCGCCGTCGGCGAGCCGCTCCAGTTCGTGCCGGCGCCGCTCGGCGTCCAGAGAGGAACCGGGGCGGGCGGTGCTGCTCGTGGGGTTCATGGGGTGAGGGTCCTCTCCAACAGGGTGCGCAGCTCGTCGAGGAAGGCGGCTTCGCTCAGTTCGGGATCGGTCTCGTCGGTCATGGTGCGCATCGACAGCGTGAAGGACTGGACGACGAGCAGCAGGGAACGTGCCTGCAGGTCCGGCCGGACCTGCCGCACGGAGCCGTCCTCGTGCCCGTCCTCCAGCGCCGTGTGGAGGAGCCCGAGCAGGGCGTCCTGGCTGGCGCCCCGGCGGTCGAGGATGTACGGCAGCAGCAGCTCGGGGTCGACGTCGAGGATCTTGGCGAACAGCGGGTGCGCCCGGAACGCGGCGGCCCCCTCGACCAGTCCCTCGACGATCCGCTCCCGCTCGGGCCGGGCGTCGTCGGAGGGCGGCATGGCGCCGGCGGCGACGGCGATCCACTCACGGGTCATCAGGTCGCCGACGAGGCTGCGCACATCGGGCCAGCGCCGGTAGAGCGTCATCCGGGACACGCCGGCGCGCCGGGCGACGTCGGTGAGGGTCGTCCGGCGTACGCCGACGGCGAGCACGCAGTCGCGTGCGGCGTCGAGCACGGGATCTGCGTCCGCATGGTTGTGACGAATGGGCGTCATCTGTCACAGTGTAATGCCAGCGCAGGCCGTTCGGCAGCGCCGTCCGTGAAACAGACCGTGAGGAACCTCTCGAAGTGGACATGTTGTGGAGCGGCTGGGGCGACCCGGCCAAGGCGGCGCCCCTGCCCGAGTCGGTCACCGGCCTCCTGCGGGACCTGCTCGGTGTCACCCCGCGCGAGAGCGGCCCGTCCGCCCTCGACCAGATCGAGGCGCCCGCCCCGGCCCTGACCGACGAGGCGAACGACGCGCTGCGCGCCGCCGTCGCCGCACCGGACGGCGTACGGGACGACGCCGAGAGCCGCATCCGGCACACCCGCGGCAAGTCCACCCCCGACCTGCTGCGCATCCGCGCCGGCGAGGTCGACGACATCCCCGCCGTCGTCGTCCTCCCCGGCAGTCACGACGAGGTCCTCGCCGTGCTGCGCGCCTGCGCCGAACACGGCCTGTCCGCCGTCCCGTTCGGCGGCGGCACCTCCGTCGTCGGCGGCCTCGCGCCCACGACCGAGCGGCCCTTCGTCGCGCTGGACCTGCGCCGGCTCGACCAGCTCCTCACCGTGGACGAGGTGTCGCGCACCGCGACCCTCCAGCCCGGCCTGCGCGGCCCGCGCTGCGAGGAACTGCTCAACGAGCGGGGCTGGACGCTCGGACACTTCCCGCAGTCCTTCGAATGGGCCACCGTCGGCGGCTTCGCCGCGGCCCGCTCCAGCGGCCAGGCCTCCTCCGGCTACGGCCGCTTCGACGAGATGGTCCTCGGCCTGACCGTCGCCACCCCCGAAGGCACCCTGGAGACCGGCCGGGCCCCCCGCTCGGCCGCCGGCCCCGACCTGCGCCAGCTGATCCTCGGCTCCGAAGGCGCCCTCGGCGTGATCACCGCGGTCACCGTGCGCATCCGGCCGCTGCCGCGCACACGGGTCTACGAGGGCTGGCGCTTCGCCTCCTTCGAGGCCGGCACGGCCGCCCTGCGCCGCGTCGCCCAGGACGGCCCGCGGCCCACGGTCCTGCGCCTGTCCGACGAGTCGGAGACCTTCATCGGCCTCGCGCAGCCCGACGCCATCGGCGACTCCGCGCTCCCGGAGAACCCGGGCTGCATGGCCATCGTCGGCTTCGAGGGCACGGACGAGGACACGGCCGCCCGCCGCGCCGCCGTCCGCGAACTCCTCCTCGCCTGCGACGGCGAGTTCATCGGCGAGGAACCCGGCGACAAGTGGGAGCACGGCCGCTACAACGCGCCCTACCTGCGGGACGCGCTCCTCGACGCCGGCGCGTTCGCCGAGACGCTGGAGACGGCCGCCTTCTGGTCCGCGATCCCCGGTCTGTACGCGGCCGTCCGCGACGCCCTGACCCGCACCCTCACCGAGGCCGGCACCCCGCCGCTCGTCATGTGCCACATCTCGCACACGTACGAGAACGGCGCCTCGCTCTACTTCACGGTCGTCTCCGCGCAGGGCGAGGACCCCGTCGCCCACTGGGCGCCGGTGAAGCGGGCGGCCAACGACGCGATCCTGGCGGCGGGCGGCACCATCAGCCACCACCACGGCGTCGGCACCGACCACCGCGACGGTTACGCCCGCGAGATCGGTCCCCTCGGCATCCGCATGCTGCAGGCGGTCAAGGCCGAGGTCGACCCGTCCGGCGTGCTGAGCCCCGGGGTCCTGATCCCGATCCGCTGAACAGCACACGCACCGCTCCTTCTGCTCCCTCCTCCCGACCCTTCTCCTGCCGCCCGGAGGCCAGATCCATGCGACAGTTCACCGCCGTCGTCAACCCCACCGCAGGGGGTTCCAGCGGCACGGCGGGCCTCCTCCCGCTCGCCCGGCTGCTGCGGGAGGCGGGCGCGGAACTCGACACCGTCTACAGCCGCAGCCTGGAACACGCGCGGGAACTCGCCAGGGAGGCGGGAGCGAAGGGGCACGTCGTGCTCGCCGTCGGCGGTGACGGCATGGCCGGCACCGTCGGCGGCGCGCTCAGCGGCACCGACACCGTCTTCGGTCTCGTCCCGGCGGGCCGCGGCAACGACTTCGCCCGCGCCCTGGAGCTCCCCACCGACGCCCCGGGCCTCGCCAAGGTCCTGCTCCACGGGGAACCGCGGGCCGTCGACACCATCGAGGTCGAGTCCGCCCGGCACGAGCGGACCTGCATCCTCGGCAGCGTGTACGCGGGCGTCGACGCGGTCGCCAACCGCCACGCCAACGCCTCCCGCGTCCTGCGCGGCGCCGCGTCGTACTACGCGGGCGGCCTGCGGGCGGTCCTCGCCTGGAAGCCCGCCACCTACCGGATCACGATCGACGGGACACGCCACGAACGCACCGGCTACACCGTGGTCGCGGCCAACTCCGGCTTCTACGGTTTCGGCCGGAAGGTCGCGCCGGGCGCCCGCGTCGACGACGGTCTGCTCGACGTCGTCGTCATCAAACACGCGCCGAAGCACCTCTTCTTCGCCCTCATGAACGAGCTGAAGACAGGGGCGCACGTGCAGCGCCCCGAGGTCGAGATCCTGCGGGGCAAGGAGATCCGGATCGAGGCCGACCGCCCCCTCCCGTACGGCGCCGACGGCGAGGTCGACGCGACCCTGCCCGTCACCCTCCGGGTCCGCCCCGCCGCCCTCAAGGTCCTGGCCTGACCGACCAGGCCGTACGGTCACGCCGTCGTCCCGCTGCCGTCCCCCACCCCCGCAGGAGGTGCCGCGCGAAGAAACCCCCGACCCGGAGCCGGAGCTCCGCCCTGGTCAGAGCCGGGTCGCCCCCGCCGACCAGCGTGGTCCGCGCGGCGTCCGTGACGAGCCCGGCGGCGTGCAGCTGCGGGACGAGCGCCCCGTAGTCGGTGAACGCTCCGTGGTTGCTGTGCGGGAGCAGGGCGCGGTGGGCGCGCAGGCCTGCCCAGGAACGGTCGATGCGGGCGGCGGCCTCGAAGCCGTCGGTGCGGAAGAGCAGCAGGGGCCGGTCGAAACGGGCCGGGGCGTCGAGAGGGCGCAGGTCGAGAAAGCCCTCCAGGTTCGCCACCGCGCGGATCCGCGCGTCGTCGTGCGCCGCGTACACGGCGGCGGTGCCGCCGGCCGAGTGCCCGTACGCCCCGATCCGCCCCTGGTCCATGACGGAGGCCGTCGGCAGGCCGCCGAGCCGGTCGAGGACGAACCGGAGGTCCGCGACGCGGGTGTCGATCATCGTGCGGAACGTCGCGGGGTCCGGCGGCCCGAAGAGGACCGTGGTCCGCAGCCCGCCCGGCAGCTCCACCTGGGTCGCGTCCCCGGGATGGTCGACGAGGACGACGACCCGGCCGTGGCTCGCGAGATCCTCGGCGAGGCCCGTGCCGAGGGTGCGGGAGTCGCCGCCGCCCGGGCTGTACAGCAGCACCGGCCGCCGGCCCGGCAGCGGCGGAGCGCCCACATGCCCGTGGGTCAGGACCGCGCCCCAGTCGACCGTCCCCGGCTCCGGCAGCCCGGGATGCACGAGCGGGGCGTAGTCGGCGAAGACCCCGGCGGCGGTGGCGGAGAGCTGCGGGGCGCGCGGGAAGCCCCGTACGGTACGGGCCGGATACAGGACCGTGAGCATCACCTCCCGCACCCCGCCCACCCACGGATCGGTACGGGAGGGGTCGGTCAGATGGACGGTGCGCAGGCCGACGGGGTGGGGCCCGGTCGGCGCCGGAAGCCGGAGCGGCGCCCCGGCGCGCCCGGCGGCCGAGGCCCCGGCGGGCGCCGCCCCCGCCGCGGCGAGGACAGCGGTCGCGGAGCCGAGGAGCGCGCCCCTGATCAGGGTGCGGCGGCTGATGGCGTGGTTCGTGGTCATGACGGCATCCTTGGGGCGGGAGGGGGCTCCGTGCGAGGGTTCAGGCCCTGACCGAAAGGCTGGTGGCGAGCGAGGAGGGGTGCGGGTGCTGCGGATCCACTGCACGGCGGACGACATCGCGGGGCTCCGCCTCGCGCCCCGCCCGGCCCCCCTGCAGGAGCTGCACGCGGCCCTGACGACGGCCCTCGCACCCCACGGCGCGCCGCTGTTCGCACCGTGGCGCGGGCGGGTGCTCCGCTCCCTGCCGGCCGCCTCCGAACCGCTCGCCGACCTCGTCCCGGCGGGCCGCCCGCCCACCTTCCTCGACCTCGGCGCCGAGGGCGACACGCTCGCCGCCGGCTTCGCCCGCATCCGCTCGACGAGCCCCGGCACCGTCCGCTCGGAACTGGAGCGGGTGTACGGGGCGGCGCCGGCGCCCCGCTGGATCCGCGGCCTGCACGCGGGCGAGGAGACGGCGTGGCGCACCGTGCGCCGGGCCCAGCACGCCGCGTACGAGACGGTGCTCGCCCCGGTGTGGTCCGTCGTGCAGGACCTGCACCGCGACGAGTTCGCCCGCCACGCCCTGGCCGTCGCGGAACACGGCGTGGCCGCCGCGCTGACCGCGCTCGCCCCGGGCAGCCGCTTCCACGAGGGCGTGTGGGAGTGGCCGGGCGCCCCGACCCGCGACGTGCGCCTCGCCGGCCGCGGCCTGGTCCTGCTGCCGACCTTCCACCACCCGGCGGGCCCGCTCCTCCAAGACCTGCCGGGCCGCCCGGTGGTCCTCACCTACCCGGCGGGCCCCGGCCTCCCGCCCGTACCGGACGGGCCGGCCCCGCGCGACGAGGCCCTGGCGCCCGTCCTCGGCCGCACCCGCGCCGAACTCCTCCGCCTCCTCGCCGCACCCCACACCACGACGGACCTGGCCCGCGCCCTGCGCGTCAGCAACGCGACGGCGTCCGCCCACGCGGCGGCGCTGCGCGGCGCGGGCCTGGTCACGACGCGGCGCACGGGGAGGTCGGTGACGCACGAGCGGACGCCGCTCGGGACGCTGCTGGTCGTCGACACCGGCCCGTAGGGGACCTCGGGCCTCCGCCCCGCCGTCGGCCGGGCCCGGCACTGCGTGAACCCCGAGCAGGCAGTGCCACGCCCCGTGCCACCTCCCACCGCCCCCTGGCGTCCCTCTTGTTGAGGACCGGCCGGCCCCCGCGTAGCACTTGAGGATGACCCCGTGCCCCTACCGAGAGGGATCTTTGCGGCCGAGCGGGAACCCCGGGGCGTGAGCACCGTCTTGATCCTCGTGCCGGCTTGATCGTCGAGCCGGCCTGAGGAGGGTCTGATGGCAGGTCAGGTGGGCGCGGTGACGCGGGAGAAGGCGTCCGCGCCGGAGTATCAGGGGGCGCTCGGGTCGCTGTCGGTGAACGCTTCCCTGCCCGAGGTGCTCGCCAAGGGCATCGAGGAGCTCCGGTCGGCGGAGCGGTCCGGCGACCTCGGCGAGGTGGCGCGCTGCGGGCTCGCCGTGGCCGAGGCATGCCGCAGGCTCGGGCGGATCGAGGAGGCCGACCGGGCCTGGAAGGCGAGCTACCGGGCGGCGCGCGGGGCCGGGCACGAGGGGGCGATGGCCTGGGCCCTGTGGAGCGGCGGCACGCTGGCCCGGCAGCGCGGCGCGCTCCGGCTGGCGTACCGGCTGCTGGGACTGGCGGCCGAGGCGGGCGAGCGGGGCGGGGACGTCGTCGTGCGCGGCTACTCGTTGGCCGGGCTCGCCGAGACCGGGCGCATCCAGGGCGACTACGAGGCCGTGGGCAGGCTGCACGAGCAGCTGCTCGCCGAGGCCCGCCGCCGCGGCGAGGCCCGGCACACGGTGTGGGCGCTGGAGGGCATAGCCCAGATGCACCGCAACACCGGCTCCTACGACAAGGCTCTCGCCCTGTTCGAGGAGGCGGCCGAGACGGCGTCCCGCGCCGAGGACCGGCGCGGCTGGGCGTGGGCCCTGCGGGGGATAGCCGACGTGGTGTCCGTACGGGACGGGGACGTGGACCGTGCCCTGTCCCTGCTGTCGCGGGCGGAGGAGGCCTGCCGGGAGATCGAGCTGGCCGGCGCCCTCGCGTACAACCACAAGATGCGCGGCAACGTGTTCTACCGGGCGGGCCGTTACGCGGAGGCCCGCGACCTGTACGCGCAGGCGCTGGAGGAGTTCCGCGGCATGGAGGAGCCGCGCGGGACGGCGCTGTCGCGGCTGGGGCTCGTCAAGTCCGAGGCCCGCCTGGGCCGCGCCACCGCGCACACCGCCGCCGACCTGACCGAACTGCGCGCGACGCTGGACCGCATCGGGCTGCGGCACGCCCGCGACATGGTCGACAAGGCCGCCGCCGAACTCGGGGTCGGCCCGCTGCCGGACCCCGCCACGGACGGACGGGGGCCCACCGAACCGGTGCTGCCCGCCGTCGGGGCGGAGGCCCTGCGCGCGGCCGACGTGGCGGCGCTGCGGTGAACGCCCTCCCCACGCAGCCCCCGCCGGTCCGCACATCCGCGGGACCGGCAGGCGGCCCGGCCCCGACCGTCCCCCGCGCCTCCCGCCGTCCCGCCCCGGCCGTGCCCGGCGTCCTGGAGCGCGCCCGCGAACTGACCCGGCCCGCACTGGCGGAGGCGGTCGGCCGCCTGCATCCCTGGATCGGCGAGATGGCGGCGTACGGCCTCGGCTGGGCCGACCGGTCCGGCACCCCGGACCCCGGCGGATCCGAGGGCAAGGGCGTCCGGCAGGCCCTCGTCGTCCTGGGCGCGGAGGCCGTCGGGGCCGACGCCGCCGACGCCGTCCCGGGAGCGGTGGCGGTCGAACTCGTCCACACCTTCTCCCTCCTCCACGACGACATCATGGACGCCGACGCGTTACGCCGGCAGCGCCCCGCGGTCTGGAAGGCGTACGGGACGGGCCCGGCCGTCCTGGCGGGCGACGCGCTCCACGCCCAGGCCGTGGCCGTCCTGGCCGAAGCCCCGGGCCGCCACGCGGGGGCCGCGGTCCGGCGCCTCTGCGGGACCCTCAATGCCCTCGTGTCCGGGCAGGCGGAGGACCTGCGCTTCGAGCAGCGCCCCTGGCACGGGCCCGGCGCGGTCGCACCGGAGGAGTACCGGTCGATGGCCGAGCACAAGACCGGGAGCCTGCTGGGCTGCGCGCTCGCGCTCGGCGCGGTGCTCGGCGGCGCCCCGGACCGGACCGTGACCGCGCTCGACCGGGCCGGGCGCCATCTCGGCCTCGCGTTCCAGGCGGTGGACGACATCCTCGGCATCTGGGGCGACCCCGCGGTCACCGGCAAACCCGTCCACGCCGACCTGCGCCGGTCCAAGAAGACGTACCCGGTCCTCGTCGCCCTGGCCGGCGGGGGCGAGATCGCCCGCGCACTCGTCCCGCTGCTGTCGCCCCCCGGGCCGGTCGACGCCGCCTCAGCCGAACTCGTGGCGGCGCTCGTGGAGGAGGCCGGCGGGCGCGCCGCGACCCGGGACGAGGCGCGCCGGCACCTGGACGCCGCGCGCGGTGCCCTGCGTGACACCCCGCTGGCGCACCCGGCCGTACGGCAACTGGACGCGCTGTTCACGCACGTGCTCGACCGCACCTGGTGACCGGCGGCTCCCCGCCGGCCGCCCGTACATGACCGAACGGCGCCACCACCCGGGGGTGGTGGCGCCGTGTCGGGCCGTGTCGGCGGCCCGGTCGGTCAGCGCGTGAGGCGGAGGGGACGCGTCGGCGTCACTTCCCGTACCACGCGTTGTGGATCGTCAGCGTCGACGTGTTGCCCTGCTTGTCCGTGACCTCGGCGGCCAGCGAGATGCCGCGGTCCTTCGCCGGGCTGACCACGGCGATCCGGCCGTCCCGGACGGCGACCCGCTGCCAGGTCTTCCCGTCGTCGTAACTCACCGACACCGAGAGCGACTTGAGGTTCTGTCCGGCCGCCGCGCCCTGCACGGTCACCGGGACGAGGACCGGCAGGCGCTCCGGGGCGCGCGAGGTGAGGTCGACGGGGGCCGCGAAGCGGACCGTGGACACCGGCAGCGCCGTGGTGGCCGCGACCTGCGCCGAGCGGAACGTGAAGCCCGTCTCGATCCGGGTGGAGGCGGAGGCCAGGGCGGCCGAGCGCTCCACGGAGGTCGTCAGCCGGTACTCGGCGTCGCCGCCGTCGACCGTGAAGGCCTTCAGGCCGGTCAGCGGGTCGTCGTTCTCGGCGACCTTGACACCGTTGCGGTACAGCGTCGACGTGGCCGAGGTGGACGGGCTGTACCCGCTGTGGCCCTTGCCGTCGGCGAACAGGGACAGGGCGCCGACGATCTGCTGCTCGCCCGTCGCCGGGTCGGGAGCGGTACGGAAGACGCCCTCCTTCTCGTTCAGGAGCGGGCCGAAGACACCGGTGTTGAAGGTCTCGCCGTAGGTGCGTCCGGACTCGTAGCGCTTCGCCCGGGTCATCTCCAGGCTGCCCTCGAAGGCCGGGTAGCCCCACTTGTCGGGCGGGCCCTCCTGGCCGAAGCGGGTGAGCCACTTGACGCCGTCACCGGTGGAGACGTAGAAGGTGCGTGTCCCCGGCGCCGCCTGAGCCGCCCAGAACCCGTTGCCCTCGGGCGCGCCCGGCAGCTGCGGGAACGGGGAGACAGCGGCGTTCTTCCCGGGGGCGGAGGCCCCGAGACCGACCTTGAGCGTCGCCAGCTCGTCGGCCTTCACGTGCTTGGTGTAGCCGGTCGCGACCGTGTTCACCGGGCCGCCGTAGGCCACCGAGTACTGGCTGGTGGCGTCCTTGAGGAAGTGCGCGTCCCAGGTCTGCAGGAGCGAGCCGTCGGTGACGGCCGGACCGAGGTGGGCGGTGCGGAAACCGGTGAAGCCCCGCAGGACCCAGCCGTTGCCGACGCGACCGCTCTCGGTGTTGCGCTCGTAGTACGTGCCCGCGAAGTCGGCCCGCTCGATGCCGGGCACGGTGAGCTCCACCGGCTTGGTGGTGCGCGCGTCCGCGACGAGGGTCATGTCACCGGTGACGTCCAGCTTGGGCTGGGCGATCCAGTCGGTGCCCTTGCTGTAGTCCGACGGGTCCACGTAGACCGCCGTGTTGAAGGTGTACGAGCCCTTCGGCACCCGGATCTTGTGGGTGCCCGGCTCGTTGTCGACGCGGGTGTAGAAGCCCGCGGCGGAGCCGCCGACACCGAGGAGGGTGCTGGCGAAGTTCTGCGCGTCGGCGCCGTCGCGGCCGATGGTCCTGAGCGTCACGTCGTACGACTCGGCCTCCCGTACGGCCACCGCGGCCGTACGGACGGACTGACCGCCGGCGGTGGCGGTGACGTAGCCCGAGTAGGTGCCGTCGGCGTCGCCGATGCGGGTGTCGGCGACGAGGTCGACCTCGGCCGTCCCGCCGGCGGGCACGGTCACCCGCGAGGCGCCGAGCGTGAAGAACCCGGCCGGGGCCGGCTTGCCCGCCGGGTCCGTGGTGGCCACCGACAGGTCGAGGGTGACGTCGGTGGTGCCGAGGTTGCGGTAGGCCAGCTTCTTGGAGACGGGCCGGTCGTCGGCGTGCGGCCACTGCGCCGTGCCGTAGTTCAGCGACACCGGCTCGGCGACGACGCTCTGCTCCAGGGCCTTGTCGACCTGGACGCGGCCCGAACCCTGCTGGAACGCGGTGTAGGCACCGCCCTTGGTGGAGCCGGTCAGCGCGCCCTTGAGCTCGGCGGCCTTCCACTGCGGGTGCCGCTGCTTCAGGATCGCCGCCGCGCCCGCCACGTGCGGGGTCGCCATGGAGGTGCCGTCGATCTGCAGGTAGCCGGGTGCCGGATGCGGCGTGCCGGGACGCAGGTCGATGATGCTGCCGGCGGCGGCCGCCGCGGTGATGGCGACGCCGGGCGCGGTCAGGTCCGGCTTGACGGCCCCGTCACCGGCGCGCGGGCCGATGCTGGAGAAGGGCGCGAGCCGGTCGTCCTTGTCGACGGCGCCGACGGTCAGCGCGGCGTCCGCGCTGCCGGGCGAGCCGACCGTCGAGCTGCCGCCCTCACCCTCGTTGCCCGCCGCGATGGCGAACAGGATGCCCTTCTCGGCGGTCAGCCGGTTCACCGTCTCCTCCAGCGGGTCGACGCCGGGGAAGTCGCCGCTGCCGAGGCTGAGGTTGACCACGTCCGCGCCCTCGGCCGCGGCCCACTCCATGCCCGCGATGACGGCGGAGTCGTCACCGAAGCCCTGGTCGTCGAGGACCTTGCCGCTGATCACCTTGGCGCCCGGGGCGACGCCCTTGAACCGGCCGCCGGACTGGGCGCCGGTGCCCGCGGCGATGGACGCCACGTGCGTGCCGTGTCCGACCCGGTCCACGGTGTCGGGGGAGGAGGAGAAGTTCTTCTCGCCCACGACCTGGGTCTTGAGGTCCTCGTGGGTCTTGTCGACGCCGGTGTCGAGGACGGCGATCTTGACGCCCTTGCCGTCGTAGCCGGACGCCCACGCCTTGTCGGCGCCGATCTGCGGGACGCTGCGGTCCAGGCGGGCGCCGCGCACGCCGTCCAGCCACACCTTGGCGATGCCGGAGGCGGTGGCGCGCAGGCCGGTCCGCTGGCGGTCGGTCAGCGCGTTCCACACCCCGGCCAGGTCGTCCTGGGAGGCGCGGACGGCGTCGGCGTTGAGGGTCGGGAAGGTGCGCAGCGACGGCGTGGCCCCGGCGGCGCGGAGCTCGGCCCGCGCGGCGGTGGCGCCCCCTTCGTACTGCACGATCAGCTTGAGCCCGGCGCGGTGGCTCGCGCGCAGCCGCGGGTCGGTCAGCACGGAGAGGTCGAAGAGCCGCTGGTCGAGCCGGCCCGAGGCGATGAGGCTCTGCGCGTCGCTGGGCACCACCAGGGTGCGGCCCTTGATGCGCTGGATCTGCACGGGTATGCGCTCACGGCCCTCGGCGGCCTCGAAGGCCACCATGCGGCCCTGGGCGTTCACCACGACGGTGTCGCCGGTGACGAGCGGGATCCGCTCGTTGCCGCCGATGCGCGTGGTGTCGGGTGCGGTGGTCGCGTGTGCGGCGATCGCCGTCGCGGGGCCGGTCATTCCCGCGACGAGGGCCACCGATGTGGCCGCCGCGATGGTGAAGGCGTGTGCTCGCTTCACATGTGGACGCAAGTCTCCCCCAGGAGCTTGTGATGAAGTCGTGTGGTCGATTCCGGCCAGGGGGCGCAACGTCGCCCGCCGCCGGTCCGCGCAGTATGCGAGGCCGGAACGGGCGTGATCAACGCCGGTACGGGCGCCGGGCGTTGATCCCTATGACTTCAGGCCACCGTGGCGGCGCGCAGTTCGATGGGACGACGATGGGCGTGTGACCGTTGTGTGACCGCCGCGCGACCCTTGTGCGACAGCGGTGCACGTCGGGCCCGTCGGATGGGCGTCAGGGCGGGCCTCCGCGCGCTTTCCGCGGACGGGCCCGCCCGAGCTCGGAGCGTGGGACTCCGATTGGCTGTAATCGAACGGAGGGGAAACCGCCTCCTGTTCCGGGGCGGGGGCCGGCGTCAGCGGGACGGCTGCTCCGGGCGCGGGTAGACCCGGGACTGCTTGACGCTGCCGAAGGCGAAGCTGGACTCGATCGACGCGATACCGGGGATGGCGTGGATCCGGGTGCGGACGAGCGCTTCGTACGCTTCCAGGCTCTCGATGACGACCCGCAGCAGGTAGTCGCTGCTGCCGGCCATCAGGTAGCAGTCCTGGATGTGGTCGATGAGCCCGACGTGCTCCTCGAACACGTTCACCGCCTCCGCGGTGTGGCGTTCCAGCCGGATCCGGACGAACACCGTGATCGGCAGGCCGAAGGCGACCTGGTCCACCGTGGCCGTGTAGCCGCTGATCAGGCCCGCGTCCTCCAGGCGCCGCACCCGGCGCAGACAGGGGGAGGGGGAGAGCCGGATCCGGTCGGCGAGGTCCTGGTTCGACAGGCGCCCGTCGGCCTGCAACTCGTGGATGATCTGGAAGTCCACGGCGTCCATCGTCACTCCTTGGCAGATTCTGCCCCCAGGCTATGTCCGGAGGGCAGAACTAGCAATCATCTGCCCACCGGAAAGCTCTACGGTTGCTCATCGGGGGAGTCCGGCTGTCGGTTCCGCCTGAACGGATCCGAGCGGGAGGAATCTTTGGTGGCGGCAACGCGAACGACGGAGGCGCGGCCGGTGGAACCGCCGCCCGCCCGGCGGCTCTCCCCACGGGCCGTGGGCATGGCCGCCCTGCTGCTCACCGTGACGATCTGGGCCGCCTTCGCGCTCAGCGCCCGCGCTCTGAGCACCTCCACCCTGCTGCCCGCCGACGCCGCCCTGCTGCGCTTCGGTGTACCCCTGGTGGTCCTGGCGCCCGCCCTGTGGCGGCGCAGGCGCCGCCTGGCCGCGGTGCGCCCGGGCCCCGCCCTGAAGATCATCTGCGGTGCCGGGGTCCCGTTCTTCCTCGCCGCCATGTACGGCGGCTCCCTGACCTCGGCCGCGTTCGTCGGCGCGATCGTGCCCGGCATGGTCCCGCTGTTCGTCTCCGCCCTCGTCGTCGCCGGCGGGAAGAGCGTTCCGCGCGGCACGCAGGCGGCCGGCCTCGCCCTCATCGTGGCGGGCGTCGCCGCCCTGGTGTGGCGCCACCTGGCGGCCTTCGACGCGGACGCCCTGCTCGGCACGGGAACGCTGCTCGTCGCCAGCGGCCTGTGGGCGCTCTACACGGTGGGCCTGCGCGAAGTGGATCTGGACCCCATCGGATCCATCGGCCTGCTCTGCCTGCCCTCGCTCGCGGTCATCGCGCTGCTGACCCTGACCGGCGTCCTGCCGTCCGGACTCGCCCACGCCACCGGCGCCGACATCACCCTGTTCCTCGTCGTGCAGGGCCTGGGCGTCGGACTGTGCGCGGGACTGCTGTACGCCTTCGCCATCCGCAGGCTCGGCCCGGAACGCAGCTCCGTCGTCGGCAGCCTCAGCCCGGCCGTCGTCGTCCTGCTCGCGACGCTCCTCCTCGACGAGCCGCCCACCCTGCCCGTCGTGGTCGGCGTCCCCCTCATCACCCTCGGCGTCGTCCTCGCCAACCGACGCCCCCGAGCCGAGGTTTCCCCCGATGCTTGAGCTCCTCCCCGCCCCGCCCGTCGACCCGCTGTGGGACCTCACCGCCGAGTACGCGTCCGACCCGCGCCCCGAGCGGCTCAACCTCGTCCTCGGCGTCTACCGCGACCAGACCGGCACCACCCCCGTCATGACCGCGGTCAAGGAAGCCGAGATACGCCTGGCGGAACGTTCCGGCTCCAAGGAGTACCTCGGCCTCTCCGGCAACGCCGCCTTCAACCGCGCCATGCTCACCATGGTCCTCGGCGGCGAGGACCTCACCGGACGGGCGACGGCCGTCCAGACCGTGGCGGGCACCGGCGCCCTGCGCCTCCTCGCCGACCTCGTACGCCAGACCCGCCCGGGCGCCACCGTGTGGATCAGCGACCCCGCGTACGTCAACCACCGCCCCATCCTGGAAGGAGCGGGCCTCAGGGTCCGCACGTACGGCTGGCTCGACCCCGCGCGCATGCTCGCGGACCTGCGGGAGGCCGGGCGCGGTGACGTCGTCCTGCTTCAGGGTTGCTGCCACAACCCCACCGGAGTGACCCCCTCCGCCGACGCCTGGGAGGAGATCGCCGGCCTCGCCGCGGCCAACGGCTGGGTCCCCTTCGTCGACCTCGCCTACCACGGGCTCGGCGACGGCCTCGACGCCGACCTGGCCCCGACCCGCCTGCTGGCCGAACGCCTCCCCGAGGTGCTGATCGCCGTCAGCTGCTCCAAGAACTTCGGCCTCTACAGCGACCGCACGGGCTGCGCCATCGTCCTCGGCGGCTCGGCG
This sequence comes from Streptomyces sp. NPDC023157, assembly GCF_055560575.1. Lineage (NCBI taxonomy): Bacteria > Bacillati > Actinomycetota > Actinomycetes > Kitasatosporales > Streptomycetaceae > Streptomyces > Streptomyces sp. NPDC023157. Next base: position 84,865 of record NZ_JBVHIL010000008.1, read on the forward strand.
CGGACGCTCCGGCACGTCGAGACCACCCTGCAGAACGCCGCCCGCACCCTGTACTCGATGCCGCCCGACCACGGCGCCGCCGTCGTCGCCACCGTCCTCGCGGACCAGCGGCTCCGGACCGCCTGGCGCACCGAACTCGAGACGATGCGCCTGCGCATCACCGCCCACCGCGCCGACCTCGTCGCCCACCTGAGCGCGCTCGGCCACGAGCGGCAGGCGAGCGCCCTGGCCCGGCAGAAGGGCATGTTCTCGATGCTCCCGCTCAGGCCGGACCAGATGGCCCGCATGCGGCGCCGCTCCGGCATCTACGGCACGACCTCCGGCCGCATCAACATCGCGGGCGTCCCCGCCCACCGCATCCCCTTCCTGGCCCAGGGCATCGCCGACGCCTTGGCGACCGGCGAGGTGTGACGGGCGGCGCCCGGACGCGCGGGCGTCGGCGCTGACGGGCGGCGCCCGGACGCGCGGGTGCTGGTGGCGGTCCCGTCAGGCGCGCAGCAGCGGGAACGCGGCCCCGGCCCACAGGGCCCGGGCGCCGGCGGGCCGGTCCCGGACGGTGCGGGTGTCGTCCGTGGTCCAGGTCATCTCCCGGGCGGCGCCGTCGCCGACGGCGGGCCAGCCGGGATCCCCGGTACGGGCGAAGTCGGCCCAGGCGCGGACCATGCGGTCGGCGAGGGCGTGGTCCTCGGGCGTGGGCGTGCCGCCGATGAGGAAGGCGAGGGCGTCGTCGTGGAGGTTGCCGAAGGCGAACGGGATGTCCGCGCAGTGCCAGGCGCGCACGGTCGTACCGGTCGCGCCGGGGCCGCCGCGGCGTCGGTCGAAGCGGGAGAGGTGGGCCCGGCCGCCCGCTCGGGCGTGGTGTGCGGCGAGCCGGTCGGCGTACGCGCCGAAGAGCAGGTCGCCGAAGACCGCGAGATAGACGTCGAGGACCGGGGCCTGGGGCGCGGCCTCCCGGTAGGCGTCGACCAGGCCGTCGGGAAGCCCGAAGTCCCGCGCGAACGCGGCGAGTCGCTCCTCGGTGTCGACCTTGGCGCAGCTGCCGACGGCGTCGAGGAGCCAGTACTCCTCGGTCGTGTGACAGACCAGCAGGTCGACGTCCCGGCTCAGCCCCTGGTCCATCCCGGTGAGCGGGTCGACGGGCAGGGTGTCGCCGTCGAGGACGGGGGCGTAGAGCGAGGGGTCGTAGTGGCGTGACCCCGATCCCGGGTTCCGCCGGTACTCCTCGACGACCCGGTCGCCCGCGCGGACCAGGGCCTCGGGGGCGGTGGCCGTCAGCCCCTCGGGCGTGGCGGGGCAGCCCGCCGCGGCGGCGATCTCGCGGGTGGTCGCGGCGGCGATCTCCGGCGTGTAGCAGGGGCTGGCGGGGCTGTGCGCGATCGCCCGCCGGAACAGCCCACGGGCCCGGTCCATCACCATCAGGCAGGCCACGGAGGCCGCCCCGGAGGACTGGCCGGCGACGGTGACGTTGCCGGGATCGCCACCGAACGCGGCGATGTTCCCGCGCACCCAGCGCAGCGCCGCGATCTGGTCGAGGAGCCCCCGGTTGGCGGGGTACGCGACCCCGTCGGCCGCCGGTACGTGGCCGAAGCCCTCGAAGCCGATCCGGTAGTTGAGGGTGACCACGACCAGACCGGCGCGGGCGAGCGCGGTGCCGTCGAAGTCGGGCTGGGCCGAGGACCCGAAGGTGTACGCGCCGCCGTGGATCCACACCAGCACGGGCAGCTCGCCGGGGCCGCCGTCCGTGGCCGGGGTCCACACGTTCACCGTGAGGATGTCCTCGTCGCCGGGCGCCCACACGGGTGCGCCCGGCAGCTCCGCCGACTGCGGGGCGACGGCCCCGAAGCGGGTGCAGTCCCGCACCCCGGCCCAAGGCGCGGCGGGGCGGGGCTCCTTGAACCGGTCGGCGCCGAACGGCGGTGCGGCATAAGGGATGCCGAGCGCGGCGACGACCTCCTCGGCAGCCCGAAAGCCCCGCACCCGGCCGCTGCCCGTCTCGAAGAACACCACGTGGACTGCCTCTCGCTCAACGCCGTACCGCCAGGAAGGGGCGGCGGCCCGCTCAGCTTCACATCGGCAGCCCTGCGCGCACCAACACCAAGATCATGACGATTGACGCACTCACGATGTGAATCCGACAACCTCCGTACGGGCTGGAGGACGAGGGCCGGGAGGGTGGCGTCTGCCCCTACTTGATCAACGCGTTGGCCACCGCGATAGCCAGCCCGATCGACGCGTCCGCCAGACCCACGAGCACGGCCGAGCGGCGCCGGTAGCCGGACTTGAGCGCGGCGAAGGTGCCCCAGGCGCCGAGCAGCAGGGTGTTGAGGGTCAGGCCGACCGTCGTGACCGGCCCCTCGTCCCAGTGCGCCGCCCCGGCGAGGAGCAGCAGCACCACGGTGGGCAGGACGGCGACGACGAGAGGCCATTCCTCTCCGAGCGCGGTGAGCAGACGCCGCCAGCGGACGGAGGCGCTGCCGGTGTGGTGGGTGGCCATGTGGTGCGCGTACCCGTGCACCAGGCCTGCGGCGATCGCGGTGACCAGGATCCACAAGGCGTCGTAGACGGGCGTGAAGAGTTCGCCCTCGCTCTGCAACGCCGCGAGCAGGGCACTTGCCAGGACTGTCCCGTAAATTCCACCAAACATCCAGTTTCGCATGATTCACTACCGTACGGGACACCTGCCCAGCCCCCAGAACCGGGCCGTTACCTGGGCTTTATGCGCCGACATCCTCACGGAGGGCGCGGGGGTCTCAGTGCGAAGGGAGAGGGGCCTCGGCCCCGAGCAGGTGGTCGACGCGCCGCGGGAGGTCGGACCACGGCCGCGGGGCGACCACCGGCACCCCGGCCGCGCGGGCCTGCCCGGCAAGCCACCGCCCGTACAGGACGCTGATCCGCGCACGATGGTGCTGCGGCCCTTCCTGAGGCTCGCGGGCAAGGTAGTTGGAGACCACCCGCGCCTCGCTGTCCTCGTGGACGACGACACCCCGCACCGGGCCGCCCGCCGCCGCGAGCCCGGGAAGGACGTAGTCCCCTTCGAGGATCACCGGGGTGTCCGTCTCCACATGGTTGGCGACGACCGCCTCGACCGCCGGCGCGAGGGCCCGCGCGATCGCGATCTGCCGCTCGACCACGAACTCCGGTTCCCGGTGGGCGGCTTCCGGGTGCGTACGCCAGTAGTGGACCTCGGGAAGGTGCTCGGGCCGGGTCACCGCGAGCAGCGCCTCCACGATGTCGTCGAGCTCGACGACGGGGACGCCGTACCGCCGCGCCAGGTCCCGGGAGACCCGGGTCTTGCCCATGCCCGACGCGCCTCCGACGATCAGCACGCGCCATTCAGGGCTGTTTCGTACATATGTGTCACTGTCCACGCGGGAACTGTAGTGCGCGCCCCGGAAGCCGATCCAGGTCGAGCGCGGACTACGCCGAACTGGTCGGCAACGTGGCCCTCAAGGGCGCGGCGGCCGGGAAGCCGGCGGCCGAGGCCGGTTACCGGACCGCCGCGCGCGCCCGCGGGCGGGGCGTGGCGCCCCGCGCCCTGGAAGCCGTCACCGGCTGGGCCTGCCCGCGACCCCGCCGGCCTTCCCGCTCGACGGACACCTGCACGTACGGCACAGGGACGCCTGACGCCCGCCGTAGGCGACGCCGGGCGCACCCGCCGACGTCGCCTACGGCTCGTACAGCGGCAGGAAGTGGATGACCGGCTCCTCGTAGGGATGGGCGGCGCGGACGGCCTGCTGGACGGCGCGGGCCTGATCCGTGTCGCAGAACGACTCGATCCGGCACTCCTCGCTGTGCTGAACGGCGCCCACCGCACCGTCGTACGGCCGAGCGGCGGGCAGGGCCTGCCAACTGCCGGTCACCTTCCAGATGCTGGAGCACCGCGCGTACTCGCCCAGGCGTCCCGCACCGGCCACGTGGAGAGCCTCGATCACGGCCTCCGCATGACTCTCCGGGACGGAAATCTCGATCTTCAGGCGCGTCATGCCTGGACCCTAGCAACCGTCCGACCAGCACTCGCCCAGGGAGTGAGCGACTGGGGTCTACAGCTGCTCGAAGGGGAAGGAGCGGATGAAGCAGTCCCGCGGCTGGCCGATCGCGAAGAGGACGCAGTCGAGGACGGAACGGGCGGTCAGCGGGTCGTCCGCCGTCCGGGAGGCCTGCTCCCAGGTGGAGTGGAGCGGGTCGCCGTCCGTGAAGTCCGGCGGGTAGAGCGAGATGACCCGGATCCCCTCGGGGCGGAGCCGATGAGAGAGCACGTCGGCGAAGCCGGCCTGGGCGGCCTTGGCCGCGTAGAACGCGGGATGCGCCGGAGACCGGTGGTTCCGGAGGCGACGGTGTCGCTGACCTTCTCGTTCTCGATCATGCCGAGGGTAACCGCGGTGGTGGCGCGCACGTCCTACTCGGCCCTCACCGATGCCCAGATGCGGTCCGACAGGATCCGGGCCGCCCGGTCGAGGTCGAGTTCCTCCGGGGTGGCCAGCCAGCGGTGGGCGGCGACCGCTACCGGGCCGACGACGAGGACCTCCAGGAGCGGGCCGGGGAGCGGGGCGAGTTCCCCCGCGTCGGTCCAGCGCTTCAGGTGGTCGGCGACCCGGGGGAAGTGGTCCGGCGGGACGCCGCGGGCGCGGTCGGCGTCGACGGCCAGGTAGCTGGAGTACGCCGAGCCGTGCAGGTAGCGGGCCACGGCCGGGTTCTCCTGGATGTGGCGCAGGTACGTCGTCACGAACGCGCGAATGCCGGTACGGGCCGTCCGGGCCCGGTCGACGGCGCCGAGGGCCGCCGCGTACGTCTGCTGCAGGCAGTGCCCGTACAGGGCCGCCGCGAGCCCGTCGAAGCTGCCGAAGTGGTGGTACAGGCTGCCGAGACTGACCCCGCTCGCCCGGGTCACCGCGTGGACGGTGAACCCGGCCTGCCCGGATGCGGCGAACACCTCCAGTGCCGCGGTCAGGAGGCGTTCGACGGTGGCCTCGCCACGGGACTGCTTTGCCATGGGGGGAGTATAGGCAGACGTGAAGATCTCGAATATTTTTCTAGAACTAAACTTTAGAACAGTCGTCGGCGGGTCCATACTGGCGGCCATGAATGACGTGATGATGAAGCTCGTCTCCGCCGCCCTCACCGGCGGCCTCGTAGCCCTGGTCGGATATGCGGGCGCCGCCCGCCGCCGCCGGCAGGCCGCCCGCGCCGAAGCCGTGCGGACCTCGACCGAGGACCCCACCCAGGCCCTGCTGCGGGACGCCGAGGAAGCCGACCGCCACCGGGACGAACTGGTCGCCCAGGGCCGCCTGTCCGAAGCGCTCGACCACGCCCGCGAGGCCGTCGACCACTGGACCGCCCTCACCCAGGCCCGCGTCGGCCGGTTCCAGGCCGAACGGCAGTCAGCGCTGCGCCGCTTCGAGGAGCTGCGCAGCCGCACCGGGTCGGCCTGAGGGCTGTTCCCGGTGAGGGGGAGCCGCCGCGGGCGTCGCAAAGAAGTAAATATGGACTAAACAGTAGCATTATGTGATAGATCGCTACGCTCGGTGTCCATAGTCTTGTCATGACGAGAAGCAACTGTGGACCCCCGAGGTCGCGTACCCGGACGCCCCGCGTCGTGACGGCGGCGGCGATCCTCGGGCTGCTGGGCAGCGGACTGGCCGGCTCCCTCGCTCACGCCGCGGGCCCCGCCGACCGCCCCGCGGCCCCCACCCCCCGTGCGGGTGCCCCGCTGCTCAACGAGACCTTCACCGGCGCCACCGCCGACTCCCGGTTCACCGCCGTCGGCGCGGCCTGCCTCACCGGCGCCGCCCCCGCCCCCGGTGGCTCCGGCAACCATCCGCTCTCCGGCTGCCCCACCCCCGGCATCGGCCCGGTGCCCCCGCAGAACGGCGCCCCCCACGGCTATCTGCGGCTGACCGACTCCCGGAACGACCAGAGCGGGGCCGTCCTCTTCGACCAGGCGCTCCCGGCCGGCAACGGGCTCGACGTCACCTTCGACCAGTGGCAGTACGGCAGCACCACGCCCAACACCCCGGCCGACGGCATCTCCTTCTTCCTGGTGAACGGCGACGTCTCGCTCGACCACCCCGGAGCCTTCGGCGGCAGCCTCGGCTACGCCCAGAAGCTCCCCGACGACAACCCCAACCTCGAGTTCCTGCCCGGCGTCGACCGCGGCTACCTCGGCGTCGGCCTCGATGTCCTCGGGAACTACTTCGGCGACTGGGAGCAGCGGGGCAACGGCTGTCCGACCCGCTCCCCGGCCGGCACCGGCTTCCGCGTCCCCGGGCCCGGCCGGAACATGGTCACCGTCCGCGGCCCCGGTGACGGCACCGTCGGATACTGCTTCCTGACCGCGACGACCAGCAACTTCACCACCACCGCGCCGTGGCCGTCCACTCTGCCCGGCTCCCTCCAGGGCCCGCTCACCACCCTGCCGGCCGATGTGACGCCGCAGCAGGCGGAGACCCTGCTCGAACCCTCGCGGCGCCGGGTGAACGTGCACCTCACCCCGGCCCCCTCCCCGGTCCTCACCGTCTCGGTCGACTTCAACGACGGCCAGGGCATGCGCCAGGTCCTCCAGACCCAGGCCCCCGAGCCGGTGCCGTCGACCTACAAGTTCGGCTTCGCCGCGTCGACGGGCCTGTTCACCGACGTGCACCTGATCCGCAACGTCTCGGTCAGCACCGAACAGCCGCTGCCCGAACTCAACCTGGTCAAGCAGGTCCACGAGCCGAGGCCGGGCGAACTCGTCGTCGGCACCCCCGTCGCGTACGACTTCGTCGTCACCAACGCCGGCAACACACCGATCAACGACATCGCGGTCCACGATCCGACGGTCGGCGACATCGACTGCCCGGTCACCGTCCTCGAACCGGGCCGGACGATCACCTGCACCGGCACCTACCTGGTCACCGCGGCGGACGTGGCCCGGGGCCACGTCACCAACACCGCGCGCGCCACCGGCACCTCCGGCGGCGACCCGGTCACCTCCCCCGACTCCACCGTCAAGGTGCCCATCGAGGCGCCCCCCGGCATGACCATCGTCAAGAGCGTCGGCGCCGCGGGACCCTTCGACATCGGCGACACCGTGCCGTACGGCTACGTGGTCACCAACGAGGGCGGCACCGAGATCACCGGCCTCGCCATCACCGACAACCGCGTCACGGGCATCACCTGCGACTCCGCCACCCTGGCCCCGGCCGGCAGCCCCGGTGACAGCACCACCTGCAGCGGCACCTACACGGTGACCGCCGCCGATGCCCAGGCCGGACACGTCACCAACACGGCCAAGGCCACCGGTACCTCCGACGGCCGGCCGATCGAGTCCCCGCCGACCGAGGCCACCGTCACCGTCGTCGGCACCTCCTCCCTCGGTCTCTCCAAGAAGGCCGACACGGCGGGACCGGTCCGTGTCGGACAGACCGTCAGCTACACGTACACCGTGACCAACACCGGCCGGACGACCCTGGACCACCTCGCCGTCCAGGACGACCACGCCCCCGACGTCACCTGTGAAGCCACCACCCTGGCCGCCGGCGAGCACACCACCTGTCGGGCCACCTACCGGGTGACCGAGGCCGACCTCGCGCTCGGCCACCTCACCAACGAGGCCCGGGCCACCGCGACCGACCCGCGCGACGAGACCGTCGTCAGCCCGTTCGCAGAGGTCACCCTGAAGGGCGTCGGCGCCTCGAAGCTGACCGTGACCAAGAAGGCCGACACGGCCGGACCGGTCGAGCCCGGTGACCGGATCACCTACACGTACGACGTGGCCAACGAGGGCTCGACCTCCCTCGAAGGCATCGCCGTCACCGACGACCGTGCCGCGGACGTCGTCTGTGAGCCGACGACGCTGGCACCCGGCGCCCACGCCACCTGCCGCGCCACGTACACGGTCACCGAGGAGGACGCCCTCGCCGGCCACGTCACCAACACCGCCAAGGCCACCGGCACCGATCCCGACGGCGCCACCGTCGAGAGCCCCCCGGTCCGGCTCCGCATCCCCGCCGCCTGCCCGCCCAAGGGTTACGGCTACGGCGACGCCGGATGCGAGGCGGGCGGACATGAGAGCGGATACGGCGATGGCTACGGCGAGGGCCGCGACAAGACCGCGAAGCGGCCCGGGAAGGAGGCCGCGCGCTGATCCGACCCCGACGTGACACGGGACCGGACCGAGCCGCGGAGCGGCCGGTCCGGTCCCTTCGTGCAGGGCGCTACCGGGCAGTGGTCAGACGGCGGAACGGAAGGCGGGCAGGTATCCGCCCGACTGTCCGGCGGCCTTGGGGTGGTAGGAGTTGTAGACCGGAACGGACAGGCTGTGCAGCCAGGAGTCCGCCGAACAGATCTCGTGGCCGGTGAACTCGTCGACGACACTGGAGAAGGTGAATCCCGCGTTCGCCGCCTGCTTCGCCAGAACACCGTTCAGGGTGTCGGAACCCCGATTGATCGCCGCTCGCTCGGTCTCGCTGAGTCCGGCGACACAGCTTCCGGACAGCTTGTAGAACCTGGGGTACCCGAGGACCACCACGCGCGCCTGGGGTGCGCGGCTGCGGATGTCCCCGTAGAGGGCGGACAGGCCCCCGGGAAGCGTGCCGTTCATCTTCGTGATGGCGGTGTTGACGGCCGCGACGCAGGTGGCCTCGCTGTTGAGCACGCATGTCTGCATGATGTCCGCGAACCCGACGTCGTTGCCGCCCGCCGTGACGCTGACGAGGGTCGTGGTCGCGTTCAGGGGGCCGAGCTGGCCGCTGCGGACGGATCCGGTGGTCGCACCGGAGCATGCGGTGAAGGAGAACGAGGAGGGGGAGTTGGCCGCTGCCCACAGGGAGGGGTACGAGTTGGTGCTGCGACGGCAGTCGCCGCTGTCCGAGAGGTAGCTGCCGGCGCCCACGCCGGAGGAGTACGAGTCGCCGAGGGCCACGTAGCGGTGGCCGGCGGCGCCGGCCGGCTGGGCGATTCCGAGGGCCGTGGCGGCCATGGCGAGCGCGGTGGACGCGGACAGCGCGATTCTTCGCCAGAGCATGGCGATCAGCCTCAAATCCAGAGCGTGGGGGGTGAGTTGATTGAACGCGACACTTCTAGCAGGGCGCATGTACCGGCGGGTAGCCCCTGGCGCGGATGTCGTCCGCTTTGGGCGCATGTTTAATTCTCCGCGCGTAGATGCGTCCTGATTGCGCCACATACGCGCGACGAGCGGCGTCGACCCCGCGGGCGGGCTCGGCGGCAACAGGCCGCTCGTCGACGGCGCTTCGGCATCGGCGGCGTACGTCGCTCTCTCGCCGAAACCTGTCGCCCGACCTCTTGTCGGGGCGCCTTCGCCTCTCTAATGTGAACCTTCAAATTCCAGGGATGCCATGGCCCTGGCTTCTTGAGGGGCAAATTTTGAACGATCAAATTCGTCTACGGGGCGGCCCGCCGGTCGGCTACCTCGACTACGCCCGCGTCGGCCCCCTCACCCCCGAGTCCGCCACCGCGCTCGCCGACGCCGTCACCCTGGCCGGCCGCTGCGCACCCGGCGACATCGACCGGCTCTTCGCCCTCAGCGACGCCGCCCGCGTCTCGGCGGCCCGGCTCCTCGACGCCCGCCCCCACGAGATCGCCCTCGCCCCGTCCACCAGCAACGGCCTCTTCACCGCTGCCGCCGCCCTGCGCGGACCCGGAACCGTCCTGGTGCCCCGGGACGAGTTCCCCGCCAACGTCTACCCCTGGCTCCGCTTCGCCGGGCGCGGCGGCCCCGACGTGCGGTTCGTCGAACCGGACCGGCAGCGGCACATCACCCCCGACCTCCTGCGCCGCCACCTCACCCCCGACGTCACCGCACTCGCCGTCAGCGCCGTCGACTCGCTCACCGGACACCTGGCGCCGCTCGCCGCCCTCAAGGAGGTCCTCGGGCCGGACCGCCTGCTGATCGTCGACGCGATCCAGGGACTCGGCGCCGTCCCCCTCGACGCGGACGCCGCCGACATCCTCGTCGGCGGCGGCCAGAAGTGGCTGCGGGCCGGCTGGGGAGCAGCCCTGCTGCTGATCCGCGACCGGTGCGCCGAGCGGCTCACCCCCGGGCTCGGCGGCTGGGCCGGTGTCACGGAGCCCTTCGCGGCCCACCATCCGGCAGCGCCGCTGCCCGGGGCCGCCGCGCACCTCGCCACCAACCCGGACTTCCCGGCCGCCGCCGCCCTCGGCGCGGCCCTCGACTCGCTGCTCGCCCAGGGCGGTCCCGCCGCCCTGGGCACCCGGATCCGCGCCACCCTCACCGAACTCCTCGACCGTGCGCGGCGGGCCGGCGCGGATGTCCTGCTGGACGGACTGGGGGAGCGGGAGCGGGCCGGCATCGGCACCTTCCGCCTCCCCGGCCACGACCCCGCCGCCGTCCACCTCGCCCTCGAAACGGCGGGCGTGACCACCACGCGCCGCGGCGAGTGGATCCGGCTGTCGCCCCACGCCACCACGACGCCCGCCGCGCCGGAGCTGTTCGCCGACGCGCTGGGCGCGCTCACCCGGCACGGGAGCCACATCCCCGCGAGCGATGCCCCCACGGGCCACATCCCCGCGAGCGGTGTCCCCACGAGCCACGTGGCCACGGGTCATGTCCCCGCGAACCACGTGCCCACGGGCCATGTGCCCGCGAGCCACATCCCCGCCAGCCACATCTCCACGAGCGATGTCCCCAAGGGCCATGTCCCCGCGAACCACGTGCCCACGAGCCATGTGCCCACGGGCCATGTGCCCACAAGCCACGTGCCCACGACCCACATCCCCACCACCCCCGACCGCCCCCGTAGCCAGGAGCCGACATGTCCCACCACGCCCACCCCCTGACCCGCCGCCGGATACTCCAGCTCGCCACCGCCTCCGCCGCCGGACTCGGCCTGACCGCCTGTGGCAGTGGCGGTTCGGGTGGGGGTGCCGGTGGGGCCGACGGGGACAGCGGGCCGATCACGGTCTGGAGCTGGACCACCGCGGCCGAGGCGCTGCGGGGCGTCGTCCCGTCCTTCGAGCGCGACAACCCCGGGATCAAGGTCGACGTCCAGGACCTCGGCAACCCCGCCATCTGGGACAAGATCACGGTCGGTCTCGCCTCGGGCGGCAAGGGCCTCGCCGACGTCCTCCACATCGGCGTCGACTACCTGCCCGGCTACATGGAGAAGTTCCCGCACGGCCTCGCCGACCTGTCCCGGCTGGGCGCCGACCGGCACAAGGACGCCTTCGCCGACGGCCTGTGGCCGACCGTCGTGGGCAAGGACGGAGCCGTCCACGCCCTCCCGTGGGAGGTCAACCCGCTGGGGCTGTTCTACCGGCACGACTACTTCGAGAAGGCCGGCGTCGACCCCGCGTCGATCACGAGCTGGGACGATCTGATCGCCGCGGGGCCGAAGATCCGCGCCGCCACCGGCGCGCTGCTGCTCGGGCTCGACATGCCCGGCTCCAACCAGGACGTGGACTTCTTCCAGAACCTGATGCAGCTCCAGGGCGCCTTCTACTTCGACGCCGAGGGCAGGGTCACGCTCGCCTCCCGGCCCGCGGTCGAAGCCCTCACGGTCATCAAGCGGCTCAACGACGCCGGCCTCGCCTCCGACATCGCGGGCGAAGGCACCTGGAAGCGGCTGGTCGGCCAGGGGAAGCTGGCCACCGCCCCCGACCCGGCCTGGGCCGTCGAGTACCTGGCCACCAAGTTCCCCGCGCAGAGCGGCAAGTGGCGGGTGATGCAGCCGCCCGCCGCCGTGCCCGGGGGAGGGCGCAGCGCCCTCGTCAACTCCACCTACCTGGCGGTGTCCGCCACCAGCAAGCGCCGCAAGGCCGCCTGGCGGTTCATCGAGTACGCGCTGACCAAGCCGGCCGAGATCAACCGGATGTTCGCCTCGGGCGGCGTCTTCCCGGCCCTCAAGAAGGCGTACGACGACCCGAAGTTCAGCGCGCCGCACCCCTTCTACGGCGGCCAGCGGGTGCTCCGTTCGTTCGTCTCCTCGCTCGGTTCGGGGACGAAGGCCACCAACTTCACCGGCGACTACAGCCGGGCCCTGAAGTTCGCCGCCGACGCCCAGACCCAGGTCCTGCTCAAGGGCGCCGACCCGGCCACCGTGCTCAAGGCCGCGGCCGATCAACTCGCCCAGCAGACCGGCCGGAAGCTGGCGGGCTGACCATGTCCCTCGCCCCGTCCGAACACCTGGGCGCCACCGGGGACTCCGCGGGTTCCGACCCGGCGGACCGAGCCGCCCGGAGACCCGCGGTACCGGTCCCCACGCGCCGACGGCCGCGCCCCGGCTCCGCCCGTCCCACCGGTCGCCGCCGGCTGCTGACCCGCGGCTCCCTCCCGTACGTCCTGATCATGCCCGCCGTGCTGGGTTTCGCCGTCTTCAAGGCGTACCCGATCGCCGCCTCGTTCTGGATCAGTCTCACCACCGGCAACGGCGACTCCCAGCGCTTCGCCGGACTCGCCAACTACCGGCGCCTCCTGGCGGACCCGCTCTTCTGGACGGCGCTCAGGAACACCGCGCTGATCCTCGTCGTCCAGGTCCCGCTGATGCTCGGCCTGGCCCTGCTCGTCGCGCTCGGCCTCAACCACTCCAAGGTGTGGCTGCGCCCGCTGTGGCGGCTCGGTGTCTTCATCCCGTCCCTGACGGGCCTGGTCGCCACCGGCGTGATGTTCTCCGTGATCCTCAACCGGGACGCCGGACTGCTGAACTGGGTCCTCTCCCTGTTCGGCGTCGACCGGGTCAACTGGCTCGGCAGTTCCTTCTGGGCCCGTATCGGCGTCGTCCTCGTCCTCACCTGGCACTACACCGGCTACAACGCGGTGATGTACCTCGCCGGCCTCCAGGGCATCCCCAAGGAGCTGTACGAGGCCGCGATGGTCGACGGCGCCGGACCGGTCCGGCGCTTCCTCTCCATCACCCTTCCCCAGCTGCGGCCGATCCTCCTGCTCACCGTCGTGCTCTCGACCATCGGCACCCTGCAGCTCTTCGACGAGCCGTACGTCCTCACCGGCGGCGGCCCCGACAACGCCACCCTGACGGTCACCATGTATCTCTACGACAACGGCTTCAAGTACTTCGACTTCGGTTACGCCTCGGCCCTCGCCTACGCCCTCGCACTGATCGTGTCCGTGCTCGGCGTCCTCCAGGTCCGCCTGATGGGAGAGCGCCGATGAAGTCCCGCGCCCCTCTGCTCACCGTCCTGCTCGCGGGTGCCTTCGGGCTCTGCGTCGGCCCGTTCTACTGGCTCGCCATGGCCGCCACCCAGGACGACAAGGACGTGTTCTCCTGGCCGCCCAAGCTGCTGCCCGGCGGCCACCTCATGGAGAACCTCCAGGGCCTCCAGGACTCCATCGGCCTGACCCGCGTCCTGCTCAACAGCCTCGTCGTGGCGGGGCTCCAGACCGTCGGCGCGGTCGTCGTCTCGGTGCTGGCCGGCTACGCCTTCGCGAAGTTCGACTTCCGGGGACGCAACCTGTTCTTCGTCCTGCTGCTCAGCACCCTGGTCATCCCCGACACGGTGATGCTGATCCCGATCTTCCAGATGATGATGGACCTGGGCCTGATCGACTCGTACCAGTCCGTCATCCTGCCCGGCCTGGTCACCCCGTTCGGCATCTTCCTGATGCGGCAGGCACTGCGCTCCATGCCCGACGAACTCCTCGACGCGGCCCGCGTCGACGGGGCGGGCGAGCTGCGGGTGCTGTGGCGGATCGTCATCCCGGTCAACCGGCCGGTCATCGCCGCGCTCGCGCTGTTCGTCTTCCTCGGCGGCTGGAACCAGTTCGTCTGGCCGCTGATCGCGCTGCGCAGCCCCGAGATGCAGACGCTGCCCGTGGCCACCGCCACCCTGCAGGGCCTCTCGACCACCAACTTCGCGCAGGTCCTGCTCGCCGGCGCCCTCGCCGCCATCCCCGTGATGGCCCTCTTCCTCGTCCTGCAGCGCCAGTTCATCTCCGGCCTGCTGGCCGGCGCGACCAAGGAGTGACCGCCGTGACCACCACCGCCCCCCAGCCCGTACCGGCCTGGCGGCCGAACACGCCGGGGGAGGACGCCTCCGGCACCGCCCGCCCCGTCGTCCACCGCAACCTGGCCACCGACCTGCTCCACTCCACCGGGGCCCCGCTCACCGTCCACCTCACCGGGCTCGGCGGCGCCGGCTGGCAGGCGGCCGTCAGCCGGGTCGCCGACGGCGTGGCGCTCGTCGAGGTCACGGCGACGGAAGCGGTCACCGTCCGCGCCGAATGGCGGGTCCCCTGCGTCGGGGCCGTGGCCTACTGGACCCCCGACACCAACGCCACCCGCTGGCTCCCGCCCTCCTGGAGCGCCCCGCGCACCGTCTCGCTCGCCCTGGGCGCCCCCGTCGCCAGCCTGGTCGGCACCGGCGACCGGGCCCTGTGCACCGCCGCGGCGGGCGAGACGACCGCGCCCGTACGGGTCGGGGCCGGCGTGGTGGAGGAGAGCGGCGAGTTCGCGTTCACCGTCGAGCAGGAACTCGCCCCGGGCGGGCCCCCGTTGCGGGTGCGGATCGACCTCAGCGGCCGGCACTTCGCCGCGACCCTGCGGGCCGTCACCGACTGGTGGGCGGCCGAGGGCCCGGAGCACCCCGGCGTCGCGCCCGCCGCGCGGATGCCCGCCTACTCCACCTGGTACAGCCTCCACCAGAACGTCGACACCGCGACCGTCGAGCGGCAGGCGGCCCTGGCGGCCGCCGTCGGCTGCGACAGCATCATCGTCGACGACGGCTGGCAGACCGCCGACCGCGCCCGCGGCTACGGGCACTGCGGCGACTGGGACATGAACCCGACGGCCTTCCCCGACCCCGCCGGCCACGTCGCCGAGGTGCGGCGCCTCGGCCTCGCCTACCTCCTCTGGTACGCGGTGCCCTTCATCGGGCGCCACAACGAGGCCTGGGACCGCTTCAAGGGCCTGATCCTTCGCGAGACACCGCGCCTGGACGCGGCCGTCCTCGACCCCCGGCATCCCGAGGTCCGCGGCTACCTGATCGACAAGATCGCCCGTGCCGTCGAGGAGTGGGGCATGGACGGCGTCAAGCTGGACTTCCTCGACCTCTTCGCCGTCGCCGAACCCCCGCCCGCCCCGGCCGGCGCCGATCACGACACCGTCCACGAAGGCGTACGCCGGCTCGTCGCCGACCTCGACGCCCGGCTGCGCCGCGCCCGGCCCGACGTGATCGTCGAGCACCGCCAGCCGTACGTGGGCCCCGGCCTCTGGCCGTACGCCACCATGGTCCGCGCCACCGACTGCCCGCTCAGCCCGGCCGAGAACCGCCAGCGCACCGTCGACTGCCGGCTCGTCGCGGGACCGCTCGCCGTCCACGCCGACATGATCATGTGGCACGCCGCCGAGACGCCCGAGGCGGTGGCCGTCCACCTCGTCAACGCGCTCTTCTCGGTCCCGCAGATCTCCGTCGACCTCGGCACCCAGACCCCGGACCAGCTCGCCACGCTGCGCTTCTGGCTCGGCGTCTTCCGCCGGTACGCCGACGTCCTGCAACTGGGTGCCCTGGAGCCCACCCGCCCCGACCTCGGCTACCCCCTGATCCGCGCCCACGACCCCCGTACCACCGTGGTCGCGCGCTACGCGCCGCTGCCCGTGGCGCTCCCGGACCGGGGCGAGGGGGAGGCCCCGTGGACGCTGCTCGTCGCCAACGCCGACAGCGACCCCACGGTGCTCCTCACCGCCGCACGGCCGGAACGGGCCCTCGCCCTCGTCCAGGACTGCCGTGGTGAGATCCTGTCCGAGACCGCGCTCGACCTCGTCGCCGGGGTGAACCCGGTGACCGTGCCGACCGGCGGACTGCTCACCCTGACCCGCGAGGACTGAACGACGGCGGGCCGGGGCGGCGCCGACGCCGTCCCGGCCCGCCGGCCACCCCGCCCCCACAGAGGAACGATGACCGCTCACCAGGTGACCATCGAGGACGTCGCCCGCGCGGCGGGTGTCTCCCGCCAGACCGTCTCGAACGCCCTCAACGCCCCGCACCGGCTGCGCGCGACCACGCTCGCCCGGGTCACCGCCGCCATCGAGGAACTCGGCTACCAGCCCGACCAGTCCGCCCGCAGCCTGCGCACCGGCACCCGCAAGGTCATCGGCTATCCCGCGCCCGCCGACAACCCGGCCGACCCCAACCCGCTGATGGGCGGCTTCCTCCAGGCCCTCGTCAGCGCCGCCGACGCCGTCGGGCACCGCGTCCTGCTGTTCCGCTGCGACCCCCAGCAGGGCGCCGGGGCCGTCGCCAAGTCCTTCAACGGGCTGATCGCCGCCCGCCAGGTCGACGGGTTCGTCCTCTCCGACGTCGTCCACGACGACCCCCGGGTCGACGTGCTCGCCGAGGCCGGGTTCCCGTTCGTCGCCTTCGGCCGTACGGCGCCCGGACGCCCGCAGAACTGGGTGGACATCGACTCCGCCGCCGCCACCGCGGACCTCGTGGGCCTCCTCCTCGGCCAGGGCCACCGCAGGATCTGTTACGTGAACTCCGCGGCGTCCCTGCCCTGGCTGGCCGACCGCCGGGCCGGCCTGCTCCAGGCCGCGGCCGCCGCCCCCGACGGCGCCTTCGAGGTCGGCGTCCCCGACGACGACCCGGCCGCCCTCTCCCAAGCGCTCCAGCGCCTGCTGGCCGGCCCCGACCGCCCCACCGCCCTCGTCTGCGCGAGCGACTGGCTGGCCCTGCCCGCCTATCAGGCCATCCGCGCGGCCGGTCTCACCGTCGGCGCCGACGTCGCCGTCACCGGCTTCAACGACATGCCGCTGTGCACCCTGCTCCAGCCCACCCTCACCAGCGTCCGCCTACCCCTGCCCGCCATCGCGCAGGCCCTCCTCGACCGCCTGATCAGCGCCGTCGAGGACCGCGACGCGACCGCGACGCAGGGGCTGCTGCTCCCGGCGGAACGCGTGGTGCGCGGCAGCACGCCGAGCCGCTAGGTGTATTGATCACGAGCGTTGTTGACACTGGTCTGGTCTTGAACATGGCGAAGACCTCCGGTGTGGTGGGAGCTGTCTAGGAACTCACCGCACGGAGGTCTTCGTGCCCCACCGTAATGCCCGGCTGACCGTCTTCGGTAGGAGACTGCTGGTCGAACGTGTCTGCTCTGGCCGTCCGGTCGCCCATGTGGCCGCCGAGATGGGCATCTCCCGGGCCACGGCCCACAAGTGGATCCGCAGGTGGCGGTCCGAGGGCCAGGCCGGCCTGCATGACCGGTCGAGCCGGCCACGCACCACCCCGCACCGGACCGCGGCCGCGATGGAAGAGCAGGTCTGCGAGCTGCGGCGGACCCGCAAACTCGGCCCCGCCCGGATCGGTCCGATCCTGGGCCTGCCCGCATCGACCGTCCACCGGATCCTGACCCGCCACCGGCTCAACCGCCTGGCCTGGCTCGACCGCCCCACCGGCACGGTGATCCGCCGCTACGAACGCGACCGTCCCGGCGAACTCGTCCATGTCGACGTGAAGAAACTCGGCCGGATCCCCGACGGCGGCGGACATCGCGTGCTGGGCCGGCAGGCCGGCCGGGCCACCCGCTCGGCCATGGGTTTCGACTACGTCCACTCCGCCGTCGACGACCACTCCCGCCTCGCCTACAGCGAGATCCACCCCGACGAGAAGGTCGCGACCTGCGCGGCCTTCCTGGCCCGCGCGGCCGCGTTCTTCCAGGCCTGCGGCATCACCCGCATCGAACGCGTCCTGACCGACAACGCCTGGGCCTACCGCAAGGGCCTGGCCTGGAAGACCGCCCTGGCCGACCTCGGCGCGACCGGCAAACTCACGCGTGCCTACCGACCGCAGACCAACGGCAAGGTCGAACGCTTCAACCGCACCCTGCTCGACGAATGGGCCTACCAGCGGCCCTACACCTCAAACCACGAACGGACCGAAGCCCTGGCAGACTTCCTCCACACCTACAACCACCACCGCTGCCACACCGCACTCGACGGACACCCACCCATCACCCGCGTCAACAACCTTCCGGGTCAATACAGCTAGGGCGCTACCCGAGCGCCGCGCGGGCGCGGTTGAGGTAGTCCCGGAAGGCCGTGCGCTCGCGGGCGGCGAAGCCCTTCAGCATCTCGTCCTCCAACTCCCGGACGGCCGGGGCGTGCAGGTCCAGCAGGGCGCGCCCGGCGTCGGTGAGGCCGATGACGTGGCGGCGCCGGCTCACCGGGTCGGGGGTCCGGGTGATGAGGCCGCGCCGCTCCAGCGCGCCGACCAGGTCGGACATGGACTGGGGGGTGACGAAGGAGTTGCGGGCGAGCTCGGCCGCGGACATGCCGTCCCGGCGTTCGAGCACGGTCAGCGCCGTGTACTGGAGGGCGGTGACCCCCGAGGGCTTGAGCAGCTCGTCGAGCCGGGCGCGGGTGGCCAGCTCGACCTGCTTCACCGAGTACAGCAACGACGGCGGAGCGACGTCCTTCACTTACTCTCCCCAACGCCAGGAATCCTGTCGAATCCCCATCATCAGGAATCCTGTCGAAAATTCTAGCCCACCCCCCTTGCCCGGCGGCGGCCCGGCCTTCGATACTCAGGATTCCTGATGATTGAGGAGCTTTCCCTTGAGCACGCTTTCCATTGACCGGCGCGACGGAATGGCGGTCCTGACGCTCTGCCGTCCGGCCAAGCGCAACGCCCTCGACGACGCCACGGTGCTGCGCATCGAGGAGTTCTTCCGCAAGCCCGGCCCCGACGTGCGGGCCGTCGTCCTGGACGCCGAGGGCGACCACTTCTCGGCCGGACTCGACCTCGGCGAGCTGACCGAGCGCTCCACCGAGGAGGCCCTGGAGCACTCGCTCATGTGGCACCGCGTCTTCGACACCATCGAAGGCGGCCGGGTCCCCGTGGTCGCCGCCCTGAAGGGCGCGGTCATCGGCGGCGGCCTGGAACTTGCGGCCGCCGCGCACCTCCGCGTGGCCGACCCGACCACGTTCTACGCCCTCCCGGAAGGGCAGCGCGGGCTCTTCGTCGGCGGCGGCGGATCGGTCCGCGTCCCGCGCCTGATCGGCGCCCACCGGATGGCGGACATGATGCTCACCGGCCGCGTCCTCGACGCCGCCGAGGGCCAGGCAGCCGGCCTCTCGCAGTACCTGACCGGCGAGGGCGGGGCGCGCGCCAAGGCCCTGGAACTCGCCGAACGCATCGCGTCCAACGCGCCTCTGACCAACTTCGCCGTCCTCCAGGCCCTCCCCAGGATCGCCGAGGCCTCGCCGGCCGGCGGCCTGCTGCTCGAATCCCTCATGGCGGCCGTCGCCGCCGGCAGCGGCGACGCCCAGGCACGGATGCGGGCGTTCCTGGACGGCCGCGCCGCGAAGGTGACCGCCACGAAGGAGACCGGCACGCACGGGACCGGCACGCCCGGCGGCGCCGCTCCGCGGGCCGAGGCCCCCGCCGCGCAGGCCACCCCCGGAAAGGCCGCCCGATGAGCGAGATCCTCAGCACCCCCGGCCCCACCGTCAGGGACGACTCGGAGATCGGCCGCTACCTCCGCTGGCTGGAGACGGAGCGACAGCTGAGCTTCCCCGACTACGCGAGCCTGTGGCAGTGGTCCGTCACCGACCTGGCCGGCTTCTGGTCCTCGGTCTGGGAGTTCTTCGACGTCCGCCCGCACACCCCGCCCACGGCCCCCCTCGGCCGCACCTCCATGCCCGACACCGAGTGGTTCCCCGGCGCGACCCTCAACTACGCCGAGCACGCCCTCGGCCGCGACGAGGACCTCGACGCCGTCGCGGTCGTCGCCCACTCCCAGACCCGGGCGCCGGTCGAGCTGACCTTCGGCGAACTCCGCGAGCAGGTCGCCAGGGCCCGGGCCGGGCTCCTGCGCCTCGGCGTCGGCAAGGGCGACCGGGTCGTCGCGTACCTGCCGAACATCCCCGAGACCCTGGTGGCCTTCCTCGCCACCGCGAGCATCGGCGCCGTCTGGGCGGCCTGCGCCCCGGAGTTCGGCTCCCGCAGCGTGGTCGACCGCTTCGCCCAGCTCGAACCGAAGGTGCTGCTGACCGTCGCCGGCTACCGCTACGGGGAGCGCGCCATCGACCGCCGCGCCGAGGTCGCCGAGATCGCCGCCCGACTCCCCACCGTGGAACGGATCGTCCACGTCCCGTACGGGGAGAACACCCTGCCCGACGCGCTGAGCTGGACCGACCTGCTCGCAGGGCCGGCCGGGACGGCTGAGCGGCCGGAACTCGCCTTCGAGGCCGTGCCGTTCGACCACCCCCTGTTCGTGCTCTTCTCCTCCGGGACCACCGGCATCCCCAAGGCGATCGTGCACCGGCACGGCGGCATCCTCGTGGAGCACCTGAAGAACAACGCGCTCAGCTGGGACCTGAAGCCGGGCGACCGGATGCTCTGGTTCAGCACCACCGCCTGGATGCTGTGGAACACCCTCGTCTCCGCGCTGCTCGTCCGCGCGTCCATCGTCATGATCGACGGCAACCCGGTCCACCCGGACCTGCGCGAGCAATGGCGGATCGCGGCGGAGACCGGCGCGACACTGATGGGCGTGAGCCCCGGCTACCTGATGGCCTGCCGCAAGGCCGGGATCAGGCCCACTGAGGAGTTCGACCTGTCGCGGCTACGGCAGCTCGGCGCGGCGGGCAGCCCGCTCGCCGCCGACGGATTCCGCTGGGTGGCCGAGCAGTTCGGCGACCGGGTGCTCCTCAACGTCGGCTGCGGAGGCACCGACGTGTGCACCGGCATCCTCCAGGGCAGCCCGCTCCAGACCGTGCGCGCCGGCGAGATCTCCGGGCCCTGCCTGGGCGTCGCCGCCTACGCGTACGACAGCGAGGGCGAGCGGGTCGTCGGCGAGCTGGGCGAGCTGGTGATCACCGAGCCGATGCCGTCGATGCCCGTCGGCTTCTGGGGCGACACCGACGGCTCCCGCTACCGGGCCGCGTACTTCGAGGAGTACCCCGGCGTGTGGCGGCACGGCGACTGGGTGCGCTTCGCACCCGAGGGCCACTGCGTCGTCGCCGGCCGCTCCGACGCCACCCTCAACCGCGGCGGGGTCCGGCTCGGCACCGCCGAGTTCTACGCGGTCGTCGAGGACCTGCCCGAGGTCGACGACAGCCTCGTCGTCCACATCGAGGACCCCGAGGGCGGCAACGGGGAACTGCTGCTCTTCGTCACCGGGCCCGAGGAGCTGGACGACGCCCTCCGTACGCGCATCGCCCGAACGCTGCGGACGGCGCTGTCGCCGCGGCACGTCCCGGACGTCATCGAGCGGGTGCCCGCCATCCCGCGCAACAGGACCGGCAAGAAGCTGGAGGTCCCGGTCAAACGCATCCTCCTCGGCGCCCGCCCCGACTCCGTCGCCAGCACCGACGTCCTCGCCGACCCGCACTCCCTGGACCCCTTCGTCACGTTCGCCGCGGCCCGCGCGGCCGGACACGCCGTTGACGGGGCCGCCGGCAACCCCGCCCAGGGCGGGAGGAGCGCGTCATGAAGGTCGCCGTCGTAGGGACCGGAGTCATCGGCGCCTCCTGGACGACCCTCTTCCTGGAGTACGGGCACGAGGTCGTCGCGACCGACCCCGCACCCGGCGCGGAGGCGCGGCTCCGCGCGGCGGTCACCGCCCCGCAGGAGCGTCTGTCCTTCACCCCGGACCTCGCCGAGGCCGTCGCGGACGCCGGCTTCGTCCAGGAGAACGGCCCGGAGCGCCCCGAGCTGAAGGACGAGGTCTTCGCCGTCCTCGACGCCGCCGCCCCGCCCGGCACCATCCTGGCGAGCAGTTCCTCGGGACTGCTGCCGTCACGGATCCAGCAGGCCTGCGCGGCCCACCCCGAACGGGTCCTCGTCGGCCACCCCTTCAACCCGCCCCACCTGATCCCGCTGGTCGAGGTCGTCCCGGGCGAGCGGACCTCCGAGGGCGCCGTCGATGCCGCCATGGCCTTCTACCGCACCCTCGGGCGCCACCCCATCCGGCTTCGCCAGGAGCTCCCCGGCCACGTCGCGAACCGGCTCCAGGCGGCGCTGTGGCGGGAGGCGTACTCCCTGGTCGAGCGGGGCGCGGCGAGCGTCGCCGACATCGACGCGGCCATCGCCCACGGCCCGGGCCTGCGCTGGGCGCTGCTCGGCCCGTTCCTCAACCAGCACCTGTCGGGCGGCCACGGCGGCATCGCGCACGTCCTGGAGCACCTCGGCCCGCCGATGGAGGAGTGGTGGGCCGACCTCGGCGCCCCCCGTCTCACGCCCGAACTGACGCGCGCGATCACCGAGGGCGTCGCCGATGAGCTGGGCGGCACGCCGGAGGCCGAGCTGGTCGCCGCGCGCGACACCCTCCTGAACCTCCTCCTCGACGCCAAGAAGAGGACCGACCACCTGTGAGCACCCCGATGAACCCCGCCGACCTGGCCGCGATCGACTTCCACGTCCACGTGGAGCAGGACGCCCACGGCCACCTCGCGCTCGACGCCGAGCTGATGGACGCCTCGGCCGCCTACTTCAAGGCCGGCCAGGACCGCACCCCGACCGTCGAGGCGATCGCCGCGCACTACCGCGAGCGCCGGATGGCCGCCGTGATCTTCACGGTGGACGCCACCACGGGCCTGGGCCACCCCGCCCTGTCCAGCGAGGAGATCGCCGAGGCCGCGGCCGCCCACCCGGACGTCCTCATCCCCTTCGGCTCGGTCGACCCGCACCGCCCCGACGCCGTCGCCCGCGCCCGCTCGCTCGTCCGGGACCACGGCGTCCGCGGCTTCAAGTTCCACCCGAGCCTCCAGGCGTTCGCGCCGAACGCATCCGAGCACTACCCCCTCTACGAGGCCCTCCAGGAACTGGGCGTCCCCGCCCTCTTCCACACCGGGCAGACCGGCATCGGCGCGGGCCTGCCCGGGGGCCGCGGCATCAAACTGCGCTACTCCGACCCGATGCTCCTGGACGACGTCGCCGCCGACTTCCCCGGCCTGACGATCGTCCTCGCCCACCCGTCGGTGCCCTGGCAGGACGAGGCGATCTCCATCGCCACGCACAAGGCCAACGTGTACATCGACCTGTCGGGCTGGTCCCCGAAGTACTTCCCGCCGCAGCTCGTCAAGGCGGCCGGTTCCTTCCTGCGGCACAAGGTCCTCTTCGGCTCGGACTTCCCGGTCATCACCCCCGACCGCTGGCTCGCCGACTTCGACACCCTCACCATCAAGCCGGAGGCCCGCCCCCTGATCCTCAAGGAGAACGCCCTCCGCGTCCTGGGCCTGTGACACGAGCGGAGCGCGCGGGGCAGCCCGCGCGCTCCCTTCCGGTGCCGTGCCCGGGGCCGTACCGGCTACGTCCCGCTCGTGGCCGTCTGGTGCACCAGACGCATCCGGTGGTGCAGCGCCGCCAGTTCACGCCCGTCGCCGTCGGTGAAACGGCAGGTCACCTCGTACACGCCGCAGTGCGCCCGGCCGACCGGCAGCCGCTCCGGGGGCAGCCGCACCTCGTACGGGCCGCCGGTCCGGAAGCCGCCCAGCACGGTCCGCGCGGTCGAGAGCACCGTCCCGTCCATGGTCCGGGTCTCCTCGAAGGCCAGCCCGTCGATGTCCCGGCCCAGCCGGAACGTGATCCCGACGGTGACGACCGCGCCTTCGGGCAGCGGCAGGGGCATCCTGTCCGCGCCGCCGGGCAGGTCCACTTCGAGGCGCCCCAGCTCCTCCGCGTGCAGGGAGAAGTCCACCAGTTCGAAACCGTCCATCACGGTTCACCGCCTCGTGCCGCGTCGGCGCGTGTCCTGCTGGGCGAGTGCCCGGGACGGCGGGAAACACGCCTGCCGCCGGGACCGGGGCCGCCGGCGCCGACGATGTCGGGACAGGACGGCCCGCCTGACCGCGGAGGCCTGGCGGGCCGAGAGGGAGGGGTGAGCCGGCGGACGGCTCGGCGCGGGCTGCTCACCCGCGGTAGACGGCTCACCAGCGGTACCAGCGCCCGTCGGAGCTGCGGAACAGGAACCCCAGCAGCCAGACCACCAGCACGGCGATCGCGATGTACCACAGCACGTGCAGGGCGAAGCCACCGCCGAAGAGCAGCAGGAGCACCAGCAGAACGAGTAGGAGTGGAATCATGACAGCCTCCTCGGCGTCTCTCCGGCCCCGCCGCCAAGGCGCTCACGCGGACGCCTGTCGGTCACGCGGACATCCGTCCCACGTGGCGGGAACCTCGGTCGCCAGCGCGGCTACCCCCGGCCGGGGCCGCTAACCGTCGATCCGCGGCCGAAGCGGAGCGTGCGGCCGCGGGAGGCGGGTACCCGCGCGGGATTCGGCCGCCCGCCACCGCCCTCGCCCGATCAGATGTGGGGCGCGCCTTCCGGCGGGTCCGGCAGCGTCCCCGGACCAGGGCCGGGCCGCTCGAACGGTTCCGGCGAAGGCGGAGGCGCCGGTGCCGGTTCCTGTGTCGCTCCCGGTGCCTCGCCCACGCTGTCGACCGGACGCAGCCGCCCGCGCCAGCCGCTCCCGGAGCCGCCCTCCTCCTCCACGTACTCCTTGAAGCGCATCAGGTCGCCCCGGACGCGCTCCTCCAGGAAGCCGAGGGCGTGACCGGCCTTCTCGACGATCCCCTGCGGCTCGACCTCCATGGCCAGGCTCACCCGCGTGTGCTCCTCGTCGAGGCGCTGGAAGGTGACGACGCCCTTCTGCTTGACCCCGTCGCCGACGGTGCGCCAGGCGATG
This sequence comes from Streptomyces sp. NPDC023157, assembly GCF_055560575.1. Lineage (NCBI taxonomy): Bacteria > Bacillati > Actinomycetota > Actinomycetes > Kitasatosporales > Streptomycetaceae > Streptomyces > Streptomyces sp. NPDC023157. The sequence continues at coordinate 109,458 of NZ_JBVHIL010000008.1, forward strand.
CGCTCGTCCGGGAGCTGGTCGACGATCTCGGTGTCGAACTCCCGGGTCACCCCGGCCACCCGCGTGCGCCAGTGGCAGAGACGGTCGTCGACCTGGCGTACCTCCTCGACGCCGTCCATGAACCGCGGGAAATCCTCGAACCGGGTCCACTGCCCGTACACGGCGCGCAGCGGGGCGGTCACCCGGATCGTCTCCTGCACCTTGCTCATGGTCTCCTCCTCCGGCCGTGTCCCGCGCCCGGCGCACGTGCGACGCCGGGGGCGGAAATCCTCTCTGGGCCCGTGCGCATACCCGCTCCGACCACGCGCACGCGCTCCCCAACGTGCTCCGCGCGTACCGCTCTGGACCTCGCCCGCCCGGGGGACCGCCTCACCCGGCCCGGCGCGGCGGCGAGGGCCTGACGGGCGCTTCGTGCGCCGCCGGTACCGCCGGGTGGGTCCGGGCGAGGGTGCAGACGCCGTCCTCGCACTGGCGTCGCAGCCGCCCCCGGGACACGGTCTGGGCGAGGCCGACGGCCCAGCAGGTCGGGCAGCCCCGGAAGGCGATCAGGGCCAGCGGGGCCGCGAGCAGAGTGACGGGTCCGGCGAAGGGCACGGCGGCGATCGAGCCGATGATCAGCCCGAATCCGACGGCGCCGCGTGCCAGGTGGCGGGGGACGGAGGCGCTGGCGAAGTTCATCGCACCCGCCGCGGGCGGTGCGGTGGTACGGGCTTTGTCGTCCTGCGGGATCTGCGCAGTCTTCACGACGGGTTTCCTCCGACGGGTGGGCCGGTGGTGGGACCGGCGGTGGGGCCGGTGTCCCGGCCGGGTGCTTCCAGGGCGTCACGCAGGGCGGTACGTGCCCTGTGCAGCCGCGACTTCATCGCGGCGGTGCTCAGGCCGAGCGCGTCGGCGACGGTCTTGCCGGGCAGGCCCTGGACGTCCCGCATGATCAGGACCTGCCGCTGGTCGCGGGGGAGCGCGCTGACGGCGGCCGCGATCCGCTCGGCCTCCAGCCTGCGCAGCACCGCGTCCTCGGCGGACGGCTCCGCGCCCGCGTCCGGCTCGGCCTCCGGCTCGTCCGGCTGCCCGGCGCGTTGGGCGGCCACGAGCAGCCGCACCTGCCGGAGACATTCGTTGCGCACGATCCGGAACATCCACGAGGCGAGCGCCCCGGTCGCCCGCAGGGTGCCGATCTTCCGGTACAGGATGATCAGAGCCTCCTGCGCCGCGTCCTCGGCGTCCTGCGGGGAGGCGCACAGCGACAGGGCGAACCTGCGCACATGCGGCTGCGACCGCATGACGACGGTGGTCAGCGACGGGACGTCGCCGTCCTGGGCGGCTCTGATCAGCCGCTCGTCGGGCCAACTGGAGCGATGGTTCATGGGCGGGCTACTCGCAATCACAAGACGTTCCGAGCGGTGGGCGCCGGTCAGACGCGGCTCTTGTAGCGCCGCAGCAGGTGCCAGCCGCACGCGCCCACGAGCAGGACTGCGACCACTGCGAGACCGATGACCATCATGGGGGTTCCTCCTGGTTCCGCCGGCCCGTCCGGCCGGTGCACTCACAAGAGGCGGCGAGGCCGGAAAAGGATTCACGGAAGGTGTCATCGAGGACCTGACGCGCTCCTCCTCCAGACCCCCGAGTCCCTGCACGCCCGCTTCGCCCTGGACGTACGGACCTCGACGGCGGCTACCTCACCTGGAACGCCGCCCGCGACACCCGATGAGATCCGCCGCCCGTGTCGAGTCGCGTTCAGTCGCGTTCAGTCGCGCACGTGCAGCCCGAAGCCCGTGCGGCCGGCGGGCTCCAGGCCCTCCTTCAGGCGCAGCGAGGGGATCTCGTAGTCACCGAAGTTCTGCCGCCGGAACGGGATCGGCTCGGTCGACTCCAGGGTGAGCAGACGCTCCTGCCACGCCTTGGCGACCTCCGGGTACTCCTCGACGCCCAAGCGGTCGGAGCCGTACAGCACGAACGGCGGCAGCACGTCGAGGCCCGGGTAGTAGAGGGTGCCGTGCTGGATCGGGAACAGCAGATCGTCGATGGGGCCGTTGATCCCGCGCGCCGAGTAGTGCGACTCCGGTCCGCCCGTGGTCACCGACAGCAGGGCCCGCCTGCCCGCGAGGGTGCCCTCACCGAAACGCTCGCCGTACTTGGTGTCGCTGTGCTCGCCGACGCCGTACGCGAAACGGTAGGTGAACACCCGGTCCATCCAGCCCTTGAGGATCGCGGGCATCGAGTACCACCACAGCGGGAACTGGAAGATGATCGTGTCGGCCCACAGCAGCTTCTCCTGCTCGGCGCGGACGTCCGCCGTGAGCTCGCCCGCTTCGAAGGCCCGGCCCGAGTCCGCGGCGACCCTCAGCGGACTCGAGGCGTGGGGGCCGTAGTCCTCGGCGTCCACGACCGCCTTCCACCGCATCGCGTACAGATCACTCACCCGCACCTCGTGCCCGGCGGCCTCCAACGTGGACACCGCGAGGTCCTTCAGCGAGCTGTTGAGCGACCTCGGGTCCGGGTGGGCGTGGACGATCAGCGTCTTCATGGGAACTCCTTCGCATCGGATGCCCCGATCCTGGCCGCCGCGGCGCCCGGCGTTCAGGGGCTGCTCTTCCGTAGGACGGGACTTCCTGGTACTGGCGGGGCCACCCTCACCGGCGTCGCCGAAGCCATACTGGAGCGATGGACGATCTGGCAGGCTTCCTGCGCACCCGTCGCTCCCGAGTGGACCCGGCGTCCGTCGGCATCCCCACCGACACCCGCCGCCGGGTCGCGGGGCTGCGCCGCGAAGAGGTCGCGCACCTGTCCGGAGTCAGCGTCGACTACTACGTGCGCCTCGAACAGGGCCGCGCGACCCAGCCCTCCGCGCAGGTCCTCGACGCGCTCGCCCGCGTCCTCGGCCTCGACGAGACCGAGCGCGACCACCTCGACCGGCTCGCCCGGCAACCCCGCCGCCCCGCCAGGACCCCGGGCGAGCGGATCCGCCCCGAACTGCTGCGCGTCCTCGACCTCGTCGCCGACGCACCCGCGCTGATCATGAACCACCGCCTGGACGTCCTCGCCGGGAACCGCCTGGCCGGGCTCCTCTTCGGCCGCCCGGCGCCGGGCCTCAACATCGCCCGCAACCTCTTCCTGGAGGAGGCCGAGGACGGCCTCTACGCGGACTGGGACGCCTGCACCCTCGACGTGGTCGGCCACCTGCGGCTGGCCGCCGGCACGTACCCCGACGACCCCCGGCTCGCCTCCCTCATCGGCGAACTGGCCATGGGCAGCGAACGCTTCCGCCGCCTCTGGGCCCGCGCCGACGTACGCGCCCGCACCCACGGCCGCAAGGCGTACCGGCACCCGCTCGTCGGCCCCCTGGAACTCCACCAGGAGAACTTCGCCCTCCCCGACGCCTCCGGTACGGAACTCCTGGTGCTGTCCGCGGCCCCCGGCACCCCCGCCGAGGACGGACTGCGCCTGCTCGCACGCCTGGGCACGGCCGACGGCGACGCGCATCCCCAACGGGGCCGGCGGACAAGCGAGTCGGCCGAACCGCGGTAGGGCCTGCCCCACCCCGCTCCAGGGGGCCCGTCGGAGTGCCCGGGCCCCACGCCGGATGATCAGCTGTCCGCACGGGACGCACGGAGCGGAAGGTGGACAGATGAGAGTCCGGATCGGATACGCGGCATGGATCGCGGGCGTGGTGCAGTTCTTCGCCCTCCACGTGATGACGGAGTCGGCGTGGGCCAGACCGTACAGCTGGGCGCGGAACAACATCAGCGACCTGGGAAACGCCCACTGCGCGCTGCAGGCGGCGCCCGAGCCGCGGTACGTCTGTTCTCCCGAACACGGCCTGATGAACGGTTCGTTCGTCGCCCTGGGCGTGCTGCTCGTCGTCGGCGCGGCCCTGACCGGCGGCGCCCTGTGGCGCGGCGGCCGGACCGCTGCCGCGGCCCGTCTGCTGCTCGCGGGCGCCGGGCTGGGATTCGTGCTGGTCGGGCTGGCTCCCGCGGACGTGAACGAGAACCAGCACGTCCTGGGCGCCCTCCTCATCATGGCGACGGGCAACATCGGCCTGATCCTGGCGGGGTTCGCCCTGGCGGAACACACACCGACGTACCTCCGGTGGGGCACCGGCCTGCTGGGAGCCACCGCGGTCACGGCCTTCGGACTGTTCCTCTCCCACCACTACGTCGGTCTCGGCATGGGAGGCATGGAACGGGTCGCCGCCTTCCCCGTCCTGCTCTGGGCGCTGACCGCAGGCGTCCGCGGCCTCGTACGCCGGACGGGCGGGTTGTACGGGGCGACCCCGAGGCAGGGTCTCAGCCACGCGGGCTGAGCGCGCCGGTCAGGCGGGGAGGCCGAGCCGCGGACCGCCCCGGTCGTGCAGCCGCCGGAAGAAGGCCAGCACGCCCGCCGAGCCCCCGGCCCAGGTGGCGCTCGCCCGGGCGAGACCGGCGTCCGGGAACACGGGCCGCGACCACGTACCGCCGCTCCGGCTCAGGATGAGCAGCGCGACGGTCTCGGCCGCGTCCCGGAACTCCTCGGCCCCGGACGCCTCCGCGACGTCCACCATCAGGTCGCCCACCCCGGCCAGTCCGCAGCACTGGGTGACCAGCGGCATCCGCGGTGCCAGTACGGCGCAGGCACGGGCGGCCCGCTGGGCGAGGTCGAGGTACCCGGGCTCGTCGAGGTGTTCGGCCGCCTGAAGGAGTACGGTCCCGATGCCGGCCAGCCCCCGGCACCACGAGCCGTACCGGCGGGTCGCGCCCGGTGCGGCGGCCGCCGCGATGATGTCCGGCGTCACGGCGGCCAGACGCGCGGCGGCCTTCTCGGAGCGGCTGATCGCGTCGGGGTCCCCGGTCGCGGCGCCGTAGGCGAGCAGGAAGCAGGCGACACCCGCCTCCCCGTGCGCGAGGCCCTCGCGGAGTGCGGCGCTGCCGGCCGTGTCCGGACCGGCCGGGGTCAGCCGGGCGGTGCCCGACGCCAGCATCCGGTCGCACTCGGCGGCGACGGCCAGGTGCCGGTCCGCGGCGTGGCCGTCCCCGGACCGGAGGGCGTGACGGGCGAGCAGCAGCCGCCCGAGCCCGATGCCGGCGGCGCCCGCGATCAGGTCCGCCTCCGGGGGCCCGCCGTCCGGTGCGCGATCCGGGAGAGCGGGATGGCCGGAGTGGGCGGGGGAGTCCGTACCAGACCCCAACCCCGCCTCCGCGAGGAAGAGTTCGACGCCGGTGCGTCCCGTGTAGAAGGCGGGCGACAGGTTCCTGGACTGTGCCGCCGTCCACTCGGCCAACGCGGTGACGGCGGCGCCCACGTGGGGCCGGTGCGCGTGCCGGAGGAGTTCCAGTCCGAGTCCCGAGCTGCCGCCGTAGACGTCGATCGAGGTGGGGACGTTCAACCGCGCGGCCCGTTCCGGGTCCACGATCGCCTGGGCTTCCCCGACGCAGTACGCGGTGGTGTGCGCGATGACCTCGTCCAGCAGGGCGCTGTCGATCCGGGGGCGCGCGGGCCGGTGCGCGGTTCCGGCCGTGCCGGTGCGCAGACGGTCGGCGGCGGCGGTCCGTACGGCCGGGTCGAAACTGAGGAGACCGGCGATCGACGCCCGGATGTCCCGATGGGCGCGCCCGGGCAGTGCCCATTCCAGGCAGGCCAGGGTCCGGTCCCGGTTGACCTCGTGGTCGGGGTCGACGATCACCGGGTCCATGCCGGTGGCGGCGAAGAAGAGGGTCGCGCCGAGGGAGTAGTGATCGTCGGCGGGGGTGGCCGGACCGGTCGTGCGTAGAATCGGTTCGCTGTATCCGGGGGTCGCGCCTCCGGGACCGTCCCCGTTCCACTCGCTGATCCCGAAGTCGATCAGGTGGCAGTGGCCGGGGCCCGAGGCGTCGAGCACGACGTTGTCGGGCTTGAGATCACGGACGACCACGTGCCGGCCGTGGATCGCGTCCAGGACACGCAGGAGCCGGGAGGCGAGCTCGGACAGGGCGCGCACCGGCCGGGCGCCGTCGTCCCGGTAGGGGCCCTCCCGCAGCACCTCCCTGCGCAGGTCCCGGTCGCCGCAGCTGCTCATCACCAGGTACTCGTCCGACTGGTGGGCGAAGTAGTCCAGCGCGCGGGGCACGCCCGCGACGCCGTCGAGCGCGGTGAGGACCACGCGCTCGTTGCGCAGCCGGTGGCGGCCGTCCGTACCGGCTTCGTCCTCGCCGACGAAGGCCCGCGCCTGCTTGACGACCACGGGGAGCCCGAGCGTGCGGTCGACCGCACGGTAGACGTTGCCCCGGGCCGAGCGCGCGATGCCGGCGGTGACCGCATAGCGCCCGCCGCCGAAGCCGGCCGCAGGCGTCTCGGCATGACGTCCGTCGCCGGCGGCGAAGGGATCCTCGGCCCACGGCGGACACCGGTAGCGGCCGACGGCCAGGCCGTCGAAGATCCGGCCGTCCGGCCCGGTCATGACGGATTCGAGCCGCCCGCTCCGGCCGGTCCGGTACTCGCCCGTGAAGGGGCCGTAGCGGTAGTAGACCGGAGCCCGCGGGTCGACCCGCCGGTCGCTGACGACCTGCGGGCCTTCCCGGTCACGCAGTACGGCGGCGAGTTCCCGGGCGACCTCGACCACGGTGCCGTCCAGGGGGTACACGGTGATCGCCTTGCCGACGGCTCCGGCGCTCACCACCCCGGAGTTGAGACGGCGCAGTGTCTCCGGGTCACGCGCGAACTTCGCGTGACAGACGTGCCGCTCCAGCACCGGCAGGACGAGCCGGATCACGGCGTCGAGGTCGCCGGGACGCGCCGAGATGTGCAGTTTCCAGCCGTGTTCCATCGCCGGCATCCGCGGATCGTTCAGATACGTCCACGTGTCATCGGCCCCACCAATGCGGCCGGTGATGGAAACGGCCACCGTTACGAGTTCAGATCACAGGCGAAGCGGGTGGTGGCGGTCACCCACGGGTCGGCAAGACACGCCGAGTACTCACGGTCGCTGCGGTCGTCGTCCTCGAACACGATCGCCTCGTCGTCGATCACCAACGGACCCGCGTCGCGGAAACCGTCGACTTCCAGAACGTCCGGCACGGCTACGGGCATGTGACGCCTCCATATGTCTGTCGTGCGCTGAGGAACAGGAAAATGGCCGGCACGGGCCGGTGGACCCGATGGGCCAAGGACTCGCTGGACCAAGGTAGGTAGGGGCGCAGGTGCTGACAAGAGGGCATCGGCACTGCCCTTCGAAGCTGCCGCCGAGGGCAGACCGCCCTCGCCCGCCGCCGGTACGCACGACGGACGAGTTGGGGAGAAACGTGAACGAGAACCTCCGGTGCGCGGACGAGGCCCGCACGGCCTCCGTCGTCGAGCTGGCCCAGGAGCTGATCCGGCGTCCGAGCCGGGGCGGCGTCGACCCGTACGGGCCTGTCCTGGGCGTGCTGGAGGAGTGGCTCGACGCCCGCGAACTGCCGCACCGGCGCCTGCGCGACGCGGCGGGTGCGCCGGTGGGGCTACTGGTGGAGGTCCCCGGCGGGCGGCCGGGACCGTGGTGGACGCTGGACGCGTGTCTGGACACCGCCCCGTACGGCGACGAGACAGCCTGGACGTTCCCGCCGGCCTGCGGCGACGTCGTGGACGGTCGGCTGCGCGGCCGGGGTGCGGCGGACTCCAAGCTGGCCGCCGCGATGTTCTGCCACATCGCGGCCGACCTCGCCCCCCGGGCCCACGAACTCGCGGGCGGTCTCGCCGTTCTCCTGGACGTCGACGAGCACACCGGCGGCTTCGGCGGCGCCCGCGCCTACCTCGCCGACCCGCACGCGGCCCGCCCCGCCGGGGTGATGATCGGCTACCCCGGCATCGACGAGGTCGTGGTCGGCGGCCGGGGCCTGTGGCGGGCCACGATCACCGTGCACGCCCCCTCCGGGCACTCCGGCTCCCGCAGCACCACCGTCGGCGCCGTCACCCGAGGCGCCCACCTCGTACGCCTCCTGGACGCCGCCGACCTGCCCGGCGGCGATGACGGGTCGGGGTTCCCGCTGCCGCCGAAGCTGACGGTCACCGCCTTCCACGGCGGCCAGGGCTTCTCCGCCACGCCCGACCGGGTCGACATCCATGTCGACATCCGCACCACCCCCGGCTTCGACGCACATGCCGCTGAGACCCTCGTACGCGAGGCCGTCACCGCACTCGACACGGCCCTGCCCGCCCCCCTCCCCACCGCCGTCACCCCGGTCGCCGCATGGCCGCCGTTCCGCCTCGCCGAGGACGCACAGCCCGCCGCCGCCCTCCTCGGCGCCGCCGCGAAGGCGGGGCTCACGGTCCGGGCGAAGACCGCGGGCCCGTCCAACATCGGCAACCTGCTGGCGGGGGAGGGCATCCCGGCGACGGCCGGCTTCGGCGTCCCCTACGAAGGCCTCCACGGCATCGACGAACGCGCCCACCTGGCCGAGCTGCCTCAGGTCTACGCGGTCTACCAGCGGGCCGTCCTCGAACTCCTCGGAGGGTGAAGGGCCGAGCGCGTACGGGGGCGGGCGCGGTGGCCCTCAGTGCGGAATCACCCCACCCGGGCGCGTTCCGGCGGCTCAACCCGGGCGGATTCTGCGCCGTCCCGCAGGGTGTCCGCCCTCGGCGACGCGAGCGGACACAGCGCGGCCGGTCATCCGTCGGCGCGGGTGGCCCGGCGGGCGTCCCAACGGTCACGCAGGGTGAGCCGGCGGCGGCGCTCGTGGCGCTCGCGCACCCGCCGGTCCAGCTCCTCCATCAGCCGGCGGCCCCGGTGCTCGGGGTCGAGTTCGTCGAGGATCCGGTCGACCTCCGCGAGCAGCGCCCCGTACAGCTGCCAGCGCCCGGGGTCGGCGAGCGCGAGGGCGAGGAGCCGGTCGGCGGCGGCGTCCCGGCAGGCCCTGGCCGCCCGCAGCTCGCCCGCCAGACGGGTCTCCGCGGCCTCGGCGCCCTCGCTGCCGCGCGCCGTGACGAGGACGCCGAAGCTGACGAGGGCATCGGCCGTGTACTGGGCGGTCTCCCGGACGGCGAGGGCGGCCCGCTCCGGCAGCAGTTCGTTCCCGCCGCGGTGTTTCGCCAGGTCGGTGAGGGTACGGGCGAGGACCCGCAGGACGACGGCGCAGATCTCCAGGGTGTCGAGGCCGGTACGCAGCACCACCCGGTGCAGCAGGCCCTCCTTCACACGGGGGTTGAGCCGCAGACTGTCCTCGGCGGTGCGCAGCGCCCCGTCGACGTCGGCGACGTCGTTGTCGAGGCGGCGGGCCTCGTGCAGCCGGGCGGCGGCCTGCTCGACGGGCGGCGCGCCGGTGAACGCGTCCGCCACGTCGAGCAGCAGCAGGCGCATCCGCCGGGCCAGGTCCTCGATGGAGTCGCCGGCGGTGTCGACCCAGACGGGCGGGGCGAGGACCAGGTTGAACAGCATGCCGACGACGGCGCCGATGAGGGTCTCCAGGACGCGGTCCCAGGCGGTGTCGGAGACCTGGGTGACGCCGAGGACGAGCATGGCGCTGATCGCGACCTCGGGAACGAACTCCTCGACCCGGACGAGCCGGCCGACGAGCAGCGAGGCGAGGATGACGAGGGCGAGGCTCCACCAGGACAGGCCGACGACGACGCTGAACGCGATGGCGATGAGGACCCCGACGACGACCGAGTTCACCCGGCGGAGGCTGGTGGTGAGGGTCGAGTAGAGCGTGACCTGGACGACGAGAAGGGCGGTGAGGGGCGCGGTGAGCGGGACCGGTTCGCTGCTGAGCCGCAGGGCGACGACGTAACTGAGGGTGGCCGCCGCCGTGGACCGTACGGTCTGGACGGCGAAGGGATCGCGGCGCAGACGCGCGATCAGCCCGTCGTCCCGGTCGTCCCGGCCTCCGCCCCGTGCCACGTCCCACCTCGTCCCGTCGCCGCCGCCCCGCAGGGGCCGTCTGGACGACCGCCTGCCCGGACGGCCCCGGGCTCATGCGCGGGGTGCGTCGATCAGCTGCTTGCCGTCACGGACGGCGAGGATGTCCGCCGGTTGCTCCGTGACGTGCCCAAGCTGGCACGGAACGCCCTCGCCGACGATCGGGGCGAGGCATTCGGCCCAGGGGCGAGGGTCGGTGGCCGGGACCCGGCCACCGAGGAGCGCGGGCGTTCGCTCATGCGTGCGAAGCTCCGGTTGTGCTCGGCGGCATGCTGAACCGTGCTCCGTTCGGCGAAGTCGGCCCCGTAGGTCAGGTGGCCGCGTCGACGAGGTGGGGGCCGTTGTTGCGGACGTTGTTGACGGCCGGGGAGACGGGGTGGGCGGTGAGGCGGCCGTCGGCGGGCTGGGTGAGCAGGGCGCGGAGGTCGGCGGTGTCGGTGTGGTGGGGGTCGAGCCAGGTGTCGTAGTGGTCGGGGGAGAGGGCGAGGGGCATGCGGGGGTGCACGCGGCCTGCCGCGTCGGTGGCGTCGGTGGTGATGATCGTGCAGGTCGTCAGCCAGGCCGCCGGGTCGTCGCTGTCGGCGACCTCGGGGTCGCGCCAGAACTCGTACAGGCCGGCCATGGCCATGACCTGGCCGTCGGCGGGCCGGATGAAGTACGGCTGCTTGCGCACCTTGCCCGTCGCCTCGTCCTTGACCGGATCCCACTCGTAGAAGCCGTCGGCCGGCAACAGGCAGCGGCGCTTGGCGAAGGCGCGCCGGTAGGCGGGCTTCTCGTGCACCGTCTCCACCCGCGCGTTGATCATCCGCGCGCCGCCCTTCGGGTCCTTCGCCCAGGACGGCACCAGACCCCACTTCAGCGCCCTCAGCTCCCGCCGCACCTCCTCGCCGTCTTCGCGCGCGCCGCGTTCGAGGACCGCGTAGACGGCGTCGGTGGGGGCGACGTTCCAGCTGGGCGCGAGCGTCTCCTCGGGGCGCCACTCGGTGACGTCGAAGAGCCGGGTCAGGTCCTGTGGACTGCGGGAGGAGGCGTAACGACCGCACATGACCGCAACTCTGCCACGCCACCGGACCCTGCCGCTCGAACCGCGAGGTAACGATCTCTGGCTTGCGCGGAGCCCCGCGAGGCGAGGCACCGCCGGCGGACCGATGTGTGCGCCACGTCGCCGTCGGGTAGCAGGGTGGGGGCCGGTGAGGGAGTTCCGCCCGGGAGCCGGGCACGGGGGAGGATCCGTTGTCGTCAGCAGGCACAGCCTTCAAGAGGCTCCTGGAGGGCGGGGAGATCGTCCTGGCGCCGGGGGCGGCTGACGCGGTCACCGCGCGGCTCGTGGAGGCCGCGGGCTTTCCCGCGGTGTACATGACGGGGTTCGGGGCGACGGCCAGCCGGCTCGGCATGCCGGACATCGGTCTGCTCAGCCAGACCGAGATGACCGAGCACGCCCGGAACATGACGCGGGCGGTGTCGATCCCGGTCATCGCGGACGCCGACACCGGCTACGGAGGGCCCAGCAACATCGACCGCACCGTGCGCGAATACCTGCAAGCCGGCGTGGCGGCGATCCACCTGGAGGACCAGGCCATGCCCAAGCGGTGCGGGCAGACGAACGGCGTGCGCCTCGTGGACGCGGACACCGGTGTCAAGCGCCTCCGGTGCGCCGTACAAGCGCGCGGATCGGCCGACCTGCTGGTCATCGGCCGCACCGACGCGCTGCCCGTGGAAGGCGTCGACGAGGCGGTCCGGCGGGCCCGGCTGTACCTGGACGCGGGCGCCGACCTGGTCTTCGTCGACGGGATCAAGAGGATCAAGGACCTGGAGGCGGTGGCCGCGGCGGTCGAAGGGCCCAAGGTGGTGTCCCTCGTCGACGGCAACGAGACGGCCGCCCTGACGGCCACGGATCTCCAGGAACTGGGCTTCTCGCTGGCCTTCTACGCACTGACCGCCCTGTTCGCCGCCACCCGCGCCGCCGCCGACGCCCTGGCCCACCTCCGGGCGGCCGGCACCCCCGAGGGCGGGCCGCCGCGGCACAGCTACGAGGAGTTCTCCCGGATCGTCGGCACCGGTGTCCACCAGGACCTCGACGAACGCTTCGGCGGCTGACGTCACGAGGAGAGTTCAAGAGTTGTTCTTCGAAAATCCAACTCCTCTTTGATAAAGGCGACTTGCTGCTCCACGTCTGTCTCGCGGGGGCGGGTGCGTGACGTGCGTCACTTATTAAGGGTTGTTTAAGAATCAACGTCGTGAGTGCCCGCTTTTGCGCCGCATGTGCACAGTTGACGCTTACTTTGAACGCCGGTCAGAGTCTCCTCGGCATCCCGCGTATCTCCGCGTCCTCGCCACATCGACCACAGCTTCACCACTTCTGGAGCCCCCGCATGCGCAACAGGACTGCCCTGACCGCAGCAGTCACGTCCAGCGCCCCTGAGCCGCCGTCACACCCCGGGCAGGACAGCCTCGTATTCGGAAAGATCGCAGGACCCGGCGCCGACGGTACGGGCGCCCGCGCACAGGACGTCGAACTCTTCGACACGACCTTGACGCTGACGCCGCCGAACGTCCCCCGGGAAACCCGGCCCCGTGGACGCCACGGGGCCAGGAAGTCGCGGCACGCACGCAACCCGTCGCGGTCACGGACCGCCGCGAGGAAGCCGGAACGCCAGCAAGGCGCCGGGCTGTCGCTCCCGCTCCTGATCGCCGGAGCCCTCGCCGCGGGGATCGGGCTCACGGTCGGTCTCACCTCCGGACTGGACCCGCAGCCCCCGGACAGCCGATACCTCACGATGCCCGATCTCCCGCACCTCAGCCCGCCCGCGGACACCGAACCGCCCACCGTCACCCACGTATCCGCCCCACCGTCGGCGACCACCACCTCGGCGACCGCGGAAGCCACCCCGACGCCCTCGCACGCGCCCTCCAGCCCCCGGACTCCGGCCCGCACTGCCCCGCCGCCGCCCCCGACCCACCCGCCCGCCTCCTCGCCCCCGCCGCCCCGCAACCCGCCGCCCGCCGAGCGGCCGGACACGGACGTCCTGAGGCGCGGCAGCTCCGGCCCCGAGGTCGAGGACCTCCAGCGCCGCCTCGCGCGCCTCCACCTCTACCTCGGGTCCACCGACGGCAGGTTCGGCGCGTACGTGGAGGCGGCACTGATCCGCTTCCAGGCCTCCCGAGGCATCCCGGAGGAGCTGGGCGTCTACGGCCCGGCGACCCGCGCGGCCCTGCGGGCCGAGGCCGACCGAGAGGCCGGGGCGGACCGAAGCCCCTGGGGCGACGGGAACGACTGGGACAACGCGGACCGGGACGGCCGGGGCGACTGACCCCGCCCTGCGGCCCCCGACCCTCGCGGTACCAAACGCACCCCTCCCGTCCGATCCCCCTTCCCCCCTCACCTGCACATTCACCTCCACTTTCACCTCCCCCCTCACAGAGAACGGCACAGCCATGTCCCAGACAGCCACCATCGGCATGCGCACCGGAATGCGGAGCGCCGTGGCGCTCGCCTTCGTCCTCGGTCTCTCGACCCCCTGCGTCGCCCAAGCCGCCCCGCTCGTCCCGGCGGCCGGCCAGGTCCCCGCGTGCCCGGCGGCCGGAAAGGAGCCGGGGATCGGACACGACCCCCGGTTCACCGACGCCAACGTGGCCCTGTACGCGGGCGGCGACTACACCGCGGACGGCGGTACGGCGGAGGCCGAGGGCCTGCTGGTCGTCGGCGGGAACGCCACCTTCGCGAAGACGTCCGGGGGTGTGTTCAACGTCGGGCGCGTGGGCGCCGGTTCGGGCATTCTGCCCCCGTCGGGCTCGGTGATGCTCGCGGTCGGCGGCGACCTGAGGATCGCCGCGGGGACGACCGTCGACGTGGGCCACGGCCTGACGGCGGGCCCGCGCTACGGCGGCTCCGTCCAGGTGGGCGGGGACATCGACGAGAAGGGCTCCCTGGAAACGAACGGGGGGTCCCGTACCTCCGGCATGGGCTCGCGTACGGCCCTGAGCCCCCACGCCTCGTTCGGCGACACGGTCCGCCGCGAGTCCGCCTCGCTCGGCGCGCTCAAGCCCACCGGGTCGAGCACCCGGTCGGGCGACACGGTCACCTTCAAGGGAGGCGGGGGAGCGGGCAGCAGCCCGCAGGTCTTCGCGATCACGGCGGAGGAGCTCGACGGCGCGTCGACGTTCCTGTTCACGTCGATCCCCGCAGGGGAAGCGGTCGTCGTCAACGTGACGGGCGGCCGGCCGGTGGGCATCTCGCCGATGTCCGTCGGGTTCAACGGGGACCGCGCGGACACGTACGACTCCGCGCGCTTCGGCGAGGCCGCGTCGCGGATCCTCTACAACTTCGAGGACTCCACCTCGATCAGCCTCGGCGGCGGAGGCAACTTCATGGGCTCGATCCTCGCGCCCAAGGCGACCGCGGACCTGACCGCCAGCACCAACGGCCGCGTGTACGTCGGCGGGGACATCCGCACCCACGGCTCGGGCAACGAGAGCCACAACTACCCGTGGACCGGCACGTCGACGTTCGACTGCAAGCCCACGACGCCGGCACCGGAGACCCCGGGAACGACCCCCACCACCCCGCCGGCCCCCTCCCGGCCCACCCCGACGCCCACTCAGCCGGGCGAGGAGACCACGACCCCCCCGGGACCGGGCACCGCCACCCCGACGCCGGGCAGCCCCGAGCAGCCGACGCCCTCGTCGTCCACGACGCCTCCCCCGGGCGGCGGCACGGACGACGGCTCGCTCGCGACGACGGGGGGCCAGGTCGCGCCCTACCTCGTCGCGGCCGCCGCACTGGGGGCGGCGGGCGCGGCCGTACTGCTGGTCACGCGCCGCCGCCGCACGCGGCACTGACCCGGCCTCCGGCGGTCCGGTGCAGCGCAAGGCACTGGTGCGGGCGGGGGCGGTTCGGTCAAGCTGCGACGCATGGACTGGACGCCCTTGCTCTCCACGTTGACCGGTGCCGTGATCGGTATCGCCGCCACCTTGATCGCCGACCGGAACCGGTGGCGGCGGGAGGAGGCCCGGCACGCTGTGGAAATGCGGCGCGCCGTGTACACGGAGTACGTGTCCGCCCTCAAGGCCGCCGGTGAGGAGATCCGCGCCGTCGCCCTGGGCGACCACAGGTCGGAGGCCGTACGCGACGCGGCGGTGCGGGAGGCCGTGCGCGGCACCGGCATCTACACGGCGAGCGAACGCCTCTGGCTCGTGGGACCGCCGCAGGTCGTGGCGGCGGGCAACGAGGCGTTCCACTCCTTGCGCGCGATCCGCGACGCCTACGCCCGTGGAGCGGCCGTCGGCTCGGCCGACGACGCGCCCCTGATCGAGCGGCGGCGCAAGGCCATGGCGCAGATGCGTCGCCTCATGCGCGAGGACCTGGGCATCGGACCCCTCGGAATCGAGTGAGTGCGCCACCGGCCCGGCAGCCGCCCCCGCGCCGCCACGCGGGGACGGGCGCCGTCAGGACAGCGCTTTGACGGCGACGGAGGCGGCTTCCGCGATCAGTGCGTTGTCGTAGCCGGCCGCTTCCGTACCCCGATTCGACATGATCGCCATGACGATGGGTGCGGCGTGGGGCGGCCACACCACGGCGATGTCGTTGCGGACGCCGTAGTCGCCGCCTCCGCCGGTCTTGTCGCCGACCACCCAGCCTTCCGGCACTCCGGCCCTGATCAGCTCGGCTCCGGTGGTGTTGGTCCGCAGCCACGTCGTGAGCTGCGCGCGTTCGTCCTCGCCGAGGGCGTCCCCGAGCACGAAGGCCCGCAGGTCTCCGGCGAACGCGCGGGGCGTGGTGGTGTCCCGTGTCGCACCGGGTGCCCATTGGTTGAGCTCCGGTTCGCGGCGTTCCACGAGCGTCGTCGTGTCGCCCACCTCCCGCAGCGCGGCGGTCAGGCCCTTCGGCCCGCCGAGCGCGTCGAACAGGAGGTTCGCCGCGGTGTTGTCGCTGTAGCGGACGGCGGCGTCGCACAGGTCGCGCAGCGTCATCCCGGTCCCGACGTGCTTCTCGGTCACCGGCGAGTGGTCCACCAGGGCTTCCTTCGTGTACCTGATCACCTTCTCCGTCCCGCTCAGGGTGTACCTGCGCAGGACGGCAGCGGCGGCCAGCGCCTTGAACGTCGAGGCGTAGGCGAACCGTTCGGTGTCGTTGTGGACCACCTCCCGCCCGCTGCCGGTGTCGACGGCGTAGACCCCGAGCCGGGCGCCGTAGGCACGCTCAAGCCCCTTGAAGTCGCCCGTGTACGGAGCCGGGGGCGGGGGAGTCGTCGAAGCCCGGGTGGCGGCCGGGGCGCCGGGCCGCGGCCCGGCGTGGCCGCAGGCCGCGAGCGGGAGCACGGCCAGCGCGGCGACGACTCCGAGAGCGAGACGCCGCACGCGTACAGCCGCGCAGGGGTACCGCACGGCCACCCGGCCCTTGCGCGTCATTTGTTCGGGCCCCGAAAGAGGCCGAACGTCTTCGTGAGGGCCTTCAACGGCGAGGCGTCCGGCTTGGCAGCCGCGGGTGACGGAGTCCGGGCGGTGCTGTCGCCGCCGGTCGCCTCGGCGAGTGCGGCCAGCGCCGACTCGGCCGCCTCCCGGTACAGGTCGCAGGACGAGGTCATGGCTTCCAGCGCCTTCGCGTACCTGGTGACCATGGCCCGCGCGTGGACCAGCTCCTCGTCCGGGGTGAGCAGGTGCCAGCCCTGACGCAGCCGGGTCAGGGCCTGTTCGGCGTCGGCCGGCATCGGCTGCGGCAGCGCGGCGAACTCCTTGATCTTGTCGAGGAGTTCGGTCGGCTCCGTACCGTCCAGGAACACATTGCGTACCGTGAAACGCTGCGCGTCCTGGCCGGGCGCCTGCGGTGCGGTCGGCAGGACGACGGCGCCGCCACGCGGTATCCCCACACCCAGCTCACGCTTCAGCACGAAGTCGGCGGACAGCGCCTGCTCCGGCGTCGCCCGGTGCTCCACCACCCGGTGCCGCAGGCTCGGCGGCAGGAACGCCGTGATCGGCCGCCGCCCCAGGGTGTCCGGCGTCATCGCCTCGTGCACCAGGACGTGGACGAACCAGCTCTGCCGGGTGCAGTCCCGCAGCAGACGGCGCAGCTCGTCGTCGTCCTTCGGCAGGTGGTTCGTCGTCCGCAGGCGCACGCCCGGCACCTTGTCGTGGTCCCAGGCGACCTGATCACTGTCGGGCCAGAACACGGTGGCCGGTGAGGGCCAGTCCGCTTGCCACGCCCGCTCCGCCTCGGCGGCGAGGACCCAGGTGACACCCTCGCTCTCCATGCGCCGGGACTCGGGGTCGTAGGTGGTCAGCTGCGCACGCACCGTGATGCCGTCGGCCACCTGCCAGCGGGCCTCGAAGAGGCGGCGGGCCCCCGGGCCGGGGTCGGCGGACTCGTCCCGGGGGTACAGGTCGGTGGAGAGGGCCGCCTCGACGGGGTCGAGATCCAGGAAGTCGTCGATCACTCGGGCCGCCTTGAGAGCGATCAGGTTGCGCCGGACGTCCCGCTCGGGCTCGGCCCCGAGGTGACGCCCACGCCCGAGCCAGGTGGTGTCGGGGACGGTGGTCGATGAAGCGCTGTTCTTGGCCATGGAACCGTTCAGTCGGTGATGCGGGCCCGACCAGTATGGTCCGTGGCCCGGGCGAGGGAAGTGGTACCCCGTCCATGCCGTCGCGATTCCTCCGCCACTCCGCCCCACCGCCTCATTCGGCGGCGCGTTCCCGTACCGCCGCGAAGGGAACCAAGGGCCACGTGTTCGACAGCTTCATCGCCGCCTCCGTGACCGCCGGGTCCGACGATCCCTCGGCCACCCCCATGAGGTACGCGTGCGCCACCGACTCGTAGAGGCTCGTCGCCGCCCTCTGCCGTTGTCGGCTCGCGTCCGCCCGCAGCTCGGAGCCGTCGTTCACCGACTCCGCCGTCGCCCGTGCCCGCTGGGCGCGGACGGTGGCGGCCTCCCGCTCCCGCTGGAGGCGGCCGGTCTCCTCCACGTGGGAGCGGTAGGTGTCGAGGGCGGGGTGTTCGCGCAGCAGCCCGGTCAGGAGGCCGATGCCGCCGGACAGGACGAGGAGCGCCACGAACATCCAGGTCACGGTGGTCTGTTCGAGGTGAAGGCTGCCCAACAGGCTGGTCGGACGGTGCTCGCTGAGGTCCTGCACTCCGGGGACCGTCGAACCGGCGGGGCTGCTGCGGAACACCAGTTTGGTCCGCAGGTGTGCCAGGGCCCAGGTGGAGAAGCCCCACGCGCCGAGGAGCGCGAGGGCGGGCAGGTTCGCCCACTTCGACGCACCGGTGCCCGAGCTGCCGCGCAGGACCCGGCCCGCCAGGTGCGGGACGACGACCATGACGAGCGCCGCCGACACGGCGAGGGTGCCCGTCAGGGTGTCGGCCCCCTTGCTGCCGACGCCGTGGAAGGGCTGGAACGCCATCCAGTAGATCGGCACTTCCACCGCGGCGACGACGACGAGAAGGGCGACGACCATCCAGCCGGGCAGGCCCGGGCGGCTCTGGAGGCCGGGCCACCGGGCGATGTCCGTCTGCGCGGACGCGGCCGTATGCAGGTCCGGCAGCGCGAGCGGGTCGGATCCGGGGCCGGGTGCCGTGTCCGCGGCGGCGGGGACGGAGGTCTCTGGGTCCTCGTCCAGGTTCTGGTACTCCTCGTCATCCGCCGACGATTCCTCCGGCGTGGCGTCGGCCCGCCCCGCGGGGCGGGGCTTCGGCGTGCCGGCGCGGTCGTCCGCCGGCACGCCCCCGGCCCCGGGCGCCGGTCCGTCCCCAGCGCCGTGCCCGTCCTCCGGCCCGCGCTCGCCGTCCGCGCCGTGTCCGGGGCCACCGCCGCGCCCGTCCTCCGCCCGCCGACCGGCCGTGTCCTCGTCGCGCTCGTCGGCCGAGTCGTCGAACCGGTCCTGGAGCCGGCGGCCCTCGACCAGCTCCCGTACGCGGTCCCGGTACCGCTCCCACCGTACGGACCGGGCGGCGAGCTGGTCGAGCTGTTCGCGGTTGGTCAGCAGCCACCGCGCGTTCTCGGCGAGCTCCCGGTCCAGCCGCAGGACCTCCTGGTCCGCGTTGACGGCGGTCCCGCGCGCCAGTGCGCGCCGGACGCTCAGCCGGTGCTCCTCGCGCGCGTGCTCCTCGGCGATCCGGGCGTGCAGGAGGTCGCGCACGGAGGCCAGTTCCGCGAAGTAGGGGACGCGGTCGCCGCTGCCGAGGATCCACGGGTTCAGGTAGCGGCCCCTGGCGGCCTTGCGGCCGCGGCGGTTGGCCCGGTGGCGGAGGCGTACCTCGTGCCGGGTCTCCGTGGCGGACGGGACCCTGCGCTGCACGGTGAGGTCCTCGGCCTGCCGGATCCTGCCGCCCCCGCGGCCGGTCCCGCGCGGGAAGGGAACGCCGAACCGGGCCCTGCGGGGCGTCCGTCCGGGGTCAGCGCCGGTAGTCGTCGTGGACACGTGCCTTGCCCCTCTTCGTCAGGATCTCCGTCCAGAACGCGTCGAACGGCTCGAACTCGCTCGGCTTGGCCTTCCGGTTCATGCCGTAGCCGACCGGGAAGACGTCCATGCCGGTGATCGGCGGGACGCCCCGGGAGGCCATCAGCTTGTCGACGGATTTCGTGCGGGCCTCCGGGGTGGCTATGGACTTCGCGGTGAGCCCGAACTCCGGGTCGTACTGCTCGAAGTCGCTGACCACGAGCAGGGCCCTGCGCCCGTCTCCCGCGCCCAGGGTCTCCGCCGCCCGCGCGATGCCGCCGAGGACGTCGGAGCCGCCGTTGGTCTTCTGTGCGCAGGCCAGCATGGTGTGGGCGGCGAGCACGGCCTGGACCCGGGCCTCGTGGCGGATGGCCTCCACGTCGTCGGTGCTCTCCGTGGCCGGGTCGAGGTTCACGTCGTTGGCGTGGCACGGGGACGCCTTGGACGAGGAGGTGATCGGCGCGTACGCCAGCGAGCGGCAGTGCTGTTCCTTCATGAACGGCACGATCGTCGCGTCGAGTTTGGCCTTCGCGTCGAAGCCGTTGGCCGCCGATCCGGAGCCCGAGCCGTCGAGGACGACCGCGCACACGGCGTCCAGCTTCTCGGCCTGCCGGCTGGAGCAGCCGGTCGCGGCGAGCAGGAGGGCCGCCAGGGGCAGGGCTGCCGCCAGCGGCCGGACCCGGCGCCGGGCGCGCGGCGGGCGCGGGCGCGGGCGCGGGCGCGGGTGCGCCTGGTGGGACGTCATCGGGTTCCCCTCCCGGGGGCGTCGGTGGTGTCGTGGTGCGGCTGCGTGTCGAGGATCTGGAGCGCCCGCGCGACGGCGTGGGTGCGGTCCCGGGCCGCGACGGCCCCGGTGGGTACGGGGCCGGAGAACAGCCAGGTGTCGAGGTCTTCCCAGGTGGCGTCGAGCGTGACCCGGCCGGGCAGCCAGTGCTCGGGGCGCGCGGCGAAGGCCGGACGGGCGGGGAGGCCGGCCTCGGGGACCCGCCCCCGATGACGCGCCGCACCCGCCTCCTCGGCCCGCATCCGGTGGACCGTCAGCCAGACGGCGTCCCAGTAGCAGGCGAGCCGCTGGTTGGCCTCGTGGGTGAGCGCGACGGCCCGGGCCCGGCACACCTCGGCGTCGGCCCGCCAGGCCCCGATCCACTCCCCGTACCGCGCGAGGGCGGCCGGAAGGGGTGCGCCCCGCCTGTCGTACTGGGTCACCACGCGCACCGACTCGGCGTGCAGGCGGGCGATCGCCGCCCGCCGGTCCTTCAGCAGGCGGGAACGCAGCTGGCCCACGGCGCGCAGCGTGTCCGCCCGGGTCTCCATCACGAACGGGGTCACGAGGTCCGGGAGGTTCGGAAGGCCGGGAACGGCGGAGGGACCCGGCAGGTCCGGGGCGGCGTCGGGCTCCGGCGGGTGCGCGGGGAGCAGGGGACACAGGCCGGGGGCGTCCCGGCGGCCGCGCCGGCGGGCCCGGAGCGCGGCCACCCCGCCGAGCCGGGCCCGGCGGGCCGGACCTCTGATCTGGTCCGTGGTGATCATGACGACGGATTCCCCCTTCTCCGCTGCCCTCGTTCCGGATGGAGGGCTACGCGAAGGAAAGCAGAAAGGGGCCGTTCGTTCGAGACGCGTTCCGGGTTCCCACCGGCCCGCCCCGAATCCGTCCGGGAGCCGCCCGGAAAACGACCGGAAGATTCTCCGGAATTGTTTGCCGTGCGAGGCCGAATACGTTGATACTCGATTTCGGTCCAAGGGGGAGGGCGCGATGCGCATCAGGATCGGCGGGACGCATTTCCCGCTGGAGACACTCGGCCCCGGCCGGCGCCTCGGCGTGTGGTTCCAGGGCTGCCCGCTGGCCTGCGCCGGGTGCATGTCCCGGCACACCTGGGACGCCCAGGGTGGCCGGGAATCGTCGGTCGGGGAACTCCTCGGCCTGTGGCGGGCCGCGCTCGCCCAGGGCGCGGAGGGGCTGACGGTCAGCGGCGGGGAACCCCTCGAACAGGCCGCGGGACTGGCCGAGTTCTTGTCCGGAGCCGACGCGGCGCGCGACGAGGCGGGGCGTGAACCGCCCGCCGACATCCTCGTCTACACCGGGTACGAACAGGACGAGTGGGACCCGGAGCGGCTGCGGGCCCTGCGGCACGCGGACGCGGTGATCGCCGGCCGGTTCAGGGTCGCCCAGCCGACCGGGCTGGTGTGGCGGGGCTCGGCCAACCAGCGGCTGCTGCCGCGCACCGCGTTAGGCCGGGCCCGCTACGGACCCCACCTGCACCGGCGGACCACGGGGCCGTCGGTGCAGGTGGTGGTGGAACCCGCCGGTGAAGCCGTCGGGGCGTCGGTCGGAGGGCCCGTCGCGGGGCCGGCCGGGGAGCCCGCGGGCGAGCCCGCCGGGACGCCCGTACGGTCACCGGCCGCTCGCCTCCTCGGCGTACCGGCCCGAGGGGAACTCGCATTCTACGAAAGGTGGTTGGGGGACCGTGGGCTGCGACTCAGGGAGCGGAGCTGGCGCCCGTGAGCAGCGGGGCGAGTGCGGGATCGCGGGTCACGAAGTGCACCGCCCAGCCCGGGTGGCGGCCCAGCTCCTCCTGGACGGCCCAACTCAACCAGCGGGCGGCCTTCACGGGGGTGAGGCCGCCCTGCCCGGAGCCGAGCAGCGGGAAGCACAGGGACCTCAGGGGCGGGTCGTAGGCGTTCCGTTCGGCCTCGGCCAGGGCGAAGACCGCAGCGACGGCGTCGACGAGCGTCTCGGGGTCGGTCCGGTACACACCGCCGTCGTCGACCGGCCGGACGACGGCCGCGTGGTAGACGCGGCGCACGCCCCGCCCGGCGAGGGCGCCCGCCGAGGTCGGGGCGACCGTGCCGGGCCGTACGGGCAGGCCGGTGCGGCCGTGCGACCGCATCCACGCGGCGAGTTCCCTGGCGAGCACGTCGTCGGTGATCTCGCCGACCTCGTTGCGCAGGGCCGCGGCCCTGCGCAGGGCGCCGGAGACGGTGGGCCGGAAGGTCTTCGACATCTCCATGTGCGTGTTCTCCGACGACACCAGGATGTCGATGTCCCGGAGCAGTTCCAGGGAGGAGAAGTGCACGGTGACCCGGTGTGGGGCGGCCGGTGCCGGCCCGGATCCGCCCGCCCGTCGCGGCGGGTCGGGGACCGGATCGGGCGCCGGGTCGGGCACCGCGCGCCGAGGCTCGGTCCCGCCGCCCGCGGTGCCGGACCGGGTCCGTCCCGAGGCGGCGTCCCGGGCCAACGCCAGGGCGGCTGCGGCGAGTTCCGCGATCACCTGCTGCTCCTGGCCTCGGCGGAACCGCTCGGGCGTGACGCCGTAGACGGCGGCGGCCGCTTTGCGGCGTTCCGGGGCCGGTGCTCCGCGCCGGCCGGGCAGCAGGCCGAAGGTGTGCGCGGCGGCCCGGGCGAGCGGGTCGACCGTCCGGTCGTCCGCCAACTCGCCTATGGAAAGGGCCTCGTCGGCATCACCCTGGGGTCGGGCGAGCCGCTGTACGGCCGCTTCGAGAAGGGCCTCGATTCCGGAGGCCTCGTCCGTGCCGGCCGGCGTGTGTCCGGTGGCCCGGGCGACCCGGTCCAGGGCCCGGGGGCGCAGACTCCGGAGCGTGGCGAGGCCGGGGCGGCGCAGCGCGGCCAGTTCCTCGGCCAGGGCGGCGTGGGGCGGCAGTCCGGGGCCGCCCGGAGCGGAGCGCCCTTCCGGCTCCGAGGGGGGATTCTGCGGGCTCATGGCGGTCACCATAATCCCGGCCGCCGGATTCCGTGGCGGGTGCCAGGAGAACTGGCCGGAATGATCTTCTTCCGTTCTGCGGTCCCTTTCCCGGGAAAAGGATGTCCGTGTGTGATACGCATCGGGTGGCCAGGGTGAATGCTCCCGAAAGTTCCCCGATTTTGCGCGTGTTCCCGTCCGGTGAAAGGCGGAGACCATGACGACCGTGCCGCCGACGGAATGGGACCCCGAGGGATTCACCGGCCGTGCCGATTCCCGTCCCGCGGAGACCCGCAGCCCGCGTGACGGCCTCCCCGTCCCGCTCGGCGGGCGCTTCGACCTCACCGAGGTCCTCTCCGAGGCCGCGAGCCCCACGCAGGCGGTCGTCCTGCGGGTCAAGGACCGCGAGGCCCGGCACGACGACGCCGCCCTGCCCCTGGTCCTCAAGTGGTACCACCGCGCCTACGCGCCCGACGCGGAGGCGAGCCGGGTCCTCACCGGGGAACTCGGGCACGTCGTGCGCGTCCTGGAGCGAGGGACCGCCGCCGGGCACCCGTACGAACTGATGCCGTCGTACGGCGAGACCACCCTGGCCCACTACCGCGACCGGCACCCCGGTCCGCTCCGCCCGGAGCTCGTCCACGCCGTCGTGGCCCAGCTGCACGAGGCGCTGACCGCCCTGCACGACGAGGAACTGGTCCACCGGGACGTCGCCCCCGACAACATCGTCCTGAGCACGCAGAACGAGGACCGCCTCGACCTGGTCCTCATCGACCACGGCGCGGCCGTCCACCTCGGCCGGGACGAGGACTCCCCGAGGCTCCGGGACTGGCTGGGCAAACCCCACTACCTCGCCCCCGAGGCCGCCATCCACCAGCAGAGCGTCACCCCCGCCGTCGACTGGTGGTCCCTCGGGATGGTCGCCGCCGAACTCGCCGGCGGGCAGCACCCCATCGACTACCTCAGCAAGGAGGAGACGCTCCGGGAGATCGCCACGCACGACCCCGACCTCTCACGCGTCACCGACGCCCGCCTGCGGATGCTCTGCGAGGGGCTGCTGACCCGCGCACCCGAACACCGCTGGGGCACCGAGCAGGTGGACCGCTGGCTCTCGGGCGGCTCCCCGCCGGTCGCACCGCGCACCGTCGGCGGACACGCGCCGCCACCGCCCGCCGTGGAACCCTTCGCCTTCCAGGGCCGCGACTTCACCAGCACCGAGCTGCTGGCCAGACAGTTCGACACCCAGTGGCAGACCGCCGGACGGCTGCTGTCCCGGCGCCGCGGACGCGAGCGACTCGCCGCCTGGCTGGGCCAGTTCACCGACGCGCCGGGCCGCACCGACGAGGACGCCGCCGAACTGGCGGAGCTGCGCGAACGCCTCACCACCCCCCTGGACCCCCCGGCCATGCTGAGCCTGCTCAACTGGATGGGGCCCGAGCGGCTCG
Source organism: Streptomyces sp. NPDC023157 (assembly GCF_055560575.1). Taxonomy (NCBI): domain Bacteria; kingdom Bacillati; phylum Actinomycetota; class Actinomycetes; order Kitasatosporales; family Streptomycetaceae; genus Streptomyces; species Streptomyces sp. NPDC023157. Next base: position 133,871 of record NZ_JBVHIL010000008.1, read on the forward strand.
CCTCCTGGCACGGCGCCGAGCTGGACCCGTACCACCTGGCGGAACTGACACGGGCGGCCGAGGACGGCGACCACCCCGCCAGGGAGCTGGTGATCGCCCTGACACGCCACGAACTGCTGCCCCTGCTCGCCGCCCGCCCCGGCGGAGAGGGCCTCGACGCCGTCCAGAGCCGCTGGCAGAGCCACCGGGCCGGCTGGGACGCGGCGGTCGCCGACCTGCTCGTACGGGGCGGCCCCGCCGCCCGCGGCGAAGCCACCCGACGGCTCCGCCACACCGTCGAACTCGACGCGCGGCTGCTGCGCCTCGCCCAGGAACCCGAGCGCACCCGGAACCACCTGCTGGCCGCCGGAACCTGGAACGCGGCCGACGGCACGGAGCCGCCCTGGTACCGCGCGCTCCGCGCCGACGAGGACAACCCGCTGCGGCTCCTCGCGGCCGCCCTGCTCCTCGGCGTCGCCCGGAACGAGGCGGCGGAGCAGCGGGCCACGGAATGGGAACGGGAGTGGGAGCGGCAGCTCGCCAGGGAGACCGGAGCGCGCTTCGAGGTGCTGCGCCGCCTCGACCGGCAGCCCACCCTGGGCTGGGCCCTGCTCGGCGCGACCCTGGTCACCGCGCCCTGGACCTTCCTCATCGGCCTCGCCGACCTGATCGACCGCGCCGACCAGCGCCAGGTCGTGCTCGCCTGGATGCTCGCGCTGCCCGCGGCGACCGTCGTCTACGCCCTGGAGCTGTGGATCGCCCTCGCCCTCGGCGCACTCGTCTACCACCCGGCCCGGTCCCTCGCCGGGCTGCTGATCCCCGCCGCCGAACGGCCCTTCGGCGCCGCCCGTTCCCGGGGCCGGATCGGGATCGCGGTGGCCGCCGCCTGCCTGGCCGCCCTCGGCGCGCTGGGCGTCTGGGCCGTCGTCATGGCGCCCTGGGCCTGGCCCGCCGCGACCGTCCTGGGCCTCGCCGGGTGGACCGTCCACCGGTGGCTGGCGTGGCGGCGGATCGCCCGGGAAGCCCGCCTGGACCCGGCGGCCCGGCCCACGGACCGGAACCGGTCGGGCCCCACGCCGCCCCGGCCCGTCGCACCGCGGGGGCCCGCACCCTCCAGGAGGAACACATGAGCCAGGGCCTGGTCTTCCCCTCGATCGCCGAGATCGTCCCCACGGTCGGCTACCCGGCCTCCGCCACGCCCGGGACCGTCGACTTCGCCTCGCTCACCGACGCCGGGCAGAGCGCCGGCCACGCGGTCGACGGCCTCGGCCAGGGATTCGGACACGCGGCGGACGGCCTCGGCCAAGGCGTCGGACACGCCGTCGACGGCCTCGGGCAGGGCGTCGGTCATGCCGTCGACGGCGCCCAGGCGGCGGCCTCGCACGCCCTCGACGCGGCCGGTCACGCCCTCCAGGAACTCCTGGAGCCCGCCGCCGTCGCCCTCGGCGCCCTCAGCGGGGCGCTCCTCGTCTGCCGGGCCGCCATGGCCGGCACCCGGGTCCTCGCGGCGGCGGCGGGCCGGGCCGCCGAGGAGCAGCGCTGCCTCGAACGCGTCCAACGCGCCGCGACGGCCGCCACCGCCCAGTGGGAGGCCGCCGCCTTCGCGGCCGTACGGGCCAACGCCCGCCGCGCCGCGCTCCTGACCCGCGTACGCCGGGCCGCCGTCCACACCGCGCCGGACACACCCCCGCCCCCACCGCCCGACCTGCCGCCCCCGCTCACCTGCGTCGGCACCCGGCTGGACGTCCTGCGCCGCGAACTCGCCGTACTGGAGGAGGCCCTGACCACGGCGGAGGCCGCCCAGGACCGGTGGACGCTCGCGCAGACGCTGCACCTCACCGGCGGCCCGGAGGACGAGGCGTGGCGGCGCCGCACACAGGAGCGCCGCGAGGCCCTCGTACAGGCCCTCCAGGACCCGTCGACGGCGGATACGGCGGCCCTCCCTCAGGCACCGGCGGTCGAAGGGCTCGGCCGGGAACGGGCCGAGGAATCGGGCGCCGAACTCCTCGCCCGGCTGGCACCCGGGGCGGACGGCAAGGACGCCGAACTGGCGGTCGCCGCCGTGCGGCTCGCCGTCGCCTGCGCGGACGACCGGCCGGCCAAGGCCCGTAACCACCTCCGGGAGGCACGCCAGTTCGTCAGGGACGCCAACCGGGCCGTACGGTCCCGGCTCGCCGCACGGGAGAAGGCCGCCGTCCAGCTCGACTGCCTCCTCACCCAGGCACCACCCGGCGAACCCCCGCTCGCCCCGGCCGGCGAGGAGATCGCGATCCTGCGCGCCGCCCTGGAGAAGGGCCGCGCGCCGACCCCCGAGGAACAGCGCGCGGTGGACCAGCGGATCCGGGAGCGGACCGCCGACCTGGAGTGCCGCTACACCACGGAGCTCATCGGCCTCGCCGTCGCCCGGCTCGCCGACCCGGACGCCGCCCGCCTGCCGACGGCCCGGGGAGGCACGGCGGCGGACGGCGACGGCACGGCGGGCGCGGCCTCCGACGGGTCCGACGGGCCGCTGTGCTTCGACCTGACCCCGGCCGGGTGGTGGCCCGACCACTGGCTGCGCATCACCGTGCGCGACGACGCCACCGAGATGGTCACCATGCACACGGAGCGCCCCGGGCCGTCCGGCGCCGTACAACAGGCGCTGGACGCCCGCCGCTGCCACGAGGCCCGCGGCCACCTGGACGAGCTGCGCGAAGCCGGGCGCCGCTGGGGCATCGACCTCCCGGTGACCTTCCGGGAGAGCGGCGCGGCCGTGCCCGGAGTCCGGGGCGGCGACGGGGCGATCGTGCTCGACCTCGCCGACGCCCGGGAGCGGACGGAACCGGACACCGCGGCACGCGACGACCGCCGCACGAGCGAACAGCCCAAGGCGCGCCACGTCGACGACGACCGGAGGACCACGGGACGATGAGCGTCCACGACCTGACCAAGACACCCCGGGACGCCTCGGACCACGACGGTCCGGTCCCGCGCCGGGAGACGGCGCGGGACCGGCGGGTCCCGCTGTTCGTCGAGGAGCTCACCGGCACGCTCAGCGTCCACGCGCAGTACGTCCTCCACGGCAACGTCGACGACCTCCACCTGGTACGGCCCCGCGGCACCGACAGCCACCACGGGCTGGTCACCGTCCTGTGGAACTCGCTGCGCGCGCAGGGCTACCGGGCGCTCGTCCGGTACGACCAGATCGACGGCTTCCGCGTGGCCGGGCCCCGGTCCGGCCCCGACCTCGACATGGTCCGGCACCTGCTGGCGGAGAGCGGCCCCACCGCGCTCCCCAGGATCGGCCGCTCCGCACGCACCTCTCCGCTCCTGGAGGTCGTACCGCAGTTCCAGGAGCTGGTACGGGGGTGGGCGCAGCGGCGGGCGGCCGGCACGGCCACGCAGGAGGCGGGTCCGCTGCGGGTGGCCCTGCTCGTCGACCACGCCGGGCGGCTGCCGACCGACCCGGGGCGACTCAGCGAGGCCGAACGGGACTTCTTCCTCGCCTGCCTGAAACTGGCCGGCTCCGCCGAGCCGCTCGCCCCGGACCCTGCCGCCACCCTCGCGATGCCCGAACACCCCACCCCGCCCGCGCTGTTCAACCCCGTCATCTGGCTCACCCCGGGCGAACGCGACCTGCCGTCGTGGTTCGTCTCCGGGAGCAACCGGATCCGCAGGATCGCCGTCCCCGAGCCCGACGCCGACGAACGGCGCCGCATGGCACGGCTCCTGGAGCGCGAACACGCCGCGGAGTCGGGCCGGCCGCGCCGCGCGGACGTGCGCGGAGCGGAGAGCGGGGCCGGGGTTGGGACTGGGATGGGGACTGGGGTTGGGACCGGGGCTGGGGCTGGGGGTGGCGCCGGGATCGGGATCGGGATCGGGATCGGGATCGGGAGCGGGAGCGCGGAGGGAAGCGTCCTCGCGGACGACTTCGCGCGGGCCGCGCAGGGCATGAACCTGCGCGCCATGCGGGAGAGCGTCACCCTGGCGGTGGCACGCGGGATGCCGTTCGCGGCGATGCCCGACGCCGTGCGCGTCTACCGGCTCGGAGTGGAGAAGAACCCGTGGCGCCGGGAGGAGATCCGGCAGCGGATCAAGGAGGGCGAGGAACGGATACCGGCCCGGGTCCTCGGCCAGGACGCGGCCGTCGGGATGACCCTCGCCATCCTGAAACGCGCCGCGCTCGGCCTCTCCGGCGCGCAGGCGAGCACCCCGGGCCACCGGCCGCGCGGCACGCTGTTCTTCGCCGGGCCGACCGGCACCGGGAAGACCGAACTCGCCAAGGCGGTCGCCTCGGTGCTGTTCGACAGCGACCAGGCGTACCTGCGCTTCGACATGAGCGAGTTCTCCGCGCCGCACTCCGCCGACCGGCTCGTCGGCGCGCCACCCGGGTACGTCGGCTTCGAGGCCGGGGGAGAACTGACCACGGCGGTACGGGCCAACCCGTTCCGGGTGATCCTCTTCGACGAGATCGACAAGGCGGACAAGGGCGTCCTGGACAAGTTCCTCCAGGTCCTCGAAGACGGGCGCCTCACCGACGGGCAGGGCGTCACCACGTACTTCAGCGAATGCGTCCTGATCTTCACCTCGAACCTCGGCGTACAGCGCACGGACCCGGTGACCGAGGAACGCGAATGGATCGTCGAACCCGGAACGCCCTACCGGGAGCTGGCGCACCAGGTGAAACGCAACGTGAAGCACCACTTCGAGGCGGTCGTGGGACGGCCCGAACTGATGAACCGCATCGGCGGCAACGTCGTGGTCTTCGGGTTCATCACGGAGGAGACGGCCGCCCGGATCCTGGACCTCCAGATCGGCAACATCCGGCGCCAGCTCGCCGCCGAGCACCAGCTCCGGCTGGAGCTGTCCCGAGGGGCCCGGGCCCAACTGGCGACGTACTGCACCCGGGACCTGTGGAACGGTGGCCGGGGCATCGGGATGGTCCTGGAGACCCACCTGCTCAACCCGCTGGCCGGCGCGCTGTTCGACCGCCCCGGGACCGGCCCGGGGGAGACCGTCCTGGTGCACGGGGTCCACGAGACCGAGGACGGGCACGTGGAGATCGACGTGGAGATCGATGGGGAGACCGACGTCGAGACGCTGCCGGGGGAGCGATGAGCGCGGTGGAGGGCGTCGACTGGGAGGACCTGGACGGGAATGGGGACGGGGACGGGGGATGGGAGGACCTGGACGCGGGGGAGCGGTCTGACTCTCTGGGGGCGGTGGCCGCCGCACCGGTGCCGGTCGCGCCGGTGTCCGTGGCGCCGGGGCCGCCGGCGGCCCCGGCTCGGCTGCGGTTCGAGGAGGTCGCGCTGACGGTGACGGTCCTCCCCGGCACCGTGGCCGGCCTCGGCCGCGACCCGGAGTGGGCGCCGGCCACCGCCGCCGCGCTCGCCGCGTACCCCACCGTCTCGCGACGCCACGCGAGCATCGCGGTGGCACCGGACGGCACCGCCACCGTCACCGAGGAACCGTCGACCGCCGCCAACGGCACGCGTCTCGCGGGCATCGACCTGGTGGCCGGACGGCCCTACCCGGTCACCGACGGCGACCGCCTGCAACTCGGGGCGCGGATCGGCTGCGTGATCACCTTGGGGCGTGGTCGGGGGCGACCGGAGACGGCCGAGGGCTGACCGGGCGGAGTCGGTGGACCGCCCGTGGGCGGTCCACCGGGGACGGTCCACCAGAGGCGCTCCGACCCTGGGGCCGGTCCCTGGGCCGGACCGCGCCGGTTCAGGCCAGGTCGTCCGGGACCGAGATCCGGGCGCGCAGCGGCTCCAGGAGGGCGTTCACCTCGCGGACGTCGACCGGGTCGTCGAGGCGCAGGGTCGCCTCGGTTTCGGGACGCAGCCATTTCCCTTCGCAGCGGTCGCCGAACAACTGGAGGGCGGGGCGGGGACGGCAGCGCTTGGACTGCCACAGCAGTCCCTTCGGTTCGGGGCAGTGCTCGCGGATCAGCCGCGCCCAGTAGCGGGTCTTCGGATAGTCCGCCTCCTCGCAGTCCACCAGCCAGCCGTCCTGCCAGACCGCGGCCAGCCCCTCGGCCGTCGTGAGGTCGACGAGCTTGAGCTCCTCGGTGGTGCGCAGGACGGACAGGCGGTAGCGGGAGGCCTGCGCCCAGGGCACCAGCCGGGTCCCGGTCGCGTCGTCGAAGTCGATCGACCGCAGCAGGACCTCGGAGAGCGCGGTCACCGGGTCGAGGGCCGCGTAGAGGTAGGAGTAGGGGTCCTTCTCGGTGGCGTCGAAGCGGCTTCCCCGGAAGAACTCGTGGGCGAGCCGGGGATTGAACTCCTGCGCCCCGTACTCGTGCAGGTGCAGCCGCCACAGGCGGGTGCCGGCGTCCAGTGTGTGGACGACGGGCAGCATCGGGGCGCCGGTGGGCGGGATCTGGCCTGGCATCAGAGGTCGCCCTCCACCAGTTCGCGTGCGGCCAGGGTCAGTTGCGCGTCGGGGACGGAGCCGAGGAGGTCCGCCGGTACGCCGCCGAGCCAACGGTTGCCGCCCAGCCACCAGCCGGCGGCACCCCACGGGTCGCGGTCCGCCATCAGCAGCCGGTTGATCACGCCGACCACGGGAAGCGGCCGGTCCGTGCCCGCCTCGAACTGGAACAGCGGGTAGCGGTCGCCGAGTTCGGGATGACGCAGCCGGATGAGTCCGGGGTCGCCGGTGGCCGCCCCGATGTCGGCGGCCGGCCGGGAGGGCGCGGCGAGGAGCCGCGCGCGGACCGGGTCCAGCGGCGGCGGGCCGTGCAGGGAGCCGAGGAGCGCGAGGAGCGGCTGCCGGTCGAGCACCGGGGCGTCGGCGGTGCCGGCGAAGCGGACGCCTTCCCGCAGGGCCCGGGTCACCGGGTGCTCGTCGGGAAGGCCCCGCAGGACCCGCCGCAGACCGCGCAGGGCCGCCTGCACGGCCTGCGGTTCGGTGCTGTCGGCCAGCTTCCGCAGGGCCGTCGCCAGTTCCTCGCGGGCGGCCGGGTCGAGCTCTGCGAGGGTCCGCGGCCAGTGGTCGCGGAGCAGGGCCACGAACTCGTCGGGGGTCATGCGGCCGGCTCTCCTTCCCGGTGGGGGTGCCCGGTGGCGGGCGGGGACGTGCCGTCGGTACGGGGCGCGGGGTTGCCCTGGTGGATGAAGGCGCCCCAGTAGGCGGGCCCGGTCGATTCGGGCCGGGCGGCGGTGCGTCGCAGCGGCGGGGTCAGGCCGGGCACCTCGGGCCGGAGCGCGGCGGGGGCCAGCATCCAGCGTTGCGCGGCGCGCAGGGCGTCGGGCGGCGCCAGGCCGGCGGCCACGTGGTGGTGGAAGACGGTCATCAGGACGGCCGAGGCGTCGTCGCTGACCTTCCAGCGCGAGCCGACGGCGTCCGCCGCGAGCGCGTGCACGAAGGCGGTGGTCACCGTGAGCGCCTCGTCGTGGTCGTGGGTGCTCAGGTCGGTCTCGCAGGCGCTGAGGACGACCAGCGGCCGGCCCGCGCCGTCCGGTCCTGAGCGCGTGTCGAGGAGCCGGGTCACCGACAGGCGCCCGGCCGCGGGCTCCGCGCCCGCGGGGCGGCCCAGTTCGAGCACGGACGAGCCGGGGTCGGACCCCGCCGTGCCGTGGCAGACCAGGTGGACGACGGCGACCGGCCGCGCCCCGGGGGCCTGGGCGCCGAGCAGCCCCAGCACCTGCGCCGGTGTGCCCGCGGGCGGCGGCGACGCGAACGCGCGGGTGTCGTACTCGCCGTAGAGCGCCGCCTGTGGGTAGTAGGCGTCGTGGACGGCGAGGATCTCGTCCTCGGCCATGTCCAGATCGGCCGGTACGCAGACCAGCGCCTGCCCCTGGGCGAGCGGCAGCCGCCGGGCGCGTACCGCCCGCAGGAACTCCCGTCCGGAGGCGGCGTACGTGAGCACGGCGGGCTCGCAGGCCCGTACCGTCGCGGGCGCCCCGGCGGCCTGCCACCGCTCGGGCACGGGGAGCCGGGCCGCCTGCCACGGCACGACGCCCAGGTTCCCGCAGGCGATGACGGCCAGCCGTACCGGCGGGGTGGTGGACGCCGCACCGTCGAGCAGCCCGGCCTCGGCCAGGCCCCGCTCCCACAGGCCGAGCGCGTCCAGGAGGGGGCTCATGACGCCCTCGCCCGCCCAGTCGCACAGGGCGTCGAGCGCGGCCTCCCACCGTTCGGCGCCGCGCCGGGCGGTGAAACGGCCGGCGGTGGCCTCCAGATAGGCGGCGACCGGCGCACGACCCGCCCCGGACAGGGCCGGCAGCGGCAGCGTCCAGGGGTCCCGGCCCGGAGCCACGACCAGGGCCCACCCCTCGTCCGCCGCCTCGCCCGGCAGCAGGTAGACCAGGGCCTCGGCGCCCGACCGGGCGACCGCGTCCCGCAGTACGGCGGCCTCGGGCACCCGGCCGTCCCGGCCGTCGCTCTGTCCGCGCAGGCGTGCCAGTACCTCGCGGCGCAGTCCGCTGGGCAGGAGCCGTGTGTCCGACCCGCCGTCGAGCAGCGTCGCAAGCAGCCGCTCCGGGTCCTGCGCCGGAGCGGTGACCGTGCCGTCCGGCCGGGCTTCCCGCCACTGCCGGGCCAGTTCCTCCTCGCCGAGTTCCACGAGCCGTTCCGGCACGGTGGCGGAGACGGCCGCGGCCCCGAGCACCAGGGCCCGCCCGGCCTCCAGACACGAGACCGCCTCGTCGGGACGCCCGGCCCGGACGGCCCACGCCGCGGCCCGCAGCCCCCGGGCGGCGCCGCCACGGGCGACGTCCAGACCGTGCTGGACGCCCTCCTGGAGCAGCACGTCGTCGACGGTGGCCCGCAGCGAGGCGCGGGCGTCGGCGACGGCGCGGTCGAGGTCGGGCCCCGCGCCGCTCCCCGCCCGGGCGGCGTACGCCTCCGCGAGATCCCAGTGCAGCGCGGCGGCCACCTGGGCGGTGCCGCCGTCCAGTTCGGCGCGGGCGCGCTCGAGCTCGTCGATGATGTCGTCGAGGACCGCCGGATCCCGGTCCGCACCCCCCTGGAGGGACAGCGCCAAGGCGATGCCCATCCGGGTACGGATCCGCTGGTCGGCGACGACGGGGTTGCCGTCGAGGGAGGCCCTGGCCCGCCCCACCGCCTCGGCGACCCGCTCCGGGGCCGGGTCCAGATAGGAGGTGAGGGCCAGCAGCGGCGCCGCGAGAGCATCCATGAGCCCCCGCGCGAACGGCACGGTCTCCGCCGCCTCGTAGGCCTGGTCCAAGTAGTGACCCGCGCGACGCAGGGGCTCGACGTCGGAGGTGGCCCGCGCGAGGGCGAGATGGCCGTAGCAGAGCAGGAACAGCGGCATGAACCGCCGGACGTCCGCCCCGCCGGGGTCCTCGGTCTCGTCGGTCTCGTCGGTCTCGTCGAGTTCGTCGAGTTCGTCGAGGACCTGCCCCATCAGCTCGTCGAGGGCCTGCGCGTCCTCCGCGTCGGCGGCCTGGTTCAGGCGCCCCATCAGCAGCAGGCTGCGGTTGGTCCGCAGCAGGTCGTCGGCGCCGGGCCGGTCCCCGTAGGGCTGGGGCGCCGGCTGCTGCCCGTCCCCGGGCGCGAGGATGGTCTCCAGCAGCTTCCCCGCCATGTCGAGATCGAGGTGGCTGCCGCCGGTCTGGGCGACTCCGGCGAGCAGCCCGGGCAGCACCCCGCGCACGAGCCCGCCGATGTCGTCGTCACGGCCGTCCTGGGCGGATTCGGCCCGCAACAGGCCGAGTGCCGCCTCGATCTGACCGGCGTCGCCCGTACCCACGCCGAGCATCGCGCGGACCATGGCGAGCATCGGGCCGGGGATCCGGTTGTCCGCGAGCGGGCCGGGAGTCCCGGCGGCGTCGAGGAGGGAGGTCATCTGCTCGACGGAGACGGCGCCGGGCTCGGCGGCCGTGGTGAGGATCCCGAGCAGCGTCCCGAGGCCCTGCTGTTCGTCCCTCGTGGGGAGGCGCATCGCTTCCGGCGTCAGCCCTTCCGCCGTGGGCGGCAGCATGTTCCGCAGCAGCCCCACCAGCGGAGCGACGGGCCCCAGCAGACGCTTGTCGAGACTGTCCGCCTGACGCAGGAGGGCGTGCAGAGCCGCCGGGTCGTCGGAGAAGAGAGCGGCTTGGAGCTCTGTCTGGAAGGCGAGGAAGTCCGCCGCGCCCTGGGGCAGTCCGTCGGGTGTGGCGGCGCCGATCTCGTGGACGAGCCGCTCGATCTCGGGGGCGGCCTCGATGACGCCGAGTCCGCCGTTCGCCTGGGGGACGGAGGCGTCGATGATGGACTGCACCATGTCCATCCCGAGCGGCCGGCGCTCGGTGAACGGGCCCGCGAGCAGCACGAGCAGGTTCCGTGCCGCCTCGGTGTGCCTCCCGACGTCGAGCAGGCGCCCTTCCCGTGCCCGGCGCAGCAGGTGGATGGCCTCGGCGCGGTCCGCCTCCTCGCGGCGGTCGACCCAGCGGGTGCCGATGAGCGCGCCGAGGCGTTCGAGGCACGCGGCGAGCAGCACCGGCTCGCCCGGAACACCGTCACCCACCTCCCGTATCAACAGGCGGAACTCCGCCACGAGCGCGTCGCGTTCACCCTCCGACGGCGCCGCCGCAGGAGGCTCCTGCCCGATCGGGAGCACCTTCGCCCCCGCGGCACGCCGCACCAAGTCGGCCACCCGGCTTCCGATGTCACCGCCGGAGGACTCCACCGCTTCGCCTTCGATCCCCAACACCCCTCCTCAGCAAGCCGATACGGCCCATCATGGCCCGCTCGTCCGAGGCGCGGCACGTGCTCGCGCGAGTCAGCGGAAACCGTCCGGCGATCGACCGGATCATGGCCGGAAGAGCCCGGCCGATCGGCGGGACGCGTGACACGATCGAGTACGAAGGCCCCCGCGTGCGGCCCAGGGCCACCGGCGCGGGGGCGATCGAGTTCGAAGGCCCCGCGCGAGGCCCAGGGCCCGCCGGCGCGGGGGTCGGCCCGCGTCCCGACCCCCTCCTCCCCTCACGCTTCGGAAGGTGACCGCCCTTGCCCCGGCTTCCCTACCTTGAGGTCACCGCCGCCTCCTACGCCGACGCGTACACCGCCGGGCTCCAGGTGACGGACACCCGGGACGGTGCGGTGCTCAGCGGCTCGTGCCCCCGCTGCGCCTGCCCGTTCGACTTCACGTACACCCGCCGAGTCTTCCGGTATCCGCGCCCGGGCGGCCGCTACGCGCCGGCCGTCACCGTGCCGGTCCTGTGCGTGTGCGAGACCCCGCACGAGGGGCGCCCGGCCGACGAGGAGGGCTGCGGCGCGTACTGGAACGTCGTCCTGGAGCGGACGTCGTGACGCCGTGGCGGGCCCGCTCCGGTCCGGCCGGGACACCCGCCGACCTGAGGGCCGCACGCGGCGGCCGACGGCTGCTCCGCGAGGAGCTGCCCCGGGTCCGTGAGACGGCGCTGGCCTGGCGCAACGGCCTGGGCGCGCTGCTCCTCGGGCTGATCGGCTTCGGGCTGCTGAAGGGGCGCACGGACGTGGGGGCGCTCGCCGCACCCTACGGCGCGCTGGTCGGCGCCCTGTTGCTGTGCGCGCTGCTCAGCGGGGCGACGGGCGGGATGCTGCTGCTGCGCGCCGCGCACGGGCGTCCGGCGGCCTCGACGGTGCCCGACCCGGCACCCGGCAGCCTGCCCGCCGGTCCGGTGACCTCCGGGCACGAGGAGGCGCTGCGCGCGGCACGGGCGCTGACCCGGGGGGTGGTGGCCACGCTCGGCTGCGCGGCGCTGCTCACGGCCGCCGTCGCCCTGACCTGGTACGGCCCGGCCGGCGAGGGCCCACGCCTGACCGTCACCACGCCGTCCGGCACCTTCTGCGGGGAGCCGCTCCGCACGACCGGCGGCCGCCTCGCCCTGCGGACCTCCACGGGCGAACTGAGCATCGACCTGTCGACCACCCTCTCCCTCCGCCCGACCCCCTCCTGCGCCCCGCCGGGCGGTCCGTGAACACCGGGGCACCGACGGCTCGCGGGCGGAGGGAGCCGGCCCGGATCTGCCCGGCCTCACCGCCGATGCCGGTCGGGCCGGGCCGTCGTACACGCGGTCGCGGCCTCAGGCAAGGCCCCGCCGAGAAGCCTCCGCCCGAGGGCAAGCCTCCTTGTGTGCAGGGGGTGTGAACAGATCCACTAGACGGGCGCGGCGATGCGTGCAAGGGGGGTTTCATGTGCCCCGAGTCGTGTGGACGTGGTGACGAGGCAGAGAGGTCCGATGGAGCTGTTAGGGGATGCGGACCGGCCGGTGACCGGTCCGTACCGGCTGGTGGCCGAGCTGGGGCGTGGCGGGATGGGGCGGGTGCTGCTCGGCGCCACCCCGGATGGGCGCCTGGCCGCGGTCAAGGTGATGCGCTCGGAGTTCGTGGAGGACGACGGGTTCCGTGTGCGCTTCCGCCGCGAGGTGGGGGCGTCTCGCCGGGTGTCCGGCGTGTATACGGCCGCCGTGGTCGACGCGGACGCGGACGCGCCGCTTCCGTGGCTGGCATCGGTGTTCGTGCCCGGGCCGACACTGCGTGAGGTCGTGGAAACCACCGCACCTTTACCGACGGAGGGAGTGGTACGCCTGGCCGCAGGCCTCGCCGCAGCGCTGACCGAGATCCATCGGGCGGGTCTCGTCCACCGTGACCTCAAGCCGTCCAACGTACTGCTCGCAGCCGACGGGCCCCGGGTCATCGACTTCGGGATCGCCCGCGCCACCGACAGCGAGGGCGGTACCGAGATCACCGGCACGGGCCGGCTGGTCGGCTCCCCGCCCTTCATGTCCCCGGAACAGGCCGAGGGCCGTGAACTCACCCCGGCCAGCGACGTGTTCTCGCTCGGCGCGGTACTGGTCCACGCGTGTACCGGGCGGTCCCCGTTCGCCGGTCCGTCCACGCCGCAGACGCTCTACAACGTCGTGCACGCCGCACCCGACCTCGCGCGACTCCCGGACCGGATGCGCGGCCATGTCGCGCGCTGCCTGGCCAAGGACCCGTCCCGGCGCCCCGCTCCCGACGAGATCCTGGAACTCCTCGGCAGGATCCCCCCGTCCGCGCGGCCCTGGCCCGACGCCGTGCACGCCCTCATCGACGCGCAGCATGCCGAGATCGCCCGGGTCCTCGCCCTGTCCCAGGACCTTGGCGTGCCCGTGGAGTCCCGGACCACGCCGGCAGCGGGCGGATCCCCGGACCGGCCCGAAGACCCGCCACCGGCCCCACGGCGTCCCGACCTCCTGCCCGGCTCCGCTACCGCGGAACTGCCGACCCAGACCGCTGCCCCGGCTGCCCGGACGGCCCCGCCGTCCGGCGCCTCGACGGCTCGGGCAGCCGACGGGCAGTCGGACCGTCCAGGGCGTCGGGTCCCGAGCCGTCGCGCGCTCCTGCTCGGCGCGCTCGGCGCCGGTGCGGCTGTCGCCGTCCCGCTCACCGTGGACCGGCTCTCGGGCCCCTGGGCCGCGGGGAGGTCCGGGGCGGACCCGTCGCCGAGCACCTCACCGCCACCGACCGCGAGCACCAGCCCGTCGCAGAGCGAGTCCCCCACCGGCCCTGAGCAGACCTCCCGCTTCGTCCTGTCCGAGAAGTGGCCGACATGGCTGACCGTGGCGCGGTTCAGCCGGGACGGGAAGCTCATCGCCGTCGGTGACAGGGACGGAGGCATCGTGCTCCGGCACAGCCCCACCCTGGAGATCGCGGCTGTCCTCAGCGGTCCCGGCGACACGGGAATCGACAACATCACCGGCGATCTGGCGTTCAGCCCGGACGGCAGGCTCCTTGCCAGCGTCGACGCATACGCGTCCATCACCCTGTGGGACGTCGTAGCCCGCAAGAAGACCGGAACGCTCCAGGGCGACGCGAGCCAGAAGAGAACCCCCACCGTGAACTGCCTGTTGTTCAGCCCGGACGGAAGAACGCTTGCGTTCAGCGCGAACCGTACGATCACGCTGTGGCGTGTCGCCTCTCGTGAGCGGACGGCCATTCTGGCCGCGCCCCCGGACGCCGACGCGGAATACCCTGCCGCGGAACACGTGGAGAGCGTGGGCTTCACCCGGGACGGCCGCACCCTCGTCTTCTCCACCGGAGTCGGGAAACTCCGCTATTGGGACATCCGGAAGGGAAAGGTCACCGCCATGCTCCGGGGGCCCGATTCCGATATCGCGGTCAGCCCGGACGGCCACGTCCTCGCAGCTGCGGGGGTGGGGGAGGTCAAGCTCTGGCACGCAGAAAGCCGGACGGAGATCGAGACCCTGTCACTCCCGGGGAGGACCGTCTGCGCCGTGGCGTTCAGCCCGGACGGCACGTCCCTGGCCGCCGTCGCGCATGGCGGCGAGGTGGAGGTGTGGTCCACCAGCACCTGGAATCCCGTCCGCAGGTTCGACCCGGAACGGGTAGAGGGGGCGACGGAGTCCCTGAAGGGAGCCAGGAGGGACTGGACCACTCCGGATTCCCTCTCTTTCAGTCCCGATGGCGCCTACCTGGCCGAACCTCTGGACGACCGTCTGGTCCTGTGGAAGCTCACCAGTCGGACGTAGGCGACGCGATGGTCAGAAGCCCACGTACTGGTAGCGCCGCAGGAGGGATCCGGCGGCTTGTTCGGTCGTGCCGAGTGCTTCGGCGACCCGGGGTACCGCGCCCTCCCTCGCGCCCGTGATGAAGCGGGTGGCCATGAGGCCGAAGGAGGCGAGGTCCGTCTCCAGTTCGCCGACGGCCCTCAACACGGTGAGCGGATGGGCGTCGACGAGCTCGTCCAGGCGCTCGTGCAGCCGCTTCAGCAACTCGGCGACGTCCTGCGGCAGGGGTACCGAGCGGGACACGACTTCGTCCAGGTGGGCTTCCCAGTCCTCCCGCGGCCCGGATACGTCGTAGGCGGCGAGGTCGCCGCGGTCGACCTTCGCCCAGTCGATGGGGAACTCGCGCCCGCCGCGCCATCCGCACGCACACCTTCCCCGCATCGCGGTGGCCGTCGGCCTGCGCAGCTCGCCCGTGTACACCCACCAGTCCGTCGACTCGTGGAAGTACGTGCCGCCGCCCATGTCGAAGGAGACCGGCCCGGGCTCACTGCCGTCCGCGAGCAGCACCCCGACCGCGCCCTCGTGCGAATCGAAACGCTCACGCTTCCAGCTCATCCGGAATCCCTCCTCATGGGCCCAGGTCAGTTGTCGACGAACGTGAGGCTGGTCGCGTCGTACCGCGTGCCCGCCACCTGCTCGGGCGGCGCGGCGGCCTCGATGGCGGCGAGGTCGTCGGGGGACAGTTCGACAGCGAGGGACGCGAGGTTCTCCTCCAGGTAGCGCCGGCGCCGGGTGCCGGGGATCGGCACCACGTCGTCGCCGCGATGCTGCACCCACGCCAGGGCCAGCTGACCGGTGGTGACCCCCTTCGCCTCGGCCAGCTCGTTCAGCTTCGCGACGATCGCGAGGTTCCGTTCCAGGTTGCCGTCGGCGAACCGCGGCTGGCCGCGCCGTACATCGGTCTCGGCCATCGCCTCGACCGAGGCGTACCGGCCCGTCAGGAAACCCCGCCCGAGCGGGGAGAACGGAACCAGGCCGATGCCGAGTTCGCGGCAGACCGGGGCGATCGTCGCCTCAAGGTCACGGGTCCACAGCGACCACTCGCTCTGCAGCGCGGCGATCGGGTGCACGGCGTGCGCCTGACGGATCGTCTGCGCGCCGGCTTCGGACAGCCCGAGGTGCCGGACCTTCCCGGCCCGCACGAGTTCGGCCATCGCGCCGACGGTCTCCTCGATCGGCACCCGCGGATCGACCCGGTGCTGGTAATAGAGGTCGATGTGGTCGACCCCGAGCCGCCGCAGCGACGCCTCGCACGCCTGCCGTACGTAGGCGGCGTCGCCGCGGACCAGGGTGGGCTCGCCCAGGCGGTTGGCGAAGCCGAACTTCGTGGCCAGCACGACCTGGTCGCGGCGCCCGGCGACGGCCCGCCCGATCAGCTCCTCGTTGTGCCCCGCACCGTAGAAGTCGGCGGTGTCCAGGAGGGTCACCCCGAGGTCGAGAGCGCGGTGCAGGGTCGCGATGGACTGCGCGTCGTCCGTGGCACCGTAGCCGTGACTCATGCCCATGCACCCCAGGCCCTGCGCGGACACCGCAAGGCTGCCGAGGTGCCGGGTGGGAAGGTCGGTCATGCTGTTGCCTCCTGAGCTCGGAATCATGCTCAGAACGCTAGGTATTGGAGCGCACTCCAAGTCAACCCGGTCGGATCAGGCGTGGTCAGCACCGCGAACGATCCGCCGAGCCACGCCGGCGGCCCGGTCTCTGTGAGGACCGCCACGGCCAGGACGGCCGGCCCCTCTCCGTCACGGTGAGACACCGGCCGCGGGGGCCAGCGCGAAGGTGTGCCCCGCCGGGTCCATGTACCGGCGTACGTCCGTGCGCCGGTCCGTCCGGGTGCCGTTCTGTTCGGCGGTCAGGGGGCGCGCGCCCAGGGAGACCGCTTCGCGTTCGGCCTCGTCGAGTGCGTCGGGGGCCACGACGATCCACAGATGGGACTGCTGGGAGTCGTCCGGCCGGGGCCAGCTCGGTGGCGCGTGGCCCACGTCGCGGTGGATTCCCAGCAGGATGCCGGTGGTTCCGGAGAGCAGCAGCAGGTCGCCGTCGCCGCTCGGTTCGACGGTGGCGTCGAGGAGCGCGGCGTAGAAGCGGGCGAGGGGCTCGGGGTCGGTGCTGTCGAGGACGAGGAGGCCGGTCTTGGAGACAGTCATGGTCTGCGTCTGCCCGCTCACATCCCTTACACGCGGGGGGAGTCGTGACCGGCCGGTCCGTTTCGGGGGCGCAGGCCCGGGGCGTTGTCAGTGCCTCTCGTTAGTCTCCCCACATACCGCAGCTCCGGGGCTTCATGCCCCCCGTTTCGTGCTGCGCTGACACAACTGACACAACTGACACAACTGACGGACTGGCGGAGGGGCACGGCTGATGGCGTGGCTGGCAGTGGATGAGGGGTACGAGGTCACCCTCGAGGACGGGCGTGTGGTCGCACGCCGCAGCGGGGGGCGGCAGTTGAAGGCGCTGCCGAAGGCGTTGCGCGACAGTCCCGAGGTCGACCGGCTGCGGCAGCTCGCCGAGTGGCTGGACCGGCACGCCGTCTCCTGCGTGGCGCAGGTGGACGCGTGGATGGTGTCGTCGCTCCCGGTCCCCACCGAGCTGATCGCGCGGGTATGGCCGGACGAGGCATGGCAGACGGCGCTGCGGGACATGGCCGTCGTGGGCGACGACCCGGACGAGGTCGGCTTCCTGCGGGACGTCACCGCCGACGGGGAGCTCAAGGTGGTCGACCTGGACGGCGAGACCGTGCGGCTGTCACCGCGCACGGTGACGCTGCCCCACCCCGTGCTCCTTCCGGACCTGGACGACGTACGGGACTTCGCGGCCGACCTCGGCATCACCCAGAAGGTGGAGCAGATCCACCGGGCCACGTGGCGGAAGCCGGACGGGCCGGGCGCGGGGCGTCCGGAGACCGCGACGGAGGTACGGGACTACGCGGGCGGCAAGTTCGCCTCGCGCTTCGGTCTCGCCGCGCGCGCCACGGGGCTCGGCTACCGGGTGTCCGGCGGCTACGCCACGTGCAAGGTGCGCGACGGGGGGCGGAGCACGGAGGCGTCGGTGTGGATCGGCGAGCCGTACTGGGACGGGGAGTCGGAGACCGGCGGGCTGAGCTGGCACGACGAGGACGGCCGCGCGGTGCGGCTGGGCGAGGTCGGGCCGGTGGCCTGGTCCGAGGGAATGCGCATGGCTGCCGCGCTGTACGCCGGCCGCACGATCGAAGAGGGTGGGGACGCGTGACCGGCATGCATGTCAACGACAACAAGGAGCTGCTCGCGGCAGGAGCGGTGCTCCCGGCCGACGCGCGGGACGCCGGCCCCTCGGCGGTCGAGCTGACCGCACGGGCCTACCGCCACGCGGTGTTCGGGGAGGACCGGGTCGTCGTACGACTGGCCGCGGCCGAACTCGGCCCCGCCGAGGATCTCGCCGCCGGCTTCCTCGGACTCGTGCCCGAGGGCGAGCCGGCCGTGGTCGGTCTCGGACGGCGCCAGGAGCTCGGCTTCCCCGAGTGGGTGCTGGTGCACCACCCGGAGGACGGCCACCACGCCCTGGCGGTCGTGCCTGAGCTGGACCGGCTGGCGCGGCAGGCCAGGACGAAGCCCAAGGCCGCCCTGGACGCCTGCCACGAGCTGGCCGGCCGGCTCGCCTCGGCCGTCCCGCACTTTCTCCCCGTCTTCTACGAGCAGGCCGCGCGGGTCTTCCTCGGCGTCGAGAACACCACGTACGCCGGTCAGCTGTTCGGCCGTGCCCGCACGAGCGAGGCGCAGCACGGGCTGACGGTCGACGAGGACCGGCTCGACGCCGTGTTCCTGGAGTTCGCCCTGGCGGGCGCCCTGCCGGTCAAGGTGCTCACCGGCTACGGCAAGGAGCTGTCGGCGCGGCTCGCGCCCGTCGAGGCGTACGAGCGGTTCCGGCGCCTGTGCGTGCGCCGGACGGCCGGCGGGCTCGCGCCGTCGGCCCAGGCCGCCGTGGAGCTGAAGCGGCTGGCCCGCGCCGCGGACCTGCCGGGGAGCGAGGCGGAGCAGGACTACCTCGCCGAACTCCTGCCGCTGCCGGCGACGCTGCGCGCGGCGGCCGGCTGGTGGAAGTCGCACCGCGGCGCGCTCGTCGCGCTGGCCCGGCGCGTCCCGGCCGTGCGGGGCACGCTCCTGACGATGACCCCGCCCGGGGACAACGGGGACATGACCGAGCTGTGGCTGGGGATCCTGGCGGACTCGGGTGCCGACACCGGTCTCGTGGACGCGGACCTGCCGCCGGAGGAGCAGTGCTCCGACGGCGCGGCGGGCTGGCTGGAGCGCTTCCACAGCGCCCGGCACCGCGGTTGGGGCCCGCGCCCCACGCCCCCCGCGCTCCTTGAGCTGGTGGCGCGGGCCGGCGGCAGGCTGCGGGCCGATCTCGCCGCCCGGCCCGAGGGCCGGCGGTTCCTGCGGATCGGCGTCGAGGACGTTAACCTGCTGGACCTCCTGCTCTCCCTGGGGGTCGCGGTCGCCGACCCCGAGGAGAAGCAGGCCCGCAACCGGCGGGGCGACGCCCTGAACCTGTCGGACTGGGCACGCGGCGAGGAGCCCCGGGACCTGGTCGCGCTGGCGGCCGACCCGCGTTTCCGTCCCGCCTTCCGACGTGGCGCGGACAGCTACAACAGCGGGTCCTCCGGCACGGACGTGATGCGACGCCTCGCCGGCTCGCCCGGCGGACGTCCGATGCTCACCGAGTGGATGCGACAGGTGGCCGAATCCTCCGTGGCGGCAGGGCTGCCCGGACTGCCGAGTGCCATCGAGCGGCTGTCCTGGCTGCCCTCCGAGGCCCTCGCGCTCGCGCCCCGGGAGGTCGCGGCCGCAGCCGGTGCCGACCTCGGCGCGACCGTGGCACGCACCCTGCGCGGCGGCCTGTGGGAGGAGCTGAGCTGGCCGGCCTGGGAGGAGGCGCTCACGGAGCTGGCGCCCGGCCGGCACAGCACCGAGGGCCTGACCGTCGCCGAGGCCTGGCCGTACCTGATCGTCGCCAACGCGACCCAGGCACGCGTCATCGACGCCGACTCCACCGTCCTCGTACACGACCTGCGCATGCCGACCACCTCCGTGTGGCGGACGGGCTTCCACTACGTGGACGGTGCGCTGCTGGTCTTCTGGAGCACCTACGGCAACCGAGCGCCGCAGGGCTACTGGCACACCGCGCCCGACACCGTGTTCGACCTCGCCGGCGCCGACTCCTGGACCATGCGGTCGCACCACCCCAGCCTGCAGCTCCCCGGCGGCGGCCGCACCACCGGCGGCGGGGTCCTGCACCGCGGCGACACGAAGCTGCCGGCGGAGCGCTCGCTGGTCTCCGACGGCACGTCGTACTGGGTGTGGCGGAGCGGTGACGGCGAGGACGGGGGCGGCTGGCTCGAGTACGACCCGGTGGGCGGCGCCTACGGCCGTCGTTCGCAGCCCGGCTTCCTCGCCGACGCACTGCGACGGCACGCCCCCGGCACCGAGTTGGCCGCCGGCTCGTCCTGGCTGCGCCCCGCCCCCGCGGTGGACGGCGCGGCTCAGGGACGCTCCGCGGACGGACTCCTCGGCTGGCGCGTCGTACGCCTGCCCGACGGCAGCCACCACGGAGAGGACACCACCGGACGGACCGTCACGCTCCCGAAGGCCGCCGACAGGCCGGTCGCCGCGCTGACGTTCCCCGGCGACGACCGGCCGCGGGCGCTGACCCAGCAGTGGCGCGAACTGTCGCTCAGCGACCCCGAAGGCGTGGTCACCACCACCGCCAGGAACGACCACCGCGACGAGCTGTACGGCACCGCGGGCCACGCCCTGCCGCCGCTGCCGTACCTGTACATGCTGCGCGCCCGGGACCCGCAGGGCTCGGCGGCGCTGCGGGCCGCCGACGCGGAGTCCGCCGGCGTCCTGCTCAAGGCGGCCATGGCGGCGGAGCGGGCGGCCGACCTGCCCGGCCTGGTGAGCGCCGCGCTGCCCCGGCTCGCGGCGCCCGAGCTGATCGCCGGCGTCGTGAAGGTGCTGCGCTTCGCGGTGCGGCAGCAGAAGGCCCTGGACGGCGTGGCCGCCCGGCTCGACCCGACGGCCGGGGCCGCGGAGGCCCGTGTCCCGGGGCCGAGCGACCAGCTCATCGGCAAAGCCCTCCAGGGCATCGTCGGCGCCGGCTACCACCGCTACGGCTCGGACAGCGACGTCACCCACCGCTACCTGGAGGCGCTGGCGACCGTACGGGCGGACACCGCGGCCGAGGCACGGCCGGGGCGACTGCACTTCGACGTGCCGGCTCTGCCGTACACCGGGCTGCCCTTCGTCTCCCTCCTCGACGATCCGGCCGCCATCGCCTACCGCGCCGTCGCTCCCGGCACCGACCCCGCGCACCGGGCGGCCCTGCTCGGAATCCTCGACCAGGTCGACGCGCTGGGGCTGGCCTCGACGGCGGCGTCGGCCGGTCACTGGCGCCGGGTCCTGGTGCACCTGACACCGCCCCACCTGCACACGCCCGACGGGCAGGGGCGCAACGTCTCCCACCGCAGCGTGCTGCCCCTGGGCGGCGGCGCGGCGCTCGGGATCACCACGGACACCGAGAGCGTCGCCGACGGGCGGGAGTTCGGTGCGCTGCTCCACGACCCGAGCGGTCGCTTCGACGTGCCCGGCCCCTACACGGTGCGCCGTGAAGCGCCGGTCGGCGACCGGGCCCGCGGCGCCCAGTGGCTGGCCGACTTCCTCACGGAGGCACGGGCGCGTGCGGAGGCGCCGTTCCTGCCGGACGCCGCCGACGAGTTCAGCCGCCTCACGGGCGTGTCCGGGGCGCTCGCCCGGATCGTTCTCGTGGGCATGCCCGACGTGGACAGCTGGGAGAACAACTTCCTGCCCACCGAACTGCGCAACACGCTCGGCCTGAAGGTCGCCGAGGCGGGCCACGCCCGCGACGAACTGCGCGCGCTCACCGTCGAGGTGCGCCGGGCGGTGCTCGCCGCGCTCCTGCCCGAGGACCCGGCCCGACTGTGGACCGAAGGCCCGGACGTGGTCAAGGCCGCCGCCGTGTGGAACGAGAAGGTGGGACGGCGCCGGCACGTGCCCGACTGGCTGGCGGCGGAAGCCGCGCGCGGCGCCCGCAGCGGCTGGCCCGTGCACCGGGCGCTCCCCGCACTGCTCGACCCGGCGTCCTCCCCGGAGCTCGCCGTCGACGTGCCGTGGCACATCGAGGGCGACCACCCGGCGACGGCGACCCCGGCCGAGACGCCGTTCACCTCGGCGGTGCTGACCGGCTCGATCAGCCTGACGGCCTGGCTGGCCCACCGGCTGCCCGCGGGCGACCCGGTACGGGCCGCGCTGCCCAGCGCCCTGACCGCCGTACGGCAGCGCCTCGCGGCACCCGGACTGCTGCTCTCCGCCGGCCACTACACGAGCCTCCCCGACTTCCGGAAGGTGGCGGGCGCTCCGACGGAGACGGCACCGGACCACGAGCGGTACGGCGCGGTGCTCATGGCCACGCAGGACAACCAGCCGCAGCCCGCCGTACGGCCCGCGCTGCTGGACTCCACCGGCTCCGACCCGTACCTGGTGGCGCTGCGCGGCGACGACCAGCAGCCGACGGGCGTCGAGACGGCCCTGCGACGCGCGCACGACCCGGCGTTCGCCCGCCTGCTGGCCGACCCCGGCGCACCCGCGGCAGGCGCGACGGACGACGACGGCCAGTGGTGGCCGCAGGACCCGTCACGTTCGGTGCCCGAGCTGGTGGCCGAGGTCGCCGGGGCCCGCGCGCTGAGCGCCGACGCGGCGACGCTGTACCTGATGCTGCTGGCCATGCCCGACCCGACGGACCGCACCACCGCGCGGTGGACGGGCTGGAAGCCCGCCCGCCTCAAGGCGGCCCGCGCCGAACTGGCCGACACGGACCTGGTGGTGACGGCGGTACGGGCCCGGGCGGGACGCTCACTGTTCCTGCCGGGCGCCTGGACGGAGCAGTCGGCACCCGTCCTGCCCGTCGAACAGTGGAAGCTCCCGATGTACGGGGTGGCCACGGGCACCCGGCCGGCCCTGGGCGCCCTCGTGCCGACCGAACCGGCCGCGGAACTGTTCGCCCGCGCCTGGCAGCGGATCCTCGACGGCGACGTCCCTCGCTTCGAGGAGCTGAAGGTCCGGCGGACGAGAAGGCGGCGCTGAGGCACAGCCACCACTGACCGGCCGTGACTGGCGTCAGCACGGCGCGGCGCACCCGCCCAGGGTGCGCCGCGCCGGCCGACCACGCTTCCCTGCACCCCCGCCGTACGCACGCCCCAATGGCGAACATGTGCACGCACGCATGCGCGCAGGCGTTTCGCGTAGGCGTTTCACACGATAAAGAAGGATCCCGAATGACCGTCACCGCACAGACCACCCGCGTCCGGCAGGGCCAGCCGGCCGAGGAACGCCACGCCGCCGAGCTCGCCTTTCTCGCCGCCCAGGACCCCGGCCCGCGCCCGCCCGGCTGGGCGCTCACCCCGCGCGCGGTCGTCACGTTCGTCTGCGGCAGCGACGGTGTGGCGCTGACCCTGCCCGAGCGCCACGCGGAGCTGCCGTCGAAGCTGACGATCGCCCCGAAGTTCGTCGGCGAACGCGCACTGGTCGAACGCTGCGTGGTCACCCTCGCCGGAGAGCGCGGGCTGCTGCTCACCGGCGAACCCGGAACGGCCAAGTCGATGCTGTCGGAGCTGCTCGCCGCCGCCGTCAGCGGAAGCAGCGCCCTCACCGTGCAGGGCACCGCGGGCACCACCGAGGACGCGTTCCGCTACGGCTGGAACTACGCCCTGCTGCTCGCCCAGGGCCCCACCCCGCAGGCCCTGGTCGACTCACCCGTCCTCGCCGCCATGCGAACCGGGCGCGTGGTGCGGGTCGAGGAGATCACCCGCTGCCTGCCCGAGGTCCAGGACGCCCTCGTCTCCCTCCTGTCCGACCGCCGGATCAGCGTGCCCGAACTGACCGCGACCGAGGACGCGGTCGTCCGCGCCCTGCCCGGCTTCACCGTCATCGCGACCGCCAACCTGCGGGACCGGGGCGTCTCCGAGATGTCGGCCGCGCTCAAGCGCCGCTTCAACTTCGAGACCGTGGACCCGATCGCCGACGCCGACGCGGAGGCGGTCCTGATCCGCCGCCAGGCCGTCGCCGCCGTACAGCGCGCGGGCGCGGCCTTCGCCGTCGACGACGCCGTCCTGGACGCCCTCGTCACCGTCTTCCGCGACCTGCGCTCCGGCCGCTCCACCGAGGGCTGGGACGTGGAGCGGCCCGGCACGGTCATGTCCACCGCCGAGGCCGTGCAGGTGGCGGCGTCGCTGGGAGTCGCGGCGGCCTACCTGCCCGGCGGGGACGTGCTGGACTTGCTGCCCGGCCACCTGCTGGGCGTGGTCCGCAAGGACGACCCGGCCGACCACGCACGGCTGCTGGGCTACTGGGACGGCCCGGTGCGCCGTCGCGCCGAGAACGGCTCGGCGATGTGGCGCCGCCTCTGGGACCTGCGCGGGAGCCTGCGTTGACGACCGTCGATCCACGAGTGGCCGTGGACGCGCTGGCCGCGTCGCGCGCGCCGTACCTGCTGGGAGTGCGCCACCACAGCCCGGCACTCGCCGCGGTCGTCCCCGCCCTGCTGGAGGAGGCGCGGGCCGAGGTGGTCTGCGTCGAACTGCCGGCCGACTTCCAGCCCTGGCTGGAGCACCTGGCCGACCCCGAGACCGTCGCCCCGGTCGCCCTCGCGGGTGCGGGGGAGGGCGGTGCGCTGGCGTTCTACCCGTTCGCGGACTTCTCACCGGAGCTCGCCGCGGTCCGCTGGGCGAGGCGCAGCGGGGTGGAGGTGCTGTGCTGCGATCTTCCCCTCGGGGACCCGGGGTGGTCGGCGGAGGCTGTCGATCTGTGGCGTCTGGATGGGGGGGACGGGGCCGGGGCTGAGGACGGGGTCGGGGCCGTACCGCCGGATGGCGACGTGCCCACGCGGGCCGGTGCGCCGGCGCACGCGGACGCTTCGGAGGACGCCGTAGGGCCGCCGGCGGGAGTGGATGCGTCCGAGGGGACTGCGGATGCGCTCGTCGTCGACCCTGGCGACCGCGCGGCGCGGGGGCGACGTTCCTACGCCCAAGCGCTCGTCGCCGCCGGGACCGGTCGCGACGGTGACGACCTGTGGGACCGCGTGGTGGAGGTGCTGGCCCCGGGGTGCACCCCGGACGCGGTACGCCGGGCCGCGCTGGGTGTGGGCTGGGCCCTGCGCGCCGACGCCGCCGTGCCCGCCACCGACCTGGCGCGGGAGGAACGGATGCGGCAGGTGATCGCTTCCGCGTCGGCGGGCGGGCGCCGGGTGGCAGCGGTGATCGGGGCCTTCCACGCGCCCGCGCTCCTCGTGACCGCCGAGGCGTGCGACGCGGCCAGGACGACTGATGGTGCAGGAGCGGGCTCGGCTGAGGGGCTTCCCGTCTCCGACGCTGCGGGGAAGGCGAGCATCCCTGCGCAGGCCGGGGCGGTCGGCGCGGACGGCCGCGCGGCGGGGTCTGGTACAGATGCGCGGGGCGGATCCGGCACGGCCGTACCGGAGGGGTCCGGCACGGATGCGTGGGGCGGATCCCGGGTGGGCGTACCGTATGGGTCCGGCACGGATGCGCGGGACGGGTCCCGGGTGGGCGTACCGGATGCGTCCGGTCTGGATGGGCAGGGCGGATCCAGCACTGGCGCACCGCCCGGGTTCGGCACGGACGCGCAGGACGGATCCAGCACGAACGCACCGCACGGACCCGCTACGGATGCGCACGTCGGCTCCAGCACGGGCGTACCGCCCGAGTCCGGTACGGACGCGCCGCCGGGACCCCGCACGGCCGCGCCGTCGGGATCCCGCACGCGCGCACCGCACGCGTCCGATACGGACGCGGAAAGGCCCGGCAGCGCAGCCACCAACACCGGAGGAGGCGGGAAAGCCGGGCGCCAGGGCTCCGGAGGGGGCGACGGCTCGGCGGTGACCTCACTCGTCCCGTACTCCTTCGACCTGCTCGACTCCCGGTCCGGCTATCCCGCCGGAATCCGCGACCCGTTGTGGCAGCAGGCCGTGCTCACCGCGGCCGGCGATCCGGAACGGATCCGGGAGGCGGCGGCCGACGCGCTGACCGGCCTGTGCCGGGAGATGCGCCGCGCCGGTCACACCGCGGGGACCGGCGAGGCCGCCGAGACGCTGCGCCTGGCCTGCGACCTGGCCGCCCTGCGCGGACTGCCCGCACCCGGGCGCGGCGAGCTCCTTGAGGCCGTCACCACCGTGCTCGGCCAGGGCGAACCCCTCGGCCGGGGCCGGGCTCTGGCCCGCGCGCTCGAGGCCGTGTTCGTCGGTACGTCGCGCGGCCGGATCAGCCCGCACGCGCCACGGTCCGGGCTCGGCCCCTCGGTCGAGGCCGAGCTCGCGGAGCTGCGGCTGCCCCGCCCGGACGACCCCGACCGCCGCGACCTGCGCCTCGACCCGCTCCGTTCGCCCCTGGACGCCCGCCGCGAGGTGCTGCTCCAGCGGCTGCTGGTGATCGGCGCCTCGTACGGCGAACCCGTCGCCGTCGCGCGTACGGGCGACGGCACGGCGCTCGGCACCAAGTGGCGTGCGGCGTGGACGCCGTCCGTGCCCGCGCGGCTCGACCTGGCGGGAGTACGCGGGGTCACGGCGGCCCAGGCAGCCGCCGGCACGCTCGCCGCGACCGCGCGCCGCGAGGCCGCCGAGGGCGGCCCCACTCCGGACCAGATCCTCAACGGCCTGGCCGCGGCGGCCCGTTGCGACCTGCCCGAACTGGTCGAAGCGCGCCTCCACGAGGCTTCCACCGTGCTGCCCGACAGCGCCGACCTGCCCCAACTCCTCCAGGCCCTCGACCTGTTGGAGGGAGTACGGCGAGGCCACTACCCCGGCACGGAGCCGGAGGCCCGCACGGCGGCCGGCGCGCTCACGGAGGAGCTGCTGGAAGCCGCCGTGCGGTCCCTGCCCGGCCTCGCCGGGAGCGACAGCGTCGCCGACGCCGGGGCGCTGGTGGCGCTGGCGGACCGGACGGCCGCACGTCACCTGGGCCTCCGCTTGGACCGGGCCCTCGCGGAGCTGGCCGCGGGCGGCTCCCCGCTCATGCAGGGCGCCGCCCCGGCCGTACGCGTCCTGCTCGACCTGGACGACGCGGCCGGGCTGGGCGAGCGTACGGCCGGCTGGATCGACGGGGCCACGGCTCCCGACACGCGCCGGGCGCTGACGAAGCGCCTCACCGGGCTGCTCACGGCCGCCGGACCTCTGCTCCAGGCCTCACCGGACGCGCTCGCCCCCCTCATGGACCGGGTCGACGAGCTGGCCGACCAGGAGTTCCTCGATCGGCTCCCGGCGCTGCGGGGCGGGTTCGACACCCTGACACCGGCCGCGCGTGACCGGTTGCTCACCACCGTGACGGAATGGCTCGGCGACCGGCTCGACCTGTCGCTGGACGCCCCTCCCGAGCTGCTGGCCGTGTGGGCGGCGGCCGACGCGGCCGGATCGGCCGCGCTGAAGGCCCTGGGCCTGTCGGGGACGGACGCGTCCGCCGGCCCCCGCCCCGAGGACTCCCCGGAATCGGCTGCGACTCCCGCTCGTGCGACTGCCGCCGAAGGCACGCGCACGGACACCGAGGGCACGGACACCGAGGACGCGGCGACGCCCGACCCGCCCGCCCCCGCGACCGGCACCCGTGCCACGGCCGACGCGGTCAGGCGGCTCGGCCGTGCCGACCGCTGGCGGTTGCTGCTCGGCCGCCACAAGGACCGGCTCACCGGCGACGCGCGCCGATACGCCCACGCCCTGGACGAGCTCTACGGCCGGGGGCGCGGCGAGGGCGCGCAGGACCTGGACGGCGGAGCGGCCGGCCAGGGAGGCGGCCAGGACCCGTCCTTCCCGACCGCACGGGAGTGGGCGCGGGAACTGGAGGCCCTCTTCGGCGCGGACGTACGCGAGGAGGTCCTCGCCGAGGCCGCCGACGCCGGACGCACGGACGTGCTGGCGCAGCTCGATCCGGACGCGGTACGCCCATCCGTGGAGCTGCTCAGTTCCGTACTGTCGCTGGCCGGCGGCATGCCCGAGGCCCAACTCGCCCGGCTGCGGCCGCTGGTGAAGCGGCTCGTCGACGAACTCGCGCGGGAGCTGGCCACCCGTCTGCGTCCGGCGCTCTCCGGACTGGCCACCCCGCGCCCCACCAGGCGTCCCGGAGGACGCCTCGACCTCCCCCGTACCCTGCGGGCCAACCTCGCCCACACCCGGCGCGCCGAGGACGGCCGCCTCGTCGTCGTACCGGAGCGCCCGGTGTTCAGCACGCGGGCGAGCAAGGAGGCCGACTGGCGCCTGATCCTCGTCGTGGACGTCTCCGGTTCGATGGAGGCCTCGGTGATCTGGTCGGCGCTGACGGCCGCCGTCCTGGGCGGGGTGCCGACCCTGTCCACGCACTTCCTGGCCTTCTCCACGCAGGTCATCGACCTGACGGACCGGGTCGAGGACCCGCTGTCGCTGCTGCTCGAAGTCCGGGTCGGCGGCGGCACGCACATCGCGGCGGGCCTCGCGCACGCGCGTTCGCTGATCACCGTGCCGAGCCGCACGCTCGTCGTCGTGGTCAGCGACTTCGAGGAGGGCGCACCCCTCGGCGGGCTGCTGGGCGAGGTACGCGCCCTGGCGTCCTCCGGCGCCCACCTGCTGGGCTGCGCGGCACTCGACGACACCGGCGCACCGCGCTTCTCGGTGTCGGTGGCGCGCCAGCTCGTCGCGGCCGGTATGCCGGTGGCCGCCCTCAGCCCGCTCGCCCTCGCCCGCTGGGTGGGCGACCGCCTCCGTGGAGAACCCCGTTGAGCACCGAACTCCTGCCACCCGTCGCCCCCGACGTCCTCGCCGACGCCGTCGAGCAGCTCAGCGCCCGCCTGCGCAAGAAACTGGACGCGGCGATCGCGGGCTGCGCCGACCAGGCCTCCGCCGCTCCCGACGGATCGATCGAGGTGCGCTTCGGCGAGGACGCCACGGTCACCCTGCGCCCGGGCCCGTCGGGCGCGGTCACCCAGACCGAACAGGCCGCCTGTACCTGCCTGTTGGCCCCACGCTGTCTGCACCGGGCCGCCGCCCTGGGAGCGGCCCCGCTTGCGGAGGGGCAGGGCGACGACCCGGGCGCGGGTACAAGGGACGGCTCCTGCGAGGATCCCGCCCCGGGAGACGGCGAGGCCAGCGACGCGGGCACACACTCCGAGGTGGGTACGGGTACGGGTACGGGTACGGGCGTGGGCATGGCCGTGGGGGAGGCCGTGTCGGGCGCGGTCTCCGACACTCGCGCACTCCCCGCCGGGGACCCACCCACCCCCCTCACCCCCACCCAGATCCGCGCCGCCACCGCACTGTGGAACGCCGCCGCCGAGGCACTGTCGGCCGGTGTCACCGCGGGTGGCGCGGTGGTGCAGGCCGAGCTGCTCCGTGCGGCCCACACCGCGCGGCTGGCCGCGCTGCCGCGGGCCGAGGCCGCCGCGCTGCGTGTCGTACGGGGCCTGCGGGCCGCGCGGGAGCGGAGCGAGGGACAGCGGCTCGGCGACCTCGCGAACGCGTTCCGCGAGCTGCTGGCCGGCGCCGCCGTGCTCTCCTCCGGCTCGGTTGACGCGGGGGCGGCGGGTTCCGTACGCCGGGCGTACGAACAGGGCGGCAGCCTGCGGGTGTACGGGCTGTGCCGGGAGCCGGTGCTGTCCGCGACCGGGTACGGCGGCGTGACGACGCACCTGGTCGGTTCGGACGGCGCCGGGTACACGGTGTCCGACGTGCGCCCCGGCGGCCTCGCCCGCGTGAAGGGCGCGGGCTCCGCGTCGGTGGCGCTCGGGGGCGCCGTCCTCGACCATGCCGGGCTGGCCCGCGGGGGCCTGCGTATCGTCGGTGCGACCGTCTCGGCGGACGGGCGGCTGGGGGCCGGGCGGGGAGTCGGCGCGACGCCGCTGCGCGGGGTGGACTGGTCCGAGGAGCCCGCCGCCGCTCTCTTCGCCCGGCCGGTGCGGGAGGCGATGGCCGCGGCGCTCGCGGACGGCTTCGAGGCGGAAACGCCGCCGACGGCACTGCTGGGCTGTGACGTGGAGGTGATCGGCGCGGCGGGCGACGCTGTCGTCGTCCGCGTCGCCGCGCAGGGACCGCTGCTACGGCTCCGCCCCGCCCACCCCCATCCGGAGCTGCCGCACGCGGCCAACCTGCGCCGGATCGCCGGGCATCCCGGCCTCGTGCTGCGCGTGCTCGGGCGTCCCGACCTGGACCGGGCGGCGACGCTCCGGCCGTTGGCGGTCGGGCCGGTGCCCGGGGCGACCGCGACGCTGCGGCTGCCGGACGAGTGGAAGGGGCATGCGGACCTGGGTTACGACCGGCTGCAGGGCGAGCACTTCCCCCGGGAGGCGGCGGGGGGCGCGGCCGCCGGGCCGGTGCCGGTGGGGCCCGACCCACTGGCGGACGCGCCCCTGTGGCGGGTGCGGCGCCTGCTGGAGACGGGCGTCGCGGGTGGCCGCCGGGCCGTGGCGGAGGCGGGTCGCGGGACGGACACGGCCTCGCTCGTCACCCGGCTGACCCGGGCGGGGCTCGGCGGAGCGGCGCATCTCGCGCAGGCGCTGACGGCGGAGGCGGGCCGCCGCCCCCGCGACGCCTTCGGCCGCCTGACCGACGCCTCGGCCGACAGCTACGCGCGCGCCTGGCTGGCCTCGGCCGTCCATCTGAAGGCCGCGGAAAGGACGCTGGTGGCCGCGTCCTGGTCCTGACCACGGCAACGCCCACCGGGTCGCTCCCGCACGGTGGGCGTTGCGTCGCGTGCGTCTCGAAGGCGCTCCTCGTCGTATCCGGTCCAGGCGGCAGGGCGGGCCGTGTCACTGTCCTCAGCTGAGCGTCGGCGACGGTTCTGCCGGCGGCGGCTCGGGGGAGTAGCGGGCCCCGCGGAAGTTGAAATGAGACAGGTAGTACGTGGTGCCGTCGAGGTGCAGCTCCATGGGCGGCGGGTCGGTGACGAAGCGGGCGGGCCAACGGGGGAGGCCGTCCACCCGGGCCTCCATCGTCGGCGTGTTCCATGACCGCGCCGAGCTCTCGGCCTGTTCGGGGGACCACAGGAAACCGGCGCCGACTTCTTCCTCGCCGGGTTCCAGTTCCATCAGCGCGCGGAGCAGTGCCGGGCTGTAGATGGCGCGGACCCGGAAGTTCGTCAGGAAGCGGCGTTCGATCACGATCCGCATGTACCGACGGTGGTTGCGCCGATGGCGTCCGGCCACGATGACCCGTTCGCCTCCGTCGCCCCAGGCAGGCGGCGCGATCCACACCTTCGCCCCCGGCGCGAAGTGCCGCAGCCCCTTGCGGATCTCCAGCCCGCCTTCGCCGTGGCTGGTCTCCGGAGCGACATTGCCCACGATACATACGCCCAGTGACTCGGGTCCGGTTGCATCCGTCATGGCAGCCATGATCACCCAGCCGGACCGCAGGGGCGACGGAGTTTCTTGCGGTCGGCTCCGGCAACGGCCGGACGGGCGCCGGTCCGCCGCCGGAGGGCGCACCGGCCGGCCGCCACGAGGCCCAATGGCCCGCCCACACCGCGGCATCCGCAGCCGCCGGCCAACACCTCCACCCCCGACGACCGAGTGGGCAACACCCCGCCCGTACAAGAGCGCTCCTGGCTGCCTCGCACCTCGACGGGCGTTGTCAGACCCTCACGACATGATGCGTGTATGACCGCACTTCCCGCCGCTGAGGCGTCCTTTGCCCTGTCCACCGCCGTCGACTACGCGTCCGCGCTCGACCGGCTCCGTGAGGCGTCGCACGCCTACTACGGCGGCGGCAACAGCCCGATGGACGACGCGTCCTTCGACGCGTTGCGCCGCGCCGTGCTGGAGTGGGAGGCCGCGCACCCGGGCGAGACGGCCGGTTCGCCGACCGGGCTGGTCGCCGACGGCGCCGCTCCCGAGGGTGACGTCCCGCACACGTCGCGGCTGCTCAGCCTGGACAACGTCTTCAGCCCCGAGGAGCTGGCCGGGTGGGAGGCGTCGCTGGAGCGGCGGCTCGGGCGGGCGGCCGAGGGGGGTTTCACGGTCGAGCCGAAGCTGGACGGTGCGGCCGTCGCCGTCCGCTACCGGGGCGGGCGGCTGGTGCGGATCGTCACCCGCGGCGACGGCAGCCACGGCGAGGACGTCAGCCATGTGATCGGCAGCATCGTCGGTCTGCCGGAGCGGCTGGCCGAGCCGGTGACGTTCGAGGCGCGCGGCGAAGTCCTTTTCACACAGGCGCAGTTCGAGGCGGCGAACGAGGTGCGCGCCGCGCACGGGGCGTCGCTGTTCGCGAACCCGCGCAACGGGGCGGCCGGAACGCTGCGGGCCAAGGACCGGCCCTACCGGCTGGCGATGACGTTCTGGGCGTACGGCGCGGTCGACCTGGACGGCGAAGCGTTCCTGCCCGCTGGGGCGACGCACGCCGAGGCACTGGCCGCCGTCGCCGCGGCGGGTGTGTCGACCACGGCCGCGACGCCCGCCGGCCTGCACGTCGTCGGCACCATAGCGGAGGCCCAGGCGCAGGTGGACGCCATCGCCGCGATGCGCGCCGGGCTGCCCTTCGGGATCGACGGCGTGGTCATCAAGGCCAACAGCGCCGCCGAGCAGGAGGCCGCCGGGCTGGGCAGCCGGTTCCCGCACTGGGCGATCGCGTACAAGCTCCCGGCCGTCGAGCGGCAGACCGTGCTGGAGGACGTGGTCTGGGAGGTCGGCCGCACCGGCGTGCTCGCCCCGACGGCCCTCCTCGCACCCGTCGACATCGACGGCTCGACGGTCTCCCGCGCCACCCTGCACAACCCGGCCGACATCGCCCGGCGCGGGCTGCACCTCGGGGACACCGTGACCGTCTACAAGGCGGGCGACATCATCCCCCGCGTCCAGGCCCCCGTCGTCGAACTCCGCCCCGAAGGCGCGCTGCCGGTCCCGCTGCCCGAGGCCTGCCCGAACTGCGGCGGAGTCATCGACAGGAGCCAGGAGCGGTGGCGCTGCGCCAAGGGCACGGCGTGCGCACTCGCACCGCTGGTCGAGTACGCCGCCGGGCGCGACATCCTCGACATCGACGGCCTCGGCAAGACCTACGTCAAGGCCCTGATCGACTCTGGGCTCGTCCGCGACGTGGCGGACCTGTTCGCCCTGACCGACGAGCAGTTGACCACGGCCTCGGGCAGCGCCAAGCGCGGTGCGAAACTGGCCGAGCAGCTCGCCCTGGCCAAGGGCCGCCCGCTCAGCCGCGTCTTCTGCGCGCTCGGCATCCCCGGCACCGGCCGCAGCATGTCGCGGCGGATCGCCGCGCACTTCGGCACCATGGACGCGATCCGTACGGCGACCGCGGAGGACATCCAGGCCGTGGAGGGCATGGGCCCCGAGAAGGCACCGGTCGTCGTCGCGGAACTCGTCGCCCTCGCGCCGGTCATCGACAAGCTGATCGCGGCAGGCGTCAACATGTCCGAACCCGAACAGGCCTTCGTCGCCACCGGATCCGTGGCCGAGGGGCAGGGGCCGCTGGCGGGCAGGACCGTCGTCGTCACGGGCAAGATGACAGGCCGCCTCGACGGCCTCGCCCGCACACGGATGAACGAACTCATCGAGCGCGCCGGCGGCCGAGCCGGAAGCAGCGTCAACGCCAAGACCTCCTACCTCGTCGCCGCTTCCACACCGGGCGGCAAGCCGAGCTCGAAGGCCGTAGCCGCCGAGAAGCTGGGCGTCGAGGTCCTCACCCCGGAACAGTTCGCCGACCTCATCGCCGACTACCTCCCCTGACGGCCCCCGGCACAAGAGGATCAGCTGATCTGTTCGGCGAGCGCGAGGAGGATGCCTGAGGGGCCGCGGAGGTAACAGAGGCGGTAGATGTCCTGGTACCGCGCCACCTCGCCGATGAGTTCGGCGCCATGGGGGCGCAGGCGGGCGATGGTGTCGTCGATGTCGTCGACGGCGAACATGACCCGGTGCAGGCCCAGTGTGTTCGGCGGCGGGTTGTGCGCCCCGTCCCTGATGGCGGCGGGGTTGTGGTACTGCGCGAGCTCCAGCTTGGCGTGGCCGTCCGGGGTCCGCATCATCGCGATGTCGCTGCGTACTCCGTCGAGCCCGACGGACTGATCCGCGAAGAGGCCCTCGATCTGTGCCCTGCCTTCGACTTCCATGCCCAGTTCGGTGAAGAAGGCGACGGCGGCGTCCAGGTCTTCGACAACGATGCCTACGTTGTCCATCCGCTGAAGCGTCATGACGGTTCTCCCTCTGCGTTGCGCGGCTCTTCGAAGCCACCGGTATACCGGGGACGGAACCGGCGGCCCGTTCTCGACACCCGTAAACGGGAACGGGGCGAGTAGCCGTGGACGGACGGGTGGAGGTCGCCGCTGATCCGCCGGCGTTCCCCGTGGCCCAGGCGGCTGGGCTCCGTCGAGGCTCCGCGCGACTGAGCAGGCTTCGGGTCCGCTTGCTCGTCCTGCACTAGGTAGGGAGGGCCCCAAGGGTCGGGACTCAACGCGGGAGTCGAGTCACGGTGCCGGAGCCGGCGGCGCGACCGTGGTGGCGGAACGCGAAGGGCTGGCCTTCCTCCAGTGCGACAGACTCTTCGAGTGCCACGGTCACCACGGCTCCGTGAAGCGGCCGGATCGCATCAGTGCCCTCGGGCAGCGTGACGGTGCCCCGGACTGCCGCGGTGCGGACGTAGAAGCAGAGGCGATCGCCCGAGAAGACATCCGCGGAGCCCTGCTCCTCGGAGAGCAGGGAGATGCCGGCGGTGAAGTCGGCATGCGCGCGGACTGATCCTGGCGTTACGAGGACCTGGCCGACGTCGGCCTACCAAGCGCCCAAGGCCCGCAGCAGCGCGTGCAGGTCGTGCGTCGCCTCGGCCGAGGCGAGGGTCGCGGCGGCCAGTACCGCGACCGTGACCGCCGCGAGGGCGGGGTGGAGGGTGAGGGGTGGTGCGAGGAGGGCGGCTACGCGGCGCGGTACGGGGCCGATCGGGCGTCGCCCGCCGTGCCGTTCGAGTCGTTGGCGCAGCCCGAGGAAGCCGAGCGCGCCCCCGGGCGCGCGGCCCGGGTGGCGCTGGGCGGCGAGTGCGGCTTTGCCGACCGTGTGAGCGACCTTGCGTCGGTCGCCCGTGGCGGTGGCGGCGTTCTCGTCGGCCCAGCGTTCGATGGTGTACGTGACGGCCCGGGCAAGGGGGCGGAGCAGCGGGTTGGCGGCCGCGCCGAGTTGGGCGGTGGCGACGAACGCGTAGTGGTGGGCGGTGAGGTGGGCGCGTTCGTGGGCCAGGAGGATCCGGTGCTCGTCGGCGTCGAGTGTCCGCAGCATGCCGGTGGACACCACGACCCGGCCGGGGAGCCCGGGCAGGGCGAAGGCGTCGGGTGTCTCGTCCTCGACGACGACCAGGCCGTTGCGGGTGGGCATGCAGGCGGCGTCCAGCGCGGCGGCGGCGAGCGTGCGGGCGCGCCGGAGCAGGAACCGTACGGCCATCACGGTGGCGCCGCCCAGGAGCAGGCCGGCCGCCAGCGCGACGGGCAGGGCCGCCGGGTCGTCGTGCGCGGTGAGGGGGGCCCAGTGGCCGAGCGCGGCCAGCTGGGGGATGCGGACGAGGCCGGTGAGGGCGAGCAGGCCGAGGCACAGGGTGCTCGCCGTGCCGAGGACGAGCGCGGAGGCGGACAGCAGCCAGGTGGCCAGGCGTGGCTCGCACCGTTCGGCGATCAGGCGGGCGCCGAGCGGCGCGAGCAGGGGGAGCAGCAGCGGCAGGTAGACGGCGAAGCGCATCGACGGGCTTCCTTACCGTGGGTCGCCGTTGCCGGCGTCGCCGAGCATCTGGCGCAGGAGTTCGGCGTCGGTGTCGGAGAGTTCGTCGGCGAAGCGGGCCAGGACGGCCTCGCGGTCGGGCCGGGCGTCGAGGACCGAGCGCATCCGGCGGGCGGCGAATCCGGCCTCGTCGGTGACCGGCTCGTACGCGTAGGCCCGGCCGCGCGGCGAGCGGTGCAGCATCTGCTTGCCGTGCATGCGGGTCAGGATCGTCACGACGGTGCTGTACGTGAGGTCGCCGCCGAGCCGCTCGGCGACCTCGCCGGGTGTCAGGGCGCCGTCGGCCCGCTGGAGCAGCTCGAGGATCTGCGTCTCCCGTGCGCCGTTGGGCCGCCTGGGTGCCTGATCGCGCGTGTTCGCGTCCATGGGTTTGGCGTTCTCCCGATCATCTTCTACAGTCGCGTAGAAGTTCTACGCACGCGTAAATGCTGTTCCATGAGTGTGCCATGCGCCCGTACCCGGAGGCAGTCGCCCGGCCCGCGCACGGCGGAAAGGAACCCCGGGTGCTCCTGGCCCTCAATCCGCTGGATGCCACATCCCTGCTGACCGCCTTCGGCACGGTCGGCGTCTTCCTCGTCCTGTACGCCGAGACCGGCCTGCTGATCGGCTTCTTCCTGCCCGGCGACTCCCTGCTGTTCACCGCCGGCCTGCTGTGCACCACCGGCACTCCCGACACGGCGGGCGCCCACCTCGCCCTCCCCGGCGTCCTCGTCGCAGCCGCCGCCGGCGCCCTCCTCGGCGCGCAGACCGGCTACCTGATCGGCGCCCGGGCCGGCCGCCCCCTCCTCGAACGCACCCGAAGCCGTCACCTGCGTGACGGCGCCGCCCGCGCCGAGGACCTGCTCGCCCGATACGGCCACGGCAAGGCCATCGTCCTGGCCCGGTTCCTCCCCGTGGTCCGCACGGTACTGAACCCGCTCGCGGGCATGGTCGGCGTGCCCGCCCGCACCTTCGCCCTCTGGCAGGTCACGGGCGGCCTCGTGTGGACGACGGGCCTGGTCCTCGGCGGCTACGCCCTCGGCTCCAGCATCCCGAACGTCGACCACTACCTCCTCCCCGTGATCGCGGCGATCGTCGCCGTATCCCTGTTGCCGCTCGCCGTGGAGTTCCGGCGCGCCCGCCGGGCCGCGCGCTGCGCCGGCGCCGGTCGCTGACACCGCACCCGTACCCCTGCTCGCGTACGCGCGTACGCGGCGTCCCCGCGTACGCGATCCCCTCCTCAGACAGGACCTTGATGAGCGCCATCAGCCTCGGTCAGGCCACCATCCTCGGCATCGTCGAAGGCATCACCGAATTCCTGCCCGTCTCCTCCACCGGCCACCTCAAGATCACCGAGGGGCTCATGGGCATCCCGGTCGACGACGCCTCCGTGGTCGGCTTCTCCGCCGTGATCCAGGTCGGCGCGATCGCCGCCGTCCTCGTCTACTTCTTCAAGGACATCGTCCGCATCGTCACCGCATGGGGGCGCGGCCTGGCCGACAAGGAGGAGCGGTACCACCACGACTACAAGTTCGCCTGGTGGATCATCTTCGCCACGATCCCGATCGTGGTGGTCGGCCTCGCCGCCAAGCCCCTCATCGACGGACCGCTCGCCTCCCTCTGGGTGGTCGCCGGCTCGCTGATCGTCGGCAGCGGCGTGATGTGGGTGGCCGACCGGATGGGCCGCCACAAGCGCGGCGAGGACGACACCGGCTTCAAGGACACGATGCTCGTCGGCTGCGCGCAGATCCTCGCCCTGCTCTTCCCCGGCTTCTCCCGCTCCGGCGCCACCATGTCCACCGCCCTCCTCCTGGACCTCGACCGGGTCGCCGCCACCCGTCTGTCCTTCTTCCTCGGCATCCCCGCCCTCACCGGTGCCGGCGTCTACGAGCTCAAGGACGCCGTCGGCGCGAGTGTCGGCCTCGCCCCGCTCGCCGTCGGGACCGCGGTGTCCTTCGCCGTCGCGTACGCCTCGATCGCCTGGCTGCTCAAGTACGTCGCCCGGCACTCCTTCAACGCCTTCGTCATCTACCGCGTGATCGTCGGCGTGCTCCTGCTGGGCCTCCTCGGCACGGGGATCATCGCCGCCTGAGGGGCGGCGTCACTGCTGGTCGGATGGGCGCTGGCCGGGAGGGTGCGGGCGCCCCGGTCAGCTGCCGCAGCAGGCCTCGGGGGCGGCGTCGGCGCTCTTGCCGAGGGTGTCGGCGTCGGCCTTGACGACGTAGACCTCCCACGGCTCCTTGCCGGGGCCGGTGACCCACACCTTGTCCTGGAGGGCGTAGCAGCAGGAGGTGTCGTTCTCCTCGAAGGTGGCCAGGCCCGCGTCCTTGAGGCGGGTGGTGGCGGCGTGGACCTGCTCGGTGGAGGCGACCTCGACGCCGAGGTGGTCGAGGCGGGTGTCCTCGCCGGCCTCGCCCTCGATGAGGACCAGCTTGAGCGGGGGCTCGGTGAGGGCGAAGTTGGCGTAACCCTCGCGGCGCTTGGCCGGTTCGGTGCCGAAGAGCTTGGAGTAGAAGGTGATCGAGGCTTCGAGGTCGGCGACGCGTAGGGCGAGCTGAACACGGGACATGGCGGTCTCCCAGCAGAGAACGGACTTGCTTCGACGTTCGTCGATACAGTCGACCTTGCCCTCGGGATCGACGCCTGTCAATATTGAAGAATGTCGAAACAAGCTGGTCTGGTAGTGCTCGGACAGGACGACGGGGCGGCGTGCTGCGCGCCGATGGTCCGCGAGCCACTGGGCGAGGAGGCCGCGGCCGAGCTGTCGCGCATGTTCAAGGCGCTGTCGGACCCGATCCGGCTGCGCCTGCTCTCCCTGATCGCCTCCCACGAGGGCGGCGAGGCGTGCGTGTGCGACCTGACCGGCCCGTTCGACGTGTCCCAGCCGACGATCTCCCACCATCTGAAGGTGCTCCGCGAGGCCGGTCTCGTCGGCTCCGAGCGGCGCGGGACCTGGGTGTACTACTGGGTGCTGCCCGAAGCCCTGGCGAAGCTGTCCGCCCTTCTCCAGATCCCCGCCGTGTCCGCGAAGGCCCCCGCGTGAGCGCGCCGGCGCCACTGCTGCGGCGGGCGACGGCCGAGGGGCTGGGGACGGCCGCGCTGGTCGCGGTGGTGGTCGGCTCCGGGATCCAGGCCACCGAACTGACCCATGACGTCGGGACGCGGCTGCTGGCCAACTCCCTCGCCACCGTCTTCGGCCTGGGCGTGCTGATCGCCCTGCTCGGCCCGGTGTCCGGTGCGCACTTCAACCCGGCGGTCACCCTCGCCGCCTGGTTCACCGGCCGCCGCACCGGCGAGGACACCACCCTGCGCGACGTCGCCGCGTACGTACCCGCCCAGATCGCCGGAGCGATCACCGGCGCGGTGCTCGCCGACGCCATGTTCGGCAAGC
This sequence comes from Streptomyces sp. NPDC023157, assembly GCF_055560575.1. Taxonomy (NCBI): domain Bacteria; kingdom Bacillati; phylum Actinomycetota; class Actinomycetes; order Kitasatosporales; family Streptomycetaceae; genus Streptomyces; species Streptomyces sp. NPDC023157. Next base: position 172,477 of record NZ_JBVHIL010000008.1, read on the forward strand.
CGCTCGTGCGCCTCTCCTCGCACGACCGGTTCTCCGGCCAGCTGTGGCTGGGCGAGATCGTGGCCACCGCCGGGCTGGTCTGGCTGATCTTCGGCCTGGCCCGCGCCGGACGGGGGCACCTGGCGCCGCCGCTGGTCGCCTCCTACATCGGCTCGGCGTACTGGTTCACCTCCTCCACGTCCTTCGCCAACCCGGCCGTCACGATCGGCAGGGCGTTCACCGACACCTTCGCCGGCATCGCCCCCACCTCCGTGCTGCCCTTCCTCGCCGCCCAGGTGCTCGGCGCCGCCGCCGGACTCGGCCTGGTCGCACTCTGCTTCGGCCGCCCCGACGGCGAGCGCGAGGCCGAGACCGTCGTGCCCCACGAAACGCAGCGGCCCGCCGCCCCCACCCGTCCCCCCGAAGAAAGCGCCCTCGCCTGATGGACCCCTCCACCGCCCCGTCCGTGCTGTTCGTGTGCGTGCACAACGCAGGCCGCTCCCAGATGGCCGCCGCCTTCCTCAGCCACCTCGGCGGCGACCGCGTTCAGGTCCGCTCGGCCGGATCCGCCCCCGCCGACACGGTGAACCCGGCCGTGGTGGAGGCCATGCGCGAGGCCGGCATCGACATCTCCGCCCAGACCCCGAAGATCCTCACCACCGAGACGGTGCGGACCTCCGACGTCGTGATCACCATGGGCTGCGGCGACGCCTGCCCCTACTTCCCCGGCAAGCGCTACCTCGACTGGACCCTCGAAGACCCCGCCGGGCAGGGCGTCGCGGCGGTACGGCCGATCCGCGACGAGATCGAGCAGCGCGTCCGCGGCCTGCTCACCGAACTCCACATCGAGCCCGCGGCATGACCGCCGCCGGTACGGGCACCGGCGTACGCATCGGCCGCCACCACGGCACGTGGCGCGTCATCTCGTCGCTTCCGCGGTGACCCCCGGCTGCGGCCGGGTCCGCATACCCCAGCGGGCAAGAGCTGGGCCGGCGGCACCCAGCATGGCGAAGAACAGCGCCAACAGCAGCCAGCCCGCCGTGCCGAGACCCAGCACCACCGTGGTGAGGATCGCGGGGGCAAGAGCCTGGCCCGCGTTGAAGCCGAGGCCGAAGACACCTTGGTACTGGCCCTGGGCATGGTCGGGGGCGAGACCGAAACCCAGGGCGAAGGCCGCCGAGGACTCCCAGACCTCTCCCAGGCTATGGACGAAGATCGCCGCCAGGACCAGTCCTGCTGCCGCCCAGACAGGGGCGTACGCCGCCAGCGCCATCATCGGACAGCTGACGAGGAAGAGCAGCCCCGCGGTGCGAAACGCCCTGCCGCCGTCGTACGGGGTCTCGATGCGGGAGCCGATCCTGGTCTGCATCAGTACGCAGAAGGCGGAATTGACGGCGAACAGCGCGGCCACCGTCCAACGCGGCGCTTCCGTGTGCTCGGAGATCCAGATCGGCAGGAGCAGGGAGACCACCGGGTACTGCAGTCCCATGGCCCCGTAGAGGGCGGTGAACGTCAGGAACGGGCGGTCCGCGAAGACGAGCCAGCGCCGCTGCTGCGGCGGCGCTGCCAGCACCGGATAGCGGGGCAGCAGAAGCAGAAGCACCGCGCACAGGGCGAAGCTCGCCGCGTTGCCGAGAATCAGCGTGACATAGGCGCCGCGGGTGTCCGCGGCCAGCGCCAGCCCGGCACCCATCGTTCCCAGGACGACGCCCAGGTTGACGAAGGTGCGCAGCTTCGCCCGGAACACGGCCGGCCGCTCACCGCCGACCCTGACCACCAGAGCCCCCCACGCCGCCCCTCCGACCGCCGCGGCGATCTGGTCGACCGTCGCGATGAGCGTGAGCGCGGCCCAGCTCTGGACGAGTACGAGGGCCGCCATCGATACCGCCTGGACCGCGAGGGCCAGCATCATGATCACGCGTGCGCCGCGCCGGTCAGCGAGATGACCCCCGGGTATCCCCGCGCACAGGCCGATCACTCCGGCGATGGTGAGCGCGCCGCCGACCTGCACCGCGGGCAGGCCCACGACCAAGGTGAAGTAGAGCGCCGACGCCGCGTTGAACAGACCGTTGCCGACCCGGTTGACGAAACTGGCGGCGACCAGCACGCGCTCCGGCCCGCTGTCCCCCGCCATCCGGCCTGTTCGACCGGCCAATCCGCCCTTGATCATGGACCGCAGGCTAACAGCGCCGCAGAACCCGCCGCAGGCGTACGAAGATCGCGTGCCCTGACGGTTGCCCCCTGCACCGGCGAACTGCTGTCCGCCGTGAAGCTCATGGTGCAGACCCTCGCCGACCTCTTCACCCGCTACGACCTGCTCCTCATGCCGAACTCCACCGGGAGGCCGTGGACGCCGAACTCGCCCCGGTCGACGGCCTGCCGGAGGCACTCGACGCACTCACCCTGCCGACCTGCGTCGCCTCCAGCGGCTCCCACGTCAAGATGCGGCACACCCTCGGCCGTACCGGGCTCTACGAGCGCTTCGCCGGCCGCGTCTACAGCGCGTCCGAGGTCGCCCGAGGCAAGCCCGCCCCCGACCTTTTCCTGTACGCGGCCCGGCAGATGGGCGTCGATCCGGCCGCCTGCGTCGTGGTCGAGGACAGCCGGCCCGGCGTCCACGCCGCCCGCGCGGCCGGCATGCGCTCCCTCGGCTACGCCGGCGGGCTGACCCCGGCCGAACGCCTCGAAGGCCAGGACACCACGGTCTTCCACGACATGCGCGAACTGCCTTCGCTCATCGCGCGGTTGTAGACGACGGGGCGGCGCCTCTCAGCCTGAACGGCAACCCCGTCGCCCCCACACCCCGCACCGGTCGCAGAGTGCGGGGGCGCCGGCGGATCACGTCACCGCCAGCCCCAAGTCGGCCGCCAGGCGGGCGCGGTGCCAGGACGGCGGGCCGAAGAGCTGGGCCGAGCCGTGGGCCCGCTTGAAGTAGCGGTGGGCGTCGTGTTCCCAGGTGATGCCGATGCCGCCGTGCAACTGGATCATCTCGCCCGCGACCGCCGAGAACGCCTCCGAGCAGGCGGACTTGGCGGCGGCCGCGAGACGGGTCCGCTCCGGGGCGCCCGCGGCGGCGAAGGTGGCTCCGAGGGCGGCCGAGCGGGCCGATTCGACCAGGACGTACGCGTCCGCGAGGCGGTGTTTGACGGCCTGGAAGGAGCCGATGGGCCGCCCGAACTGGACCCGCTCCGCGGCGTAGGCGAGCGTGAGTTCGAGGCAGCGCGAGGCGGCGCCGACCTGCTCGGCGGCGAGCGCCGTGCAGGCCAGGTCCAGTACGTGCGCGAGGACCTCCTCGCCCGCTCCTTCCGCTCCGACGAGCCGGCCCTCCGCCGCCGCGAGCACCACGCGGGCCTGTGCCCGGGTGGAGTCCATCGGGACGGCCGCCTCGCGCTGTACGCCCGTTCCGTGCACGGGCACCTCGAAGAGCGAGACCCCCGCTTCCGAACGCGCCGCCACGAGCAGGACCCCGGCCTCCGCCCCGTCCAGCACATGCTCCTTCGTCCCGGTGATCCGCCACGTCCCCCCGGGCCCGGGGCGCGCCTCGGCCCGTACGTCCGACGGGTCCCAGGAGCCGTGCTCGGCCCACGCCAGGGCGCCCACCACGGCCCCCGAGGCCAGGTCCGGCAGCAGCCGCGCGCAGGCCGCCGCGTCGTCCGAGGCGAGCAGCGCCCGCACCGTGAGCACCGCCGAGCCGAGGAACGGTACGGGGCTGAGCTCCCGGCCCAGCTCCTCCAGGACCACGTGGACCTCCTGCGCCCCGTACCCGGCACCGCCGTACTCCTCGGGGACGGCGAGGCCCGCGACGCCGATCTGCTCGGTCAGCGGGCGCCAGGCGGCGGCCCCCGCGTGTCGTCCGAGCACGGCCCGTACGGCGGACCGCAGCTCTTCCTGTTCCTCCGTCAGCCTCACGCCTCTGCTCCTCTCGATGGGGGACGGGTACGGTGCCGCTCGCGCGGCGTCAGGAGCCGAGCACACGGGCGCGGCAGGCCGCGGGGGTGCCCCAGGCGTCGCGGAGGGGGCGGGCCTTGCGGATCCACAGGGCGAGGTCAAGCTCCTCCGTGTAGCCGACGGCTCCGTGGAGTTGCAGGGCGGTGCGGGCGGCGGCGTACGCGGCCTCGCCCGCCGTGACCTTCGCCGCGGCGACCTCGGCGGCGCTGTGGTCGGCTCCTTCCGCCAGGGCCAGGGCGGCGGAGTGGAGCAGCGGCTGCGCGAACTCCAGCGCGATGAGCGTGTCGGCGAGGCGGTGCTTCACCGCCTGGAAGGAGCCGATGGCGACACCGAACTGGGTGCGCTGCCCGACGTACGCGACGGTCCGGTCGAGGAGGGCACGCCCGAGGCCGAGGGACTGGGCCGCGGTGGCCAGGGCGGCGACCTCGGCGGCGTACGCGGCGGCGGCGGTCACCTTCGGGCCGCGCGCCAGGACGGATCCGCCGAGCGGGCGGGCCAGCCGGCGCGCGGGATCGGCCGAGGGCTGGACGGGACCGGCCGTCGCCGCCAGACGTACGGTGTCGCCCTCGACGACGAGTACGGTGTCGGCGGCGTCCGGGTCGAGGGCGTAAGGGCTGCCGGCGGCCGGCACGCACAGGGAGACGACCGCCTTGCCCGAGGCGATCTGCGGCAGCCACGCGGCGGCGGCACCATCCGCCCCATCCGCCCCGTCCGTGCCGGAGCCCTCCGCCCCGCCCCCGCCGACGCCGTCGAGCCGGTCGAGCAGCGCCGCCGCGGCGACCGTCTCGACCAGTGGCCCGGGTACGGCGTGCCGGCCCAGTTCGGTGAAGGCGACGGCCAGTTCGAGGGGCAGCGGGCCGAGCCCGTCGTGCCGTTCCGGTACGGCGAGGGCGAAGACCCCCGCCTCCGCGAGCCGCGTCCAGAGCGCGCGGCCGGGCGCGGTGTCCCCGGCCGCCCAGGCCCGTACGGCCCCGGGGGTGTCGGCCGCCGAGAGCATGCCGTCGAGGGAGCGGGCGAACTCCCGCTGCTCGTCGTCGAGGAGGAACCGCATCACCGGCGTCCCTTCGGGAGGCCGAGCAGCCGCTCGGCGATGATGTCGCGCTGGATCTCGTTGGTGCCGGCGTAGATGGGGCCGGCGAGGGAGAAGGTGTGGCCCTCGGCCCAGGCGCCGTGCGCGGGCGCGTCCCCGGCCGCGTCGGCCAGTTCGCCGTACGGCCCGAGCAGATCGAGGGCGGTCTCGTGGAGCGCGATGTCGAGCTCGGACCAGAAGACCTTGTTGAGGCTGGACTCGGCGCCGATCGAGCCCCCGGCGGCGAGGCGTGAGGCGCCCGCGTAGGCGGACAGCCGGTAGGCGCGGGCGCCGATGACGGCATCGGCGACCCGGTCGCGCAGGGCGGTGTCGGACGGGTCGGCGGTCTCCCGCCACAGCGCCGTCAGCCGCTCGGCGGCGCTCGTGAACCGGCCCGGGCTGCGCAGGGTCAGGCCCCGCTCGTTGCCGGCGGTGCTCATCGCGACCCGCCAGCCCTGCCCCGGGGCGCCGATCACGTCGTGGTCGGGCACGAACACGTCGTCGAGGAAGAGCTCGGCGAAGGCGGGCTTGCCGTCGAGGCGCCCGATGGGCCGTACGGTCACCCCGTCGGCGTCCAGCGGGAACATCAGGTACGTCAGTCCCTGGTGCGGCTTCGCGGCGTCGGGGTCGCTGCGGAACAGTCCGAAGGCGCGGTCGGCGAAGGCCGCCCGGGAGGACCAGGTCTTCTGGCCGTTCAGGAGCCAGCCGCCGTCGGTGCGTTCGGCGGTGGAGCGCAGCGAGGCGAGGTCGGAGCCGGACTCCGGCTCGGACCAGGCCTGGGCCCAGATGACCTCGCCGCTCGCCATGGACGGCAGGACGCGGGCACGCTGCTCGTCGCTGCCGTGCTCGAAGAGGGTGGGGGCGAGCAGGTTGATGCCGTTCTGGCTGACCCGGCCGGGGGCCCCGGCCGCGTAGTACTCCTCCTCGAAGATCAGCCACCGGAGGAGGGAGGCGCCCCGGCCGCCGTACTCCTCGGGCCAGGAGACCACCGACCAGCGGTCGGCGAACAGGGTCCGCTCCCAGGTCCGGTGGGCCGCGAAGCCCCGCTCCGTCTCCAGGGAGGGCAGGGGGGTCTCGGGTACGTGGGCGGTGAGCCAGGCGCGGGCCTCGGCCCGGAAGGCGTCCTCCGCCGTGGAGAGGTCGAGGTCCATCAGGCTCCCGCCGCCTTCATCGAGCGTATGTCCATGCCGCCGAGCGCGTCGGGGGCGGTCTCGGCGTTGTGCGCGTGCGCGAGGTGGTGCAGTCCGAAGACCGAGTCCACGCCGGTGTGCAGGCCCTGGAGGTCCTCGGCCTGGTTGACCGCGCGCTTGGTCAGGGCCAGGCCCATGCGGGGCATCTCGGCGATCCTGGCCGCCAGCTCCATGGTCCGCTCGGCCAGTTCCCCGGTGGGGACGACCCGGTTGACCATGCCGACCTCGTAGGCGCGCCGGGCGCCCATCCGGTCGCCGGTGTACAGGAACTCCTTGGCGATCCGCGGGGGCATCACCCAGGGGTGGGCGAAGTACTCGACGCCGGGGATACCCATGCGGACCACCGGGTCGGCGAAGAACGCGTCCTCGGCGGCGACGATGAGGTCGCACACCCAGGCGAGCATCAGGCCGCCCGCGACGCAGGCGCCCTGCACGGACGCGACCATCGGCTTGGGCAGTTCGCGCCAGCGCCGGCACATGCCCAGGTAGACCTCGGACTCGCGGGCGAAGCGGCTCTCCGCGCCGCTCTTGTCCGAGTGGTCCCACCAGAGTCCGGCCCTGCGGTCGAACGGAAGGTGGGCGTCCCGCTCGGGGGTGCCGATGTCGTGGCCGGCGGAGAAGTGCTTCCCGGCTCCGGCGAGCACCACGACCTTGACCGCGTCGTCGTCGGCCGCGCGGTAGAAGGCGCGGTCGAGGGCGTAGGTCATCGCGGAGTTCTGGGCGTTGCGGTAATCGGGCCGGTCCATGGTGACCACGGCCACGGGGCCCTGGCGTGCGTAGCGGACGGGCTCCGTGGATGCGGTGCGGGCAGCGGACATCCGCCCTCCTTCCCTAACAAGTGTTTGGTAGGTTAACGTACCGTCATGAGCGACGTCGAGGAGTTCCGCAGAGAGGCCCGCAGCTGGCTGCGCTCCCACCTCACCGGTGAGTTCGCCGCCCTGCGCGGGCGCGGCGGCCCCGGACGGGAACACGAGGCACACGCCGAACGCCTCGCCTGGGAGCGGCACATGGCCGCCGCCGGATGGACCTGCGTGGGGTGGCCCAAGGAGTACGGCGGCCGGGGCGCGACCCTCGAACAGCAGGTCGCCTTCCACGAGGAGTACGCCCTCGCCGACGCCCCCGCCCGCGTCAACCACATCGGCGAGCAGCTCCTCGGACCCACCCTCATCGCCTTCGGCACCCCCGCGCAGCGCGAGCGCTTCCTCCCGCCGATCGTCGCCGCCGAAGAACTGTGGTGCCAGGGCTACTCGGAGCCGGACGCCGGCTCGGACCTGGCCAACGTGCGGACCCGCGCCCAGCGGGACGACGGGGGAGAGTGGGTGATCACCGGGCAGAAGGTGTGGACCTCGCTCGCGCACGAAGCCGACTGGTGCTTCGTCATCGCCCGCACCGAACCGGGATCGACCCGCCACCAGGGCCTTTCCTACCTCCTCGTCCCCCTGGACCAGCCCGGCGTGGAGATCAGGCCGATCGTCCAGCTGACCGGGACCTCGGAGTTCAACGAGGTGTTCTTCGACGGGGCCCGCACCCGCGCCTCCCACATCGTCGGCGCCCCCGGCGACGGCTGGCGGGTGGCCATGGCCACCCTCGGCTTCGAGCGCGGCGTGTCCACCCTCGGCCAGCAGGTCGGCTTCCGCCGCGAACTGGAGGCCGTCATCGAGCTGGCCCGGCGCAACGGCGCGGCGGCCGACCCGCTGATCCGCGACCGGATCGCCCGCGCCTGGATCGGCCTGGAGACCATCCGGTTCAACGCCCTCCGCATGCTCGGCGGCGTCGCGGCCGGGGCCCCGGGCCCCGAAGCGTCCATCGGGAAGATCTTCTGGGCCACCTGGCACCGGGAGCTGGGCGAACTCGCCATGGACGTCTGTGGCGCCGAAGGCATGCTGGCCGCCGGCGAGCCGTACGACCTCACCGACTGGCAGCGGCTGTACCTGTTCTCCCGCTCCGACACCCTCTACGCCGGCTCCAACGAGATCCAGCGGAACATCATCGCCGAGCGCGTCCTCGGCCTGCCCAAGGAGGTCCGCCCATGACCGGCACCCCACCCCCCTACGTGCCGGGCCACGGTCTGCTCGCGGGCCGCGGCGCCGTCGTCACCGCGGCCGCGGGCGCCGGCATCGGCGGAGCGACCGCCCGACGGCTCCTGGAGGAAGGCGCCCGGGTCGTCCTCTCCGACGCCCACGCCCGCAGACTGAAGGAGTCCGAGGCGGAGCTGGCCGCGGAGTTCGGCACGGACCGCGTCGCCGCCCTGCCCTGCGACGTCACCGACGAGAACCAGGTCAACGCCCTGTTCGACCTCGCCGAGGAGAACCACGGACGCCTCGACATCGTCGTCAACAACGCGGGCCTCGGCGGCACCGCCGAGCTGGTCGACATGGCCGACGAGCAGTGGGACAAGGTCCTCGACGTCACCCTGAACGGCACCTTCCGCTGCACCCGCGCCGCACTGCGCCGGATGAAGGCCGCGGGCGCCGGCGGCGTCGTCGTCAACAACGCCTCGGTGGTCGGCTGGCGGGCACAGAAGGGCCAGGCCCACTACGCCGCCGCCAAGGCCGGCGTCATGGCCCTCACCCGCTGCGCCGCGCTGGAGGCCGCCGAGTACGGCGTGCGGGTCAACGCCGTCTCCCCGAGCCTGGCCATGCACCCGCACCTGGTGAAGGTCACCACCCCCGAACTCCTGGCGGAACTGACCTCCCGCGAGGCCTTCGGGCGCTACGCCGAGCCATGGGAGGTGGCCAACGTGATCGTCTTCCTGGCCAGCGGATACTCCTCGTACCTGACGGGGGAGGTCCTCTCCGTGAGCAGCCAGCACCCGTGAGACCGGCGCCGGAGCGGCGCCGCGAGATCCTGGACACGGCGGCCGAGGTGTTCGCCGCCCAGGGGTACGACGCCACCACCGTCCGCCGCGTCGCCGACGCGGCCGGCCTGCTCGCGGGCAGCCTCTACTACCACTTCGACTCCAAGGAGTCGATGCTCGACGAGATCCTCCGCGGCTTCCTCGACGACCTGTGGGCCCGGTACGACGCCGTGCTCGCCGCGGAGCCCGGCCCCCGGGAGACCCTGGAAGCCCTCGTCACCGAATCGTTCCGGGAGATCGACCGGCACCGCGCCGCCGTCGCCATCTACCAGAAGGAGTCCGGACACCTCCGGGAACAGCCGCGCTTCGGCTATCTCGCGGGCTCCCAGCGGAGATTCGAGGAGACCTGGCTCAGGACCCTGGAGCGCGGCGTCGCCGCCGGGGTCTTCCGCACCGACCTCGACGTCCGGCTCACCTACCGCTTCGTCCGCGACACCGTCTGGGTCGCCGCGTCCTGGTACCGGCCGGGCGGCCGGCACAGCCCCGAGGAGATCGCCCGCCAGTACCTGTCGATGGTGCTGGAGGGCGTCGCTGTCCGGGACGGACATCGGACGGGCGAATGACCCCCGCATGGCCACGCTGACCACGCTGACCACGCACGACCCACGCACGCCCACGAACGACCCACACGTGACCCACGTATGACGCGCGAACGAGGAGTGACCATGGCCGAGGCATACATCGTCGAAGCGGTACGGACCCCGGTCGGCCGGCGGAAGGGCGGACTCTCCGCCGTCCACCCGGCCGACCTCGGGGCGCACGTGCTCAAGGCACTGATGGAACGCTCGGGTGCCGACCCGGCCGCCGTCGAGGACGTCGTCTTCGGCTGCCTGGACACCGTCGGCCCGCAGGCCGGCGACATAGCCCGCACCAGCTGGCTGGCCGCAGGACTGCCCGAGGAGGTCCCCGGGACGACCGTGGACCGGCAGTGCGGCTCCTCCCAGCAGGCCCTGCACTTCGCCGCGCAGGGCGTCCTGTCCGGCACCCAGGACCTGGTGGTCGCCGGCGGCGTGCAGAACATGTCGCTGATCCCCATCGCCTTCGCCAGCCGGCAGGCCGCCGAACCGCTCGGCCTCGCCGAAGGCCCGTACGCCGGATCCGAGGGCTGGCGGGCCCGCTACGGCGACCAGCCGGTCAACCAGTTCCACGGGGCCGAGCTGATCGCCACCAAGTGGGGCATCTCCCGCCGGGACATGGAGGAGTTCGCCCTGCGCTCCCACCAGCGGGCCGCCCGCGCGATCGACGAGGGCCGCTTCGACCGGGAGATCGTCCCGTACGGGAACGTCACCGCCGACGAGGGCCCGCGCCGCGACACCACCCTGGAGAAGATGGCCGGCCTGAAGCCGGTCGTCGAGGGCGGCCGGCTGACCGCCGCCGTCTCCTCCCAGGTCTCCGACGGGGCCTCGGCGATGCTGATCGCCTCGGAACGCGCCGTACGGGAACACGGACTGACCCCGCGCGCCCGGGTCCACCACCTGTCCGTACGGGGCGAGGACCCGATCCGCATGCTGTCCGCGCCCATCCCGGCGACGGCGTACGCGCTGAAGAAGGCCGGGATGACGCTCGACGACATCGACCTGGTGGAGATCAACGAGGCCTTCGCCTCGGTCGTCCTGGCCTGGCTGAAGGAGACCGGCGCCGACCCGGAGAAGGTCAACGTCAACGGCGGCGCCATCGCCCTGGGCCACCCGCTCGGCGCGACCGGCACGAAGCTGATGACGACCCTGCTGCACGAACTGGAGCGCACGGGCGGCCGCTACGGCCTCCAGACCATGTGCGAGGGCGGCGGTCAGGCGAACGTGACGATCATCGAGCGGCTCTGACGGGGAAACGGCCGCAGACAGAGGTCCGCCGGGGGCGACGGTGCCCCCGGCGGACATGTGCGTGACGCGCCGGACGGTGACGGGCCTGGTGGTGACGGCGGGACGGTGCCGGCCGGACGGTGACGGGCCGGGCAGGTCGGGCGGGGCCGCGGCGGGCCGGACCAGGGCGGTCCGGCCCCCGAGCGCGTCAGTCCGCGCCGGGCAGGCCGCGGAGCGTGGCCCGTGCCTCGGCCATGACGCGGTCGAGGAGTTCGGCGCAGGACGGGAGGTCGTCGATCAGGCCCGCGACCTGCCCGGAGGCCATCACGCCCAGATCGGTACGGCCGTCGACCATGGACGCCTTCAGCAGCATCGGCGTGTTGGCGGCCAGCAGGATCTGGCTCCACGCCAGCTCCTTGCCGTGCCGCATCGCCAGCCCGTCACGGACCATCTCCGCCCAGCTCATGCCGGACTCGCGCCGGAAGGCCGCGGCGTGCCGGACCGCCCGCAGCAGTGCGGCCGCCCGGCCCGAACGCTCCAGCGCGTCGACCAGCTCCGTACGCAGCATCCGGTGCGGCAGCCCGTCCACCTTCGTGGTGACGGTGACGTCCGTGACCGCCGCGGCGAGGTAGCGGGCCTTCACCGCGTCGGGGACCGTACTGTCGGAGGTGAGCAGGAAGCGGGTGCCCATGGCGATCCCGGCCGCGCCGTAGGCCAGCGCCGCGACCAGGCCGCGCCCGTCGTGGAAGCCGCCGGCCGCGACGACCGGGATGTCCACGGCGTCCACGACCTGCGGGAGCAGTACGGAGGTGGCGACGCTGCCGGTGTGGCCGCCGCCCTCCCCGCCCTGCACGATCACCGCGTCGGCGCCCCACGCCGCGACCTTCTCGGCGTGCCGTCTGGCTCCGATGGAGGGGATGACGACGACCCCCGCGTCCTTGAGCCGTGCGATCAGCTCGCGGGACGGGGCGAGCGCGAACGAGGCGACCCGTACGCCCTCGTCGATGATGAGGCGCACCCGCTCGGCCGCGTCCCCGGAGTCGGCCCGCAGATTCACCCCGAAGGGCGCGTCCGTGCGGGACCTGACCTCGCGTATCGCGGAACGGAGCTGGTCGACGCTCATCGTCGCCGACGCCAGGATGCCGAGCGCGCCGGCGTTGGCCGTCGCCGAGACCAGCCGGGGGCCGGCCACCCACCCCATGCCGGTCTGGACGACCGGGTGACGTACGCCGACGAGTTCGGTGAGGGGGGTGGCGATCGTGAGGTCGCTCATGCGGGGACCTCGCGGTCGCGCAGCCCCTTCGGGTCGATCTCCTCGCGGATCAGGCGCAGTTCCTCGACGGTCGGCTCGCGGGTGTACGGCACGTCGTCGGGGAAGGCCAGCGCGAAGCCGGTCGCCTCCCTGACCTGCTCGACGGTGACGCCGGGGTGCAGCGAGCGCAGCCGCATCGTGCGGTCCGGGGTCTCGAAGTCGAAGACGCCCAGATCGCTGATGACGTCCGGGATCCGGTGGTAGCGGGTCGCGGTGGGGCCGGCCGCGGCGGCCCGGTCGTAGCCGACACCACAGACCATGTCGACCCGCTCGACGAAGACGCGCGTCGAATGCTTGGGGACCCAGTAACTGGTCGGGTTGTTGAGGGTGTTGACCGGCGCGCCCCGCACGCCGAGGAGCTGTCGCTTGGGCCGTGCCCAGTCACCGACGCAGCTGATGTTCTGGTTGCCGTACCGGTCGAGCTGGCTCGCGCCCATCATCACGTGCCGGCGCCCGGTGGTGACCATGGCCAGGTGCTGCCGGTACGGGAGCCAGCCCTCCACGACGCGGGGCGCGGCGCCGACGGCGGGTACGTCGCCGATGAGCAGCGCCTCGCCGTCGGTCAGGAGCAGATCGGGGGAGAAGGTGAGTTTGGCGAGGCGGGCGCCGATCGTGGGGACGGTGCCCATCGGGCTGGCCAGCACCTCACCCGCGTCCCGCCAGGCCTCGGCGCAGGCGACGACGCAGTACTCCGCCCGCGTCGCGGTCGCCGTCGCGGCCGTGGAAGGGGTGCCGGTTCCGGTGCCGCTCATGCTTCCTCCTCGTGGAACGCCGCGACCGCGGCCTGGTAGGCGTCCTCGTCGCCGGACAGGAACCGGGCGGTGAACTCCCGCCAGGCCTCCGGGTCCCGGGCCGCCTTGACGTAGGCGCGCTGGAAGGCCTCGTCGCGGTCGTGGTCGGGGGCGCAGGAGGTGAAGTGGGCGCCGTTCGGGGTCTCGACGACACCGTCGACGAAGGCGCGCTTGACCAGCAGCGACTGCGGTCCCGCGTCCTTGAGCAGCTCCGAGGTCTCCACGATCCGCTCGCAGGAGACGTACGCGGCGTCGGCGGCCTCGCAGAACAGGTCGTCGAAGTACGGGTCGGGGCCCAGGTACTGGCCGTTGCCGTGCGCGTCGGCACGGTTGACGTGGACCAGCGAGGCGTCCAGGCGCAGCGCGGGGACGGCGACGAGTTCCTCGCGGTCGCCGTACGGGGACGTGACGGTCCGCAGCGCCGGGTTGACGCTCATCACGTCCGAGCCGAGCCCGGCCCGGATGGGCATGAAGGGCAGCCGGTGCACGGCGGCGGTCAGCCCCCACATGACCATGGCCTCGTCCAGCTCCACCAGTTCGAAGGCGCCGCGCTGCCGGGCCGCGCCGAAGTGGGGTTCCAGAGGGATCGAGTCGAGCGTCGCGAAGGCCGCGACCAGCTTGCGGATCTTCCCGGCTGCGGCCAGCAGCCCGACGTCCGGGCCACCGTACGAGACCACGGTCAGATCGGTCAGGTCGGACCGCAGCAGCGCCCGTACCAGCGCCATCGGCTTGCGCCGCGAGCCCCAGCCGCCGATGCCGATCGTCATCCCGCTGCGGAGCCGGCTCACGACCTCCTCGGCGGTCATCGTCTTGTCCCTGCTCACGACTGCTGCTCCTGTTCCGTGTCGACGGCCGTGCCGTTGTCGTTGCCGAACGTGTCGCGGACGCGGTCGGCGACGCCGTTGAGGTTGGCCTCGAAGGTGAAGCCCTGCTCGAAGCGGTAGCTGCGGCGCACGTCGACGGGGTCGATGCCGTTGATCGCGGCCTTGGCGAGCCGGATCAGCTGCCCGTCCTTGGCGGCGATCTCCCGGGCGAGTTCGAGCGCCGCGTCGAGCAGCTGCTCGCGCGGGACGACCCGCCAGACCGAGCCGTGCCGGTGCAACTCCTCGGCGGTGACCGTGCGCGAGGTGTAGTACAGGGCCCGCATCAGCTGCTGCGGGACGAGCCTGGACAGGTGCGTGGCCGCGCCGAGGGCGCCCCGGTCCAGCTCGGGCAGGCCGAAGGTCGCGTCCTCGGAGGCGACGATCGCGTCGGCGTTTCCGACCAGGCCGATGCCGCCGCCGAGGCAGAAGCCGTGTACGGCGGCGACCACGGGCACCTCGCAGTCGTAGACGGCGGCGAAGGCCTCGTAACAGCCGCGGTTGGCGCCCAGGAGGGCGTCGTGTCCGGCGGTGCGCTGGATCTCCTTGATGTCGACGCCCGCGTTGAAGCCGCGGCCCGCCGCGGTGAGCACGACGCAGCGCACCTCGGGATCGGCCCCGGCGGCGCGCACCGCGGCGGCCAGGTCGTACCAGCCGTGTACGGGGAGGGCGTTGACCGGCGGGAAGTCGACGGTGACGACGGAGATGCCCTTGTCCGGGGCGGAGGTGGAGACACCCATGAGCAGATCAGCTACCTTTCCACCAAACGTTTGTTAGGTGGAAGATAGCAGCGGTTCGCTCGCTGCGGGAGGTGCCCATTGGCAGTCACCATCGACCTGTCGGGATCCGTCGCCGTCGTCACCGGCGGCACACGGGGCGTCGGCGCCGGGATCGCCAGAGCCCTGCTCGAAGCCGGGGCGGAGGTCGTGACCTGTGCGCGACGGGCCCCCGACAAGCCCGTCGAGGCAGCCGGGCGTACCGCCCGCTTCCTCCCCGTCGACCTGCGCGACCCGGCCGCCGTCGCGGAGTTCTTCCGCCGGGTGCGCGACGAGCACGGACGGCTGGACGTCCTGGTCAACAACGCCGGAGGAACACCGTTCCGGATGCTCGGCGACGGGACGGCCGAGCAACAGGCCCGGGTCGTCGAACTGAACCTCGTCGCCCCGCTGACCGCCTCCCTCGCCGCCTACGAGGTGATGCGGCATCAGGACGGGGGAGGGACCATCATCATGATCGGCAGCGTCAGCGGCACCCGCCCCTCACCGGGCAGCGCCGCCTACGGAGCCGCCAAGGCGGGCCTGGACAACCTCGCCCGGTCCATGGCGGTGGAGTGGGCGCCGCTGGTGCGCGTCAACACCCTCGTCCTCGGCATGGTGCGCACCGAACTGTCCCACCTGCACTACGGCGACGAGGACGGCATCGCCGCCGTCGGCCGCACGGTGCCCCTCGGCCGGCTCGCCGAACCCGCCGACATCGGCGACGCCTGCGTCTTCCTCGCCTCCGGCCGGGCCGCGTACCTCAGCGGCGCCAGCCTGCTCGTACACGGAGGCGGCGAACGCCCCGCCTTCCTGGACGCGGCAACGGCCAACCACTGAACCCACTCACCGAAAGGCACCCACCATGACAGGACTGTGCAACGGACGCGTCGCGATCGTCACCGGCGCCGGCCGCGGTCTCGGCCGCGCGCACGCGCTCGCCTTCGCCGCCGAAGGCGCCAAGGTCGTCGTCAACGACCTCGGCGTCGGCCTGGACGGCACCGGAGGCGGCGCCGGGCCCGCGCAGCAGGTCGTCGACGAGATCACGGCGGCGGGCGGCGAGGCCGTCGCCCACGGCGGCGACATCGCCACCGCCGACGGCGCCGCCTCGCTCATCGCCACCGCCCTGGACACGTTCGGCCGCCTCGACACCCTCGTCAACAACGCCGGCTTCCTGCGCGACCGCATGCTCGTCAACCTCGACGAGGACGACTGGGACGCCGTCATGCGCGTCCACCTCAAGGGCCACTTCCTGCCGCTCAAGCACGCCGCCGCGCACTGGCGGGCGGAGGCCAAGGCCGGACGCACGCCCGTGGCGCGGGTCGTCAACACCAGCTCCGGAGCCGGCCTCCTCGGCAGCGTCGGCCAGGGCAACTACGCCGCCGCCAAAGCCGGGATCGTCGGCCTCACCCTCGTCGCGGCGGCCGAGATGGGCCGCTACGGCGTCCAGGTCAACGCGATCGCCCCCGCCGCCCGGACCCGGATGACCGAACAGACCTTCGCCGAGACGATGGCCGCCCCCGAAGGAGCGGCCTTCGACGCCATGGCCCCCGAAAACGTCTCCCCCCTCGTCGTCTGGCTGGGCTCCGCAGCCTCGGCCGGCGTCACCGGCCGCGTCTTCGAAGCCGAAGCCGGCCGGATCACCGTCATGGAAGGCTGGCGCCCCGGCCCGACAGCCGACAAGACCGCCCGCTGGACCCCGGCGGAAGCGGGCGAAGCAACCCTGAAACTCCTCGCCCAGTCGGAGCCACCGCACCCGGCATACGGCAGCCACTGAAACACCACCCCGGTCACGGACACCGCCCCGCCAAACCGGCCCCCCTCTCGGCCCCCCTCTCGGCCCCCCTCTCGGCCCGCTGCGGTCAACGCCCCGCGGAGGCGCTGTCGGCGCTCCCGATGGGCAACGGTCCGCTGAGCCGGCGCCCACTCTTCCGGTGCGGCGCCCACTCTTCCGGGCCGCCGCCCCGCTCTTTCGGGCTCGCGCCCCGCGGTTGTCGGCGGTCGCCCAGCCGCCGTTGTGGGCAGCCGCTCGGGGAGGGCCCGCCGCACGCGTGGCCCACGCGCCTCGGGGCGCGGGTACCGGCCTGGCGGCAGGGGTGCCGGACTGGCGGGGGCGGGGCAGTACGGCGGGGGGGCCGGCCGCACGGGTGCGGGGCGCGCGTATCGGGGGAGGCCCCGGGGCGGGCGGTGAGGTCCAGGCGGACGGACGCCCAGGGGGCTTTCCCGCTCAGCGGGATCCGGTGCTCCCCGGCACCCCCGCCCCAGGCCTAGCCTCGCCGCACACCCCCAACCGCCCCAGGAGGGACCTCGCCATGCTCACGGACCGCCAGAGACACGAGGCGGCCGAGCTCCTGCGCTCCGCCGAACACGGTGTCACCCCGATCGCCCCGCTGAGCGCCGCTTTCCCGGCCATCGACGCGGAGGACGCGTACGAGATCCAGCTCGTCAACATCCGCCGCCGCCTCGCGGCCGGGGCGGAGGTGCGCGGGCACAAGGTCGGTCTGTCGTCCCCGGTCATGCAGCGGATGATGGGCGTCGACGAACCGGACTACGGTCACCTGCTCCACGACATGGAGTTGCGGCCCGACGTCCCGGTCCCCGCTGCCCGTTACTGCCACCCGCGTGTCGAGGTCGAGGTCGGCTTCGTCCTCGGCGAGGACCTGCCGGGGGAGACCTGCACCCCGGCGGACGTTCTCGCCGCCACCGAACGCGTCGTGCCTGCCCTGGAGTTGATCGACAGCAGGATCCGGGACTGGCGTATCACCATCGCCGACACCATCGCGGACAACGCCTCCTCCGCCGGATACGTCATCGGCGAGGGCCGCGACCCCCGCGAGCTCGATCTCGGGGCGATCGACGCCCGGCTGACCGGCGGCGACGGCGCGCTTCTCGCCGAGGGCCGCAGCGACGCCGTCCTCGGCGACCCGGCCCGCTCCGTCGCCTGGCTCGCCCGTACCGTCGCGCGTTTCGGCGTGTCCCTGAAGAAGGGGCACCTGGTGCTGCCCGGCTCGTGCACCCGGGCCGTGGACGTGGCCGCAGGGGCGACCTTCACCGCCGGGTTCAGCGGGCTCGGCTCCGTCTCCCTCTCGTTCATCTGAGGTGATCATGACCATCAAGGCAAAGGCGACCGCCGCCATCGTCGGCTCCGGCAACATCGGCACCGACCTGCTGTACAAACTGCTGCGCTCCGCACATGTCGAACCCCGCTGGATGATCGGCGTCGACCCCGAGAGCGAGGGTCTGGCCCGCGCCGCCGGGGCGGGCCTGGAGGCCAGCCACGAAGGTGTCGACTGGCTGCTCGCCCAGGACGAGAAGCCCGACATCGTCTTCGAGGCCACCAGCGCCCACGTCCACCGGGCCAACGCCCCGCGCTACGCGGAACTCGGCATCAAGGCCGTCGACCTGACACCGGCGGCCCTCGGCCCCGCCGTCGTACCGCCCGCCAATCTCCGCGACCACCTCGACCAGCCCAACGTCAACATGATCACCTGCGGCGGGCAGGCCACCATCCCCATGGTGTACGCGGTCTCCCGCGTCGTCCCCGTGGCGTACGCGGAGATCGTCGCCTCGGTGGCCTCCGTGTCGGCCGGCCCCGGCACCCGCGCGAACATCGACGAGTTCACCCGCACCACCGCGCGCGGCATCGAGACCATCGGCGGTGCCGGGCGCGGCAAGGCCATCATCATCCTGAACCCGGCCGACCCGCCCGTCATCATGCGGGACACCGTCTTCTGCGCCATCCCCGAGGACGCCGACCGCTCCGCCATCACGCTCTCCGTCAAGGAGATCGCGGACCAGGTCGCCGCCTACGTACCCGGCTACCGGCTGCGCGCCGAACCGCAGTTCGACGACCCGAGCCCGGAGAACGGCGGGATGGCCCGCGTCGCGATCTTCCTGGAGGTGGAGGGCGCGGGCGACTACCTGCCGCCCTACGCCGGAAACCTCGACATCATGACCGCCGCCGCCACCAAGGTCGGCGAGGAGTTCGCCAAGGCGCTCCTCGCCCCGGGCGCGTAAGGAGCGCATCGCATGCCCTACTCGGACACCCTCGACATCCGCGTCACCGACTCCTCGCTGCGCGACGGCTCGCACGCCAAGCGGCACCAGTTCACCCCCGAGGACGTACGGTCCGTCGTCGCCGCCCTCGACGACGCGGGCGTCCCGGTCATCGAGGTGACGCACGGCGACGGGCTCGGCGGCTCCTCGTTCAACTACGGCTTCTCCAAGACCCCCGAACAGGAACTGATCAAGGTCGCGGTGGACACCGCGCGGCGGGCGAGGATCGCCTTCCTCATGCTCCCCGGACTCGGCGTCAAGGACGACATCCGGGCCGCCCAGGCGAACGGCGCGAGCATCTGCCGGATCGCCACCCACTGCACCGAGGCCGACATCGCCGAGCAGCATTTCCGCCTCGCCCGGGAGATGGGCCTGGAGACCGTCGGCTTCCTGATGATGGCCCATTCCACGCCCCCCGAGAACCTGGCGCGGCAGGGCCGGATCATGGCCGACGCGGGCTGCCAGTGCGTGTACGTGGTCGACTCGGCCGGCGCGATGGTCATGGACGACGTCACCGGCCGGGTCGAGGCCCTGGTGGCGGAGCTCGGCGACGACGCCCAGGTCGGCTTCCACGGACACGAGAACCTGGCCCTCGGCACCGGCAACTCCATCGCCGCGATCAAGGCCGGAGCCCGGCAGATCGACGGCTCCACCCGCCGGCTCGGCGCCGGCGCGGGCAACACCGCCGTCGAGGCCCTGGTCGCCGTCTGCGCCAAGATGGGCATCCGTACCGGCATCGACGTGCTGAAGATCATCGACGCGGCCGAGGACGTCGTCCGCCCCGTCATGGACGAGGAGTGCCGGCTCGACCGGCTCGCGCTGCTGATGGGCCACGCCGGCGTCTACTCCAGCTTCCTCAAGCACGCCTACCGGCAGGCCGAGCGCTACGGCGTCTCCGGCGCCGAGATCCTCCTGCGCGCGGGCGAACGCCGTCTGGTCGGCGGCCAGGAGGACCAGCTCATCGACATCGCCGTCGAACTCGCCGCACAGCACTGACCGACGGACGCGACAGAAATCAGGAGGGACGAGATGACTGCTCTCAACGACGAGGTCCGCGTCATCGACACGGGCAGGCCGCCGGCACGCTTCGCCCGGGGCTGGCACTGCCTCGGCCTCGCCGACGGCTTCAAGGACGGACAGCCGCACGAGATCGAGGCCTTCGGGACCAAGCTGGTGGTCTTCCAGGGGCAGGACGACGGACAGCTCCACGTCCTGAACGCCCACTGCCCGCACATGGGCGGCAACCTCGCCCAGGGCACCGTCAAGGGCGACGCCGTCGCCTGCCCCTTCCACGACTGGCGCTGGTCGGGCGACGGCCGCTGCGCCGGCATCCCGTACGCCCGCCGCGTCCCGCCGCGCGCCCGGACCCGCGCCTGGCTCTCCCTGGAACGCAACAAGCAGCTCTTCGTCTGGAACGACCCGGAGGGCAACCCGCCGCCCCCCGAGGTGACCGTCCCCGAGATCGCCGGCGTCCACGGCCCGGACGCCGGACAGTGGAGCGACTGGACCTGGAAGACCCTCCGTGTCGAAGGCGCCCACTGCCGCGAGATCGTCGACAACGTCGTGGACATGGCGCACTTCTACTACGTCCACTACGCGTTCCCCGAGTACTTCAAGAACGTCTTCGACGGCCACGTCGCCACCCAGTACATGGAGAGCAGCCCCCGCGGGGACATGGAACTCGGCACCCTCAGCTCCGGCCGCCTGCGCTCCGACGCCTCCTACCACGGACCCTCGTACATGATCGACCACCTCTACAGCGACGTCGGCGGCGCGGAGATGGAGATCGTCCTGATCAACTG
Organism: Streptomyces sp. NPDC023157; assembly: GCF_055560575.1. Classification (NCBI taxonomy): domain Bacteria; kingdom Bacillati; phylum Actinomycetota; class Actinomycetes; order Kitasatosporales; family Streptomycetaceae; genus Streptomyces; species Streptomyces sp. NPDC023157. Next base: position 192,898 of record NZ_JBVHIL010000008.1, read on the forward strand.
CCACTACCCGATCGACGCGAACAGCTTCCTGCTCCAGTACGGGGCCATCGTGAAGCGGCTGCCCGGCATGACGGACGAGCAGGCCGCCGACGCCGCACGGCTCACCGCCGAGGGCGCCACCGTCGGCTTCGAGCAGGACGTCGAGATCTGGCGGAACAAGACCCGGATCGACAACCCCCTGCTCACCGAGGAGGACGGCCCGGTCTACCAACTGCGCCGCTGGTACGAGCAGTTCTACGTCGACGTCGCCGACGTCAAGGACGAGATGACCCGCCGCTTCGAGTTCGAGATCGACACCCGGCGCGCCAACACGGCCTGGCGCGCCGAGGTCGCCGAGAACCTCGCGCACCGCGCGACGGAGACGGGAACCGGAGCCTGACATGCGAGCGGTGGAGTGCGCGGCCTGCGGCAACCAGGTCCTGTGCGAGAAGTTCAGCGTCGCCCACACCTCCGTGCAGTGGACGGCCGACGCCGCCGTCACCTGCGCGGAGTTCCGCGACCGGGTACGCCCCGGCGTGACCACCGCCCGGATGCGGACCTGCGGGGCCCTGCGGGCGAGCATCGCCCGCGCGACCGAGGACGGAACCCTGACGATCGGCACCCTCGATACCGGCTCCCCGGCGCCCGGCTCCCTTCAGTCCGGCACTCCGGGCCCCGGCAGCACCCCGGAGGCCGCCGATGCCTGACCCCACGACCGGGACCCGCACCCACCGGCTGCGCGTCGTCGAGGTCATCGCCGAGACGGCCGACGCGCGCTCCCTGGTGCTCCGCCCGGCACCCGAGAGCGCGGACCGCTTCACGTACCGCCCCGGGCAGTTCCTCACCCTGAAGCTGCCCGGCGCGGACGGGAGGCCCGCCGCCCGCTGCTACTCCCTCGCCAGTTCGCCGCACACCGGTGAGCCCCTGAAGATCACCGTCAAACGTGTCGCCGGCGGGTACGGGTCGAACTGGGTCTGCGACCGGCTGGCGGCCGGCGACGAGCTGGAGGTGCTGCCCCCGGCCGGCACCTTCACGCCGGGCTCCCTCGACGGCGACCTGCTGCTCGTCGCCGGAGGGAGCGGCATCACCCCGGTCCTGTCGATCGCCAAGTCGGCCCTGGCCGCCGGCCGGGGCCGGGTGGTGCTGCTGTACGCCAACCGCGACGAGGCCTCGGTCGTCTTCCGCGACGAACTGCGGGCGCTGGCCCAGGACCACCCGCACCGGCTGCTCGTGATCCACTGGCTGGAGTCGCTCCAGGGCCTGCCCGCCGTGGACCGGCTCGCCGCCGCGCTCGCGCCGTACGCCGGCCGGGAGGCCTTCGTCTGCGGCCCGCAGCCGCTCATGGACGCCGTCGAGCAGGCCCTGCGGACGCTCGGCGCACCCGGCGACCGGATCCACCGCGAGCGGTTCTTCTCCCTCGGCGCGGACGTCTTCGACGCCCCGGCGGTGCCCCGGGGTACCACGGCCGAGGGCGGCGGCACGGCAGAGGTCGAGCTCGACGGCGCGACCCACACGGTCGCCTGGCCGGCGGCGGCCCCCCTGCTCGACGCGCTCCTGGCCGCGGGCGTGGACGCCCCGTACTCCTGCCGGGAGGGCGCCTGCAGCGCCTGCACCTGCCGGGTCGTGGCGGGAGAGGTCACGATGCTCCGCAACGACGTCCTGGACGACCAGGACCTCGCCGAGGGGTACGTCCTGGCCTGCCAGGCCCTCCCGCTCACCGACCGGGTCGAGATCACCTACTCCTGATGCCTACTCCTGACGCGGCTCCTGACGCGTCCTCCCTGACGAGGAGATCGGGCAGCACACCCCAGCCGTCCCCGGCGGACCCGTACCGGTCCGCCGGGGACGGCGGCGTCACATCCAGTCGCTGAACCGCAGCCAGGCCATCATGTTGTCCATCGAGGGCTGGGAGAGCCCCGCGGCGGACCCGGCGCCGACGGGCTGAGCGCGCTTCTCCGACTGGCGCCCCGGCCCGAACATGGCCTGCCACACCGACCGCGCGCAGCCGCGCACCGCCGGGGCGAGCCGTTCCATCTCCCGGTGGACGCCGTGCCCGCTCACCGAGATCGCGGCGATGGCCCGGCCGGCGCCGCGCAGCGGCGCGGCCACGCAGAAGACGCCCCGGTAGCCCTCCTCGTGGTCGAAGGCCACCCCGCGCTCCCGCGTGAGCGCCAGCTCGCGGCGGAAGGACTCGGGGCGGGTGAGGGTGCGCGGGGTACGCGGCCGCAGCCCGTCCCGTATCACCTGCTCCACCGGCGCGCCGTCCCCGAACGCCAGGATCGCCTTGCCGGAGGCCGTGCAGTACGCCGGCTGCCGCCCGCCCATCCGCGACGGCACGACGGAGTCGTCCGACCCGCCGATCCGCTCCAGATAGACCACCTCGGAGCCGTCGAGCACCGTGAGGTGCACCAGATGCCCGGTGGACTCGTGCAGCGCGTGCAGATGCGGCAGCGCCGCCCGGCGGAGCCGGTTGTGGTGCGAGGCCATGGCCCCGAGCTCCAACATGCCCATGCCCAGACGGTAGTCGCGCCCCTCGCGCTCCAGCCAGCGCAACCGCACCAGCTGATCGAGGATGCGGTGCGCGGAGGACCGGCGGATGCCCGAGCGCTGCACGACCTCGGTCAGGGTGAGCCGGGGCCCCGCGCTCTCGAAGGCTCTCAGCACCTTCGCCGCCTTCTCCAGCAGGGACAGAGGCGGCATCCCGGCCTCGACAGGCTCGACAGCACTGGTCGTCATCGGCACCTCCCACACGGACGGCACAGCCGAACGACCCCTGGCCGCGTCCGTAATCTCCGGTATTGCGTGGAGATTGCCAGAGGATGACAGGCACTGGGAAGGGGGAGTTCCGTCTCGGAACAGTAACGCGTAGGTTCCCTCTCGTCACGGCGGGACCGGACCGGAATCCGAGAGGGGGGCGCTCATGCGCGACGACGAAGTGCTCGCGGCGGTCCGCGCCCTCGCCCCCGCCTTGCGCGAGCGCGCGACCGAGGCGGAGGCCCTGCGGCGGGTGCCCGACCCCTCCGTCGAAGAACTGGAGGGCGCCGGCTTCTTCCGGCTGCTCCGGCCCCGGGCGTACGGCGGACTCGCCGCCGACCCCGCCGTCTTCTACGCCGCCGTGCACGAGATCGCCAAGGCGTGCGGATCGACCGGCTGGGCGGCGGCGGTCCTCGGCGTCCACCCCTGGTACGTCGCCCAGTTCGACGCCAAGGCGCAGGAGGAGGTCTGGGGCACGGACGCCGCCATCCGGATCTGCTCCTCCCACGCCCCCACCGGGAAGGTCACACCCGTCGACGGCGGATACCGGCTCTCCGGCCGGTGGCACTTCTCCGCCGGCTGCGACCACGCCCGCTGGGCGCTGCTCGGCGGCCTCGTCACCGACGCCGAGGGCCGCCCGGTCGACATGCTGACCTTCCTGGTGCCGCGGGCCGACTACCGCGTCGACGACGTGTGGGACACGGTCGGCCTGCGCGGCAGCGGCAGCAACGACCTCGTCGTCACGGACGCCTTCGTCCCCGCCCACCGGACGCTCGGCTACGGCCCGGTGACCGCGCTGCGCTGCCCCGGGCACGACCTCCACCCCGACCCGCTGTACCGGCTGCCGTACGCGGCCGTCTTCACCACCGCCGTCTCCACCGCGATGGTCGGCATCGCCGAAGGCGCCCACGAGGACCAGGTCACCGCGGCCCGCGAGCGCCTGCGGGCCGCGCCCGGCGGGTGGGCCGCCCCCGGCCCGCGGGTCGCCGAGGACCCCTTCGCCCAGGTACGCATCGCCCGCGCGGCCGGTGAGATCGACGCCGCCCGGCTGCAACTCGCGCGGAACATGGCGGAGTTGTACGCGCTCGCGCGCCGCGGCGCGGAGATCCCGAGGGAACTGCGCGCCCGCACCCGCCGGGACCAGGCGCTCGCCACCGAACGCGCCCTCACCGCCGTGGACCTGCTCATGGAGAACGCCGGCCGCGGACCGCTGAGCGTCGGCGACGACGTCCTCCAGCGCGCCTGGCGCGACCTGCACACCGGCCGCGGCCAGGCGGCCAACGACGTGGACCGGGCACTGGTCCTGTACGCCCAGGACGCCCTGGGCATGGACGTCCAGGACCCCATGCTCTGACGTGCTCCGACCCGGCGCACAGGCCCCGGCAGACCGACCTTGCCGGCCCCTGCGGCCCCTGCGGATCGATCCCGCCGGCCCTTGCCGTCCCCGCCCCCGGCGGACTGACCCCGCCGCCCCGCCGCCCCCGGCGGTCTGGCCGCCCCTCGCCTGCCCGTCCCGCCGCCCCCCACCGACCTCGCCACCCCTTCCCCGCCGCCCCTTCCCGCTCAGTGGGAGCACCCCATTTCCCCGCCCGACGGCACCCCGTACGGTCCTGGCATTCCCCCACCACGACCCGAAAGGGGATGCCCCATGGCCGATGACGTCCTGGCAGCCATCCGTGACCTGGCCCCCGCCCTGCGCGACCGCGCGGCGGAGGCCGAGGCGCTGCGCCGGGTGCCCGACATCTCCGTCAAGGAACTGGAGGACACCGGGTTCTTCCAGCTGCTCCAGCCCCGGGCCTTCGGCGGCCGCGCGGCCGATCCGGTGCTCTTCTACTCGGCGGTCAAGGAGATCGCCAAGGCGTGCGGTTCGACCGGCTGGGTCGCCTCCGTGGTCGGCGTCCACCCCTGGCACGTCGCCCTGTTCGACCCCCGTGCCCAGCAGGAGGTGTGGGGGCAGGACCCCAAGACCCGGATCGCCTCCTCGTACGCCCCCACGGGCAAGGCCACCGCCGTCGACGGCGGCGGTTTCCGGCTCTCCGGCCGGTGGCACTTCTCCTCCGGCTGCGACCACGCCCAGTGGGCGCTCCTCGGCTGCCTCGTCACCGACGGCGAGGGCAACCCGGTCGACATGCGGGCCTTCCTGATCCCCCGGTCCGCCTACCGCGTCGACGACGTGTGGGACACGGTCGGCCTGCGCGGCACCGGCAGCAACGACGTCGTCGTGGAGGACGCCTTCGTCCCCGAGCACCGAGCCCTGAGCTTCGGCCCGGTCACCGCCCTGAAGGTGCCCGGCCACGAGATCAACCCCGAGCCGCTGTACCGGCTGCCCTACGCGGGCGTGTTCACCACCACCATCACCACCCCGATCGTCGGCATCGCCGAGGGCGCCTACGACTCGTACGCCGAGGCCACCCGGCAGCGGATCCGCGTCTCGTACGGGCAGAAGGTCGCCGAGGACCCCTTCGCGCAGGTCCGTATCGCCCGCGCCGCCGGTGACATCGACGCGAGCTGGCTGCAACTGACCCGGAACATGGGCGAGATGTACGCCCTCGCCGCCCGCGACGAGGCGATCCCCATGGAGCTGCGCACCCGCGCCCGGCGCGACCAGGTGCTCGCCACCGAACGCGCCGTCGCGGCGGTCGACCTGCTGATGGAGAACTCCGGCGGCAGCGCGATGCGTACCGGCCCCGGCGTGCTCCAGCGCGCTTGGCGCGACGCCCACACCGGCCGCGGCCACGCCGCCAACGACCCCGAGCGGGCCCTCGTCATGTACGGGCAGTGCGCGCTCGGCATCGAGATCCACGACACGATGGCCTGAGAGGCGCCGACGATGACCGAGCTCACGTACGAGTCGACCTCCCGCACCGCCAAGGCGGCCGGGCTCACCCTCCACTACCACGAGGCCGCCCCCGCCGGCGGGACGGCCGACACCCCGGTCGTGATCATGCTGCACGGAGGCGGTCCCGGCGCCTCCGCCTGGAGCAACTTCGGCCGCAACCTCCCTGTCTTCGCCGGACAGTTCCGTACGCTCCTCGTCGACCAGCCCTGCTTCGGCCGCTCGGACAAGCCGGAGCCGGACCGGGACTACTTCAGCTTCAGCGCGAACGCCGTCGCCGCCCTCATGGACGAACTGGGCATCGTCCGGGCGCACTTCATCGGCAACTCCCTCGGCGGCGGCACCGCCGTCCGCATGGCCCTGAACCACCCGGACAAGGTCGGCAAGCTCCTCCTCATGGGCCCCGGCGGCGTGTCCGTCAACCTCTTCGCCCCCGACCCGACCGAGGGCATCAAGCGGCTCTTCGAGTTCAACGCCGCGCCGGAGCCCACCCGGGACGGGCTCCGCGCCTTCCTCGGCGTCATGGCGTACGACCGGTCGATCGTCACCGACGAACTCGTCGAGGAACGCTGGGCCTCGGCCACCGACGCCGACACCCGGCTCGGCAGCGCCCGGATGGCGGCCTCCTTCGCCAACCCCGCGTGGGCCGAGGACGTGATGCTCTGGCGGGAGGCCCACCGGATCACCCACCCGGTGCTCCTCACCTGGGGCCGCGAGGACCGCGTCAACCCCCTCGACGGCGCGCTGGTCGCCCTCAAGACCATCCCCGACGCCCGTCTGCACGTCTTCCCGCACTGCGGCCACTGGGCCCAGACCGAGCAGGCCGACGAGTTCAACCGCCTCGCCGTCGACTTCTTCTCCCACTGAACCTTCCACCGAAGAGGTGCACCCCATGGACATCCGTGCGCTCGGCTACCTGCGCCTGGAGACCACCACCCTGGACGAGTGGCGCCGCTACGCCCTCGACGTCCTCGGCATGGTGGAGGCATCCGGCACCACCGAGGACACCCTCTGCCTCCGCCTGGACGACCGCGCCTACCGCATCGTCATCCAGGCGGGCGCGGGCGACCGTCTCCTCGCGGCCGGCTGGGAGGTGGCGAACGCCGCCGCACTCGCCCGCGCCGCCGAGGAGCTGGAGGCGGCCGGTGTCGCCGTCAAGGCCGCCGACCCCGCCGAACTCACCGAGCGCCGCGTGCGGGGCCTGATCCACGTGACGGACCCGGGCGGCAACCCGCTGGAGATCTACTGGGGCCAGGCGGAGGACCACACCGCCCTCGGCACCCCGTACGGCAACCGCTTCGTCACCGGAGACCTGGGCCTCGGCCATGTCGTCCTCCCCGTGCCCGACATCGAGGCGGCCCTCGACTTCTACGAGAACCTGCTCGGCTTCCAGCTGCGCGACTCGATGAAGCTGCCGCCGCAGGCCGTGCCGACCGCCACCGAGCAGCGGGACTTCCACTGGATGCACTTCCTCAGCCCCAACCGCCGCCATCACAGCCTCGGCCTCTACCCGGGCGCGCTGCCCCCCGGCATCGTGCACTTCATGGTGGAGCTGGAGACCCTCGACGACGTGGGCCGCGGCCTCGACCGCACGCACGCCGCGGGCATCCCCATCGCGTCCAGCCTCGGCCGCCACACCAACGACCGCATGGTGTCCTTCTACGCCCAGGCGCCCGGCGGCTTCCAGGTCGAGTACGGCTGGGACGGCCTCGTCGTCGACCCGGCCGCCTGGGTCGCGAAGGAGATCACCGCCGACAGCTTCTGGGGCCACCAGTGGAACGGCTGATCGCGCCCTCCGAGTTCCGGGACGTCCTCGGCCGCTTCGCCAGCGGCATCACGGTCGTGGCGACCCTGGACGCCGACACCATGGAGCCCGTCGGCTTCGCCTGCCAGTCCTTCGCCTCGCTCTCCCTCGACCCGCCGCTGGTCATGCTGGCCGTCGGCAGGAACTCCACCAGCTGGCCGAGGATCGAGCGGACGGGCCGCTTCTGCGTCACCATCCTCGCCGAGGACCAGCAGGCCACCTGCGCGGCGCTCGGCCGCAGCGGCCCCGACAAGTTCGCCGGGATCGGGTGGAGCACCGGCGAGCACGGCACCGTACGCGTCGACGGAGCCCTGGCCCACGTGGAGTGCGAACTCCAGGCCGTGTACGAGGCCGGGGACCATCATCTCGTCACGGCACATGTGGTGGCGCTCGACGCTGGCGAGGACGCCCGACCGCTGCTGTTCTACCGCAGCCGCTACGCCGTGGGCGCGTTCTGATGCCGCTCGACGTCGAGTAGGCGTTCGCCGCGCCGCCGGCGCGGACCCAGGTCACCTGGGACGAGCGCCACGCCTGACGGCCACCGCCGCCGAGCGCGCGGACGCGCCGGTCCTCACCGACGCGCGGATCACCGCGCGATGACCCGGCGGCCGGGGCGGGGGGCGGCCCCCCCCCGCCCCCCCCCCCCCCCCCCCCCCCCCGGGGGCAAGCGATGTAACACCCCTGGGGCCACAACAACCCCCGGGGGGCGCCGCCCCCCCCGGGCCCCCCCCCCCCCGCGGCGGGGGCGGGCCCCCCCGCCCCCCCCGGGGGGGGGGCGGCGGGGGGCGGGGGGGGGGGGGGGGGGGGGGGCCCCCCCCCCCCCCCCCCCCCGACCCACCCCACCCCGACCAGGGAGAACGCGATGAACGACCAGTGGGACCACACCTACGACGTGGTGGTCGTCGGCTCCGGCGCCGCCGGCCTGGCCGCGGCCCTCACCGCCCGGCTGCGCGGACTGACCGCCCTCGTGGTGGAGAAGACCGACGTCTACGGCGGCTCGACCGCCCTGTCCGGCGGCGCGATCTGGGTCCCGGGCAACTTCCACCTGGACGCCGCCGGGCTCGGCGACACCCCGGAGAAGGCCCGCGCCTACCTGGACGCCACGGTCGGCGACCGGGTCCCCGCCGAGCGCAAGGACGCCTACCTCACCCACGGACCCCGGATGGTGCGGGAGTTCCACGACCGTACGGCCGTGCGGTTCGTCTACACGCCCGGCTACTCGGACTACTACCCCGAGCGGCTCGGCGGCTACCCGCAGGGCCGCTCCGTCGAACCGCAGGTCTTCGACTTCAGGAAGCTGGGCCCCGAGCAGCGCGCCACCATGCGCCGCGCCGGACTGCCCACCTACGGCCTCACCATCACCTCCAAGGACTTCCGGCACCTGAACATGGCCGGACGGACCTGGGCCGGCCGCTGCACCGCCGTCAAGGTCGGCGCCCGGGCGGTCAGGGCCCGGCTCACCGGCCGGCAGCCGCTCTCCCTCGGCGAGGCGCTCATCGCCCGCATGCGGCACTCCCTGGACACGCTCGGCGCCGACCTGTGGCTCTCCGCCCCGCTGACCGGACTGGTCGAGGAGCACGGCCGGGTCACCGGCATCCGGATCACCCGGGGCGAGCGGGAGCTCACCGTCCGGGCCACCGGCGGCGTCGTCCTCGCCTCCGGAGGCTTCTCGCACGACCAGCGGCTCCGCGAGAAGCACCTCCCGACGCCCACCTCCACCGCGTGGAGCTCCGCGTCCGACGGACAGACCGGCGACGTCCTGGAACCGGCCGAGGCCCTCGGCGCCGCGACCGACCTGATGGACCGGGTCTGGGGCGCTCCTTCCGTGGTGCCCCCCGAGGGGAAACCGTTCTTCCTCGTCGCCGACCGCGGCATCCCCGGCATGGTGATCGTCAACGCGGCGGGGGAGCGCTACGCCAACGAGGCAGCCCCGTACCACGAGTTCGTCGACGCCATGTACGCCGCGGACCGGCCGGACGCGACCACCGTGCCGTCCTGGCTGATCCTCGACGCCACCGCCAAGGCCCGCTACTTCTTCATGGGCCTCTTCCCGGGGCAGCCGTTCCCGAAAACGTGGCTGGAGAGCGGCTTCGTCAAGAAGGCCGCGACCGTCGAGGAGCTGGCCGCACGCATCGGCGTCCCCCCGGGGCGGCTGCGCGCCACCGTGGACCGGTTCAACGGCTTCGCCCGCGCCGGCCGCGACGACGACTTCCACCGGGGCGACAGCGTCTACGACCGCTACTACGGCGACCCGACGCTGCCCCACCCCAACCTCGCGCCGCTGGAGAAGGGGCCGTACCACGCGATCCCCGTCCACCCGGGCGACATCGGCACCAAGGGTGGCCTGGTCACCGACGCCACCGCCCGCGTCCTGCGCGAGGACGGCACGCCCATCGACGGCCTGTACGCCTCCGGCAACGTGTCGTCCGCCGTCATGGGGGAGACGTACCCCGGCCCCGGCGCGACCATCGGCCCCGCCATGACCTTCAGCTGGCTCGCGGCCGGCCACATCGCCCGTACGCGCCCCGCCGGGGCCCGGTGAGCCGCCGCACCCAGGACCCGCGCGCCGGACGGGCGACCGGCCCGGCCCGCCGACCGAACAAGGAGAACCCCTGATGCCCGTCGACCTGACAGGAAAGGTCGCGCTGGTCACCGGCGCGGCACGCGGCATGGGCGAGGCCGAGGCCCGGCTGTTCGCCGCCCTCGGCGCGAAGGTCGTCCTCACCGACGTCCTGGAGCCGCAGGGCCGGGCCACGGCCGCCTCCCTCGGCGACGCCGCCCGCTTCGTACGCCACGACGTGACCGACACGCACTCCTGGGCCGCCGCGGTCGCCGCCACCTTGGACGCCTTCGGCCGGCTCGACATCCTCGTCAACAACGCCGCGATCTACTCCACCTCACCCATCACCGAGGAGGACCCCGACCGCCTGGAGGCGATCCTCCGCGTCAACCTGATCGGCCCTTTCCTCGGCGTCCGAGCGGTCGCCGGGGCGATGCGGGACGGCGGCGGCGGATCCATCGTCAACATCTCCTCGCAGGCCGGCCTCCAGGGCATCTGGGGCCACGGGGCGTACGGAGCCGCGAAGTGGGGGCTGCGCGGGCTGACCAGGACGGCCGCTCTGGAGCTCGGCCCGGACGCCATCCGGGTCAACTCCGTCCACCCGGGCGCCATCGCCACCGCCATGACCGCCCACCTGGGCACCAAGGACCACCCCGGCACCCCCCTGGGACGCGTCGGCGAGCCCGAGGAGGTCGCCCACCTCGTCGCCTTCCTCGCCTCCGACGACTCCTCCTACCTGTCCGGCGCCGAACTCGCCGTCGACGGCGGCGCGTCGGCGGGCCGCATGCCGCTCCTCACCCCGAAGGGAGGAGGCGCGTGAACCGGCCCGACCCCGAGGTCCAGGCGGTCATCGACCTGGCCACCGCCGGCTTCCCGCCGCTCGCGACGGAGATGACGGACATCGCCGAGGTGCGCGCCTTCTTCGCCGCCCGCCCCCGGCCCGACGCGCCACCGCTCCCCGTCGACCGCGTCACGGACCGGGACGCCGACGGGGTGCCCGTACGCGTCTACGACCCGGGCGTCCACGCGACCGCCCCCGTGATCGTGTTCTGCCACGGGGGCGGCTTCGTCCTCTGCGACCTCGACAGCCACGACGCCTTCTGCCGCGCCCTCGCCCGCGCGACGGAGGCCGTCGTCGTCTCCGTCGACTACCGCCGCGCCCCCGAACACCCCTTCCCCGCCGCCCCCGAGGACGCGTACACGGCCCTGTCGTCGACGGCGGCGACGTACCCGGGCCGGCGCATCGCCGTCGCCGGCGACAGTGCGGGCGCCAACCTCGCCACCGTCCTGACCCTGCTCGCCCGCGACCGGGGCGGCCCCGAGATCGCCTGCCAGGCGCTCTACTACCCGATGCTGGACCCCACCCGCTCCCGCCCCTCGCACCGCGAGAACGCCCAGGGCTACTTCCTCACCGCCGACCATCTGCGCTGGTACTGGGACGCCTACCTGCCCGACCCGGCGGCCCGCGCCAGCCCCTACGCGGCCCCCCTGGCGGGCGCCGACCTGTCGGGGCTTCCGCCGGCCCAGGTCGTCACCGCCGGCTTCGACCCCCTGCGGGACGACGGCCTGGCCTACGCGGACGCCCTCGCCGCCGCGGGCGTCCCCGTGACGGCCCACCACCACGCCGGGATGTTCCACGGCTTCCTCTCCATGTCGGGCGCCCTGCCCGCGGCCGCCGAGGCCCGCGCGACCGCCTTCGCCGCCCTGCGCGAGGCCCTCGCCGCCCGCTGACCGGCGGACCCGCACGCGTGCGCCCCGCCCCCACCTGATCCGGTGGGGGTGGGGCGCTCTCCCGTTCCCGTACGGGCCCGGCGTCAGCCGCCTATCAGCGTGAACCCCTTGTACCCCGAGGCCGCGACGTCCGCGAGGATCTCCCCGTACACCCCGAAGCCACCGATGAACGGCATGAAGACTCGGGGCTTCCCGGGGATGTTGGCCCCCAGGTACCAGGAGTTCGCCGCCGGGAACAGCGTGGCCGCCGCCCGGTCGCGGCACTGCGCGACCCACTCCTCGACGGCCTCCGCGGTTGCCTCGATCGCGCGGTGCCCGTGCTCGTCCAGATGGCGCAGACAGTCGGCGAGCCAGTCGCCGTGCTGCTCGGCACAGAGCACGACGTTGGCCATGACGGACGGGCTGCCCGCGCCGGTCAGGTTGAACAGGTTCGGGAACCCGTCGACGCCCAGGCCCAGATAGGTGCGCGGACCCCCGCTCCACACGTCCTTCAGACGCCGCCCGCCGCGCCCCCGGACGTCCACCCGGTCGATCGCCCCGGTCATCGCGTCGAAGCCGGTCGCGTACACCAGCGCGTCCAGCTCCACCCGCGTGCCGTCGGCCAGCACGATCCCGGTGGCGTCGATCCGCGCGATCGGGTTCTCCCGCAGGCTCACGAGGCGCACGTCGTCGCGGTTGAACGTCTCGTAGTAGTGCGAGTCGGTGACGATCCGCTTGGTGCCGATCGGATGGTCCGTCGGCACCAGCAGATCGGCGACGGCCGGGTCCTCGATGAGCGCGCGGACCTTCCCCTCCCAGAACGCGCGCGCCTCGTCGTTCGCCGCCCGGTCGGTGAGCTGGTCGGGGAAGGTCTTGGAGTACAGGACGCCGCCGAGCTCCCACCGCTCCTCGAACGCGGCCCGCCGCTCCTCGGGGGAGACGGCGAACGTCGCCGACGGGTGCGCCGTGTGGGGCGAGCCGCCGCCGCTGAGCCGGGACAGCCGCCGCCGCTCGGCGTAGCCGGCCTTCTGCCGGCGGCGCGTCTCCTCGTCCAGGGGCGCGTTGCCCGCCGGGATGCTGAAGTTGGCGCTGCGCTGGAAGACGGTCAGGTGCGCCGCCTGCTCGGCGATCAGGGGCACGGCCTGGATGCCGGAGGACCCGGTGCCGATCACGCCCACGCGCAGCCCGCCGAAGTCCACGCCCTCGTGCGGCCAGGCCCCGGTGTGGTAAGTGGCGCCGCCGAACTCCCCGGCCCCCGGGATGTCCGGCACGTGCGTACTGGAGAGGCAGCCGACGGCGAACACGCAGTACCGCGCCGACACCACCTCGCCCCTGTCCGTGCGCACCGTCCAGCGCAGCGTCTCCTCGTCCAGTTCGGCGGAGGTCACCGAGGTGCCGAAGGCGTAGCTGCGGCGCAGGTCGAAGCGGTCGGCGACATGACGCAGATAGCGGATGATCTCCGGCTGGGCGGCGTACTTCTCGCTCCAGTCCCACTCCTGCTGGAGCTCCTCGTCGAAGGAGTACGAGTAGTCCACGGACTCCACGTCGCAGCGGGCGCCGGGGTAGCGGTTCCAGTACCAGACGCCGCCCACGTCGTCCCCGCGCTCGAAGCCGCGCACCCGGTGGCCGAGACCGCGCAGCTTGTGCACGGCGTACAGTCCGGTGACGCCCGCGCCGATGACGACGACATCGACGGCATCGACGACATCGACGACGTCAGCAACACCGACGGCATCGACGACGTCAGCAACACCAACAACATCGACGACGTCAGCAACACCGACGGCATCGACGACACCGACGGACTCGGTGATTCTGTCGTTCACTTCGTGCTCTCCTCATCCGGTGGTGGTGTTCCCCGCCGACCGCCGCAGCGCGTGCTTGTCGACCTTGCCGGCCGCGTTGTGCGGCAGCGCCGGCACGGAGTGGAAGGCCCGCGGGACCTTGAAGTTGGCCAGCCGATCACGCGTGTACGAGGTCAGCTCGGCCGCGTCGCCCGCGGCGGCCGGGGCCCCGGCCGCCGGCACGCAGTACGCGACGCCGACCTCCCCGAGCCGCGCGTCGGGGACGCCCACGACGGCCACGTCCAGGACGGCGGGGTGGCCGCGGAGCACCTGCTCCACCTCCGCCGGGTACACGTTGAAGCCGCCCACCACGAACATGTCCTTCAGCCGGTCGGTGATCCGCAGGAAGCCGCGCTCGTCGAGGACACCCACGTCCCCCGTGCGCAGCCAGCCGTCCGCGTCCACGGCCTCCGCGGTGGCCTCGGGGTCGTCGAGATAGCCGTGCATCACGTGGTACCCGCGGGTGAGGATCTCGCCCGGCTCCCCCCGTGGCGCGTCCACGCGCAGCTCCGTACCCTCCAGGGCCGTCCCGGAGGTGCGGGCCAGCGTCTCGGGGGACTCGTGCGGCGGGCAGATCGCGACCACGCCCGTCGACTCGGTCAGCCCGTAGGCGGTGTTGACGCTCCGGGCGCCCAGGGCCGTCCTGATCTGCTCGATGAGCGCGGTGGGGATGTTCGCCGCGCCCGTCACCGCCATCCGCATCGAGCTCAGGTCGTACGCCGCGCGCTGGGGATGGTGGATGAGCGAGCTGAAGACGGTCGGCGCGCCGGTCAGGACGGAGACACGCTCGTCGCGTATCCGGCGCAGTACGGCCTCGGCGTCGAAGACCCGCTCCGGGAGGATCGTGGCCCCGCGCAGCAGACAGGCGAGGACACCGGCCTTGTAGCCGAAGGTGTGGAAGAACGGGTTGACGAGGAGATGCCGGTCGCCGCGCCGGAGCGTGACCGTCCGGGCCCAGGCGTCGTACACGCGCAGGTTCTGGCCGTGGGTGGCGGGCACGCCCTTGGGACGGCCGGTGGTGCCCGAGGTGAAGAGGATGTCGGCGGTGTCGCCCGGGTCCACGGCCGCGGTACGGGCCAGCCGCTCCCGGCCGCTCACCTGGTCCGCACCCGCCAGGAAGCGTGACCAGTCCGCGGAGTGCAGGGTCACCGTCCGTTCCAGGAGCGGGAGTTCCTCGCCGGAGTCCCGGAGCAGCGCCCGGTAGTCCGTTCCGAGGAAGTCGTGCTCGGTGAAGAGCAGCCGGGTACGGGAGCGGCGCAGGATGTCCGCGGCCTCGGCCGCCCTGTACCGGGTGTTCACCGGCACCAGCACCCCACCGGCCGCCACCGCGCCGAGCGCCGCGACGACCCAGCGCGCGCTGTTGGGCGCCCACACGGCGACCGAGTCGCCGGGCCGCACCCCGTGGGCGATCACCGCGCGGGCCGCCCGGTCGACCCGGTCACGAAGCCCGGCGAACGTCCAGCGCTCGTCGCCGAAGACGAGGGCCTCCTCGTCCCCGTATCTCTCCGCGGCCCAGTCCGCGAGCCGGGCGATGGTCTGCGCGCCTTCCATGATCTGTCCCGTCCTCCCTGCTGCCTCGCCCCCAGTCGGGCGCGGGCGGTGGATCCACAGCGGATCGGAGCTTGTCAGGGAGAGGCAGCCCGGCGCAGGTGGCGGTTCCCGCTCAACGGGAAGGTGGTGCCTTCACCTCCTTCACCTCCTTCACCGCCGTCACCCGCGTCGGGCGAGAGCGCGGTGATCGAGTAGGCGAAGAGGTACGCGACGTCGTCGCGGGTGGTGTCGTAGCAGATCTCGCTGAGGTCGTCGCGCATGCTCTCGGCGCGCGCTCTACGACGGTCACGGAGAAGCCGTGCCGGGTGAGCCAGGAGGCCGGCACCGGACCGGCGACGCCCGCTCCGGAGACGAGAACGCGCGGGGCGCCTCTCCTTGTCATGTCAGTCCGCCCGTACGGAGTGGACCGCGGTGAAGGCCAGCAGGGGGACGGCGGTCCGTGCGGGGTCCTCCAGGAGGGGGGAGTGACCGAGGCCGGGCAGCAAGGTGACCTGCGCGCCCGGGACGACGCGGTACTCGGCGGCGGAGGAGGACCGCCACCTGCGGTCGTCCTCGCCGAAGACCACCAGGAGCGGCTTGCGGAGGGCTGCCAGCCGCTCCGGGAGCGCCTGCCGCATCAGGTAGTCGCGGGTGGCCTGCATGGTGCTGGTGAGCGTGTGGAGGGTCATGCGGCGCACGTCGTCGAGGAGTTCGGAGGGGACCCGGTAGCCCGGCCGGCTGAATCCGGTGCTCGCGAACAGGCGGAGCTGCTCGTCGGTCGGCGGCCACGGGGGGAGTCCGGCCGCGTCGCCCGGCGGTGCGATGAAGGCGTGCAGGCCGGGGCCGGTGTTGATGAGGACGAGGGCGCTCACCAGGTCCGGCCGCTCTTCGGTGAGGGCGGTGGCGACCGCCCCGCCGCTGGAGTGACCGACGACCACGGCGTGTGCGACGCCGAGCCGGTCCAGTACCGTGCCGACCCGGCCCGCCTGGTCCGGCAGCGCGTAGCTGCGGTCGTCGGGCGTGGCCGAGCGGCCGTGCCCGAGCAGGTCGACGCGGATCACGCGGTGCGCTCCGGACAGCAGCGGCACCAGCGGGTCCCACGAGCGGGTCGAGGAGGCGGAGCCGTGGATGAGCAGGAGTGCGGGGGCGTCCCGAGGGCCGTCCTGACACACGTGGATGTCGCCGTCGTCCAGCGACAGAAGCGCATGCTCGGTGGTTTCGGCGCCGTTGTGGAGGGGCGGTCCGCCGTGGGAGTCAGTCATGCGTCCACTGTCACCGCGGGCACCCGCCGACGGATTGGACGAATGTTCCGCCACCGGTCCAAGTACCCCGGGAAGATGGCCAGTTTCGTGCACGGCGAGGCCGTATGGGACGTCGCGTGCCCGCGGCGGCCCAGCCCGGTGTCCGGTCTCTCCATGGCAGGGTTCCGCGTCCGTGACCTGGACGCGCTCCGGATGGTCCCGCACCCGGCCGTGACCCTGCTCCTGGAGTTCGGCGCGGGCACGCCGGTCCTCGACTGCGCCTCCGGGCGCCAACAGCGGGGGAGCATCGTCGCCGGGCCCGGATTCGGGTCCGGAGGCGCGGTCCGGGCGAGTGGAGAGAACGTCGAGTGCGTACAGGTGCGCCTGTCCCCGGTGATCGCGCGCGCGGTTCTGGGAGCCTCCCTCACCGACCTCGACGACGCCGTCGTACCCCTGGACGAGCTGTGGGGCCGGGAGGCGTCCCGGATCCGCGAGCGGCTCGGGGACATCGCGTCCTGGCAGGACCGCTTCGCGTGGACGGAGGCACTGCTCGCCCGCCGGTACGAGGCGGGGCCGCCGGTGGACCCGGAGGTCGCCTGGGCCTGGCACCGCATCGCCGGCAGCCGTGGCCTGACCCGGGTCGACGCGCTCGCCGCCGAGGTCGGATGGAGCCGCAAGCGGCTGTGGTCCCGGTTCCGTACGCAACTCGGCCTGCCGCCCAAGCACGCCGTGAAGCTGGTCCGCTTCGACCACGCGGCCCACCGCCTGGTCGCGGGAGAGGCCGCGGCCAGGGTCGCCGCCGAGACCGGCTACGCCGACCAGTCCCACCTGCACAGGGACGTCATGACGTTCACCGGGGCGCCCCCGGCGAACATGGCCCGCGAGCCGTTCCTCGCCGTCGACGACCTTGCATGGCCCGGCCGCGGAGCGACCCCGTAGCCGCACCTCTCCGGGCTCCTGCCGCGCGGTGTGACTAGGGCCTGTCCGGCGGATCATGGCCGGGGCCGCGGCGTCTGGCACGGCACCTCGCCGCGTTGCCGAAACGCCCCGATAGCTCCGCTATCAGGACGCTCCGGCGCCTTGCGATGCACCGCACCAGACGCCGCGACCTACCCGACCCTGATCCGCCGGACAGGCTCTAGGCGTCGGCGGGCAGACGCTCGCGGGACGAGCGCTCACCGGCGTCCGCGAGGAGGAAGAGGACGGGCGGCAGCAGGAGTTCGATCACGGTCAGCGCCACCTGGAACCAGTGCGGCCACCCGTTCACGGCCAGGGACAGCAGCCGCCCCACGGCACCCAGCAGGAACACCGCCGCCAGCCACCGGACCGCGCGCGCCGGAACCGGGTCCTGGCGGGCGGCCCACAGCCAGGCCACGCCGTAGCCGGCGAAGACCGCGCCGAAGAACCGGCCGAGGCTGTCCACGGTGGGGCCGGCGTCTTCCGCGCCCGGGATCGCGGCATTGCCGGCGACCACGTGGAAGAGCCCGATCGCCGTGCACGCGAGGCCCATTGACCACGCGAGTACCCGCAGCGTCCTGACCATGACCCCATGCCCCCTTTAGTTGACGTGTGTCTACTAAGCCCCACGGTACGGCCCCTTGGTAGACACATGTCAAGTACCCTGGCCGGGTGCCGCCCCGCAGACGCCTGACCCCCGCCGACCGCCGCGCCCAGCTCCTGGCCGTGGGCGCCCAGCTCTTCTCCAGCACCCCGTACGACAAGGTGCTGATGGAGGAGGTCGCCCAGCAGGCAGGGGTGTCCCGCGCCCTGCTGTACCAGCACTTCCCGAGCAAGCGGGCGCTCTTCGCGGCGGTCTACCAGCAGGCGGCCGACCGGCTGCTGGAGGCGACCCGGCTCGACCCCGAAGCCACGCTCACCGAGCAACTGGCGCAGGGCCTGGACGCTCACCTCGGCTACTTCATCGCGAACCGCCACGCCGTACTCGCCGCCAACCGCGTGCTCGCCGGCGACCCGGTCATCCAGACGATCATGACGAACGAACTCGACGCCCTGCGCTCGCGCCTGCTCGGCGTGCTCCCGCTCACCGACGCGGACACGCACGCCGCCGTCTCCGCGGTACTGAAGGCCTGGCTCGTCTTCGTCCAGGTCCTCTGCGTGGACTGGCTCACCCACGAGACGTGCACCCGCACCGCACTCCGGGACGCCTGCGTCGGCGCCGTACTGGGCGCCCTGCGGCCGTTGCTCCCCGCCGGCCCGACCCCCGACCGGCCGCCCGCCGCCCACGGCTGACCCCCGGCCGCCGGGACAGTGCCGCGACCGGCTCGCGGCCGTCAGTCGGCCGTCAGTCGGCCGCCACGACCGTCACGCCCAGCGCCGTGAGCTGCTCGACGACGGGGTGCCGAGGGCCGGCGTCGGTGATGACTCCGGTGACCTTCTCCCAGGGCAGCACGCGGAACCGCGAAGCGGTGCCGATCTTCTCGGACGAGGCGAGGATGTACGTGTCGGCGGCCCGTGCGGACAGGGCGCGCTTCATCGCCGCTTCCTCGGCGTCCGCCGTGGTCAGGCCCGCCTCGGGGTGGACGCCCGTGACGCCGAGCAGGCAGAGGTCCGCGGAGACGTTCTGCGCGGCTTCGACCGCGGCGGCGCCGCAGGTGACCGCCGAGTGCTTGAAGACGCGGCCTCCGAGCAGGTACAGCTCCGCCACCGGATGGTCGATCAGGGCCGTGGCGATCGTCGGGCTGTGCGTGATCACGGTGCAGGTGAGGTCCCGGGGGAGCGCGTGGGCGACGGCGAGGGCGGTGGTGCCGCCGTCGAGAATCAGCGCACTGCCCGGCCGGACCAGCCCGGCCGCGGCCGAGGCGACCTTCCGTTTGCCGTCCGGGGCGACGGTCTGCCGGGCCTCGTAGTCGACCACCGCCGGGGACACGGGCAGCGCTCCGCCGTAGACCCGCTGGCACAGCCCTTCGGCGGCGAGATCGCGCAGATCCCGCCGCACGCTGTCCTCGGAGATGCCCAGTTCGGCGGCGACGTCCTTGGCGACGATCTTTCCCGTACGCGCCAGCAGACCGAGCAGGTGCTCGCGCCGTTCAGCAGCCAGCATTCACGTTCCTTCCTGTTCTTGCACACTTCTGCATGTATCTTAGCGGCCGTGACCGACAAACCCATGCTCATCCTGATAGCGGGCCCCTACCGCTCCGGCACCGACGGCGACCCGCAGGCGATGGCGGCCAACCTCGCCCGCCTCGAAACCGCCGCCTGGCCCGTCTTCGAGGCCGGCCACCTCCCCGTGATCGGGGAGTGGATCGCCCTGCCCGTCCTGCACTCCGCCGGCGCGACCCCCACCGACCCGCTAGCCGACCAGGTGCTCTACCCGGCCGCCGACCGCCTGCTCGCCCACTGCGACGCCGTACTGCGCCTGCCCGGGGACTCCGCCGGCGCCGACCAGGACGTCGCCACCGCCCGCCGTCGCGGCCTGCCCGTCTACCACGACGTGGCCGAGATCCCGCGCCGTACCCAGCGGGAGACCGCATGACGAACCGTCCCGGCATCGACACCCCCGACCACCGCGGACGCACCGGCCTCGACCGGACGGGACGCGACCTGGACCGCAACCCCGACGTCCGCGTCCGCGACGTCGAACTCACCTCCCAGGGCTGGCACGTCCTGCGCCGCACCACCTTCGACTACCGCCGCCGCGACGGACGCTGGGAGTCCCAGCAGCGCGAGACCTACGACCGGGGCAACGGCGCCGTCGTCCTGCCGTACGACACGGCCCGGGGACGCGTCCTGCTCACCCGCCAGTTCCGCTACCCGGCCTACGTCAACGACCACCCCGACGGCATGCTCGTCGAAGCGGCGGCGGGACTGCTCGACGCCGACGACCCGCTCACCGCGATCCGCCGCGAGAGCACCGAGGAACTCGGCGTCACCCTGGGCCCGCTCACCCACGTCCTCGACGCCTACATGAGCCCCGGCTCCGTCACCGAACGCCTCCACTTCTTCGCCGGCCCCTACACCCCCGCCGACCGGACCGGCACCGGCGGCGGACTCGAAGAGGACGGCGAGGACATCGAGGTCCTCGAACTCCCCTTCACCCAGGCCCTCGCCATGACCCGCGACGGACGCATCACCGACGGCAAGACCATCCTGCTCCTCCAATGGGCCGCCCTGGACGGCCCCTTCGCCCGACACCGCCACCTGTGAGGACCGACGGGGTGTACCTGGGTGCACCCCGGTTCGGGATCCGTGTCCAGCGCCGGTGCCCGCGCGGGGCGGAAGACTCGGTGCTGACACGGACGGACCGAGCGGTGGGGTGGACAGAGACATGAGGTCGTGGGGCTGGAAGGCGGAGGCGGGGGTCTTCCTCGGCGTGGCGTTCGTCGCGGCGGGGGTGTTCGGCGCGGTGCAGCCGGCGACCGGGATACCGCCCGAGGTCGTGCAGTTGACGCAGTTCGGGCCCGCCGTGGCGGTGCTGGCGCTGGCGGTGCTGTGGCCCGCGCGGATCCGGCGGCGTCTGACGGGGACGCCGCGCGCGGACACCCGGGGCGCCCGGGCCGGGGCGCCGGGCGGGTGGCTGCTGCTGACCGCGCCGCTGATCACCGCGCTGTCGGCGGGCGCGTACGCCCTCGTGCACGCCGGGCCGGTGTTCACCGACCCCCGCGCGCTGTCGCACCCCTTCCTCCTCGTGGCGCTGGCGCAGTGGGTGGGCGCGTGCGGCGAGGAGCTCGGCTGGCGCTGCCTGCTGCAACCGCTGCTGCGGACCCGCTTCGGCCCGCTCACCGCCTCCGTGCTCGTGGGTCTCGTGTGGGGCGTCTGGCACGTCGGCGTGTTCACGCGGGCCCCCGCGTACGCGGCCGGGTTCCTGGCCGCGACGGTCGCGATGTCCGTGGTCCTCGGACTCGCCCTCGAACGGATCCGCAAGGGCCGTCTGCTGCTCACCGGCGGCTTCCACGCCCTGGTCAACCTCGGGATGCTGCTGTTCATGGACGAGGAGTCGGGCGCGGTGGTACCCATGCTCCTGTTCGGGGCGGCCAGCCTGGCCGCGGCGGCCCTGTGGGCGGTACGGGCGGGGGCGCGGACACCGGGGGTTACGATCGCGGCGGCGCGACACAGCGCGCTCTGACATGGGGGAACGACCGGTGAGGACAGGGCGGGGAGCCGGGGCGGGCGGCGGACCGGAGGCTCGGACGGCCCTCGTGCGATGCCAGCGACACTCGCTGAGCGCCCTCGTCCTCCCCCTCTACGGCGCCGCGGTGGTCGGCGCCCTGCTCCTCCTGCCCATAGGCCTCGGCTTCCCGCTCCTCCCGCGCGCGGCGGCGGCCCTGCGCCGCCGCGCCGACCGGCAGCGGCAGCGCACCGCCGACTGGTCCGGCGGCCGGGCCGCTCCGCCCGCGCCGCTGCCCGGCACCACCAGGGCCCTGCTCGGCGACGAGACCTTCTGGCGCGAGCTGCGCTGGGCGTGGCTGGAGCCCGTCACGGGCGGCCTGATCGTGGCGGCCCCGCTGTGCCTGTTCTGGTACGGGGCGTTCGCCGTGCTCGTACAGCCCTTCGCGTGGCGGGAGTTCGGCGAGGGGAACTGGTACGCGTTCGTGCCCGTCCGCTCCACGGCGACCATGACGGCCGCCCTGGCCCTGGGCCTCGCGTTCGCCGCCGCCGCCGTGGCCCTCGCGCCCCGGGCGCTCGCCGGGCACGGCCGCTGGAGCGTCCGAGCCCTCTCCGCCCCGTACACCACCGAACTCGTCCGCAGGATCGACCACCTGACCGGCACCCGGGCCGACGCCCTGGACGTACAGGCCGCCGAACTCCGCCGCATCGAGAGGGACTTGCACGACGGCGCGCAGGCCCGCCTGGTGGCCCTAGGGATGACGCTGGAGGAGGCGACCCGGCTCCTGGAGACCGATCTGCCGACGGCCCGCGCCCTGCTCGTCGAGGTCCGCGCGACCTCGGAACGGGCCCTGCAGGACCTGCGTGAGCTCGTGCACGGCATCCTGCCGCCGGTCCTCGCCGACCGGGGCCTCGGCGACGCCGTCCGCTCGCTGGCGCTGGACAGCTTCCTCGACGTGCGCGTGGACAACGCCCTGCCGCCCGGACGCCTCCCGGCAGCCGTCGAGTCCGCCGCGTACTTCGCCGTCGCCGAGCTGCTCGCCAACGCGGCCAAGCACTCGGGCGCCCGACAGGTCGCCATCCACCTCGGCCACCACGGCGGCGTCCTGCGGGTCAGCGTCACCGACGACGGCCGAGGCGGCGCCGCCGCTGGCCCCACCGCCGCAGGCCCCACCGACGGCCGCCCCACCGCCGCCGGCCCCACCGGCAGCGGACTGGCCGGTGTGCGCCGCCGCCTGCTTGCCTTCGACGGAACCCTCACCCTCCACAGCCCACCGGGCGGACCCACCCTCGCGACCCTGGAGATACCGTGCGCGTCGTCCTCGCCGAAGACCTCTTCCTTCTCCGCGACGGACTGACCAGGACACTGCGCGAGCACGGCTTCGACGTGGTCGCGGCCGTGGACAACGAGCCCGAGCTGCGACGCGCGCTGCGCGAGCGGCGGCCGGACGTCGCCGTGATCGACGTCCGCCTGCCGCCGGGCTTCACCGACGAAGGGCTGCGGGCCGCACTGGACGCCCGCCGCGAACAGCCCGGCCTGCCGGTGCTGATCCTGTCCCAGTACGTCGACCAGCTCTACGCCCAGGAGCTGCTGGCCGGCGGCGAGGGAGCCGTCGGCTACCTCCTGAAGGACCGGGTGACCCACACCGCCCAGTTCGTCGACGCGGTGCGGACCGTCGCCGCCGGCGGCACCGTCCTCGACCCGCAGGTCGTGGCCCGGCTCCTCGCCCGCAGCGACGCCCGCGGCACCACCGCCACGCTCACCCCACGCGAACACGACGTGCTCCAGCAGATGGCCGAAGGCCGCTCGAACGCCGCGATCGCCCACACCCTCCACATCAGCGAGAGCGCCATCGCCAAACACACCGCAAGCATCTTCACGAAGCTGCACATCGAACCGTCCGCCGACGACAACCGGCGGGTCCTCGCCGTCCTGGCCTACCTGCGCCGCTGACCGGCACGGCGGGTGCGGCCGATGCCGGTCGGCGACGGCACGACGCACCCGGCCACCCCTCAGGTCGCCCTGCTCCCCTTCGCCGCGCGCACCGACGACGGCACGTGCGCCCGCAGCGGGTCCGCCGGATAGAACTGGCGGGCCCAGTGCCGGAACGGGCCGATCGGGCCGTCGCCCCGGGCCAGCCGGGGCGGGGACTGGTAGCGCTTGGTCGCCCACACCGGGAAGTCCTGGGCGACGAACTCGCAGTTCCCCCGGAACATCACCCCGGCAAGAAGCCGCGCCGCCGAACGGCTCAGCCAGCGGGCCACCGGCGCCGGAAGCGCCCCCGGCTCGGCCACGTCCACCCAACTCGCCTGCCGGAGCTGGAACGCGCCGGGCGTGATCATCGTGGTCGCGTACATGGCGCAGGTGCGCACACCGAACCTCGGGAGGGCGGTGCACACATGGACGCGGCTGATGCCGCAGCCCTCCATCGTCACCTCCAGGGGGCTCTCGCCCAGCAGGGGCACCCGTTCGCGGGAGCGGACCGACACCCGGAAGCTCCGCCCCTCGAACGTGGCGGGTTCGGCGATCTCGGACTCGCCCCAGCCGTGCAGGGGGGTGAAATGCCCGGTGTCCACCGCGTTCTCAACCACGTCCTGGCTGTGGCCCGCCATCTCCCAGGTGGCGAGGCGGGGGGCCAGCGAGCCGAGGGTGTGCCAGGCCGGGAGCTCCCAGTCCGGTGACCGCCCGTCATGGTGCCGCCACACGAAGACGGCGTCGTTGACCTCGCACACCGGCAGCAGCGTCAGGTCGGAGGACGGCGGCGGTGGCGTGCCGTACCCCGTACGCACACAGGAGCCGTCGGGGCCGAAGGCGAAGCGGTGGAAGGGGCAGAGCAGGTCGTCCCCCTCCACCGAGCCGAGTCCGAGGTGGGCCCCCAGGTGGGGACAGTACGGGCGGACCGCCCGGACACCGCCGTCGCGGAGCCGGTAGAGCACCACGTCCTCGCCCTGGAGCGGCCGGGTCAGCACCGTGCCCGGCACCAGTTCCGAGGAGAAGGCCAGCGCGAACCAGCCGTCGGGGTACGGCAGGCTCGGCGCGTGTGCGTCGGCCGGGCTCGGGCCCTCGGTGAAAGGCCGGGTGTAGCCGCGGTTCACAGCTCGACCAGCACCTTGCCGAAGGAGCCGGCCCGGTCGGTGTACAGGCTGCGGTAGGCGGCGGGGATGCTGTCGAAGCCCCGGTGCAGGGTCTGCTGGTACCGGACCTCCCCGCCGCGGAACAGCGGGCCGAGGTCGGCGTGCAGGGCGGCCCAGTTCTCGTCGGTGAACCACTCCAGCGCGAAGATCCCCCGGATCGTGGTGCGGGGGAACATGATGTACGGCAGCAGGCGCGGACCGGACCACTCGCCGCCGACCTGGCTGGCCCACTGCCAGCAGACCGCGACCTGGCTGTCCACGTTGAGCATGGGGAACACGGTGTCGGTGATGACCCCGCCGAGGTTGTCGAAGTACTTGTCGACCCCGCCGGGGGCCGCCTTGGCGAGGTCCTCGCGCAGTTGGGCGGCGTCCCCGCCGTGCCGGAAGGCGACCACCGCGTCGAAGCCGAGCGCGGTCAGCCGGGCCGCCTTCTCCGGCGAGCCGGTGGTGCCGACCACCCGCGCGCCGGAGCGCTTGGCCAGCTGGCCGACCAGCGTGCCGATCGCGCCGGACGCGCCGCTGATCAGCAGCGTGTCGCCGGGCCGGATGGTCATGAACCTGTTGAGGGTGCCCCAGGCCGTCATGCCCGCACCGCCCAGGACGCCGAGCGCGGTGCTCAGCGGCAGCGCGTCGTCGTAGTGCGCCGGGTCCAGCCGGCGGTAGGCGGGGAAGACCATCGGGAAGGTCCCGGTCTGCCACAGCGCGGGGGCACCGTTGCTGACCAGGTGCGTGCGCCAGCCACCGAAGCCCTGGACCAGGTCACCGACGGCGAACCTGGCGCGCGGCCCGGCCGCCAGCACCTCCATGATCGAGTCGGCGCCCATGTGGTCGCCGACCGGGGTGTCCAGGGCGATGCCCTGGAGGTACGGGTCGACGGAGACGTACCGGGTGCGCAGCAGCATCTCGTCCTCGGCCAGCTCGGTGTCGAGGTCCTCCACCACCTTCACGTACATCCGGTCCACGTCCGGGACACCGTCGTTGTGCTCGCTGACGATCCACTTCTCGGTCTTCAAGGGGTTGCTCCTGCCGGGTCGATGAGTTGGACGGGAAGGGGGGCGCTGTGGTCGACGGTGGCGGTGAACGGCCGGCCGTCGTCGCGGCAGACGAACTGCATGACGTGCCGTCCGGACGCCGCGGCCCTGATCAGGCCGCCGGTGGTGGCCCAGACACCGGAGAGGTAGAAGTCGGCGAGCCCGGGCAGACCCGGTCCGTGGCGCTTGACCTCCTGCTCCACGGTCTCGCCGCTCGTCACGAAGGGCTGCCAGCCGAGCACCGTGCCGTCGTAGTTGCCCGTGTAGCGGACCTGCGTCAGGGGGGTCGAGACGTCCCGGACCGCGATCGCGTCCCGCAGGCCCGGGTGGCGCTCTTCGAGGAAGTCCGTGATCGTGTCCCGCACCTGCCGCTTGGCCCGCTGGTACGCGCGCCCGCGGCCGACCGGCAGGGTGTGCAGCTCCTCGCCCCGGCGCAGCCGCGTGGCCTGCTCGGGGCCGGTGCTCAGCTCCCGCCAGGGCGCGATGTCGCAGAAGTACGTGGCGTACACGACCGAGGTGCCCGGCGGCGACAGCTCGGGGTAGTGGCGGCTGCGGAACTGGACGTTGATGCTGGGGTGGCGGATCCCGGTGAGCCGGGCGGCGACGTCCTCGTCCAGCAGGTACGTGGTGCAGGGCTCGCCCTCCGGGAAGGAGCGGCGCAGCCCGAGGAAGACGGTGAGGTAGCCGGGGAAGACCATGTCCGGCTCGGTGATGGTGCTGGTGTAGAGCTCGCGGTACGTGTCGGTGAGGTACCGGCCCTTGAGCAGCTCCAGCAGGGTGGTGCGGCCGTCGCAGGCGGAGACCACGATGTCGGCCCTGAGCTCGGTCCCGTCGCTGAGCCGCACGCCGGCCGCCCGGTCCTTCTCGACCAGGATCTCCACCACCTTGGCGTTGTACGTGACCTCTCCGCCGAGCCCCCGGTAGCGCTGCTCGACCGAACGGGCCAGGCCGAGCGAGCCGCCCTCGGGCACGCCCGCCGACTGGCCGGCGTGCGCGGCGAGCTGGAAGTAGAACGGCAGGACCGGGAAGTTGGGGTGCTTCTCGTACAGGATGAAGTTGAACGCCTCGCGCAGCAGCGGGTCCTGGAACCGCTGGGAGTAGTCCCGCATCAGGACGGTGAGGGAGCGTCGGATCACGTTGAAGTACGGGATGAAGGAGGCCAGCATCCGCCACCGTTCCCGCCGCCCCATCAGCCCGACCGGGGTGAGGAAGGGGTACCGGGCCAGCGCACGCCGGAAGGTGCGCAGCCCGTCGCAGAAGTCCCGGATCGGGCGGGCGTCGGCGGGTGAGAGGGCGAGCAGATGGGCCTGCAGGCGGTCCGGGTCGGAGTAGAAGTGGACCGCCCGGCCGTCCCGGCCGCGCACGGTGTTGAAGACGTCGAAGTTGCGCATCCGCTTGCCCTGGAGGGCGCCGAGCTCCAGCCAGATCTGGTGCATCTCGTTGCCGGGGCCGCTGCCGAGCAGCCAGCTGACGCAGCAGTCCAGGGTGAAGTCGCCCCGGTCCCAGGCGGTGCAGGAACCACCGGGGAGCTCGTGTATCTCCAGCACCCTGCTGCGGTAGCCGTTCATCTGGGCGTAGCAGCCGGTGGACAGGCCGCCGAGACCCCCGCCGACGATCAGCATGGTCCTTCGGGTCATTCGGCCACCGCCGCCTTCCGGGCAGTCCGTCGCGGTTCGAGTTGCGGCAGCCGGCCCAGCTTCCCGGGATGCCAGGGTTCGGTCCCCTCGCTCGGCCAGGCCCGGAACTCCAGGCCCAGCTCGGCGCAGAGGTACTGGACGGCGTACCGGCCGCTGGTGGCCGCCCGGATCAGGCCGCCCATGCCGGTCCACTGCCCGGCCATCGAGAAGCCGCTCAGGCCCGGCAGCCGCATCCGGTCCCGGTTGACCAGCGCGGTCGACACGTCGTCGGCCTCGGAGAACGCCTTCCAGGCCAGGATGCTCCCGTAGGTGTTGCCGGTGTAGCGCTCCGTGGTGGCCGGGGTGGCCACGTCGACCAGCTCGATCCGCTCCTCGATGCCCGGGTGCCGCTCGGCCAGGAACCGGCGGAGGAAGTCGACGACCTGCCGCTTGCGCGCCCGGTACGCCTTGCGGTCGGCCGCGCGCAGCTCCTGCCAGGACCGGTGGTCCGTGAAGTACGTGCAGTGCAGGACCGACTTCCCGGCCGGCGCGAAGCCGGTGCTGTAGCCCGAACGCTGCTGGACCACCAGGCTGTGCTGCAGGCAGCCGGGCAGGGCGGCGCCCTGCTCCGGGCCGAGCAGGTAGGTGGTGCTGTGCGGTTCACCGGCGGGCAGGGGGCCGTCCAGGCCGACGAACGCGGAGACCACCGCCGGGTACAGGTTGCCCGGGCTGTCCAGCAGCTCGCGGTAGAGGCGGTCGGTACGCGGGCTGGTCCACCGCCCGTCCAGCATCCGGTCCAGGACCGTCGGGCCGTCGCAGGCGGCGATCACGTGGTCGGCGAAGTGCTCCTGCCCGTCGCGGAGCCGTACGCCGACGGCCCGCCCGTCCTCGACGAGGATGCGTTCCACCCGCGAGCGGTAGCCGACGTGCCCGCCGAGGCCGGTGTACCGCTCCTCGACCGAACGGGCCAGTCCGAGCGAACCGCCCTCCGGGAACCCGGCGTTGCCGTTGTACGCGCAGGACATGGTGAAGAGGTAGGGGAGCAGCGGGAAACCGGTGAGCTCCTGCAGGAACATGTTCGGGAACGCCTGGCGCAGCAGCGGGTCCTCGAAGCGGTCCGCGAAGCGGCGCATGGGGGTGGCCGCGGTGCGCCAGTACAGCCGGAACGCGGGCAGGATGCCGAGCAGCGTCCTGGCCTTCTCCGCCGCGGACTTCAGGGGCGGCGGCTTCAGCTCCCAGCGGGGGCCGAGGGCGGCGAAGCGCCGGAGGTCCCGGCAGAACGAGCGGATCAGCCGGGCGTCGGCGGGCGAGATCTCCAGCAGATGGTGCTGGAGCCGGTCGGGGTCGTTGTAGAAGGTGACGGATCTGCCGTGCGCGTCGACCACCCGGTTGAACTGGTCGAACGAGGTGATCCGCTTGCCGTCCAGCGCGCCGAGCTCGCGCCAGACGTCGTTCGCCCCGGTGCCGGCTGCGGTGCCGATCAGCCAGTCGATGCAGTAGTCGAAGAGGTAGCCCTGCCGGGCCCAGGCGGTACAGCAGCCGCCGGGGAGGACGTGCTTCTCGAAGACGCGGCTCTCCAGTCCGCTCATCTGCGCGTAGCAGCCGGCGGCCAGGCCCGACATCCCCGCGCCGATGATGATGACGCGCGGCCGTCCGCCAGGAGGCCGGGCGCCCCACTGGGGGCCGGTGTCACGCGCCGCCATGCGGGACACCCCCCGCCAGCAGGGTGCGGGCCAGCTCGGCGTTGCGGTCCAGGAACACGCCGTCGAGCATCTCGGCGTGCCGCCCGTGGCCCTGGTGCAGCGTGCAGCCGGCGGTGGAGGCGTTGTGCCAGCTGCCGGGCTCGCCCGCCGCGAAGTGGCCCAGCTTGTCCTGGTCCGCGATCACCACGATCGGGGCGCGGAGCACACCCAGGGCGGGATGGGCGCCGCAGTGGGCGAGGTACTCCCGGGCCTGTTCGACGGTCTCCCGGGCGACGATCTCCGACCCGGTGTGCCGGCGCAGGTGCCCGGCCAGCTCCTGCTCGAACTCGGCCAGGTGCTCCTCGCCGAGCGTCACGGCCTCCGTGATCCGGTACGAGTCCATGATGACCACGCTGCTCACCGTGCGGCCCCGCCGCTCCAGCTCCTCGGCGATCTCGAAGGCGAGGTTGCCGCCGAGCGAGTAGCCGAACAGCGTGTACGGCCCGTCCGGGTGCAGCTCCTCGGCCAGATCCGCGTACCGGGC
Source organism: Streptomyces sp. NPDC023157 (assembly GCF_055560575.1). Classification (NCBI taxonomy): domain Bacteria; kingdom Bacillati; phylum Actinomycetota; class Actinomycetes; order Kitasatosporales; family Streptomycetaceae; genus Streptomyces; species Streptomyces sp. NPDC023157. The sequence continues at coordinate 222,228 of NZ_JBVHIL010000008.1, forward strand.
GGCCTTGTCCGTGCCGGAGAGGTAGTTGAACGCGGCGAAGCGGTACTCGGGGATCAGGGCCGCGAGCTGCCGGTAGACCAGCCCGTGGCCTCCCGCAGGCGGCAGGCAGAAGACCGTCCTGGTCCGCTCCGCGCCGGGGTTGAACCACAGGTACGGCTCGGCACCGGGCAGCCGTCCGGTGACGACGTCCTCCAGGGTGCGGGCCATGCCGTGCAGGGTGCTGGTCCGGAACAGCCGGCCGACGGGGACGGCGGCGTTGAACTCGGTCCGGAGGTGGTGGATCAGCTCGATCAGCTTGATCGAGCTGCCGCCCGCCTCGAAGAAGTCGTCCCGCAGACCGGGCTGTTCGAGCCCGAGCAGGGCCTGCCAGTGCGCGGCCATCCGCTGCTCGTACAGCGTCACCGGCGGCTCGTGCCGGTCCGGTCCTGCCTCGGTGCGGGGTTCCGGGAGCGCGGCGAGGTCGACCTTGCCGTTCGCGGTGAGCGGCAGCGCCGGCAGTTCGGTGAAATGCGCGGGGATCAGGTACGTGGGCAGCTGCTCCGCGAGGTGCCGGCGCAGCTCCCGCGCGTCGAGCCCGGAGCCCTCCGCGGGCACGCAGTAGGCGCACAGCAGGTTCTCGCCGGCCTCGTCCCGCCGCACCGTGACGCACACCTGGGCGAGCTCGGGCCGGGCCGCGAGCCGGGCCTCGATCTCGCCGGTCTCGATCCGGTGGCCGCGGACCTTGACCTGGCCGTCGGCCCGGCCGAGGAGGTGCAGCACACCGTCGGCGTCCCAGTGACCGAGGTCGCCCGTCCGGTACAGCCGCACGGGTTCGCGGTCCGGCGTGAGGGTGACGAACCGCTCGGCCGTCCGCTCCGGTTCGCCGAGGTACCCGGTGGCGACCCCGGCACCGCCGATCCACAACTCGCCCGCCACGCCCGGGGGTACGGGCTCGCCGTGCCGGTCGAGGACGTACACCTCGCTGTTGGGCAGCGGCCGGCCGACCGGCACCATCCGGCCCGCCTCCAGGTGGCCGGCCGGACCCTCGAAGAAGGCGCTGTCGATGGTGCCCTCGGTGAGACCGTAGGAGTTCACCACCCGGGTCGCCGGGCCGCAGACGGCGATGAGCCGCTGGTGCTCGCCCGCCTTCCACGCGTCCGAGCCGACGATCAGCAGCCTCATGAAGTCCAGGCTCAGGCCCTCCCGCTCGCAGTACGCCAGGAGGCCGCGCGCCACGGACGGGACGAACTCTCCGCAGTCGACGCCCTCGGACCGCATGGTCCGGTACAGCCGCGCGGTGTCGAACAGCAGGTCGCGGTCGACCAGGACCAGGGTGCCGCCGGAGCACAGGGCCCGGACCACGTCTCCGGTGAAGACGTCGAAGGAGACGCCCGCCATCTGCAGATGGACCCGGGCCTCGGTGTCCAGCCGGTACTCCGCCTGCCAGGCCACGAACACCGAGGCGAGGTTGCGGTGGCTGACCTGGACGGCCTTGGGGCGGCCGGTGGAACCGGAGGTGTGGATCACGTACGCGGCCTGGTCGAGGCCCACGACGGGCTCCGGCCGGGCGTCGGCTTCGGGCCGGTCCAGCTCGTCGAGGGTCACCGGCCTGCCGGGCAGCCGGGACACCTCGTCCTGGAGCCGGTCGGTCACCACGAGCCGGGCTCCGGCGTGGGTCATCAGCTCGGCCAGCCGCTCGGCCGGGTGGTCCGGATCCAGCGGCAGGTAGGCGCCACCGGCCCGGAGGACCGCCACCAGGGCGATCACCAGCTCCGGGGACTTGTCCAGGCAGAGCGCCACCACCGTGCCCTCCCCGACGCCGAGTGCGCGGAGCGAGGCCGCCATGCGCCGGGAGCGGTGCTCCAGCTCCCGGTACCCGAGGCGCTGCCCGCCGGGCACGGACACGGCGACCGCCTCCGGGTACTGGGCGGCGATCTTGCCGATCAGCTCGTGCACCGGGACGTCGTGGTCGATCGTCCGGTTGCCGCCGCTGAACTCCGTGACGATCCGCTCCCGTTCACCGGCGCCGAGCATCGGCAGCCGGCCGGCCGGGCGCTCGCCGGGTGCGCGGGTGAGGCCGTCGAGGAGGTTGCGGTAGTGCCCGGCCATCCGCCGGACCGTCTCCGCGTCGAACAGGTCGGTGTTGTACTTGAGGACGCAGTGGAAGCGGCCGTCCGAACGGTCCTCGTAGGCGGACAGGGTGACATCGAACTGGCCCTCTTCCTCCGGGAGTTCGATGTACTCCAGCTCATAGCCGAAGCGTTCCGTGGCCACCTTGTGGGTGAGCAGGATGAACATCGCCTGGAAGACCGCCGAGCGGCTCGGGTCGTGCTGCAGGCCCAACTGCTCTACCAGCAGCACGAACGGGTACTCCTGGTTGTCCAGCCCGCCGAGGACGGTGTCCCGCACCCGTGCCAGCAGCTCGGACACCGTCGGCTCGCCGCCCAGGCTGACGTGGAGGGGCAGCGGATTGACGAAGTAGCCGTAGACGGAGGCGAACTCCTCCTCGGTACGCCCGGTGACGGGGCTGCCCACCACGATCTCGTCCTGCCCCGACCACCGGTGCAGCAGCAGGTAGTACGCGGTCAGCAGCACCATGTACACGGTGACGTTGTGCTCGCGCGCCAGCGCGTGCACGCGGGCGCTCAGCTCCTCGTCCAGCCGGAAGAACTCCGAGGCGCCGTTGTCGGTCTGCACCGGCGGGCGCGGCCGGTCGGTGGGCAGGTCGAGCGCCGGCACCTCGTCCGGCAGATGACCGCGCCAGTAGTCCAGCATCCGCCGCGCCTCCGGCCCGGCCAGGAAGCGGTTCTGCCGGTTGAGGAAGTCGAGGTAGCGGGCCCCGACCGGGGCCAGCTGCGCGGGCCGGCCCGTGCGCAGGCCGTGGTAGACCTCGAACAGCTCCTCGATGAAGGTGAAGGTGGAGATCGCGTCCGAGACGATGTGATGGACGGCCTTCATGAGGACCCAGCGGTCCGGGCCACGCCGGAACAGCCGCAGCCGGACCAGGGGATCGCGCTCCAGGTCGTACGGCCTGCGGTACTCCCCGACCAGCAGGGCGCGGATCTCCTCCCAGGACCGGCCCTCGACGTCGAACAGGCCGGTGTCGGCGCGGACCTCGCTCCGGATGCGCTGCACGGGGCGACCGGACTCGGTGGTGATGTTGGCCCGCAGGCTCGGGTGCCGCCCGATCAGGGTGCGGAACGCCTCGAACAGCAGCTCCGGGTCGAGTGCGGCGCGGACCTCCACCGCGCCGCCGATGTTGTAGGCGAAGCCGTCCGGGTTGAGCTGCCGCAGGAACCACAGGGCCTGCTGGTTGTGGGTGAGCGGGTGACGCTGCTCGTCGGTGAACAGCTCCACCGCCGTCTCCTGCGGCGCCCCGTCGGCCGACACCAGCTCGGCCAGTCCTTCGAGGAGCCGGCCGGTCAGCTCACCGACCGGCCCGTTGCTGAGCAGGGCCACCACCGGCAGCGAGACACCCAGCTCCGTGTGGACCCGGGCCCGCAGCTCCATCGCGAGCAGCGAGTCGAGACCGAGCGAGCCGAGCCGGCTGTCCGCGTCGATCAGCTCGGGACCCACCCGGAGCACCCCCGCCGCCAGCGCGGCGAAGCGCTCGCCGACCAGCCGCGCGCGAGCCGTCTCGTCGGAGCCGCGGAAGGTGTCGAGCAGGCTGCCGCCCTGCCCGGTCGGGGTGGCCCGCGCGGCGGCCGCCGCGAGGCCGGAGACCAGCTTCGGCGGCGTCGGGTACCAGGAGAGGAACACCGGCCAGTCCACGACGGTGGCGACGAGCAGCTGGGCCCGGTCCTGCCCGATCACCCGCTCCAGGACCGCCATCCCGGTGTCCGGTGCGAGCGAGCTCATCCCCCGGGCGTCCCGGTAGTGGGCGACCAGCCCGAGTTCCTCGATCATGCCGGTGGCCCACGGCCCCCAGTCCAGGCTGAGCGCGGGCAGGCCCCGCGCGCGACGGTGGTGGGCGAGCGCGTCCAGGAAGGCGTTGCCGGCGGCGTAGTTGACCTGGCCGGCCGTGGTCAGCAGAGAGGCGACCGAGGCGAACAGCACGAAGTGCTCCACCGGCTCCTCGGACAGCAGCCGGTGCAGGAGGAACCCGCCGTACACCTTCGGCCCGTAGCCGGCGTCGAAGGCCGCGCGGTCCAGCGACGGCAGCAGCACGTCCCGTACCTGCCCGGCGAGGTGGAACACGCCCCGCACCGGCGGCAGTCCACTGCTCCTCCGCTCGGCCAGCCAGCGTTCCATCGCCTCCGGGTCGGTCACGTCGACCGCCGCGACCAGCACCTCGGCCCCCAGGGCTTCGAGTTCGCGGAGGAAGGCGACCCGCTGCCCGGCGGGGCTCCGCGGATCGAGCCCGTGCCACGAGCCGCGCTCGGGTACGGCGGTACGGCCGAGCAGGACCAGGCGCCGGGCCCCGCGCCGCACCAGGGTGCGGCAGAGCAGCCGCCCGAGCGCCCCGAACGCGCCCGTGACCAGGTAACTGCCGTCCGCACGCAGCCGCAGCGGCAGCGGGCGGGTGAGACCGGCGGGCGGACGCAGCCGGCTGACGTGGCGACGGCCGCCACGCAGAGCGATCTCGTCCTCGCTGTCGTCGGCCGCCAGCTCGCGCAGGAGGGCTTCGGCTTCGGCCGATGACGGGGCGGGCGGGGGCGCGGCCGGTCCCGTGGCCGGTCCCGCAGCCGGTCCCATAGCCGGTCCTTCGGTCGGATCGAGGTCGATCAACTTACCGGCCTGGGCGATGAGCTCCTGCTGCCACAGGACCCGGCCGATGCCCCAGGCGGGTGCGCCGCACGGCTCCACCGGATCGCCCGGCCGGACGGCCTGGGTGCCCCGGGTGACGATGTGCAGCCGTCCGTCCGGTCGGGCCTCGGGCAGCACCTGGGCGAGCGGGACGAGCGAGAAGGCGCCGACGGTGCCGATCTCGGCGAGGTCCCCGGCGGCGACGGCGTCGAGCGCCGGCAGGTCGAGGTTCCACAGGTGGACCACGGTCCGGATGGACGGGTCGAGGTCCGCGAACAGCTCCCGCAGATCGTCGGCCGAGTCCGGCCGGACGGTCGCGTACGGTTCGCCGAGCCGGTAGGCGCGGCCGGGACGTACGAGCCGGCACTGCCCGCCACGGGCCCGCACCAGCTCGCCGATCCGGTCGGCGAGGCCGTCCGCATCGGCGAACAGCAGCAGGCCGGGACCCCGCGTACCCGACGGGCCGACGGACGCCTCACCTCCGGACCCCTCCGGTTCGGGCTCCTCCGACGCCACTTCCTCCCAGCCGACCTCGGCCAGCCAGCCGTCGATGGTGCTCAGCTTCACCGCCGACGCCACGCTGTCCACCGCCGCCGCGCGGAAGCCGGTGATCCTGCCGAGCGGGGTCCCGTCCTCGGCGTACAGGGCCAGATCGCCGATCAGCTCCTCGCCGTTCTCCTCGGTGACGGTGGCGTGCGCCCACAGCGGCCGGTCCCCGACCGGTTCGAGGCGCACCTCCTCGATCCCGACGGGCAGGCGGATGCCGGCGGAACGCCCGCCGTCCGGGGACAGCGCGGTCAGCATGGTCTGGAAGCAGGCGTCCAGCAGCACCGGATGCGCGTGGCAGTCCGCCGCGTCGGCGCCGATCTCCGGGGTGGGACGGATCAGGGCCAGCGCCTCGCCGGGCCCGGTCCACACCTCGTCGATGGCCTGGAAGGCCGGGCCGTAGTGATAGCCGAGCGCCGCCAGCTCTCCGTAACACGCGGTCCGGTCGAGACGGCGCGCACTGCGGGTCCGGACGGACTCGGCGTCCAGTGGTCCCGTGACCCGGCGCGGCTGGCCGGTGCGTACGACTCCGCTCGCGTGCACCGTGGGGTCGGCCGCTCCGGTTCCGGCACCGGCGTCCGCGGGGGAGGCGATGGTGAACCTGGCCTCCTCCGGAGCGAAGGAGAGCTGGACGGTGGCGGACTCACCCTCGGGCAGGAACAGGGCCCGGGAGAACTCCACGTCGGCCAGGGTGGCGACATCGCCGCCGGTCATCGCACGTACGGCCTGGGCGGCCATCTCCAGGTATCCGGCGGCCGGGAAGACCGTACTGCCCTCGATCCGGTGGTCGGCCAGGTACGCCAGGCGCTCGGTGTCCAGGCGGCTCTCCCAGGTCGGCTGGAGCGAGGCGGTGCGGCGGCCGAGCAGGGGGTGGTCGAGCAGGCCGAGGCGGATCTGCTCGACCGGCCGGGGCTCGACCCAGTACCGGTCCCGCTGCCACGGGTAGCGGGGCAGCGGCACGGGCCGCCCCTCGGGCTGGAGCACCGTCCAGTCCACCTCGACGCCCAGGGTGTGGAGTCCGGCCAGGGAGCGGGCGAACCGCTCGGGTTCGTCCTCCCGGCGGCGGATCGAGGGCAGGGTCAGCCCGTCCGCGGCCCGGGCGTCCAGGCACTCCCGGATCGAGTGACCGAGGACGGGGTGCGGGCCGAGCTCCAGGAACAGGGTGTACCCGTCGTCGACGAGCCGGTCGATCGCGGAGCGGAACCGGACGGGCTGCCGGACGTTCTCCCACCAGTAACCGGCGTCCAGTTCGGGGCCGCGCGCGCGTCCGTCCCGGGCCGTCAGGTACAGCGGGAGCGTCGCAGGACGCGGCTCGATCCCGGCCAGCGCCTCGTGCAGCTCGGCGCGGATCGGGTCCATCCGCACGCTGTGGTAAGGCACTTCGACGTCGAGGAACCTGGTGAAGACCTGGTCCCGGCCCAGCCCGTCGGCGAGTTCGCGGAGGGTGTCCGGGTCCCCGGAGAGCGTCACCGAGGCCGGGCTGTTGACGGCGGCCACCGACACCCGGTCCCGGTACGGGCGGACGAGCCGTTCGGCCTCCTCCTCGGGCAGGTTCGCCGCCAGCATGGTGCCGGTACCGGCGAGCCGGTGCTGGAGGCTGCTGCGGCCCAGCGCCACCCGGACCGCGTCCTCAAGCCCGTACACCCCGGCCTGGTGGAAGGCCGCGATCTCGCCGGTGCTGTGTCCGACCACCGCGTCCGGCCGTACCCCGTAGTGCGCCCAGAGTGCCGCAAGACCCGCCTGGACCGCGAAGTTGGCCGGCTGGGCGAGCCAGGTCTCGGCCATCCGGGACTCCGACTCGGGCCTGGTCAGTTCGTCGAGCAGCGACCAGCCGGCCTGCCGGCGGATCTCCCGGTCGCAGCGCTCCACGGCCTCTCGGTAGACCGGCTCCGCGTCGAGCAGTTGGCGTCCCATGCCCCACCACTGCGGCCCCATGCCGGTGAACACCCAGACCAGCCGCCGCTGCCCGGCGTCCCGCCGGCGGCCCCGTACCGCCCGGGGGTGCGGCTCACCGCGTTCGCAGGCGGCCAGCGCCTCGTCCAGGGACTCGCGGGAGGAGTGGACGATCGCCAGCCGCTCCTCGAACCGCTGGCGGCGGTGCGCGAGCGTGTGCCCGAGGTCCGCGAGGGGAACCCCCGCGGCGATCTCCCGGCGGATGCCGCCCGCGAGTTCCGCCAGCCCGGCCGCGTGGCGGGCGCTCAACGGCAGCACGGAGAGGGGCGGCGCCTGGTCCGCCGCACTCCGCTCACCTCGCTGGATCTGCGGCGCCTCCTCCAGCAGGACGTGCGCGTTGGTGCCGCCGAAGCCGAAGGAGTTGACGCCCGCCCGGGCGGGGCCTTCGTGCTCCGGCCAGTCCACCGCCGCGGTCGGGATCTCGAACGGCAGCGCGGCGAAGTCGATGGCGGGGTTGGGGCGTTCCAGGTTCAGGTGCGGAGGGACGCGACGGTGCCGGAGGGCGAGCGCCGTCTTGATCAGTCCGGCCACTCCGGCCGCGGACTCCGTGTGCCCGATGTTGGTCTTGACCGAGCCGACGTAGCAGCGCGCCCCCGGTGCCCGGCCGATCGCCAGCACCCGGCCGAGCGCCTCGGCCTCGATCGGGTCGCCGACCGGCGTGGAGGTGCCGTGCGCCTCGACGTACTGGAGGCTGCCGGGCGCGACCCCCGCCTCGGCGCACACCCGCTCGATCAGCCTGGCCTGGGCGTCCGCGCTGGGCACGGTGATGCCGTTGGTCCGCCCGTCCTGGTTGACGCCGCTGCCGATCACCACCGCGTGGACCGGGTCGCCGTCGCGCAGGGCGTCCGACAGGCGCTTGAGGGCGACCACGCCGACGCCCTCGGCCCGTACGTAGCCGTCGGCGGAGGCGTCGAAGGCCCGCGAGCGCCCGTCGGGGGAGAGGAAGCCGCCCTTGGTCTCGGCGATCGTGTACTGCGGCGCCAGGTGCAGCAGGGTGCCTCCGGCCAGGGCCAGTTCGCTCTCGCCGCGCAGCAGGCTCTGGCAGGCCAGGTGGACCGCGACCAGGGAGGAACTGCACGCCGTGTCGATCGAGACGCTGGGGCCGCGGAAGTCGAGGCAGTGCGAGATGCGGTTCGACACCATCGTCATCATGGTGCCGGTGGCGGTGTGAGCGGCCAGCGTCTCGAAGCCGAGGTCGGCGAACTGCAGGATCTTGTAGTCCAGCGTGAAGGCGCCGATGAACACCCCGACGTCCCGCCCGGCCAGCTCGCCCGGCTTCTGCCCGCCGTCCTCCAGCGCCTCCCAGGACACCTCCAGCAGCTTCCGCTGCTGCGGGTCCATGTGCTCCGCCTCGCGCGGGCTGATGCCGAAGAAGTGGGGGTCGAACTCGTCGAAGCCGTCGATGTAGCCGCCCCGGCCACCGATGAGCCGGCCCGGCTTGGCCCGGTCACGGCTGCCGAGCGTGGTGGTGTCGTACCGGTCCGCCGGGGTGGGGACGAGGCAGTCCCGCCCCTCGATCAGGTTCCGCCAGAAGGCCCGGTGGTCACCCGCGTGTCCGGGGAGACGGCAGCCGATGCCGATGATGGCGACCTTGTCACGGAAGGCGGCGTTGGGTGAGTCGGTCATGGTCCAATCCGGAAGTGATGGCGCCTCGGTACGGGCCAGGCGAGGGGCGGTTTTCGGGCACGACGCCCGTACGGCACGGGGCTACGCGGCACGGGGCTACGCGGTGCGGGTCGGGCGGCGCCAGGGATGGAGCAGGCCGGCGAGGACCGCCCCGGTCTCCGGGAACGCCGTCGGATCCTGGACGCCCACCACGGCAGGCCGGCGGCCCGGCCGCCAGGTGAAGCTGCCGAAGAGACGGTCCCAGACCGACAGGTCGACGCCGTAGTGCCCGGCCTCGGCCACATCGGCGCTGTGGTGCAGCCGATGCTGTTCAGGGCTGGCCAGCACGTGATTGAACGGCCCGAGCCGGACATCGACATTCGCGTGCACGAAATAACCCTGAACGATGGTGAAGAGCGCCACCGCGAAGAGACAGTCGGGAGAGAACCCCAACAATCCGAGACTCAATTGAACGACACCCTGTTTGAACGCGACGTCCAGCACGTGATTGACGCCGTTGTTGGCGACATTGACCTTCCCCGGAACATGGTGAATCCCGTGGACCTTCCAGAGCCACCGATTGGAATGCGCGAATCGGTGCGCCAGGTACCCGGCCAACGAGGAAGCCAGCAGGGCCACCGGCACCTGCACCCACAGCGCAAGCCCGAGCCCCCCTCCCGGAGCCGCCGCGACGACGAACGCGACGACCGTCTGGGCGAGTACGGCTCCCGCCATGGTGAACACGAAGTAGGCCGCGTACCAGCAGAGTTCTCGCACGCTGGGATGCCAGTCGGAGCGATGGGGGATCAGTCGTTCCAGCACCGCGAGATAGAGAATGGCACCGACCAGGAAGAACTGGACGGCCTGCCCGCGGTCCCAGCCGTAGTGCAGAGTCGAGCTGAAAAGCCAGACCGCGGAGAGGGCCAGAAGCGGATAGGCGACATGCCGAAGCACCTCGCGCGAGGAAGCTCCAATGGCCCACGATTTAGCCGAAAGTGACCCCATCTCGGGTCGATTTTCCATGCGGAGAATCTCCCTCACGTCCGAATGAGGGACTGAACACTAGCAGCGGCCGAGAGGGCCCGTTCATTCCTCGACGACGCTTTTTGGCCAGCGCGCGGCGAGCGATTTCGAACGGCGATTGATAGGAAGAAGTGCTTTACGTTCGTGATCACCGGCATATCCGGGATGACGATGCAGGCGGGCCGGCCCGTCGGCAGCAACGATTCAGCGCCGCTGTGAAGCGCCCGTGGCCTCCCGCCGTCACCACCGGCCGATGCGCGTCGGGCGCGGGGCCGGACCGCCGCACCACCTCCGACCGCCACCGGCTCGCGACGGCGCGGAGGCGGATCAGGGGAGTGCCCCCGAAAACGGAAACGCCCGAAAACGCAGCCTCGGCACAGCCGGAGGAGGCCATCGCCTCACATGGCGCTCAGCCGCACCTCCGGCAGGTATCCCGTCGGCGGTTCGGCGTGCGGCGGCGGTGCGATTACGCGATCACGCGGCGCGGTACCGAAGCGTGGGGATGGCATGATCTGGTCATGTCACAGGTGTACCGGGGTGGGGGAATGACAGAGACCACCGAGGCAATCGGGGAGCAAGAGCAGGGCCGCGACGCAAAGGCATGCCCCGCGTGCGGGGAGCGGATGCCGGTCGATCCGCGGTTCGTGGTGTGGTGCGCCGCCTGCGGTTGGAACGCGGATCCGGGAGGCGGCGAGCCGGCCGAAGGCGGCAGGATCGACCGGATGCGGCGGGGTATGGCGCAGCGGTACGGGGAGCAGCTGTTCGCCGAGCTGGCACACGAGCCCGACGCCGCCGCCGTACCGGGACCCGGTGCCGCGGGCGTATGGGCGGCGGCCCTGGCCGCGGTCGTCCACGGGCTCACCGCGGCGCTCGTCGCCCTCGGCCTGTGGCTCGTGATCGCGGGCTGGGGCGAGGGTCTCCAGCCCGTGCTCGGCCTGCTCGCGCTCGGCTTCGCCTTCGTCCTGCGGCCCCGGTTCGGCAGCCTGGCCGGGGTCCGGCAGGACGCGCCCGTCCTCGAAAGGGCCGACGCTCCGGGGCTCTTCGCGCTGCTCGACGAGGTGGCCGGCGCGGTGGGGACCGTGGGCGTCGAGGCTGTCGTGGTCGGCGCGGAGGCGAACGCGAGCGTGTGGACGTACGGCGTCCGGCAGCGGCGCGTGCTGCGGCTCGGCATGAGCCTGTGGGCCACTCTGGGGCGGCAGGAGAGGATCGCTCTGCTGGGCCACGAGTTCGGGCACTACGCGCACGGCGACACGCGGCACTCCCTGTGGGTCGGCAGCGCCCTGCGGTCGCTGGACACCTGGAGCTACCTGCTCGCGCCGAACGACGGCGACACCCTGATGGACCAGTTCGTGAACATGCTCACGGCCCTTCCCCGCTGGACCGTCCACGGCCTGACCCTGCTCCTCGACCAGACGACGCTGCGTGCCTCCCAGCGCGCCGAGTACCTCGCGGACAGCTCCGCCGCCCGCGCCGCCGGACCGGCCGCAGCCGCCGCCCTGATGGACGGCCTGCTCTGCGCCGAAGGCGCCGAGACCACGCTGCAGCGCGAGACCGTCGCCGCCCGCACCCGGCTCGGCGGGGCGGCGGCCCGGCACGACGACCCGGCCGACGGGCTGTGGGACCGCATCGCGACGCAGATGGCGGCCGTCCCGGATCACGAGCGCGCCCGCCTCCGCAGGGTCGCCGAGCTGCGCGGCCACTCAGTCGACGCCACTCACCCGCCCACCCACCTGCGCCACCGCCGCATCGCCGAAAGCGAAGCCCGCACAGCCCGCGTCGTCCTGGACGAAGAACGCGCGGCCACCGTGGACCGCGAACTGGCCGGGGCGGCCCAGGCCGTGGCACGACGGATCATGCGCGACGGGCACGCGTAAGAGCCGAGCGGCGACGCTTCCCCGCCAAGGCGTTCGGCTCAGGTCGTCACGCCGGGACGTAGTCGACGGTCTGCATCATGCCGAGGTCCTCGTGCTGGAGCTGGTGGCAGTGGGCGATGGTGCGGCCGGTGAAGTCCTCGTACTTGACGAGGAAGGTGACGGAGTCGCCGGGTTTCCCGCCGGCCAGGCCGATGGTGTCGTGCCAGACCGGCGGATCAAGCCGTCGGCCGTTGCGGTGGGTGAGCAGGACCGGGTTGGTGTGCAGGTGGAACGGGTGGTGGTGCGGGGGCAGCGTCTCGTCGGTGCGGACGGTCCATCGCTCGATCGTGCCGAGGCGCAGGGTGTGGTTGGTGAAGCCGGCGTCGAACAGGCCGTAGGCCGGGTCGCGGGTGAGGTCGCCGTGGGGATCGGCCGCAGGCGTGGGGTTGGTGCCCAGGACGCGGTAGGCGTTGGGGAACGGCCCGCCGAAGACACCGGCGTCGGCGTGGAAGACCACCTCGCGGTCGGCGCCGGGGTTCGAGATGTCCTTCTCGTCGAGGAACGGCCTGCCGGGCGGCAGGGAGGCGGGCAGTTCCATCGGCGGCTGTACGGGCTCTCCCGCGACCTCGATCGTCATCAGCGGCCCGGACACCCGGTCGGCCCGCAGTTCGTACCGGCCGGGGGCACCGCCCCGGATCAGGACGTCGGCACGGTTGCCCATGGCCAGGTCGATCCGGTCCTGGACGACGGGCTTCGCGAGAGTGACCCCGTCCTGGGCGATCTGGTGCAGTGGCAGGCTGCCGCTGTCCCCGCTGACCTGGAGCCGCAGCGCGGTGAACGCGGTAGCGCAGACCAGCCGCCACCGCTGCACCTCGCCCGGGCGCAGCTGGAGGGTGGGGTTGACGGCGCCGTTGACGGTGAAGGTGGAGGGGACGCCGGTCACCCAGCCGCCCGAGGTGAAGGCGGGGATCTTGCCGTCCTTGACCTTGAGTTCGTTGACGCACACGACGATGTCGGCGGCCGCCCTGATCTCGGGGACCTCGTCGACGTCACCCTCGATGATGACGACCCCCGCCATGCCGCCGGCGATCTGCTCGGCGATCGATCCGTGCAGGTGCGGGTGGTACCAGTAGGTGCCGGCGGGGTGATCAGCCGGCACGTGGATGGTCGTCTCGTACCGCGGCTCGGCGGCACCGGCGGTGACCTCGTCCGAGGTGCGCGGCGCGAACTCGCGCAGGACGTTGTCGGCGTCCCCGGACGGACGGACGTGCAACCCGTGGGTGTGCACGTTGAAGCTGTTGGGACGGTGTGGCGTGTTGGCGCGGCTCATGTGGGGAGGGTTGGGCGGCAGCCCGTTGACGTGCGTCAGCCGCAGGGTGTGCCCGGCCCGCAGGCGCAGCGTCGGTCCAGGGAACGCCCCGTTGTACGTACGCGTGGTGACCCGCCCGAACCCCGGCACGGAGACATCCGTCAACCGGACGTCCAGCGTCTGCTCCAGCACCCCCGACGCCCACCAGGGCACCGCCCGAGAGGCCGAGACGACAGGCTGCGGAAAGCCCGCCGACGCCGCGACGGCATGCCGCGAGGCCAGGATGTGGCCGGGCACCACCGCGAGCCCCACGGCGGGGATGGCCTTCAGCACCGAACGACGGGTGATCCCGTCACCATTTCCCATAGCGGGGCAATCTAGTCCAAATCACCACTGGCATCCTGGATGGCGCACCGTGGGCCTCCGGCACGCCATGAGGCCGGAGGCGTGAGGCCGAGACGGAGGCCTCGGGCCAGGTGCTCCTCCCCGCCCAGCGGGCCCGGGCCGCCCCCGATGTCAGGACGGCTGCCGGCCCGCCCAACAGCATGACCGTGGAGGGCGAGGAGGGGCCGAGGGCCGGGAGGAACAGGGGCGCGGCGGCGACCAACGCGGCAGCCGCGGCGGACGTACCCCGCGGGTAGCGCCCCGCGCGTCCGCCCCGCGGTCGTCACGCGAACGAGGTCATCGGCGGGTCGGGAAGCCGTGGTGGCGGGCGGTGGCCGTGACGGTCAGGGTGAGGGCCAGTAGCGCCAGGGCCGACCAGGGCAGCGAGAGCGGGCCCGTGTGGTCGAGGAGGAGGCCGCCGGCGAATGCGGCAGCGGCTGACGCCGAGGTCCGTGCTCATCGCCGGCAGGACACCGGCCGGCAGGGCCTCCGTCATCAAGGTGACGAACCCGGCGGTGCTCAGGGCCAGCAGCGCCGGCCAGGGCAGTCGGGGCGGGTGCGTGGGCGGTGCCATCGGACGGGTGGGGGAACGGAGTTCGTTCGTCGACATGGGCGGATCGTCTATCGTTGACATGGAATCAAGGAGTACCTGTCGGTGGTCAGCGAGCTCGCCGTCCCCCCGGCCGGGGCCGGCTCGGAACTGCCTGCTTGACCTTGACACGAGTGTCAAGGTCGGAGGGTGTGGCCATGACCTACTCCGCCATCCGGCACACCGCATTCGGCGACGGCACGCCGCTCGTCCTGATCCACGGCTACACCGTCGACCACCGCGTTCTGCTGCCGCTCGAACCCGCCTTCGCCGACCGCCCCGGCTGGCGGCGCCTCTACCTCGACCTCCCCGGCCACGGGGCCAGCCCCCGCCTGCCGGGCCCGACCTCGGCGACCGCCCTGGCCGAAGCCGTCTTCGAATGGATCGACGCCGAGCTCGGCGACCGGCCGTTCGCGGTGGTCGGGCAGTCCTTCGGCGGCCAACTGGCCCGGGCGGTGACGGCACGGTACGGGGGGCAGGTGCTCGGCTCGGCGCTGCTGGTACCGGTGGTGCGCTGGGGCGCCGACCGGACCTTGCCCGGGGGAACAGCACTGGAACGCGACGAGGAACTGCTCGACCGCCTCCCGGCCGCCGACCGCGCGCTCTTCGGCTACGTCATGGCCCACCTGGACAAGCCCAGATGGGAACTCTTCGAGCGATACGTGCTGCCCGGCTGGCGGGCCCACGACGAGGCGGCTGCCGCCGAGCTGGAGACCGACTTCCTCCTGCCGCACTGGCCCGAGCACCAGGCCCCCGCGCACCACGGGCGCCATCTGCTGGTCACCACCCGGCAGGACGCCCTGGTGGGCTGGCGCGACCAGCTGGCCCTGCTCGACCACTACCCCCGGATGGCGGCAACGGTGCTCGATGCCGCCGGGCACAACCCGCAGGTGGAGTGCGCCGAGACCGTACGGGGCCTGTTCGGGCGCTGGCTCGACGGAATCGCGCGCCCCTGCTGATCGTTTCGGCATGCCGTCCTGAGTCGCGGACGGTCCTGGAGGCCGGTGCCGGGCGTCCTCCGAGGCGCGGTCCTGACTGTTCCTGACTGTCTGTATCCCTCACGGCGTGTGGCGCACCCTCGCCAAGGGCCATTGAAAGGATGGTGGGGTGGAAAGGGTGGCCTTGCTCCTCGAACGAGGTGCAGAGCCGACGCTTGGAGAAGACCTTGAAGCGTGTTCCGTTCCGCCGATCCGCAGGGCTGATGGGCGCCGCCGTGGCCCTGATGGCAGCTCCCGCCCTGTCCGCCCACGCCTCGACCCCGACTGCCCGGACCGAGCAGCAGACCTATTCCGAGCAGGCGCGCGCCGCCGGCCTCAGCGACGAGCAGGCCGGGCAGCTCCAGCGGCGGGTCGACGCCGTTCTCGCCCGGGATCCGCGGGCGCGCCAGACCTCGGCGAACACCCTCGCCATCCCCGGCGGCACCGCGACGGTCCCGGCACCCGGGCAGCCTGAAGCCCGCGACCTGGCAGCCCCCGACGCGCCCCGGGCCTGCAACGAGGGACACCTGTGCATCACTGACGGGCGCGGCGTCAACTACGACTACTACCGGTGCGGCTACTACGACTTCAACGGCATCGGCGACGGGACCTTCAACAACAACCAGACCCCCGGCACCCGCGCCCGCTTCTACAACAGCGACGGCAGCGAACGCTGGTCCCACGTAGCCAAGGGCTCCGGCACCGCGTCCTGGACCCCCGTCTACCACATCCGGCCCTGCTGATCCCCCATCCCATCCCACCCCCCACTCCGCCCTCCCTGAGGGCGGAGTGGGGGCGCAGCCCGCGGCCTTGCCCGAACCCGGTGCGCGCCGTGCCCAGAACGGAGGGTCGGCTGCCGATATACTTCGTAGGTCGATATATGCTCGGTCCATGACACGACAGAGCCCGTCCCTGACGGAACCGCAGTACTTCATCCTCGCCGCGCTCATGGACGGGCCGCTGCACGGTTACGGCATCATCAAGGCCGCCGAGCAGGCCACCGACGGGCGGCTCCGGATCGCCGTCGGCACGCTCTACGGCGCTCTGGACCGAATGGAGCGGGCCGGGCTGGTGGCCGCCGGTGACGAGGAGATCGTGGACGGGCGGGCTCGCCGCTACTACCGGATCACCGAGGACGGCACCCAGGCGCTCGGCCGGGAGGCGCTGCGGATGCGGCAGGCCGCGGCCGTCGTCCTCGGGCGGACCCGGGATGTCGGGGTGGCCCCGGCATGAACCGTCTGCTGCTCGCCGCCTACCCCGAGCCCTACCGCTCCCGGCAGGGGAAGGAGTTGCTGGACTGTCTCGCCGACGCGTACCCCGGCCGTTCCTGGCCCCCGCCGAGGGAGGTCGTCGCCGTGGTACGTGCCGGGGTGCAGGCCCGCGCCCGCGCCGTCGTGGACGACACGGCCCGCCCGTGGTGGCTGGACGGCATCCACCTCACCGCCCTCGTCCTCGCGGCGCTGGCACTCGTCCCGTACCTCCAGGACGTGTGGCACTGGGCCCTGCACATCGATCCCGGCCGGCACGCCATCGCCTTCGACTTCTCCGGCTGGTACCCGTGGGCGCAAGGTCCCGACACCCGGACACGGATCCTGCCCTACGGGCTGCTTCCGCTGGTCTGCCTGGTCGCTCTCCTGCGGGGCAAGGCGTGGATCGCCCTGCCGGCCGCAGCGGCGATGATCCTCGCCGGCGCCACGTACGGCAGCAGCCCGTTCTTCGGCGACGAGGGCAAGGCGGGCCTCGGCTACTACGGACTCGGCGCCCCGATCACCGCCCGGGACCTGATGCTGTCCGGGGCCCTGTGCACCGCGTGCGCCGTGCTGACGGCCTGCCGTCCCGGCCGGCTGCGGCGCCACTCGTACGGTCGGCTGCTCCCCGTCGTACTCGCCATGTTCGTGGCCGGGTCCCTGCACGTCATCTCCGTCAGTCCGGCCTTCCAACGCGGCCTGTTCACCCTCGAAGTCGCCGCGCTGCTCGGCGCGTGGGTGGCGACGGCCGCCACCGGCGACCGACGGTGGCTGATTCCCGTCGCCACGTTCGCCTTCATCCGTACCCAGGCGATCGTCGGCCAGCCGAACGGGTTCATGCAGTCCCTGCCCGACCTGGTCGTGCTCGTCCTTCTCGTCGCTCCCCTCCCGGCCCTGGCGATCACCGCCCAACGCCGGCAGAGCCGGGCGCTCCTCGGATAGGAGCGGAATCCCGGTGGGCCGACCGGGTCGGCTCATCCCTGCCGGCCCAGTCGGACCTGCCGACTCACCCCGCGCCTGAACCCGCGCCCGAAGCGGCACGTGACTGTGCTGCCCGCCCACGACGACAGAGAAGACGATGACTCAGCACGATCCCTCGACCACCCTGTCCACGCGCCCGAACCCCGGCCAGATCCCGGGCACCACGATCGGACCCGGACCCGGACCCGGACCTGCACGCGCACGGCCGGCGCGCCTGCGGATCTCCGCTCCGCTCTGCCTCCTGACCTTCCTGGCGGTCTACCTGCTCGCCGTCTGCACCCCGTTCGGGCAACGCGCGGAGAACGCCCTGCTCAGCGGAGACGGCGCCAACCCGGCGTGGATATACGACTGGTCCGGCGCCGCCTACCAGTCCTCGGCCCTCCCGCCCCTGGAGCACACCGCGATGCCCACCCTGCTCGTGGGCATCGCGGTGATCGTGGCCGTCGCTCTGGTGCGCAGGCGCTGGTGGCAGGGGGTCGCGGCGATCGGGATCGTCATCG
This sequence comes from Streptomyces sp. NPDC023157, assembly GCF_055560575.1. NCBI lineage: Bacteria > Bacillati > Actinomycetota > Actinomycetes > Kitasatosporales > Streptomycetaceae > Streptomyces > Streptomyces sp. NPDC023157. The sequence goes on from NZ_JBVHIL010000008.1 coordinate 239,920, forward strand.
GGACGATCGGGTCCAAGGAGCTCGCCAGACTGGTCCTGCCACGCCCCGATCTCGTGGACGCGGGGGTCTCGCTCACCGAGGCCAGCTTCCCCAGTGGACACGTGGCCGTCCCCGCCGGGCTCGTCCTCGGCGCCACCCTCATCGCCTCTCCCCGCCTCCGCCCGTACGTCACCACCGTCGGCGTGCTGTGGCTCGCCGTCACCGCCGGCGCCGTCCAGGCCACCTACCACCACCGCCCCAGCGACGTACTGGGCTCCACGCTGCTGGCCTGCGCCTGCTACGCGTTCGCGACCCGCTTTCCGCGCACGGCCGACGCGCCGGGCGCCGCCCGCCACCCCCGCGTCCTGTCGGCGGTGGCCCTGTCACTGGCCGCGGCGGGCGCGCTCGTCGCCGGCGCGCGGGACGACTCCGTCACCCAATCGCTGGTCTTCGCGGCGGCGGCCTTCCTGTGCGCGGGCCTGTTCTGGCTCACCACCGCGGCCGCGAGCCCAGCCTGCCGTCCACCCGCATGGGCTTGAGGTCAGCGAGGGGCGAGAAGGCAGAACTCGTTGCCTTCCGGGTCGGCCAGAACCGTCCAGGAGATCGCGCTCTGGTCGATCCCGGGGTCGGTGGCGCCCAAGGCGCGCAGTCGGGCTTCCTCCGCCTCCAGGTCGTCACCGGGGTAGGGGCGGACGTCGAGGTGGACGCGGTTCCATCCGCTCTTGGTGTCGGGGGTGCGGATGAACTCCAGGTAGGGGCCGACGCCTTGGGCGGAGCGCATGGCCGCCTGGCCGTCGGTGACTTCGTGCACCGTCCAGTCCATCGCCTGGCCCCAGAACCGGGCCATCTCCCGTGGGTCGGCGCAGTCGACGACGACCGCGGCGACCGGCCCGGTGTCCTGGTAGATCGGGCGGGGCTCCAGGACGCAGAACTCGTTGCCTTCCGGGTCGGCCATGACCGTCCAGGGGACGTCGCCCTGACCCACGTCGGCGAGCGTCGCACCGAGATCCCGCAAGCGCGCGATCAACTCCTTCTGGTGGGCGGTCGAGGTGGTGGCCAGATCGAGGTGCACCCGGTTCTTCACCGTTTTGGGCTCGGGGCGCGCGACGATGTCGACGCAGACGGCCACGGGGTCGGGGTAGGCGAACCCCACGGGTTCGAGGTTGGTGACGCCGGGCGCCTCGCTGTCGATCCCCCAGCCGAGCGCCTCCGCCCAGAACCGGCCGAGCGCGGCGGCGTCCTGGGCCTTCATGTTGATCTGCACGAGTCTTGTCGCCATGCCCAAGATCCTAAAAGCCAAGTCGGTCCCAGGCCGCCGCGGTCATGGGCTGGTCGCCACGCGACACCACCGACGGACGGCCCCCTGCCCCCCCCCGAGAACGCTCTCGGCGTCCTCGTGCCGGCCGTGCGCCCGGACAGCGCGTCATCCGTTCCACGTGCTCTGCGGAGCGCCACCGGCGCCGCCGCCTGCCCCGCTGGGGTGCTCGCGCACCGCGATCCGGGCCAGCTTCGTCAGCATCATGCCGTTGCGGATCGAGACGACGTAGTCCACGGGCAACCCGTGCATCCGGGTGCCGGGTCCCCGCAGGGGATGCCAGTCGAGGACGAAGAGCGTGTTCTCGCCCCAGGGGATCAAGTTCATGGCGATGCGCGCGGCACCGAAGTGGCCTGCCTTGGCTTCCAGCTCCAGTCGGCGTCGCGGCTCACAGATGCGTACGACACAGGTGTCGTCGAGGACCAGGGGGCCGACGCCGACCCGGACCCGCAGGCGGGCGCCCACCTCTGGCCAGTGGGGGTCCGTGGCGATGACCTGTTGTGTCCCTGTGACCCATTCCCCGTAGCGATGGCCGGCGGACAGCAGGCCCCAGACTCCGGACGGCGAACTCAGGATCAGCCGACGATTCCGGGACACACCGACCACGCTCCTTCCTGCCGTGGGGACCGGCTCTCATGACCACGCCGTCAGGCACGGAAGCGCCTGATCAGCTGCTCGGAGTGCTCCTCGACCCTAGCCGCGGTGCGCACCCCCGGCATCTGCGGCAAGGGTCAGGCACGGCACCGGCGTGGCATCGAGAACGGAGGGTGACCGGGCCACCCGGCGCGGCCATGCCCCTTTGGGTGCCGTCCCTCCAGGACGGCTCAGAGCGGTGCGCGCGGCCAAGCGGGTGACGGCGGCCACGAAGAGGGCGGCATCGTCGTTCCTGCCGACTGACGGCGCCGGGAACGCGTGTGACCCAGGTCATAGTGCTGGTTCTCGTCTTTCCGTTATCCAGGTCCGGTCGGTGGCTCTCCCTTGCACAGGGATCTCCACAAGAGGCAAGTGAGGGGCGGTCGGCGTGCAGCGGACGACGGGTTTGACGCATCTGACGGAGGCGGAGCTGATACAGGCGGCGCAGTACGGGGACGCCTGGGCGCGAGAGCAGCTGATCGGCGGCTGCCGGCCTCTTGTCCACGCGCTCGCGGCCCGTGCTCTGGAGGGCCGGCCCGGGGCGGATGCCGCCGTGCACGCGGTGGTGCGGGACACGCTGAGCCGTGCCGAGTTCGCGCTGGGCACCCTTCCGTCGCCGGACGCCTTCCGCTCCTGGCTCCTCGGGATCGGCGTGGCGAGCACACTCGCTCACGCCGCCGGCCTGCCCGTCCAGGCCGCTCCCTCCGCCGTTGTGTGCTGGCTCGACATCGAGGACGCCGTGCTGGCCGCCCTGTGGTCGCTGGAGCAGGAGGGCCTTCTGGGTCGTTACGAGACGGCGGCGGCGTTGCACTGGTCGCCGCAGGAGCTGGCGCTGCGCCTGGACGAGGTGCGCGTACGCCTGGACGCGGCCCGGTCGGTCACGACCGCTCTGGCCCGCGCCCCGCGTTGTCCCGCCCTCGACGAGCAGGCTGCCGTCTGGGACGGCCGTCCCGGCGCCGGCCGGCGTGACGAGCTGGCCGGGCACACCGCCCGTTGCGGGTACTGCGCGACCGGGATCTCCGCGGCGGGGGTCGTCGGCACTCCTCCGGCGTACGCGGCGACTGTCGCGGGCGTTGCCGGGCCGGGTGTCTCGGCAGGCGGCGCGGTCGGCGGCTTCGGCGCGGTCGGGCCCGAAGCGCTCGCCCCGACCGAGACGTTCGCGGCCGTCCCCTTGGGCGCGCCCGGGCCCCCCGCCCCCGAAGAGCGGGCCGCCACCGTCACCGCAGCAGGGCGACGTGGCACCCGGGCCGACCGTCGGCGTCGTCGCCAGGCCGACGAGCGCAACCGTCGCCGCGTGGTCGTCGCGGCGGGTCTGGCGGTCGTCGCGGTCACCGGCGGCGCGTTCACGCTGAACGCCGGACGCGGCGGTGACGAGGACCTGCTGGAAGCCAACCGGGCCGCGGCCCCGGGCCTCGACCTCCCCCTGACGAACGACCCAGGCACCCTCACGGCCTCGCCGTCCACCACCTCGACATCCCCCTCCGCGTCCGCGTCCGCGTCCGCTTCCGCGACGCAGACCCCCGGCGCGCCGAAGTCGCCCGCCGCGACCCCGAGCAAGGCCCCCCGTCCCACCACGGCGGCCCCCGCCCCCCAGCGCACCACCGCATCCGCCGCCACTACGCCCGCCACCCGGCCGAAGACGACCCCCACCCGGGGCTCGCGGCAGGACTCCGGCCAGTCCTCGGTCGCCGCCCAGGTCGTCGCCCTCGTCAACGCCGAGCGCGCCAAGGCCGGCTGCGGCCCCCTGACCTTCAACGCCACTCTCGCCAGGGCGGCCCAGGGCCACTCCGACGACATGGCGGCCCGAGACTTCTTCGATCACACCAATCCCGACGGCGCCGGTCCCGGTGACCGGGTGACCGCCGCGGGCTATCCCTGGTCCACGTACGGCGAGAACATCGCCAAGGGTCAGAGCAGCCCGGAGCAGGTCATGGAGGCCTGGATGAACAGCCCCGGTCACCGCGCGAACATCCTCAACTGCGACTTCAAGGAGATCGGCGTCGGCATCCACGACGCCGGCGGCCCGTACTGGACCCAGGTCTTCGGGGCCCGCTGACGCCGGGGCAGGGCCGGAGGGCGCAGGACAGGTGTCACCGGCCCGCCCCGCCCAGCCGCGCCACGTCGAAAGCTCCTGACGTTCGCCGACTCGACGTTCTCCTGGGCTGCCGAATCGTTTCGTTGACAAGGGGACTATGATCTACGGTGACATCGCGTGTCGATCACCGGCTGGGTGAGGCATGGAGGTGTCGGAAGGTGCCTTCGGAGGCATTCCTTGTCAGTCGAGTTGAACCACACGATCATCCATGCCCGGGACAACCGGGAGTCCGCCCAGTTCTTCGTGGACCTGCTGGGCCTTGAGATCACCTCGGAGTGGGGCCCGTTCGTCGCGGTCCGTCTGAGCAACGGCGTCACGCTGGACTTCGCCACGATCCCCGCAGAGCACATCGTCATGCAGCACTACGCCTTCCTGATCTCCGACGAGGAGTTCGACGCGGCGTACGCGCGGATCAGCGAGCGTGGCATCGAGCACTACGCTGATCCGCACCGGCAACAGCCCGGGGCGATCAACCACAACGACGGCGGCCGCGGTGTCTACTTCATGGACCCGGCGGGTCATGCCATGGAGCTGATCACCGTCCCGTACGGCGGCTGGACTTCCTGAGCACCGGCGCGGAGGGCCGCACCCCGGCCAGGGGTGCGGCCCTCAACCGTCCCCGAGGCCGGTGCCCACGTCCTCGCGCCCCGCAAGCCGAACTGACCGCAGCCGGAACCCGGTCGCCCTGGACACGACATACCCTCGGGTCCGAGAAGACCAAGGGGAGTCATGTCCGGAGAAGAGCCCTATGGGGACGTCCTGCGTGCGCTGCGGCAGCGGGCGCGCCTGACGATGGAGGAGTTGTCCGAGGCGTCGGGGGTGAGCGTCCGGGCCATCGGAGACATGGAGCGGGGCCGTAGCCGCGTACCGCAGCGGCGCACCGTGGTGGCCCTGGCGGACGGGCTGGGGCTCGCTGAGGGCGAGCGCGAGGTTCTGCTGGCGGCGGGCCGGGCGGGGCGGCCCACGCGTACGGTGGCGACCGCGGGCGCGGCGGAGCCGCCGCGGGCCGTGCGCGACTTCACCGGACGGGCCCCGCAGCTGGCCCGGTTGAAGGAGATGGCCGGACGGGCGGGCGCCGGTGACGGTGCGTCGGTGGCGGTGATCTCGGGCCCGCCGGGGTGCGGCAAGACGACCCTGGCGCTCCAGGCGGTCGCGGAGCTGGCGGAGGACTTCCCGGAGGGCCGCTTCATGGTGGACCTCCACGGCGTCGACGGCGCCGTGGACCCGGGGGAGGCCCTGGTGAAGCTGCTGAAGGCCCTCGGGGTGTCGGACCGTCGACTGAGCCAGGAGGGTCCGGCCGGCCACGCGGGGCTGCTGCGGGCGCTGCTGAGCGAGGGACGCCACCTCGTGGTTCTGGACAACGCGCGCGACGAGCGGCAGGTGCGCCCGCTGCTGCCCGCCGGCGGCCCCAGTCTCGTCCTGGTGACCAGCCGGCGCCCGCTGACCGGGCTCGAGGACGTCGACCGGCTGGCGCTGGAGGAGATGGCCCAGGACGAATCGGTCGAGCTGCTGCGCCGGATCCTGGGCGAGGAGCGGGCGGACGCGGAACCCGACGCCGTGGCGAGGGTGGCGGAGATGTGCGGACGCCTGCCGCTCGCCCTCCGCGTGGCCGGCAACTGGCTGGCCATCCGTTCGGCCTGGTCCGTCGACCGGCTCGCCGGCCGTCTCTCCGACGAGGAACGCCGGCTGAGCGCCCTGACCACGGACGACGTACGGGTGGAAGCGGCGTTCGAGCTCTCCTACCGGGAGCTGACGGACACGGCCGCCCGGATGATGCGCCTGCTGAGCCTGGTTCCCGGGCCCGACATGACCGCAGCGTACGGAGCCTGCCTGGCCGAAGCCGACGTCTTCGAGGCCGAGGACGTCATGGAGGAACTGGTCGAGGCCGGGCTGCTCCAGGCCACCTTCGACGGCCGCTACCAACTCCACGATCTGCTGCGGCTGTTCGCCCGCGGGCGACTGACCCGCGAGGAGCCGCCTGGGGAGCGGCGGGCGGCGGAGGACCGGCTGCGCGGCTGGCTCCTTGAGACGTCCGTGGTCGCCGGCCGCTGGTACAAGCCCAAGTACGGTGCGCCCCCGGCCTCCTGGCGGGGCATCGTCCCCCTGGAGAACGCCGAGGAGGCCCGCGCCTGGCTGCAGGGCGAGGCTCCGTCCTGGCTCGCGGCGCTGCGCGCCGCCGCGGGGAAGGGCGAGCACCACCGCGTCGTGGAGATCGGCGACGCCATGGAGTGGTTCTGCAACCTGTGGGTCTTCTGGGGCCACTGGTCCGAACTGTACGAGCTCGCCGGCCGCTCGGCCGCGGCACTCGACGACCCCGGCATGCGCGCCTACAGCCACAACATGCACGCGTGGGCCCTCATCGTGTGCGACCACCGCTACCGGGAGGCCATCGAACAGGCCGGCGCGGGACTCGCCTGCGCGCGTCTCGCCGGTGACGTCCCGCAGCAGGCCTCCGCCCTCTCGCACGCGGCGGTCGCCCACCGGAAGCTGGGCGAACTCGGGGAAGCCGCGGACAAGGCCCGCGCGTCCGTGGACCTGTACGAGGGGGTCGGCGACCGCGAGGGCTGGCTCGGCGCCATGGTCAACCTCGGATCCTGCCTGCGCGCCCTGGGCCTCGGCGCCGCTGCGCACACGGAGAACCTGCGGGTCATCGCGTTCCTCGACGCACCGGACAAGGAGGTCGGCGCGCACCTCGCGGACATGGTGCGCGCCCACTCGACGTACGCGCTCGGCCTCGACCACGCCGAGATGGGCCAGTGGAGCGTGGCGCTCGACCGGCATCGCGACGCGCTGGACCGGTTCCGGGGCCTCGGCATGCAGCACATGCAGGCGAGCGCGCTCCTGGGCACGGGCGAGGCCCTGATCGAACTGGGCGAGGTCGAGGAGGCCCGCCGGTGCCTCGGCGAGGTCCTCGAACTCGCCGACGTCGCCGACGCCGAGATCGTCAGCGGCGCGCGGAAGCGACTGGAGGCACTGCCCGCCCGATGAGCGGCGGCAGAGGGCCCGCCCGCGCCGCTGGCCTGCGGTTTCGCCGTAACCGGCACACCGTATTCTTGCTCCGGGGCGGGGAGGAAGAGGAGTTGTGCACGGGGAGAAGCCGTTCGGGGCCGTTCTGATCGACCTGCGGCAGCGGGGCCGACTGACGAGGGAGGAACTGGCCGAGAAGTCGGGCGTGAGTGTCCGGGCCATCGGCGACATGGAACGGGGCCGCAGCAGGGCTCCGCAGCGACGCACGGTGGTCGCGCTCGCGGACGGGCTGGGGCTCACGGAAACGGAGCGGGAGGCGTTGCTGGCCGCGGCCCGCACGGCCCGTCCCGCGCGCGCGGTCACCGTGGCGGGCACGCTCATGCCGCCCCGGTCGGTGGGCGACTTCACGGGCCGGGAAGCGGAACTGGTGCTGCTGCGGGAGGCGGCGGAGGGGGCGCCGGCCGGCGGGAGCACATGGGTCGTCTCGGGTCCTCCGGGATGCGGGAAGACCGCCCTGGCGCTGAAGGCGGCGGCCGACCTGAGGGAGCGGTTCCCCGACGGCCGCTTCGTGGTGGACCTGCACGGAGTGGACGGCCCCGTCGACACGGACGAGGCGCGGCTGAGGCTGCTGAAGGCCCTGGGCGTGCCCGACCGCCGGCTGGCGCAGGAGGACCGGCAGGGCCGCGCCGGGCTCCTGAGGACGCTGCTGGCCGCCCGTGCGTGCCTGCTGGTCCTGGACAACGCCCGCGATGAGGAGCAGATCCGCACCCTGCTGCCCGCGGACGGGCGCAGCCTGGTGCTGATCACCAGCCGCAGGCCGCTGAGCGGGCTGGAGCAGGTCCACCGCCTGGCACTGTCGGAGATGACACAGGACGAGGCCGTCGCCCTGCTGCGCCGGATCCTCGGCGAGGAGCGGGCGGACGCCGAACCCGACGCCGTGGCGCGGGTGGCCGAGCTGTGCGGGCGCCTGCCGCTGGCCCTGCGCGTGGCGGCCAACTGGCTGACGGTCCGCTCCGGATGGACCGTCGGCCACCTCGTCAGGCGCCTGGCCGACGAGGAACGCCGCCTGGGCGCGCTCGCCGCGGGCGACATGCGCGTGGAGCCGGCCTTCGAACTGTCCTACCGTCAGCTGACCGGCCAGGCCGCCCGCATGCTGCGGCTGCTGAGCCTCGTCCCGGGCCCGGACATGACCGCGGCGTACGGCGCCGCCCTCACCGGGACCGGCGTCCTCCAGGCCGAGGACGTGATGGAGGAGCTCTTCGAAGCCGGCCTGCTCCAAACCACGTTCACCGGCCGCTATCAGCTGCACGACCTGCTGCGCTTGTACGCCCGTGGCCGCCTGTCCCGCGAGGAGGCCCCCGGCGACCGGGAGGGCGCCGACGAGCGGCTGCGCGCCTGGCTCCTGGAGACGGCCGCGGTCGCCGGACGCTGGTACCGGTCCGCGCCCGGCGCGCCGCCCTCCTCCCGGCAGGGCCCTGTGCCGCTGGAGAGCGCCGAGCAGGCCCGTACCTGGCTCCGGAACGAAGCCCCCTCGTGGCTCGCCGCCCTGCGAGCCGCCGCTCACCGGGGTGAACACACCCGGGTCGTCGAGACCGCCCGCGCCATGGAGTGGTTCTGCGACCTGTGGGTGCACTGGGGACACTGGCCCGAGGTCTTCCGGCTGGCCGCCGAGGCCGCCGCCGCGCTCGACGACCCGTACCTGCGGGCCTTCCACCTCAACTGCCTCTCCTGGGCCCTGACCACCTGCGAGCAGCGCTACCGCGAAGGCGTCGAAAGGGCCGACGAAGCGCTGGCGCACGCCCGTCGCGCGCAGGACGTGCACCAGCAGGCGTCCGCGCTGATGCTCGCGGCGAGCGCGCACCGGCAGCTCGGCGAGGTCGGGATCGCCGCGGACAAGGCCCTCGCCGCCGTGAGACTGTCCGAGGACGCCGACCACTACGAGGTGTGGCCCCAGGCCATGCGCCTCTACGGGATGGCGCTCCGCCTCCTCGGCCGCGCCGAGGAAGCCCTGACCCGGCACCAGAGCATCGTCGACTTCCTCGACGCGCCCGACTGCCCCGTGAGCGGCCTCGTCGCCGAGGTCTTCCGGGCCCACGCGTACCAGGCACTCGGTCTCGACCACGCCGCGCTGGGCAGGTGGAGGGAGGCGGCCGACCACCATCGGCGCGCCCAGGAGCAGTCGCGTCGGATCGGCATGCCCCACCGCGAGGCGGAACAGCTTCTCGACCTGGGGGAGGCCCTGATCGCGCTCGGCGAGACCGCCGAGGCCCGCTCCTGCCTGCTCCAGGTCCTCGCCCTCGGCGACACGGCCGTCGACAAGGAACTGCGGGCCGCGCAGCGGCTCCTCGACACGCTCCCCGCCGCGTGAGCCGTGCCGACGCCGGCACCGGGGCGGACGCTCAGCCCCGGTGCCGGTGCAGGGCGACGTGCACGGTGTCGAGGACCTGGACGAGGGCGGCGCGTGCGGCATCCGTGTCGCGCAGCGGATCGAGCACCATGAAGCCGTGGATCGTGCCCTGATAGCGCAGGGAGACCACCGGCACACCGGCCGACCGGAGCCGGTCCGCGTACGCCTCGCCCTCGTCGCGCACCACGTCGGCCTCGCTGGTGACCACCAGCGCCGGAGGAAGGCCGGCGAGCTCGTCGAGGGACGCCCGCAGCGGTGACGCGGTGGCCTGGCTCCGCAGCCGTACGTCGGGCAGGTACTGGTCCCAGAACCAGCGCATGGTCGCCCGGTCCAGGAAGTAACCCTGGGCGAACTCCCGGTACGAGGGGGTGTCGCAGGCGGCGTCGGTGACCGGACAGAGCAGCACCTGCCGCAGCAGACGCACCCCGCCGCGCTCCTTGGCGAGCAGGGTCAGCGCCGCGACCAGGTTGCCGCCCGCCGAGTCGCCCACGGCGACCATCCGGCCGCCGTCCAGGCCGATCTCGCCGCCGTGCGCGCAGATCCACCGCGCGACCGCGTAGCACTGCTCGACGGCGACCGGATACCGCGCCTCCGGGGCACGCTCGTAGTCGACGAACACCACAGCCGCGTCCGCGCCGAGGGCGAACGCGCGCACCAGGCGCCGATGGGTGTCGGCGTCGCCCAGGGCCCAGCCGAGTCCGTGCAGGAAGAGGACGACGGGGAGCTCACCAGCGGCGTCGGCCGGTCGGACCACCTGAACCCGTACGTGACCGGTCGGGCCGCCCGGCAGGGCGAACCACTCGGAGGTGGTGCCCTCCTCGTCGAGGGGATCGGCGCCGGCGATTCCCTGGAGGCGCGCGAGGCTCCGCCGGGCCTCTTCCGGGTCCGGGGCGTGCGCCGGCGGCGGGCAGGCGTGCAGGTCCACGAAGGCGCGGGTCGTGCGGTCCAGTACCGGCGGCCGAGCGGACGAGGGATCGAAGTCGGTCACGCACGGTCTCCTGCCGTCGGGGCCTGAAGCGAAGGGGGAGCCCGGGACACCGGGCCCGGGCTGAGCGCCGGAACGCGGTGCGGCGCCCGTGGCGCGAGGGCTGCGCCGCCGCGGGCCCAGGTCGGCCGGCGCGGCTCCGAGCGGGGACCTTACCCGCTGGAAAGCGGGAGGTCAGCCCCCTTGGGGCTCGGCACCCCGCACCGCGGGGGCGTCCTGGTCGGTGCGCAGGGAGCGCCATTCACGGGGGGAGACGCCGTACTCGGCGCGGAAGGACCGGCTGAAGTGGGCGGGGTTGACGAAGCCCCACCTCTGGGAGACGGCGGACACGGTGGGCGTCGTCCTGCCGCGTCGGGCCAGTTCGCGCCTGCACTCCTCCAGGCGCCGCCGCCGGACGAACTGCCCGACCGTCGTCTCCTCACCCTCGAACAGCCGGTGCAGGTACCGGACCGAGATCCGGTGCTCCCGGGCGATGCGCTCCGGCGACAGATCCGGGTCGCCCAAGTTCCGGTTGATGTGCTCCAGGATGCGCAGCATCAGGTGGCTGCGCCCGTCCGCGTCCGCGCCGTCCCGGTGGGCGCGCTCCGCGATCAGGGTGGAGAGCAGGTCGACGACGTTCCCGGCCAGGCGGTTCGCGACCGCCTGCGGGTAGCCGTCGGCGCCGGACGAGGCCAGCCTCGCCAGGAACGGCAGCAGCATCGCGCCGACACCGTCCGCCGTGCCGATGGTGCTGCCGGTGACCCGCCGGACGTCGCCGTCCGCCACGCCCAGCGTGCGGCGCGGCAGCTGGAACACGTGGGTCGCGAACCGCCGCGGGTAGTCGAAGGAGTACGGCCGGGTCGTGTCGCACACCACGAGGTCGCCCTCCGCCACCTCGGCCCGCCTGCCGTCCTGGACGAAGGTGGCCGTGCCGGAGACCTGCACCGCGACCGACACCAGGGCCTCGGACGACCTGGCGATCAGCGCCGGCGTACGGTTGACCCGCTCCGCGTCCGCCTCCATGGTGCACACCTGGAGGTAGCCGAGCCGACCCGAGGCGATCCGGCCGTCGAACGGCCCCTCGTCCCGAGGAGTGACCGTCATCGGCACCAGCGCCCTGCTGACCGCGTCGTTCCAGTAGGCGACCTTCTCCCCGTCCGGCACGGAAGCGGTCGTCAACACCAAGCTCAACTTGCTCTCCAGTCAGGGGAATCGACTCAGGAGCGCGACCGGGCCGCTCGCCGGGGCCCGGGCTCCTGCCCACACCGACCAGCCAAGCAGCGGGCCGTTTCCCCCTCCAGGCAGAACCACAGGCAGAACGGGCAGAACTGCCGCGAGCGCGAGGCCCGACGGACACGTGCCGGCCCCGCCCGGACGGACCTGGGCACCCGCATCAGCGAGGAGGCCGTCCGCAACAGCTGGGACACCGCCGCCCGCGGCGGTTCCTTCGCCGCGTCCGCTGTGCACCCACGCCGAGCAGGTCAACACCGCCCTCCTCGCCTTCCTGGCGAAGTGACGCACCACCGCCGGGCCGGCGAGGAGAGCTCGTGCAGGGCCGGGGCGGCAAGCCCAGGGCCGGGGGTGAACACGCCGATGCGGCGACCCGGGGCGTGAACACGCAGCTGCGGCGGCCGGGAACGATCTCCCGGCCGCCGCAGCGGTCGACCAGCGTCGGCGGCGCGGCCCACCGCCGCAGCGGTCGACCAGCGCCCGCGGCGCGGCCCTCAGCTCAGGGTCTTGAGCGCCGCCGCGTCGTACGGCTTCAGCTCGTCGGTCCGGCCCGCGAGGACCTTGGCCGCCCACTCCGGGTCCTGGAGCAGCGCGCGGCCGACGGCGACCATGTCGAACTCGTCCCGCTCCAGACGGTCGAGGAGCTCGTCGATGCCCTGGAGCGGCGCGCCCTCGCCCGCGAAGGCCTGGAGGAAGTCGCCGTCGAGGCCGACCGAGCCGACGGTGATGGCGGGGCGGCCGGTGAGCTTCCTGGTCCAGCCCGCCAGGTTGAGGTCCGAACCGTCGAACTCGGGGATCCAGTGACGCCGGGTGGAGGCGTGGAACGCGTCGACACCGGCGGCGGCCAGCGGGGTCAGGATCGCCTCAAGCTCCTCCGGGGTCTCGGCGAGCCGGGCGTCATAGGCGTCCTGCTTCCACTGCGAGTAGCGGAAGAGCACCGGGAAGCCGGGCGAGACGGACGCGCGGACCGCGGCGACGATCTCGGCGGCGAACCTCGTACGGGCCACGGCGTCGCCGCCGTACGCGTCGGTGCGCCGGTTCGTCCCCGCCCACAGGAACTGGTCGATGAGGTAGCCGTGGGCGCCGTGCAGCTCGACGCCGTCGAAGCCGATGCGCTCGGCGGCCGCGGCGGCCTCGGCGAAGGCGCCGATGACGTCGTCGAGGTCGCTCCGGGTCATCGCCTTGCCCGTGCCCTCGGTGCCGTCGGTGCGGATACCGGAGGGGCCCATGGCCGGGGCGTCGGGAAAGGGCGCCTGGCCCTGCTCGCGCACCATGCCGATGTGCCACAGCTGCGGCACGATCGTGCCGCCCGCCGCGTGCACGTCCTCGGCGACCTTCGCCCACCCCGCCAGCTGCTCCTCGCCGTGGAACCGCGGCACACGGTCGCTCTGCCCCGCCGACTCGTGGCCGACGTAGGTGCCCTCGGTGACGATCAGGCCCACGCCGGCCGCGGCACGGCGGGCGTAGTACGAGCGGACGTCCTCGCCGGGCACGCCACCCGGGGAGAACATGCGCGTCATCGGCGCCATCACGATGCGGTTGGGGACGGTGAGGCCGTTCAGGGCCACGGGCCGGGAGAGGATCTCGGCCGCGCGGGAGGCGGGGGACGCGGTGACGGTCACAGGGGCGCTCCTTATGGCGTTTACTTGACAACCTTGATGCTTGAGAACTTCATGCAATACGAAGAAGGTAGAGCCATATATTTGAGATGGTCAAGTTTCTCGGGATAGAATGGGTCCCATGACAGAAGCTCCTCGTGCGCAAGCGCCCGTCGACACGGACCGGCTCATGGAGCAGCTCTCGATGTCCTGGGGCGTCTACCTCGGCGACTTCACCGTCGCCGCGGCGAGCGAGAACCTCACCGCGAGCCAGGCCAAGGCGCTGACCGTGCTCCGCCGCGGACCCGCCGCGATGCGCGCGCTGGCCGAGACCATGACCTGCGACGCCTCCAACATCACCGGCATCATCGACCGGCTGGAGAAGCGGGGTCTGGTGCGCCGCGAGGCCGACGTGTCCGACCGGCGCGTCAAGAACGTCATCCTCACCACCGAGGGTGAACGCGTCACCGACGCGATCCGCGCGAAGATGCGCACCACGCAGGACGGCCTGGACGGACTCGGCGCCGAGGAGCGCGCATCCCTCTCCCTCCTGCTGGAACGCGTCTTCGGCTGCCGGCCCACGACCTGACCGGCTGCCCCGCGCGGGTTCACGCGGGTGACACCGGTCGGGCAACGCTCGGCGATGACATTTGTCATGGCCAAGAGGTGACTCCCGGACCTGCCAGGCCCCCTGCCGGTCTTCGTAGACTCCAGACCATGATGAATTCACGCAAAGCCGGACAGGATGACGCTTGGGAAGGTGTCGTCGTGAGCAAGTCCCGAGGCATGCTCGACGGCTCGAACCTGTACCACTTCGTGGAAGTCCGCCTCGCCGACGGCGAAGGCGAACCCATGAAGGTCAGGATCGGCCGCCGCCTCTGGAAGTCGCTCGACGTCAACGACCGGGTCATCAAGCGGCCGGGCGCCGAGCCGGCCAAGGGATAGCCCTCCCGGGTCGAGACGCGTTCATGCGGCAGACACCTCGGAGCGGGCAGCGGGTCGATCAAGTTGCGTATCCATAACGGGTCTAGTTCAAAGAGCGGTGGCCCCGGGAGCGTGTGCGGGGGCTGAGCGGCCGGGCGCGCCAGGACGGGCGCCCGTCGGCGGCCGCCGCCCGTCGGAAGGAAACTCCCCGTGGATCGCAGATCTCTGCTCACCGTCGCGACCGGCGCGGTGGGCGCGGTCGCCGCCTCCCAGATACCGGCGAGCGCGGTGACGCCCGCGCACGCCGGACCCGGGCGACCGCTCACCACGTTCAACGTCATCAGCGACATCCAAGGCGACCTCCGGGACCTTGGTGTGGCGTTGGAGGACATGAACCGGACCAACCCCCGGAGTTCGGGCCTCGCGATCGCCGGCGACATCACGCCGCGCGGGTACGACGCCGAGTACGCGGCCGTCAGAGCCGAACTCGCCCACCACACCCACCCGAAGACGCTTGCCTGGGCCATCGGAAACCACGAGTTCTACGTCCCCAAGTGGCTCGACCCGGCGACCCTCGCCCAGGCCACCTGGCCCAACGGCACCACCGAGGACTCACTCTTCAAGAGCTTCTACACCTTCGCCGGCCGCAACACGGTGTACGCGGAGCACTCCTTCGGCGGCATCCCGGTCCTCAGCCTCGGCACCGAGAAGTACATGCACTACCACGACCCCAAACTGTGGGACGAAGTGTGGATCAGCGAGGCGCAGTTCACCTGGCTGGAGCAGCGCCTCGCGCACTGGGCGCGCCGCCGCAAGCCCGTGATGGTCGTGACGCACCACCCGCTCCCCAACACCGTCTCCGGCAGCCACAACCAGCTCTACTCGCGCGACTACCTCCAGTCGGACCGGCTCCTCGGCATCCTGGGCCGACACCGCGACGTCTTCCTCTTCTGCGGCCACACCCACTGGGACCTCGCCCTCTCGGACTGGTACGTCCGCAGGGTCGTGCCCGGCACCGCGAACCTGGACGGCTTCTCCGTCATCAACACCGGCGCGGTGCAGACGGGTTACACGGACGACGGCAAAGGCGGGGAGGTGTCCGTCCCCGGCACCTTCAACCAGGGCCTCCAGGTCGAGGTCTTCCACGACCGGGTCGTCGTCAAGGCGCGGGACTTCGCGGCCGGTTCCTGGCTGAAGCAGATCACCGTCCCGCTGTCGACAGGCATCTGAACCACGCGTGCCCGGCGGGCGACGGCCGCCCTGCCGTGCGAGCCGTCCGGTCCGGCAGCAGCGGTACGCGCTGCTGCCGGCCGGGCAGTTTCGTGCCGAGTGCGCGTAGTGCACTGTGTAGCCGCCGCCCCACTGATGTGATCACGCCACATTCGCGTAATTCCGTCAATTCGTCCGAGGTCGCTGGACGGGTGCCGACGCGGGCCGGTTGTCTCTGGTCGATCCGGCTGAGGGCATGATCCGAGGGGGTTGCACCATGGCAAGGACGGGACGGCGGCAAGGCCCGGTGAGGGGAGCCAATCCGGCGGCGGACGAACTCGCCGGATTCTTACGGGACATCACCGCGCATCTCACCGTACGAGAACTGGCGGATCGTTTCGGCGGAGGGCGGACGCTCTGGAGCGAGTACCGGTCGGGTGCCCGCATCACGCCGCTGGGCAGGCTCAACGCGGTCGTACGCGACCGATTCCGGGATGCGCGGGGGCGTGCGGCCATGCTGGAGCGCGCCCGGGTGCTGCATGACGCGGTACTCACCGCGCAGGCCGTGATGGATCCGGCGGTGTCTCCGGGCGAGGCGCTCCGGCGCGCCGAGGCGACGGCGGCCGATGCCGCTGTGCTCGTCGACGTACTGCTCACCATCATTCGGCTCCTCCAGGGGCCGTTCCTGGCCGCGGGGTCCGGTGGGGGAGCCGTGGCCGGCGTCGACGAGTCGGGGAGCGCGGACAGGAGTCCGGGTCCCCTGGTCGGCGCCGTGGTGAGGTCCACAGCCGTTGTCCGGGCGGAAGACGCTCTGGTCCGTCTCGCGGCCGTGCGGGAGGTGCAGGTCGCGGCCTTTCGTCTGGCCAACGAGATCGAGCCGGGAGCGGTGCGAGGGGAGGCGGCCGCGGACCCGGAGCACGTCCTCGCGCTCGCGCGGCTCTGGTGCCTTCTCCAGCACCACGGGGATGAGGTGCTCGTGCTCCAGTGGCGGATCAGCGGGCAGGCGCTCGGCCCGTACGCCGGCGAACTGGCTCCCTGGGCCGTGCCGCCGAACGGCGACGCGGGCGGCATGCGGCGGAGTCTCCTCGCGCTGGGCGGCGAGGGCTCGAAGGCGAGCCGGTCGGGGGGACTTTACGCGGCAGGTGCGTTGTGCCTGGCTCTGATGTCCGCAGCGGCGGGTGTGGTGATCGCGGGTGGGCGGGCGCCCGCCGCGGGCGTGGCCGGTGATGTGCCGCCCAGCGTGAGCGTCACGATGGTGATGCCGTCCCCGGGCATGCTCCCTTCGAGTGGCGCGGGCGGTGGCTCGCCGGCCGCCGCGACGCCGAGGGCCGGATCCGCGTCGCCCACCTACCAGAGCGCCTCTCCCGCGGGGCCCCTCAAGCCGCGGCGGACCAACTCGGCGGCCCCGCCCTCAGGCGGTGCTTCGGCGCGCCCCACCTCAGAAGCATCGCCCTCGGCCACCGCAGGCCATGGTGGCGCGGGACGGCCTGCCGCGCCTCCGCTGCCGGGCGGCCTGTTCCGCCTGACGGGCATGGCCAGCCGTATGTGCCTGTCCGGGCCTCGGAACAGCGACATTCCCGCGGCGGGAATGGTGCAGACCACATGTGCCCCGGACGCGGAGCAGTTCTGGAAGCTGACGCCGGAGAAGACCGGGCGAGCGGGGACGGTGTACTCGGTGCGCAACCGGTTCAGCGGCCTGTGCCTTTCGGTCGACGCGGCGCGGACGACGGACGACGCGATCATCACCCAGTACCCGTGCGGCGACGAGGCGGGGCTCTTTCCCGATCAGTTCTGGTCCTTCCGTTACCGCCCGTCGCACCGCGCGTGGCAGCTGGTCAACCGCAACAGCGGCAAGTGCGTTGCGATCCGCCCCGGTGCCGCCGACCTGGAGCAGGCGCTCCAGGCGTCCTGCGCGGACGATCCGTGGATGCTGTGGCGCCCCTGAGTCGCCTGCCCGGCGCCCGCCGTTGTCCCCGGACAAGACATTGTCCACTCGTACGACGGCCCTGACCTGCGGTGATGACAGCGTGTCGGTCAGGACAACCCTGCATGCCGCCACCCTCTTCGCAGCACGGGCAGGCCGCCGTCCACACCGGATCCACGGGGGTGGTGTGGACGGCGGCTCGGAGATGTCACGGCAGGGAGAACTCACTTGAACGGCAAGACGACCCAGCAGCCCATGGACGCGACGCCGTTGCGGCGTGGGGCACGCGCTCGCCGCCTCGCCTCGATGGCGGCGGCCCTGTTCCTCACCTTCGGCACGTCGGTGGGGCTGGCCGGAGAGGCATCCGCCACAGCCACCGCGTGCGCGGGGTTCGGCTGCGACGACCACAACCCGAACATCCAGACCTGGCAGAGCGGCCCGGGCAGCCAGTTCGACATCCCCCACCCCTTCGGAGGGCTCTCCCTGCGCCTGGGTACGACGGACGGGGACCGGTACGCCTGGGCACGCGCGACCTATGCGACGGGCAGCGGCGGCGGCCACGTGTACGTGAACCGCCGGAACTACGGCGGCGGCGGCTTCGAAGGCGGTCTGGGACCGCGTGAGCTGGGACAGAGCGACTGGACCACGTCCGCGGGCACCAACACGATCGCCACCTGGTCCGGGATGTACTACGACCCCTCCTACAAGCAGGTTCAGGCGTGCGTCTACCTGAACGCCGACGGCCGTTCCTGGTGCACGCAGTGGTTCCCGTTCTGACGGCCGACACCAAGGAGGGAGAGACATGTCCGCACGCTCATTCCGGTCCGCGCAGGGGCCGCGACTCCGCGACAGACCACCGCTGCCCGGTGCGCGGCGCCTGACGTCAGCCGTGATGGCCGGCACGCTGGCGGTCACGCTGCTGGCCGGTTCCGAGTCGGCGTTCGCCGCGCCCGTACGCCCGAATCCGCACGCCGAGGCGCCCAAGCCGGGCGCACCCGTCCACGACCTGGCCTCCGCACGGCTCGCGGCGAAGCTGTGGGGCCGCCGGGTCGAGATCCTGGGCGCACGCACGACGACGTCCACGACGTGGGCGAACCCGGACGGGACACTCACCACGGAGACGGCCGCGGGGCCGATCCGGTTCCGGCGGGGCGCGGACTGGGTCGACGTGAACGTCGCGTTCGCCCCGCGTCCGGACGGCACGATCGCGTCCCAGGCGCACCCGCGCGGCCTCAGCCTGTCCGGGGCGAAGGGAACGGCGGCACCCTCGTTCACGGCTGCCTCCCAGGCCCCCGCGCAGGAACTCCTGTCGTTGTCGGCGGGCGCCAAGAGCATGTCCTTGCAGTGGAAGGGCGGCCTGCCGGCCCCGACCGTCGACGGCGCCCGGGCCACGTACCGTAACGTCCTGCCGTCCGCCGACCTGGTGGTCGACGCGACCCGCACCGGATACGAGCAGTCCCTGGTGCTCAGGAAGCGGCCCGCGGGAACGGCCGCGTTCACGCTGCCGATCAAGGCCCCTGGAGTCGCGGCACGTCAACAACGCTACGGATCCGTCCTGTTCACCGAGAAGGCGACCGGTCGCAAGCTGTCCACCATGCCCGCTCCGGTGATGTGGGACGCCGCCGTCGACGGCCGGTCGCTGGAGCACACCCACAAGGCGCCGGTGGGACTGAAGGTGGTGCAGCTCGGTGACGACATCGAGCTGCGACTGACGCCGAACGCCGGATTCCTGGCGGACCCGGCCACGAAGTACCCGGTCACGGTCGACCCGTCGGACGGCGTCCTGTCGGACGTCTTCGACACCTTCGTCCAGCAGGGCGACACCGCCGACCAGTCCAACACCACCGACCTGAAGATCGGCTGGCCGGGCGACTACGCGGATCCCGGCCCGAACACCAAACCCCGGGTGGCGCGCTCGTTCATCACCTGGGACATGGCGCCGATCAAGGACGCCCTGGTCTCCAAGGCGACGCTGTCGCTCTTCAACTACCACTCCTGGGACTGCACCAGGCCCACGTCCTGGGAGGTGTGGGACACCGGCACCGCGAACACCGGCACCGTGTGGACCGCGCAGCCGACCTGGTACCAGAGGTACGGCACCTCGACCGAGACCAAGGGGCAGAACTGCTCCAACGGCGGGTACGTCAACGCCGACGTCACCACGCTGCTCCAGTACTGGGCGGGGCAGACCACGGTGGCCCGACAGGGGCTGGGCATCCGCGCGACCGACGAGGCCAACACCCTGGCGTGGAAGCGGTTCTACTCCGGCAACGCCGCCGCTACACAGATCCCCAAGCTGTCGGTGACCTACAACTACCGCCCGAAGACGGGCACCGACCTCCAGGCCGGGCCGCCGTTCTTCGCCAACGGCAGCGGCTACGTCGTCAACACGCTGACGCCGAACCTGCGCGACACGTTCTCCGACACCGACAACGACCAGATCAACGGCACCTTCCAGATCTTCGACGGTGCCATGGACACACAGATCGGCAACCTGCTGGTCTCCCCGTACGCGCCCAGCGGACAGCCGGTCTCGGTGACCGTGCCGGCCGGACTGCTGCAGAACGGCAGGACCTACCGGTTCCGCACCAACCCGTACGACGGCACCCACTACAACGTGGACTGGTCGGCGTGGCGGACGTTCACCGTCGACACCACGGCCCCGTCCGCGCCCGCGTCGGTGGCCTCGACGGACTACCCGTCGTCCGGCTGGGTGAAGGGCGTCGGTCAGACCGGCGCGTTCACCGTCACCCCGCCGTCCGCCGACCACGAGTGGATCGAGTGGTCCCTGGACGGCACGACCTGGACCAAGGTCGCCACCAACGGAGCCACCACCCCGGTCACGCTCCAGGTCACCCCCGACAAGGGCGGCACCAACACCCTGCAGGTCCGCAGCGTCGACAAGGCCGACAACAAGTCCGAACCGGTCCCGTACGTCTTCCACGTCGGCGCCGGCGGCATCACCTCCGTCGTCGAGGGGCAGCGCACACCGGCCCGCCTCCCGCTCGCCGCGGAGGCCGACGCCTCCAAGTACGACAAGGTCACCTTCGCGTGGCGCCGCTCCGACGCGGACCCCTGGGCGCCGATCCCGCCCGGCCACGTCACCCGCGCGGGCCAGCCGCTGTCCACATGGCCGGTCGCCCTCACCGACGGCACGAGCCCGCAGCTGGTGTGGAACGCCACCAGCACCGCCGACCCGGACGGCGCCGTCCAGATCAAGGCCGACTTCACGGGTCCCGGCGGCAACGGCAGCGCGGACGCCCTGCGCGTCGTCGTGGACCGCACCGCGGACGGCGCGGCCTCGACGGGCGTCGGCCCCGGCACCGTCAACCTGCTGACGGGCAGCTACAACCTGGGCGGCAACGACGCCTCGGCGTTCGACATGACGGTGACCCGCAGCGCGAACTCGCGTACCCCGGACGCCGGCGCGCGGCAGGACGGTCAGGCACCCATCTTCGGCAAGGAGTGGGTCTCCGGAGTCCAGGCGGCCAAGACCAACCCCGACCACACCGCCGTACGCCAGACGTCGGACACCTCGCTCGACCTGGTGAAGAACGACGGCACCACCATCGGATTCACCGCCAACACCGCCGGCACGGGATGGGTCCCCGAACCCGGCGCGGAACACCTCACCCTCACCGGCTCCTTCACCGGCGTCTTCACGCTCACCGACAACGCCGGCTCCGTCACCACGTTCGCCAAGGCCTCCCCGGCGGCGACCGTGTGGACCGTGACCACCTCGCTGTCGAACGGCCTGACCAACTCGACGACCGAGGTGATCTCCGAGACCGTCACCACATCCGACAACAAGACGCTGGCCCGCCCCAAGAGGATCATCACGGCCAGCAGCGCGGTCACCCTCGCCGCCTGCGAGGCGAACCAGGCGGCCCGCGGCTGCAGGATCCTGGAGTTCGTCTACGCCGACACCACCACCGCGACCGCCTCGACGCTCGGCGACCACACGGGCCAGGTCCGGACGATCCGGCTCTGGGCCACCGCGCCGGGAGCCGCCGCGTCGACCGCGACCGAAGTGTCCCGGTACGCCTACGACAGCGCTGGACGCCTGCGCGAGGTGTGGGATCCGCGCATCAGCCCCGCGCTGAAGACCGCCTACGCCTACGACGCCGCCGGCCGGGTCACCCAGCTCACCCCGGCGGGCCAGCTCCCGTGGACGTTCACCTACGGGCAGGCCGGCGGGTCGGCGACGGCCGGTGACGGCATGCTGCTGTCCCTGGCCCGCCCGACGCTCGCCGCCGGCAGCACCGACCAGACCGACGGCACCGCGACGACCACCCTCGTCTACGGCGTCCCGGTCACCGGCGCCTCCGCCCCGCAGAACCTCGGCGCCGCGGCGGTCGCGGGCTGGGGCCAGACCGACCTCGCCACCGACGCCACCGCGGTCTTCCCGGCCGATCAGATCCCGGCGTCCAGCAACGGCCCGCAGCTCGCCGCCGGCTCCTACGGACGCGCGACGACCACCTACCTCGACGCCTCCGGCCGGCCGGTGAACACCGTCCGACCCGGCGGAGGCATCACCACCACCGAGTACGACCGCACCGGCCACCTCGTGCGGGAGCTCACCGCCGGCAACCGGGAGCTGGCCCTCGGCAGCGCGCCGGGCGCGGCGGCCACGCTCAACGCGCTGGGCATCAGCGGACTCTCGACCGCCGAGCGCGCGCTGCAGCTGTCGACGCAGCGCAGGTACAGCCCGCAAGGCACCCGTGAACTGGAGGTCCGCGGCCCGCTCCACACGATCACCCTGGCCGGCGACCTCGTCGACGGCTCCACCACCGTGGCGGCGGCGGGTACCGCCATCGCGGCCCGGACCCGCACGGTCAACGAGTTCGACACCGGCCGCCCGACCGACGGCACCGCCGTGTCCCGCGACGAGATCACCAAGACCAGCGTCGGCGCACAGCCACGCGTGAACACGGCACTGCTCGCGGACACCCGCGTGACCGCCACCGGCTACGACTGGACCAAGGGCCTCGCCACCAGCGTCACCCAGGACCCCGGCGGCCTCAACCTCACCAAGACCACCTCCTACGACGCCCAAGGCCGAGTCACCAGGACCACCCTGCCCGCCTCCAACGGCACGGACGCGGGCGCCACCGTGACCACGTACTACAGCGGCGACGGCACCGGCCCGTGCGGCGGCAGGCCCGAATGGGCCGACCTCGTCTGCACCGTCGGACCCGCCGCAAACGTCACCGGCGGCGGCGCGAACCCGACCCAACTGGCCACCAAGACCAACGAGTACGGACTCCTCGGCCAGGTCACCAAGGTGACGGAGGCCGCCAACGGCGTCACCCGCACCACGACCACCGGCCACGACGCGGCCGCCAGGCCCACCACCGTCACCGTCACCGGCGGCCTCGGCACCACCACCCCGGCCACCACCACCGGCTACGACCCGGCGACCGGCCTGCCCACCACCAGCGGCTCGCCCACCGCGGGCACGATCACCAAGGCGTACGACCGGCTCGGCCGCCTGACCTCCTACACCGACGCCGACGGCGGCGTGACCACCACCCAGTACGACGCGCTGAACCGGCCGACCAAGGTCACCGACACCGCGCCGTCCACCACCACCTACACCTACGACACCGGGATCGACCCGCGCGGCCTGCTCACCTCGACCGACGACTCCGCGGCCGGCGTCCTCACCGCCCGCTACGACGCCGACGGCGCCCCCGTCAGCGGCGGCCTCCCCGGGGGCTACACCATGCGGCAGACCAAGGACACCGCCGGCAACCTCACCGCACGCACCTACACCCGGGACACCGACAACGTCACCGTCATGAACGACAGCGTCGCCGTCACCACGCACGGTGGATGGGCCGCCCACACCGGCACCCCCGGTCAGGCGTCCAACCAGGCGTACACCTACGACGCGATCGGCCGCCTGACGCAGGTCGCCGACAGCGCCAACGGGGTGTGCACGACCCGCACCTACACCTTCGACAAGAACACCAACCGCACGGCCCAGGGAACCACCAAGGCCGCACCCGGGGCGCCCTGCACGACCTCCGGAGCCACCACCGCCACCCACACCTACGACTCGGGCGATCGGCTCACCGACACCGGATACACCTACGACGCCCTCGGCCGCACCACCGCGCAGCCCGGCGCCACCACCGCCTACTACACCAACGACCTCGCCCAGCAGCAGACCGCCGGCAACAACCGGCAGACCTGGACCCTGGACGCCGCCCTGCGCTTCCGCGGCTGGACCACCGAGACCAACACCGCCGGCACCTGGTCCCCGACCGCGAGCAAGCTCAACCACTACGGAGCCGACGGCGACAACCCCCGCTGGATCGTGGAGAACACCACCACCGGCGGCACCAGCCGTCAGGTGACGGCCCCCACGGGCAGCCTCGCCGCCGTCACCACCGACACCGGCGCCGTCGCACTGGAACTCACCGGCCTGCACAACGACATCAACATCACCCTGCCCCTCAACTCCTCCCAGGCACCCCAGGTCCTGGACTACGACGAGTACGGGAACCCCAAGTCCGGCGGTACGGACCGCTACGGCTGGCTCGGCGGCCACCAGCGGTCCTCCGAGACCCCCACCCGCAGCATCCTCATGGGCGTCCGCGTCTACAACCCGGCCACCGGCCGCTTCCAGAGCACCGACCCGGTCCGCTACGGAAGCGCCAACGCCTACGACTACGCCGACCAGAACCCCGTCACCAACCAGGACCTCACCGGCCTGTGGCGGGTGCGGCTGTGCTGCGGCAACTGGTACAGCGTCGGCATCCGATGGGACCGCGACTTCACGTTCTCCATCATGCTGAGCACCCTCTCCACGTACTGGATCAGATTCCTCATCCCGCCTCCGTGGGGCTGGCTGGTCGCGGGCGCCGTCTACGCCGGAGCGTGGAACGCGCGCCAGGCCATCAGCA
Source organism: Streptomyces sp. NPDC023157 (assembly GCF_055560575.1). NCBI lineage: Bacteria > Bacillati > Actinomycetota > Actinomycetes > Kitasatosporales > Streptomycetaceae > Streptomyces > Streptomyces sp. NPDC023157. Next base: position 264,076 of record NZ_JBVHIL010000008.1, read on the forward strand.
AACGCAAGTGCGCCTACAGCAGGGTCTACCTCTCCGGATACGTCTCATGGGGCAACACCCCATGCTTCTGACCCCGGACCGGCCTGACCCGGCATCCCCGGACACCTGACCCACCGAGCGGCCCGCTGAGCGATCAGCGGGCCGCCGAACCCGCGAGCTCGCGACACACTCCACCGTGAAACCGACAGCGAGGGAAGACTTCGGCGGCTCGAAGTAGCTCGAAGAACACTTGGCTCCCAAGGCCCGCGGTGCCCTGCTAGCGTGACCGCATGCGCGTCCTGGTGATCGGGGGCAGCGGCTACGTCGCCGGACTGATCCTGCCTGCCCTCACCGCCCGGCACGAGGTCACCGTCCTCGACCCGCGCCCCAGCACCGGCGCCCACACCCACCTCACCGGATCCGCCACCGATCCGGCCGCGCTCACCGCTGCCATGGACGGTACCGACGTCATCCTGCACACCGCCCTCACCAACCCCACCGGCGACCAACTGGCTGACGCGGCGAACGCCTTCGACACCAACGTCACCTCCGTCCACCTCGCCCTGGCCGCCGCCCACCAGGCCGGCGTCCCCCACGCCGTGCACCTGTCCAGCCTCTCCGTCTACCGCGACTTCGCCGCACGCCACCTCGACGAGTCCGTCCCGCCGGACGCCACCGACCTGTACGGGCTGACCAAACGCCTGGCCGAACAGGTCTGCCACGCCGCCACCCGCCAGTGGGACATGTCGGTGACCGTGCTGCGCCTCGCCTGGCCGACCACCAACCAGGCCTGGCCCGCCTGGGCACTGCCCGGCCAACCGCCCAGGACCCATACCGCGGACGGTGTGCGGGTCCAGGCCCTGGCGGCCGACGACCTGGCAAGCGCGGTGCTGGCCGCCCTCGAACACCGCAACGGGTTCGACGCCTTCCACATCACCGGAACCGATCAAGCCGGGCTGTGGAACCAGACCAAGGCCCGCCACCTGCTGAACTGGCACCCACGACGCCACTGACCACGCACCCAGCGACAAGACCCCGGCCGACGCGCGCTCGTGAGCCGGCTGGCCGCCGCCCCGCGGGCGGACGGCGTTCCTTGCGCCGATGACGGCGGCGCCCGTCCCCGCGCAGTCGGGCGAGCCGTCCGCGCCTGTTGATGACGCCCGGCCTGTCCGTGCCCGCGCCCGCCGTGCCCTGACCGCCGCTGCCGGAGCCACACCGTCCGCGTCGCCGCCGGCCACCGGGCCGTGGCGTCGTCCTGCCCGAACGTACCGGGAGGGCGACCCCGGCCAGGGCCGCCCTCCCCGCTTCGGATGCTGGTTACGGCTTGCGTCCGCACCACGCCACGAGGCGGTCGATGGCCGGCGCGTCCGCGTCGACGTCCACCGCGGCCTCGAACGGCGCGCCGTCACGCGGTCCGGCGGGCAGGCCGCGCGTCATGGCGGCGTACGAGATCGCCACGAGCTCGGGGTCCCAGTCCGGGAGTTGGCCGGTCGCGGTGGCCACGTCCCAGGTGTGCACGGTGAACTCCGACGTCCAGACGGCTGCCGCGGCGGCACCCGGAAGGCTGCCGAACGGCAGGGTCAGCGTCCGGCCCAGGATCGCGGGATCCGCCCACGCCGCCTCGACCTCCCGCACCGCGGCGTCCCACGCCTCCTGCCAGGCGGCGTCCGCGAGGTCGTCGGCGACCGTGGGGAGACTCGCCACGTCGCCGCCGCGCCCGGCGAGGGCGATCCGGCGCAGGACGGCGACGAGATGCCCGGCCAGTCGCCGGACGGTGAACTCGGTGCAGGGCGTGGGCTCGTCGAGCTGCTCGGGACGGACCGCGGCGACGGTACGACCGGCCAGTGCGACGGCCTTCAGCAGGGCCTGGCGAGGGTCGTCGCCGACGTGAGGGGCGACAGTGGACGGTGCGGTGTTCTCGGTGTGCGTCATGCCCCCATCCTGGAAGCCGAACAGGTCATCTCCTGACCTATTTCCCGAAGAGAATCGCCGGCATGAGAGCCGATCGTCTGGTGGCAACCCTGTTGTTCCTCCAAACACGCACCCGTGTGACCGTCGCCGAAGTCGCCGCCGAACTCGAAGTGTCGCCGCGGACCGCACGCCGCGACCTGGAGGCCCTGTCCACCGCGGGCATCCCCGTCTACTCGCAGCGCGGCCGCGGCGGCGGCTGGTCGCTGGTCGGCGGCGCACGTACGGACCTCACCGGGCTGACCGCCGAGGAGATCCGGGCCCTGTTCCTGCTCGCCGGCCCTTCGTCGACCACACCCGAACTCCGCACGGTTCTGCGCAAGTTGGTGCGTGCCCTGCCCGCACCCCTGCGTTCGGGCGCCGAGGCCGCGTCGCGGGCCGGCCATACCGACGGCACGCACTGGTCGCGCGCCGACGTCACCGCCACCGCGCCGCACCTCGACGCGCTCCGGCGGGCCGTCGTGGACGGCATCCAGGTGCGGCTCGGGTACGCCGGACCCGGCAAGCCCGTCGGCGTGCGGACCGTCCATCCGCTCGGGCTCGTGGCCAAGGCGGGTCACGACTACCTCGTCGCCGAGACGGAGCGCGGCTTGCGGACCTTCCGGCTCAGCCGGGTCGCCTCGGTCGAGGCAACCGGCGAACCCGTCGTACGGCCGCACGGCTTCGACCTACCCACGGTCTGGCGTTCGTTCGCCGCGCGCTTGGAGGAGCGGCTGTACGCGGCGACGGTCCGTGCCCGGGCCGAGCCAGGCGCCATGGCCATCCTGGAGAGGCTGTTCGACGGGCGCCTGCACGTCGGCCCGAAGCTCCCCGACGGGTGGACGGAGATACGGGTCGACGGGCCGACGCCGGAGGTCATCGCGACACAGCTGGCCGGGCTGGGGGCACGCGTCGAGGTGCTGGACCCGCCGGAGGCGAGGGAGCGGCTCGCGCGCCTGGCGGTCGAGCTGGCCGGTGTGTACGGACCGCCGGGTTCTTCTTCCTCGCGCGCGGAGAAGTAACGTGCTCGCTGGTGAGGTCGCCCACGGCGAGTGAGCATGGGGCTGGTGGGACAGTGGCGGGTGGAGATACGTCACCAGCGTCACGGTGTCGCCGTCGCCCCACCGCGATCAGCTGGCGGCGAACCGCGCCGCCTCGGCTTCGGACGGCAGGACCACCGACACCTGCGCCCCGGAGCCGGTCTCCGGAGTGGAGTACTGGGCGCTCCACACGTCCTGCCCGGGCACTTCCAGGGTGTCCGCGCACAGGGGCTCGTAGTAGCCCTCGGACGGGAAGGAGGACCAGTACCAGGCGGAGAACTCGTCCGGTGGCATCTCGGCCGGGTCCAGGAACCCCGGCGCGGTGGCCGCCGAGGCGGGCCGGGGCCCACCGAGTACGGAGGCGAGCAGCGCGGCCCTCCGGTCAGCCGACCGTCCACTTCTGGTTCGTGCCGCCGCTGCACGTCCACAACTGGAGCCGGGTGCCGTTCGCCGAGCTGTTGCCGGTCGCGTCCAGGCACTTGTTCGCCTGGATGTTCACGATGTCCCGTGCTCCGCTGACGGCCCAGCGCTGAGCCCCCGTGCCGTTGCAGTCCCACAGCTGCACGAGGGTCCCGTCCGCCGTACCCCCGGAGGTCGCGTCGAGGCACTTGCCGAGCGCGCGGATCGTGCCGTCCGAGCCGACCGTCCACTGCTGGGCGGCGGTGCCGTTGCAGTCGTAGAGCTGGATGGGGGTGCCGTTGGCCGTGTTCGCCGCCGCGACGTCCACGCACTTGCCACCGATGCCCGTGATCCGGGCACCCGTGCCGGGGGCGTCCCCGGTGGTGACACGGACGTGGTCGACGACGAGTTGCTGCGGGAAGGCGGTCGAGCCGTCCGGGTCGCCGGGCCAGTAGCCGCCGACGGCCAGGTTGAGGATCAGGAAGAACGGCTTGTTGAAGGCCCAGGTGCGGCCGCCCAGGTCGGCGGGCGTACGGGTCTGGTACACGGTCCCGTCCACGGACCAGGTGATCCGGTCGGGCGCCCAGTCGACGGCGAAGGTGTGGAACGCGTCGGCGAAGGCCTGCCCGCCGGGCAGCGTGTAGCCGGCGCCGATGCCGCCGGAACCCGAGTAGCCCGGACCGTGCAGGGTGCCGTGGACGGTGGAGGGCTCGAAGCCGACGTTCTCCATGACGTCGATCTCGCCCGAATTGGGCCAGCCGACCTGGCCTATGTCGTTCCCGAGCATCCAGAACGCGGGCCACATGCCCTGGCCGCGGGGCACCTTCATCCGCGCCTCGACCCGCCCGTACTGGGCGGTGAACTTGCCGGAGGTGTTGAGGCGGGCCGAGGTGTACTCGCAACGCCCGTACCAGCATGAGTAGTTGCCGGGGTTCTCGCGCCGCGCGGTGATGACCAGGTGGCCCTGCCCGTCGAGGGCGGCGTTGGCGGCACCCGCGGTGTAGTACTGCCGCTCGTGGTTGCTGACGTTGTCGCCCGTCTCGATCTGCCAGCGGCCGGCGTTGACGGCGGAGCCGGCGGGGCCGTCGAAGTCCTCGTCGAAGGTGACGGCGGCGGCCTGCGCGGCGGGGGCGACGTGGGTGTCGGCCTCGACGGCGGGTGCGGGAGCGGTGGCGGCGACGCCGAGCAGCAGCGCGGCGCAGGCCAGGCCCGAAAGGGCCTTGCCGAGACGGCGGCGGGGTGGGCGGGAGGAGTGCATGCTCTCTCTTCCGTCAGTGGTGTGGGGGGAGGGCCGGGCGTTCCCGAGGCCTGGTGCGAGCTCGCTCCGAGCGGATCGAGCGGGGGATCCAGGTAAGCATGCTCATGACATGTCACAGCTCCGGGGAAGGCGCGACTCCTTTGTTTCCCCCATGATTTAAGAAGTAAGTTAATGGGCCGTCAAGAGGGTTGGAGCGAGTCTGCGCCCCGTCGCACCGTCAGGGAACGTCGTACGTCAGGTGCGTCGCCGTCGAGGTCACCGTGACGCTCCGCTGCGTCAGCGTCCGGGGCGCGCCACCCGTGAACAGCGGCGTGCCGGCGCCGAGCACGACCGGGGCCAGGTGCAGCACCAGTACGTCGACGAGCCCCGCCTCCAGGGCGGAACCGACCGTGGCCCCTCCTCCCATCAGGACGACATCGAGCTCGCGGCCCGAGGCCGCCGACGCGGCCTCGGCGCGCTCGCGCGCGACGGCGACGGCATCGGTCAGACCGGTGGTGACGAAGGTCCAGTCCAGGTCGCCGAGCCGGACCGTCGCGGGCGGCGTGCTCGTCACCACCACGAAGGCCGGTTTGGCGACCTCGCGAGCCCCGTAACCGATCGTGTCGTCCCAGCCGTGCGGCCCGTCGACCACGTCGAAGAGTCGACGCCCGAGAACGACGGCGCCGGAGCGGGCGGTCCCTTCCGCGAGGACGCGCCGGTCGTCGGGGTCGTCGGAGAAGGCCCAGGTGTGCAGGGCGTCGCCACCCGTGCCCAGACCGGTGTCCGGCCCCGGGCCGGGACCCGTGACGAAGCCGTCGAGGGAGACCGAGATGTCGGCGACGACACGCGTCATGCGGCCACCGCCCCGACCCGGGGCCCGCGGCCTCCGCCCCTCCCCTCGCCGTCCGCCGTCCGTGAGGGCGGGGGAGGCGAGGGAACCGGACGGCGGCCGTGCAGCAGTGGAGAGCAGCTCATGCCCGTCACAACGACACGGGGGGTCGCAGGGACACCGCTGCCCCAGTCCCCCCGCGGAAGGCCCAGGGGTGCGCGTACGGCCTCCGCGTGCAGGCCGGCGAGGCTCGGGGAGTCCGCGCATTGGAGTGGCGCGGAGGCGGGGGAGCGGCGTGGTCCCGCCGGCGGCCGGTGCCGGTCCCTATGGTCGGCGGAGGCACGGCACAGGGCCGGCCGCCGGGATGCGGTGGGTGAGCGATGAGACGTACGACGGTCGGTTCCGACGCGGTGACCGCGCGGCCCGCCGAACGCCCCGCGGCACGCCGATGGGGCCGCCGGCTGGCCGCGGCGGCCGGCCTCCTGGCCCTGTGCGCGCTCCCCGTCGGGGCGGCGGGCGCGACCGGGACCGGGCCGGGACGGCCCCATGAGCCGACGAGCCTGTACGTGTCCGACTACGGCAACAACCGGGTGGTCGTCCTGCCCACGGGCGGCGGCGCCCAGACCACCGTGCCCTTCGAGGGCCTCGTACGCCCGACCGGCATGGCGTGGGACGCCGACGGACGCCTCTACGTGTCGGACACGGGGAACAACCGCGTGGTCGTCCTGGCGGCTGCCGGCGGCGGCCAGTCCACCGTCCCGACCGAGGGGCTCTCGCGGCCCCTCGGACTCGCCGTCGCCCGTGACGGGGACCTGTTCGTCGCCGACAGCTTCAACGACAGGATCGTGAGGATCGCGGCCTCCGGTGGCGGGCAGACGACCGTCCCGACCTCCGGCCTGCTGCACCCCTGGGGGCTCGCTCTCGATGCCGCGGGGAACCTCTACATCGCCGACTTCGTGAACGACCGGGTGGTCAGAGTGGCCGCCGACGGCAGCGGCCAGTCCACCGTGCCCACCGTGGGCCTCTCCCAGCCCACGGGGCTCGCCCTGAACTCCGCCGGGGACCTGTTCGTCGCCGACAGCGGCAACAACCGTGTGGTGAAGGTGGCGGCCGACGGCGGGCGCCAGACGACGGTGCCCACCGACGACCTCGCCGATCCGCTGGGCCTCGCACTCGACGGCTGCGGAGGCCTGTACATCGCTGACGGCTTCCACAACCGGGTGGTGCGCGTCCGGGAGACCGGCGGCGGTCAGACCACCGTCCCCTCGACCGGCCTCAACACCCCGACGGGCCTCGCGTTCCCACCGGTACGGCGATGAGTGCCGGCGTCACTCCTTCGGGGCGGCATGTCACGCGCGGAGCCGTATCCCGGGACGGAAGGATGGCTGCGGCTTCGACGCCGCATCGCCGTCGCGTGGACGGGTGAGGTCTGCCTCGCCACCGGTCTCCTGCGCAGTCGGCGGGCTCCGCGGACTGCGAGGCCGCTGACCGACTGGTCCTGTCGAGACTGTCTGTGAGGCTTCATGTCCGGTACTCCGTCGTACGTCGACCCGACCAAACCCAGTATCGCCAGGGTGTATGACGCCTTCCTGAAGGGCACCGACAACTACGAGGTGGACCGCGAGGTGGTCCGGAGCGTGATGAGGGCGGCTCCGGAGGCGGCGGACCTGGCGGTGGAGAACCGTGCCTTCCTGATCCGCGCGTGCCGGTTCCTGGCCGGCCAGGCAGGCGTCACCCAGTACCTGGACTGCGGCTCGGGCCTGCCGACCGCGGAGAACACCCACCAGGTGGTGCAGCAGGTCGACTCGGACTCACGGGTCGTCTACGTGGACAACGACCCCTTGGTGCTCGCGCACAGCCGCGCGCTGCTGGAAGGGAGCGAGAACGCCGTCATCGTCTCCGAGGACATCTTCGAGCCGGAGCGGCTGCTTTCGAACGAGCTCGTGCGCTCTCACCTGGACTGGGACAAGCCGATCGCGTTGCTGCACATGGGCACCCTGCACCACTACAAGCACGAGGAAACCCGCACGCGCAAGGACATCATGCGCGACTACATCGACGCCCTTCCGCCCGGCTCCTACGTGGCACTCAGTCACTTCCTGGACCCGGAGGACGAGTACAGCGAGACCGCCCGCATGATGGAAAGCATGTTCCTCCACAGCATGATGGGCAGTGGCACCTTCTCGACCAGGGACGAGCTGAAGGACCTGTTCAACGGCCTGGAGTTGGTCCCCCCGGGGCTGGTGCGATGCGCCGACTGGCGACGGGACGATCCGCGGACCGAGCAGAACGCGGCCCAGCAGTGCATCGCCGGTGGCGTCGCGCGCAAGCCGTGATCCGCGAGGCCCGGGGTCCCGGTACCGACCGCCGGTCGGTCCGATTCCCGGGCCCCGCCTCAGCCTGCCCGCCCGCAGCGCTCGGTGTCGATCTCGGCGAGGGTGACCTCGTTGTAGCGGGCGCCGTGCACGGTCGCGGCGTTCAGCGCCCGTCCCGCCGCGTCGAGCACCTCGCCGGGTACCTCGGCGTCGAGCGTCGACAGGTTCTCCCGCAGGTGGGCCACCGACCGGGTCCCGGGGATCGCGATGACGTGGGGACCCCGGGAGACGACCCAGGCCAGGGCCAGCCGCGGAAGGCTGATGCCGGCCTTCTCCGCCAGCCGTGCCAGCTCGGACCGCCGGGCCAGGTTGGCAGGGTAGTGGCGGGCGTCGAAGCGGGGTATGCCCCGACGGATGTCGGAGGCCGGCAGGGTCTCCGGGTCCGGCGGTGCGTCGGTGAGGACGCCGCGGGCCAGCGGACTGAAGGCCACCAGGGCGACCCCCAGCCCGCGGGCCGCCGCCAGCGCGCCCTCCTCCGGGTTGCGCGACCAGAGGCTGTACTCGTTCTGCAGCGCGGCGATCGGGTGCACGGCGTGGGCCCGGCGCAGGGTCACGGCGGACACCTCCGACAGGCCCAGGGCGCGCACCTTCCCGGCGGCGACCAGCTCGGCCATCGCGCCGACGCTCTCCTCGACCGGCACCTTCCGGTCGAGCCGGTGCAGGTAGTAGAGGTCGATGACGTCCGTACGCAGCCGGGTCAGCGCCTCGTCGGCGGTGCGCCGGATCGTCTCCGGACGCCCGTCGATGACCCGGCGGCCGTCGACCCCGGTCATCCCGCACTTACTGGCCAGCACGATCCGGTCCCGGTGCCCCGCCAGCACCCGCCCGACCAGCGCCTCATTGGCACCGAAGCCGTACAGCGCGGCAGTGTCGAAGAGCGTGACACCCTCCTCCACAGCCGTCAGCAGCAGCCGCTCGGCGGCCTCCGGCGTCGGGGGGACGCCGTACGCGTGGCTCAGGTTCATGCAGCCCAGACCGACGGCCGGGACCTCGAACGGCCCGATCCGGCGCGGGGCGTACCCCGCGCCGGAACGTGTCGGCACGCTCACGCGCCCGCGACAGCGTTCAGCTGCTCCTCCAGGGCGGCCAGCGTCCGGTAGCAGGCCAGCACCTGGGCGACGGAGGAGTTCGGCTCGCGGCCCTCGCGGATCGCGGCGACGAACTCGCGGTCCTGGAGCTCGATGCCGTCCATCGACACATCGACCCCGCTCACGTCGATCGGCTCCTCCTTGCCGGTGAACAGGTCGTCGTACCGGGCGATGTACGTGCCGGTGTCGCCGATGTAGCGGAAGAACGTGCCCAGCGGCCCGTCGTTGTTGAACGACAGCGACAGGGTGCAGATGGCGCCGTTCGCCGCGCGCAGCTGGATCGACATGTCCATTGCGATGCCCAGCCCGGGGTGGATCGGACCCTGCACGGCGTTGGCCTGCACGACCGGCGAACCCGTCTGGTACGCGAACAGATCGACCGTGTGCGCGGCGTGGTGCCACAGGAGGTGGTCGGTCCAGGAGCGCGGCTGTCCGAGCGCGTTGAGGTTCTCGCGGCGGAAGAAGTACGTCTGCACGTCCATCTGCTGGATGTTGAACTCGCCGGCCTCGATCCGCTGCCGCACCCACTGATGGCTCGGGTTGAAGCGGCGGGTGTGGCCCACCATCGCGACGAGCCCGGTGCGCTCCTGCGCCGCCACACACGCCTCGGCGTCCTCCAGCGAGTCGGCGAGCGGGATCTCGACCTGGACGTGCTTGCCCGCCTCCAGGCAGGCCAGGGTCTGCGCGGCGTGCATCTGGGTGGGGGTGGCGAGGATGACGGCGTCGATGTCGTCCATCGCCAGCACCTCGTCCAGGGAGGCGACAGCGCGGCCCACGCCCTGCTCCGCGGCGAACTTCTGGGCACGTTCGAGGGAGCTGCTTACGACGGCAGCCACCTCGACGCCCTCGATCCGCTTGAGCGCGGCAGCGTGCTTGGCGCCGAAGGCTCCACCGCCGGCCAGGGCGATCCGCAGGGTCCGGTCGTCAGTCATGTCACTCCTTCTCGGCGGGCTCTTCAGCCCTCGGGCGGTTTTCCAGGATCAGGTGTCCGACGGCGGTGTTGGACGCCGGCACATGGTAGAAGCGGTGCTTGACCTCGACCTCGCCGGAGCCGTCGACGTCGCTCATCGCGCCGCGGGCGATCAGCCACATGACCAGCTCGATGCCTTCCGAGCCCGCCTCCTCGACGTACTCCAGGTGCGGGACCTCGGCCAGGCCGGCCGGGTCCGCGACCAGCCGGTCCAGGAAGGCGTTGTCCCACTCGCGGTTGATCAGGCCGGCGCGCGGGCCCTGCAGCTGGTGGCTCATGCCGCCGGTGCCCCACACCTGTACGTTGAGCGGCCGGTCGTAGGACTCGACGGCCTTGCGCAGAGCCTGGCCGAGCTTGAAGCACCGGGCACCCGAGGGGACCGGGTACTGCACCACGTTGACGTGGAACGGGATGACCTTGCACGGCCACTTCTCGACGTCGCCGAACATCAGCGACAGCGGGACGGTCAGACCGTGGTCGATGGGCATCTCGTTGGCGAGGGTCAGGTCGAAGTCGTCCCGTATCAGCGAGTGCGCGATGTGCGCGGCCAGATCCGGGTCGCCCTCGATACCGGGCACGGGCCGGGGCCCGTACCCCTCGTCGGCGATGGGGTAGGAGGCGCCGGTGCCGAGCACGAAGGTCGGGATCAGCGACTGGTCGAAGGCGCTGGCGTGGTCGTTGTAGACCAGGCAGACCACGTCGGGGACGTTCTCCCGCTGCCACGCCTTGGAGGGCTCGTACCCCTCGAACACCGGCTGCCAGTACGGCTCTTCGGTCTTGCCGTGGTCCAGCGCCGCGCCGATCGCCGGCACGTGCGAGGTGAACACGGCACCGGTGATGGAGGCGTGCTCGGCGGGCGCCGCCGGGGCGTGGGCCGCTTCGAGGACGGCGTGGTCGATCCGGTTCCCCTCGACCGGGCGGCCGCCGCCGACCATCATGTCGCGGTACTCCTGCTCGGTCATGCCGGTCATCGAGCCCGCCATCTGCTGGAACGAGAACCCCAGCGTGGCACCCCACTTGGCGAGGAAGTAGATGTTGCCGCCCTCGCGCATCGCCGCGTTGAGGTCGCGGTCGAGCAGCGCCTGCTTCTGCTCCTCCCGCAGCGGCCACGCGTCCAGGTAGGCGCGCTCGTCGGCGAGGTAGCTCGCCCGGTTCTCCGCCGTCATCAGCGACATGCAGAACTGGTTGAGGTGATAGCCCTTCGCCGACTGCTCGGAGTCGAAGATGGTCGTCCCCGGCACCAGCTTGTAGGTCTTGTCCAGCGACATGCCGGGACTCCAATCAAGGGGGGGATCAGTTGACGTCGGGCCAGTACAGGCGGTTCGGGTTGTCGACGAGCAGCTTGCGCTGGAGCTCCGGCGTCGGCGCGATGTGCGGGACGAAGTCGACGAGCAGCCCGTCGTCGGGCATGTGGTCGGTCAGGTTGGGGTGCGGCCAGTCGGTACCCCACAGCACCCGGTCGGGAAACTCCTCGACCACACGCCGGGCGAAGGGGACGACGTCGCGGTACGCCCGCCGCTCCCCGTCCGTGGCCGGCGGGCCGCTCACCGAGAGGCGTTCCGGACACGTCACCTTGCACCAGATGTCCGGCCGGGCCCGCAGGAAGTTCAGGAACGCCTCGAAGTCGGGCCCGTGCGGGTCCTTCGCCGTGTCCGGCCGACCCATGTGATCGACGACCAGCGGCACCGGGATCGACAGGAAGAAGTCCCGCAGATCGGCGAGGTCCGCCGCCTCGAAGTAGACGACGACGTGCCAGCCGTACGGCGCGATCTTCTCGACCACGTCCCGCAGGTCCTGCTGCGGCGCCGCGTCCACCAGCCGCTTGACGAAGTTGAACCGCACCCCGCGGACGCCCGCCAGGTGCAGCTCCCGCACCTCGGCGTCCGTCACGTCGCGCCGCAGCGTCGCCACGCCCCTGGCCCGCCCGCCGGAGGCCCGCAGGGCGTCGACCATGGCCGTGTTGTCGGCGCCGTGACAGGTCGCCTGCACCACGACGTTACGGGCGAATCCGAGGTGGTCGCGGAGCGCGAAGAGCTGCTCCTTGGACGCGTCGCACGGCGTGTACTTGCGCTCCGGCGCGTACGGGAACTCCGCGCCCGGACCGAAGACGTGACAGTGCGCGTCGACGGCGCCGTCGGGGAGCCGGAACTGCGGCCGGCTCGGACCCGCGTACCAGTCCAGCCAGCCGGGGGTCTTCTCGAAGCTCGTCGTCATCGTCAGTCCTCGTACCGCAGCCCGAGCTCGGCCAGCGGGCCGCGCATCCCGTACATGTCCAGGCCGAGCCTGCCCGCACGGAACTGCGCGCGCTTGCCCTCCTCGGCGGCCTCGCGGGCGGCCGAGGCGGCCGCCACGTCGGCGGCCCGCTCGCGCGGCACCACGACGACGCCGTCGACGTCCGCGACGACCACGTCACCGGGCCGGACGAGGGCGTTGCCGCAGACCACGGGCACGTTGACGGAACCGAGCGTGGCCTTGACCGTCCCCTTGGCGTTGACCGCGCGGGAGAAGACGGGGAAGTCCATCCGCTCGAGGTCGGCGACGTCGCGGACACCGCCGTCGATGACCAGGCCCTGGCAGCCCCGGGCGCGGAACGAGGTGGCGAGCAGCTCGCCGAAGAAGCCGTCCTCGCTCTCGGTCGTGCAGGCCGCGACGACGACGTCCCCGTCCTGGATCTGCTCGGCGGCGACGTGCAGCATCCAGTTGTCGCCGGGCTGGAGCAGCACGGTCACGGCCGGGCCGCACAGCCGGGCCCTGGAGTAGACCGGGCGCAGGTACGGGCGCATCAGCCCGACCCGGCCCATGGCCTCGTGGATCGTCGCGACGCCGAACTTGGACAGCTCCGCGACGGCCTCCGGGTCGGTGCGGTCGACCTTGGTGTGGACGACGCCGATCTCGGTGTGTTCCATGCGTACTTCTCCTGGGGTCAGCGGCCGGCCGCGGCGAGGCGGGCGGCGAGGCGGGGGTAGACGCGCAGGGCGTTGCCGGAGTACACGGCGGCACGCTCCTCGTCCGACAGGTGCTCGGTGGCGTCGACGTAGCGCTTCGTGTCGTCGAAGTGGTGCCCGGTGTCCGGGTCGATGTCGCGGACCGCGCCGATCATCTCGCTGGCGAACAGGACGGACCGGCTGGGGATCACCCGGGTCAGCAGGTCGATGCCGGGCTGGTGGTAGACGCAGGTGTCGAAGAAGACGTTGTCCAGCAGCGTCTCGGGGTCCGGCCGGCCCAGAGCCATCGCCAGACCGCGGAACCTGCCCCAGTGGTAGGGCACCGCGCCGCCACCGTGCGGGATGACGAACCGCAGCGTCGGGAAGTCGGCGAACAGGTCGCCCTGGACCAGCTGCATGAACGCCGTCGTGTCGGCGTTCAGGTAGTGGGCGCCGGTGGTGTGGAAGGCGGGGTTGCACGAGGTGCTGACGTGGATCATGGCGGGGATGTCGTACGCGACCATCGCCTCGTAGAGCGGATACCAGCTGCGGTCGGTCAGCGGCGGCGCGGTCCACCGGCCGCCCGACGGGTCCGGGTTGAGGTTGACCGTCACCGCGCCGAGTTCCTCGACGGCGCGGCGCAGTTCGGGCAGGCAGGTCGCGGGGTCGACGCCAGGGGACTGCGGCAGCATCGCACCCATCGCGAAGCGGTCCGGGTAGAGCGTGCTGACGCGGTGGACGAGGTCGTTGCAGATCCGCGCCCAGGTCGACGAGGTCTCGAAGTCGCCGATGTGGTGGGCCATGAAACTGGCCCGCGGGGAGAAGATGGTCAGGTCGCTGCCGCGCTCGTCCATGAGCCGCAGCTGGTTGCTCTCGATCGCCTGGCGCAGGTCGTCGTCACTGATGACCAGGGAGTCGGGATCGGGCGCGTCCTCCGGGGTGCCGACCGCCGCCACCTGCCGGTCCCGCCACTGCGCCAGCTGCGGCGGCGCCGTCGTGAAGTGACCGTGACAGTCGATGATCATGGGTTGTCTCCTGAAGTCGTCGGGATCAGCCCAGGGAGCTGACGGGCCAGCCGGTGTACTGCTCGGCGAGATAGGCGCGACCGGCCTGCGTGCCCACGACGTTGTCGAGCTCGCCGAGCTGGCGCCGCAGGTCGAACGGCGAGGCACCGGGCGCCGTGTGCAGCAGCTGGGTCATCCAGTGCGAGAAGTTCTGCGCCCGCCACACCCGCTGCAGCGCGCGCGGCTGGTACTCGTCAAGACCGGCCTCGCCCGCGGGGCCGAGTGCCCGCAGGAGGACATCGGCCAGCACCTTCACGTCGTGCAGCGCGAGGTTGAGCCCGCGGGCACCGGTCGGCGGCACGGTGTGCGCGGCGTCCCCGGCGAGCACCAGCGAACCCCAGCGCATCGGCTCCTGCACGAAGGACCGGAACCGCAGCACCGTCTTCTCGGTGATCGGCCCCTCCTTCAGCCGGAAGCCGTCCTCACCGGCCACCCGGGCCTGAAGCGTCTCCCAGACGCGGTCGTCCGACCAGGCGTCGACGGACTCGTCGGGGGAGCACTGGAAGTACATGCGCTGCACGGACTCCGTGCGCTGGCTGATCAGCGCGAAGCCGTGCTCGGAGTGGGCGTAGACCAGCTCGGGCGCGCTCATCGGCGCCTCGGCGAGGATGCCGAACCACGCGAAGGGGTACTCCTTGCCGTACCGCACCCGCCGCTCCTCCGGCACCAGATTGCGGCACATGCTCCGCGACCCGTCCGCACCGACCACGTACCGCGCGCGGATCTCGTGCCGGGACCCGTCGGGCGCGGTGTAACGCACCCGGGGAGCGCCGGTCGTGACGTCGAGGACCTCGGTGTCCCTGACCCCGAAGTGAACCGTGCCGCCGTCGCGGTCCCGCGCGTCGGCCAGATCGACGAACACGTCCGTCTGCGGGTAGAGCCACACCGACTCCCCGACCAGCTCCTTGAAGTGGATGCGATGCGGCCGGCCGCCGAACCGGAGCTCGGTGCCCTCGTGCTCGTGGCCCTCGCGCAGGATCCGGTCGGAGACGCCCGTCTCGACCAGATCCCGGGCCGCGTCGGCCTCCAGGATGCCCGCCCGCTGCGTCGTCTCGATCTCACGCCGGGTGCGGGTGTCGATCACGATCGTGTCGACTCCCGCGCGCCCCAGCAGGTGCGCCAGCATCAGGCCCGCTGGGCCGGCCCCGACCACAGCGACGGGAACCGAGGCAACGGTGTCGACGACGGCATCAGCCATGGCATCTCCTGGGAAACTGCGAA
Source organism: Streptomyces sp. NPDC023157 (assembly GCF_055560575.1). Taxonomy (NCBI): domain Bacteria; kingdom Bacillati; phylum Actinomycetota; class Actinomycetes; order Kitasatosporales; family Streptomycetaceae; genus Streptomyces; species Streptomyces sp. NPDC023157. The sequence continues at coordinate 279,149 of NZ_JBVHIL010000008.1, forward strand.
CGTTCCGAACACGTCGAACGTTGGCACCCGGCGCCGCGGCCAGTCGCTGCCGTTTCCGTCAGGCGGAAGCCTGGTCGGAACTCAGGCAGTCGTGCGCGTACGCCGCCCCAGCTCGTCGGAGATGCCCTGCACGGCCCTCGAGAGCGGCTCCCGCAGCTTGCGCGCATGGCCCGCTCCATGGGCCGTGATCACGATCCCCAAAGCGGCACTGACAGGCCCCCTCCGACCGATCCGCACGGGCCCCGCCACAGCGACCGTGGTCTCCGAGAGCTGCCGGTCGCTGACGAAGACCTGCTCGCGGCGGATCCGGTCCAGCTCCGTGCGCAGCGCCTTCGGATCGATGACGGTATGCGGCGTCCAGGACCGCAGCGGCGAGTCGAGAACCTCCTCCTGGATCTCTGACGGCGCGTGAGCCAACAGCACCCTCCCCATCCCGGTCGAGGCGATCGGGAAACGGGTCCCCACCATGGTCAGCAACTCCACCGACCGATGCCCCGCGATCCGTTCGACGAACACGAGCTCCGTGCCCTCGCGCACCGCGAGCTGGATGTTCTCGTGGGTCACCTCATAGAGATCCTGCATGAACGGCAGCGCCACATCCCGCAGAATCTGGGTACGCGGGCACCCCGAGGCGATCTCCCAGAGCCGCAGCCCGACATGCCACGCCCCGTCGTCGCCCCGCTCCAGCACGCCCCAACTCGCCAGCTCCGCCACCACCCTGTGCGTGGTGCTCAACGCCAGACCCGTACGCTGAGCGACCTCCGACAGCGTCTGCGAAGGGTGCTCACGGTCGAAGGCCGAGAGGACCTTGAGGACTTTTCCTGCCGCGGAGATCTGGGTTGCGCTCACGCGGCCAGTCTCGCAGACCGGCGTTGAGCAGCCCGACTTCCCGCCGTACCATCTGCCGCACACCAAGGAGACCATGTGAACCGAGAGATCTCCGGACTGTCCTCGATGGCGACCCGGCCGATCCTGGCCGAACTGTCCGAGCACATCCGGCTCGCCCACGGAATCCCCGTCCGATTCGAGGCCGCCGGCGGGGTCGAGACCGCACGGCGCGTACGCGAGGGCGCGGAGGCCGACCTGCTCGTGCTCGCCGACGGAGCGCTGGCCGCGCTGGAAGAGCAGGGGCACCTCGTGGCCGGTACCGTGCGCCCGCTGTGGATCTCCCAGGTCGTCGCCGCCGTCCCGGAGGGAACACCCATCCCAGCACTCGGCTCCGCATCCGACCTGCGGGCCGCTCTCCTGTCCGCGAAGAAGATCGCCTACTCCACAGGCCCGAGCGGGGCGGCACTCGTCGACCTGATCAGCAGCCTCGACCTCACCGACACGCTCGGCGGCCGCCTCGTCCAGGCCCCACCAGGTGTGCCCGCCGGCAGCCTGCTGTCGTCCGGACAGGCCGACCTGGCCTTCCAGCAGCACAGCGAGCTGATGGACCTGCCGGGCGTCGTGATCGTCGGCCCCCTGCCGGGCGACACCGCGATCAGCTCGCTCTTCAGCGCGGGGGTACTGAGGTCCTCCACCCAGCCGGAGCGAGCCCGCGAAGTCCTCGACCTCCTCGGCTCCGACACGGCGACGAGGACCGCGCGTGCCCGAGGCATGCGGGCGCCAGGGGCCGAATGACCAGAAGTACGCACGAACGTACCCGCCGCCGGACCCGGCCTCAACGGGGGTGGGGCCGCGCCGGCACACAAGCGGGCGCCGATCTCCCCGCCCCACTCAGCCGGTCTCGAACCCGCGCAGCAGATCCGCCGCGACACTGACCGCGATCGTCGCGGGCTCCTTGCCGGTGATGTCCGGCAGGCCGATCGGGGTCTTGATGCGGTCGATGTCGGCGTCGTCGTGCCCGCCCTCGGTGGCGAGGCGCTTGCGGAACCGTGACCACTTGGCCGCCGAGCCGATCAGCCCGATGGAGCCGAGATGGCTCGTGCGCAGGGCGGCATCGCACAGCGCGGCGTCCTCGGCGTGGTCGTGGGTCATGATCAGGACGTGGGTGCCGGGCGGCAGTGTCTCCAGGACCTCTTCGGGCAGCAGCGGCGTGTGGTGCACCCGTACCTGCGCGACGGCGTCCGCGAGTACGGCGAGCCGCTGCGTGGTGAGGGTGTCGGCGCGGCTGTCGATCAGGTGGAGGTCCAGGTCGTGACGGGCCAGGATCCGGGCCAGTTCGAGTCCCACGTGCCCGACGCCGAAGATCGCCACCGCCCGTACCACCGGCAGGGGTTCGAGCAGCACCGACACCGTGCCGCCGCAGCACTGCACCCCGTGGCGGTTGGTCACCTTGTCGTTGAGGGCGAAGTCGATGAGCTCCGGTTCCGGCGCGGCCGAGGCGATCATCTCCCGGGCCCGGTCGATCGCGACGGCCTCCACGTTGCCTCCGCCGATCGAGCCCCAGGTCTCGGTCCGTCCGACGACCAGCTTCGCGCCGGCGTCGCGCGGGGCGTGGCCGCGCACGGTCGCGACGGTCACGAGCACGCCGGCCTCCCGGCGTGCCCGCAACCGCGCGACCGCGGCGAACCACGTCATGTCAGGCACCCCGCAGGGCGTCCGCGCCCGCCCGCGTACCGTCTTCGGCACCGCTCGGGGCGTCCCCGCCCGCCCGCGCACCCTGTTCGGCGCCGCGCCGGGCGGTCTGGACCGCCCAGTACACCGCCTCCGGCGTCGCGGGCGAGGCCAGCTCGACGCCGATCCCGGCCGGCCCGAACGCAGCGGCGGCCTGCCGCAGCGCCTCCCGGACGGAGAAGGCCAGCATCAGCGGGGGCTCGCCCACCGCCTTGGAGCCGTAGACCGCGCCCTCCTCCGCCGCGTTCCGCAGCAGCGTGACGTGGAACTCCTCGGGCATCTCGGAGAAGCTCGGCAGCTTGTACGTACTCGCCGCCTGAGTGAGCAGACGCCCGCGGTTCGGTCCGTCGCCGGTGTCCCAGCGCAGGTCCTCCAGGGTGAGCCAGCCCGCGCCCTGCACGAAGCCGCCCTCGATCTGGCCGATGTCGATCAACGGGGAGAGGCTGTCACCGACGTCGTGCACGATGTCCACCCGCCGGATCCGGTACGCGCCGGTGAAGCCGTCCACCTCCACCTCGGCCGCGGCGGCGCCGTGGGCGAAGTACTTGAAGGGGGAGCCGTGGAACGACTTCGCGTTCCAGTGCAGCCCTTCGGTGCGGTAGAAGCCGGCCGCCGACAGCTGGACGCGCTGGAGGTAGGCGGTCCGCACCAGCTCGTCCCAGCCGAGCTCCGTGTCGCCGCCCAGGCCGCGCGCGACGCCCTCGACGATGCGGACGTCCGCGGCGTTCCTGCCGAGCCGCGTCGCGGCCACCCGCAGCAGCCGCTCGCGCAACTGCTCGCAGGCGTTCTTCACCGCCGCGCCGTTGAGGTCGGTTCCCGCGCTGGCGGCGGTCGCGGAGGTGTTGGGCACCTTGTCGGTACGCGTCGGGGCGAGGCGCACCTTGTGCGGCGGGATGCCGAGCGTGGTGGCCGCCACCTGGAGCATCTTGGTGTGCAGGCCCTGGCCCATCTCGGTGCCGCCGTGGTTGATCAGGACGGAGCCGTCCTTGTAGATCAGCACCAGCGCGCCGCCCTGGTTGAACGCGGTGAGGTTGAAGGAGATGCCGAACTTGAGGGCGGTGAGGGCGAGGGCCCGCTTCGTGTGCGGGTGTGCGGCGTTGAAGGCGGCGATCTCCCGCTGCCGGTCCGCGATGCCGCCGTTCTCCTTGACCTGCTCCCAGACGGCGGTGATGCGTTCCGGCTGGACGACGGGCTGCCCGTACGGTGTGGACTGGCCCGGCCGGTAGAAGTTGCGCTCCCGCAGCTCCGTCGGGTCCAGGCCGAGCAGCGGCGCGCACCGGCCCATGATGTCCTCGATCACGAGCATGCCCTGGGGTCCGCCGAAGCCGCGGAAGGCCGTGTTGGAGACCTTGTGGGTTCGGGCGATCCGGCCGGTGACGCGGGCGTTGGGGAGCCAGTACGTGTTGTCGATGTGGCACAGGGCGCGGGCCACCACCGGTTCGGACAGGTCCAGGCTCCAGCCGCCGTCCGCGGTGAGCGTCGCGTCGAGGGCCTGGATGTGTCCCTCGGCGTCGAAGCCGATCTTCCACGAGGCGTGGAAGCCGTGCCGCTTGCCCGACATCGTCAGGTCCTGGGTGCGGTTGAGCCGGACCCGCACGGGCCGGCCGGTCAGCCGGGCGCCGAGCGCGGCGACGGCCGCGAACCCGTGCGGCTGCATCTCCTTGCCGCCGAAGCCGCCGCCCATCCGCAGGCACTGCACGGTCACCTCGTGACTGTGCAGGCCGAGGACGTGCGCGACGATCTCCTGGGTCTCGGAGGGGTGCTGGGTGCTGCTCTGGACGAAGACCTGACCGGCCTCGTCGATGTGGGCGAGCGCCGCGTGCGTCTCCAGGTAGAAGTGCTCCTGGTCGGAGAACCGCAGGTCGCCGGTGAACACGTGCGCCGAGTCGGCGAAGCCGGCGTCCACGTCACCGGTCTCCATGACTGGCCGGGCGCCGTGGAAGCTCTCCGCGGCGATGGCCTCCGCCAGGGAGATCAGGGAGGGCCGTTCGTCGAGCTCCACCTCCACGGCCGCGGCCCCGAGCCGGGCCGCCTCCAGCGTCTCGCCGAGCACCCAGGCGACCGCGTGCCCGTGGAACATGACCTCGTCGGGGAAGAGGGGCTCGTCGTGCTTCATCCCGGCGTCGTTGACGCCGGGCACGTCGGCGCCGGTCAGCACGCGCACCACCCCGGGCACGGAGAGCGCGGGCGCGGTGCGCAGCGCGGTGATCCGGCCGTGGGCCCGCATGACCTGCACCGGATACGCGTGCAGGACGTCCTTGGTGCGGTGCACCAGATCGTCGGTGTAGAGGGCCGTGCCGGTGACATGCTGGGTCGCGCTCTCGTGCGGCATCGGGAGGCCGACGACGGGCTTGTCGGGGCGTTCGGACAACTGGCTCATGACGACACCGCCTCGGTGGTTCGCGCGTACAGCTTCAGCAGGCTCTGGCCGAGCATCGCGGAGCGGTAGGCGGCACTGGCCCGGTGGTCGTCCATCGGCGTGCCCTCCTCCCGCAGCACGGGCGCGACGGCCTCGACGGTCTTCGCGGTCCACGGCCGCCCGACGAGGGCCGCCTCGGCCGCCAGGGCACGGATCGGAGTGGCGGCGACGCCGCCCAGCCCGATCCGCGCCTCGCGGACGACGCCGTCCACGACGTCGAGCGCGAAGGCGACCGCCACGCTGGAGATGTCGTCGAAACGCCGCTTGGCGATCTTGTGGAACGCGGTGACCGGCGACAGCGGCAACGGTACGCGGACGGCACGGATCAGCTCGCCGGGACGCCGCACGCTCTGTCGGTAGCCGGTGAAGTACTCGGCGAGGGGCACCTCGCGCTCCGCGTCGGCGTCGGCGAGCACGAGCGAGGCGTCGAGCGCGAGGAGCACCGGCGCGCTGTCACCGATGGGGGAGCCGGTGCCCAGGTTCCCGCCGAGGGTGGCCCCGTTGCGGATGAGCCGGGACGCGAACTGCGGGAACAGCTCGGCGAGCAGCGGCACCCGGCCGTCCAGCCGCCGCTCGATCTCGGTGAGGGTCAGCGCCGCCCCGATCTCCAGGACATCGGACCCGACGCGCAGCTCCCGAAGCTCCGGAAGACGGTCGACGGCCACCACGCAACGGGCGCGCCGCGACCGGATGTTCACCTCCACACCCCAGTCCGTCGATCCGGCGACCACCACCGCGTCCGGCCGCTCGCGCAGCAGGCGCAGCGTCTCGGCCAGGGTCTCCTTGCGGAGGAACACGCTGTCGCTCTGGGCGTACGAGGTGGCCACCGGCGCGGGCGGCGCCTGCTCGCGGCGCTGCGCGAGAGGGTCCCCGTCGGTGGGCGCGCCGACGGCGAACGCGGCGTCGCGGATCGGCCGGTAGCCGGTGCAGCGGCACAGGTTGCCGCTCAGCGCGTGCAGGTCGAAACCGTTCGGGCCGTGTTCGGCGTCGCAGGCACCGTCGGCGCCCTTGTCGGCGCCGCTCTCCGTGCCGGTGTGGGCGCGGCGGTCGGGCCGGTAGTACTCGGCGGCCATGCTGCAGACGAACCCCGGCGTGCAGTAGCCGCACTGGGATCCGCCGCGGACCGCCATCTCCTCCTGGACGGGGTGAAGGGTGGGCGGGGTGCCGGGGGCTCCGGGGGTGGCGAGGCCTTCGGAGGTGACGACCTCCTGGCCGTCGAGGGCCGCGACCGGGACCAGGCAGGCGTTGACGGCCACCCAGTCGGTGGGCTTGTTCACGCCGGGTCGGGCCACCAGCACCGAACAGGCGCCGCACTCGCCCTCGGCACAGCCCTCCTTGGTGCCGGTCAGTCCGCGCTCGCGCAGGAAGTCCAGCACCGTGGTGTGAGGCGGAGCCGGTGCGAGGGGCGCCTCTTCCCCGTTGACAGTGATACGCGCCGTTACCAAGACGGGCCCCCGATGAAGTGCGCGATGGGTCGATGGATCATGTTCGCCAATGTCGGGCAGCTTTCTGTGCTCGGACGCGCCACAGGACAGGAGAGGGCGCGGAACGGCACGCGGCAGGCGTGCCGGAAGGGTGAAGGGCGAAGGGCGAAGAGGGGGAGAACCCGGGGAGGCCCCGGGGAAAGCACGGTGAACGGCGCCGTCAGCAGCCGTGGGCGATACGCCCGGGGACCCAGGCCGCGGTGTGGGCGAGGCGTGTCAGATCGGAGCAGGTGTCCATCCGCCGGTCGCCTCCTCGCGGGCGTCGTGGGTCGATGATGACCGCAAGCTAATGCCCGGCGATCACAGCGTCAAGAGCGTCCGCCTCACCCTCGAAGCCGATGAATCGGGCGAGATCGCGATGCGATGGACCATCCCGCCCTACGACTTCGACGCCGAAGACGGGTGACGAGCAGAGGTGTCCGGGCCCTCAGGGAGGGCGAGGAGGAGGGGCGAGCCCAGCCGGGCGTCCGGGTGCATGCCGAGCAGGTGGTGCACCACCCCGGACAGGCCGGGGAGCAGCCCGGGTGTGAACGCCTCCTTGGCGAGACCGCCGACCGGGCCCCGCTGTTCGATGCCGGTGAGCAGTTCGCCGTCGGCCCGCGCGGCCGACGGGCCCTCGTAGCCGTCCAGGGCACGCAGGCGGTGCAGGAGTTCCGACAGGCCGAGGTCGCCGTGGCACAGGGTGTGGCTCCAGCCGAAGCCCTCGCGCAGGCCGGCCGGGCCCGAGCGGAGCGCCGTACGCAGGTGCCGGGCATCGCCCGTACGCGCGTGGAGGTCGATCGCGGCCAGCCCGATGCCCGTACTCCCGTGGCACCAGGCGGTGGGGTGGTCCACGTCCCCTCCGATCCGCGCGTCGACCCAGGCGGCCACCTCCGGCGCGTACAGCGACTCCTCGAAGTCGTGTGCCAGGGAGCCGAGTTCCTGCCAGCGGTCCCGGTCGGCCGGACTCCCGGCCGCGGAGAGACCGAGCCGGGTCAGGGCCCATCCGGCCCCGGTGGCGCCATGGGCGAACCCGCCGATGCCCTCCGGGAACATGACAGTGGACCACCGCGCTCCGCGGTCGTTCACGACCGCCGTCCGCTCCAGCTGCCGGCCCGCCTCCGCTGCGACGTCCAACCACCTTTCCTCGCCGGTGAGTTCGGCGAGGTCGAGGAGTGGGACCGGTACGCCGGCCGCACCGCTGAGCACGTCCAGTGCCCGGTCCTCGGCCAGGACCGCCGGAGTCAGCAGCGCGGCTCTGGCGCGGGCCCGGTCCAGCAGTCCGGGCGTCCCGAGGAGGCGGTGCAGCGCGGCCCAGGTCCACACCTGGGAGGCGATGCCGGTGAACCCGCCGATCTGACGGGTCGGCGTCGAGTCCTCGGTGGCGGCCAGCACTTCCAGGGTGCCGGTCAGCACGGATTCGACGTCGTGCACCTGGTCGGCCCGTCCGGCGCGCTGCTCCCGCAGGTACGCGGCGAGCGCGACGGCGACACCGCCCTGCCCGGTGTAGAGGTCCGCGCCGAGCGGGCGGATCGCCCAGCCGTAGTCCGTGAGTACGGGACTGATCCAGGTCGCTGTGGCGTCGGTGCCGCGTACGGCGGCCGCGCAGACCGTCCCCACGGCCTCAGCCGCGAGCGCGCGCCGGCGTCGGTCCAGGTCGTTGGCGTGCGGGGAGCGGGCGGGTGTGCGTACCCGTCCGGGAAGGCGGCGCTCGTTCAGGTAGGCACCGACCAGCGCGCTGCGAATGGTGTCCCGCTCGCGTGGCAGGTCCGCGTGCCGCCACCCCGCCAGGGAGGAGGACAGCAGCTCCGCGTCCACCCGCGTGTCGAACACGGGGACGTCTCCGACGAGGAGGTCCGCGATCTCCAGGTCGATCACCGCCGGTTCGCGGGGCGCGCCCGGGGCGGCGAGGGCGTTGCGGTGGAGGATGTCCCGGGCCCGTGCAAGGGCGGCGTCGGGGTCGTGCAGAGAGGCGGGGTGCCAGAGCATCCGGCCGATGTCCGTGTACGTCTGGGTGGGCCGGCGGATCCGGCGCACCCGGCAGCCCGCGAACCTGTTTACGAGCGGGCCGAGTTCGCCGGTCGCGTCGAGCCCGGCCAGGGCTGCGGCGACCGCGTCGAAGCCGGCCAGCACCCGGTCCCAGTGGCGGATCAGCACAGGCTCGGGGCTGGGGTGGTTGCGCGCCGGCGGCAGGTCCACCTCGTCGACCTCCAGCCGCGCGGTGTCCCGCCCTCCGTCCGTGATGACCGGGACGCGGATGCGCGGCTGCTGCCCGGGCAGGCCGCCGGCCGCCGAGAGGTCCACCCCGGCCAGGGCGTACCCGTCGGTGCGCAGCGGAAGGATCCCGGTCCGCAGCACGGTGGTGCGGATCGTCCGGGCGGCCTGGTCGACGGCGTCGCCCCGCCCACTCGGCGCGACGTCGATGTCCGGGGTGAACAGGGCCTCGGCGTCGACCACGACGGGCACCGGGCCGTCGGCCACCAGGTTCTCGGCGTGGAGGTCGGTTCCGCCGAGCAGGCGCATCACCGCCAGCCAGCCGCCCAGGCCACGGTAGAAGCGGGCCAGCTCCGCCTCGTCCCGGCAGTAACGGTGCTCGACATGCTCGGCCCAGCCGTAGCCGTCGCGGACCACCACCCTCGGCACGCCCAGGTCCTCGGCGCCGGGGACGGCTTCGACGAAGGCACGGAGGGCGGCGTCCACCGCCACAGGCCGCGGCTTGTACATGACGGCGGCGTCCTCGAAGACCAGCCGGGCCACGGCCCGCCCGCCGTGATGGGTGTCCCCGCGGGCGAGTTCCACGCCGCGCAGCGGACCCGGATCGGCGCCGAGCAGACCGGCGACGGCCCGCCGGTCGTCGCCGAACCGGACCCCCAGCTCCACGGCCCCGTCGATCAGCAGCCGCCCGGAGTCGAGGGCCCGCGGATGCAGCGCCGGGTACCGTCGCCGCAGGGCCTCGCCGAAGCACGGGGCGCAGGCGCGCGTGAGGAAGGCGTCCCAGCGGGCGGACGGGTCGGCGCCCGGCAGCTCGCCGGCCAGGGAGGCGGCCCGTAGCTCCAGCAGCAGTACGCGGTTGAGCCGAAGCTGGAGGGTACGGCGGAGGGCGTCGCGTGCCGCCTCGCGCAGCACCTCGCGCTCCTCGGGGGCCAGCCCGGTGATCTGCGGCAACCGGCGGTCCAACTCCATGAACAGAGGCTCCGCGAAGGTGTCGACCGGACCCGCGAACCACCCTTCGGGGGGCGGCCCTTCGGCCGCGCGGGCCGCTGCCACGGATTCCACCATGTTGAGTCCTCTCCTGACGGCTGGGGCGGTCTGCCGCGCACCGGGCCGCCCGGACGCTGAGGCCCGGCCGGCCCGGCCGGGGAACCCGCGGCGGGCTCCCCGGATGGTGCGTTCGGTGCGGTGCGGCGGCTCGTCAGCAGCAGTAGCTGTGCAACGAACCCGTACAGCTGCTGCACCCCGTCAGCAGGGCCTCCGTGCCGTCGGTGAGCGCGGCCTCGCCGGCGGCGCCGCCGACGTAGAGCGGGCCGGCCGGATTGTCGGAGCCGAAGGCCGTTTCGGCGCCCTGGAGCCAGGCGGTGACGATGTCGTCCGTACGCGTCGCGGACATGAGGGGCATGGATTCCTCCTGTGTTTCGACGGAATGGCGCGGAGCTCCAGAATCCACCGGAGGCACCTCATCCGGGATCCGCCAGAACCGGCCAATCACCCGAGGGCGGTCCACGCGGCGCCAGGCCGCCCTGACACCTTCCTCACGCCGTCGGCAGAAACGTGCCGAGGCCGGGCGCGGCAGGGGTAAGCCGCTGGGTAGAAGGCATCCCGCCCCTCCGGACCACCGGATCCCACTGCACCGCCGCGTGCCCCCGAGCGTACGGCGACCGCGCCCGTCACGGGGCGCGGTCCACGTACATCCAGCCAAGCACCGTCCGGCAGACGGACACCGTGAGAATTCGAGCCGCCACCGGCCCGGGTGGGCTGCCCGACGGGGCCGCTGCCGGGCCACCCGAGAGGCGTCAGGCGGGACGGCGCGGCTCGTCCGTGCCAGGGGCGGGCGGGGCCGGGGCCGTCGTCCCGGCCCGGTGGGCCGGTCCCGCGCCGTGGTCCGGCGTCGCGTGGCCCGCCGGCCGTGCCGCGGTCGTACCGCCTCCCGCGGGGACGCTGTCCAAGGCGCCGGGCATCGTGAGTCCGAGGGCGGCCAGGCCCGCGGCCACGACGCGGGTGCGCCGGGGGAGGCCGGCCCGCCCGCCGCGCCGGGCGGCGGCGCGGGTGCGTGCGGTGCTCGCGTGGTGGGCCGGGCGAGCCGGCACCCGCGGGTCGGCCAGGGCCCGGGCACAGGCCCGGGCGTCGGGCCGGACCTCGGGCGCCTGGGCGGTCATCGCCCTGAGGAGTCCGGCGAGCTCTGCCGGCAGGCCCTGCGGGAGCACCGGAGGGCGGTCCAGATGCGCGAGCGCGGCCTCCAACGGCGTTCCCCCGTACTCCGCTTCGCCTTTCAGGGCTTCCAGGAGCACGAGACCGAGGCTGTACACGTCGGCCGAGGGGCCCGTGGGCCGGGCCAGGGCCTGTTCCGGAGCCATGTAGGACGCGGTGCCCGTCAGTCCGCCGTGATCGGCCGGAGCGGGCCCGTCGGCCGTGCCGAAGGGGCGGGCTATGCCGAAGTCGACGAGGTGTGGGGCGTCCGCGCCGTCCAGGATGATGTTCGACGGTTTGACGTCGCGGTGGACGACACCGCGTGCGTGCACATGGGCGAGCGCCGAGGCCAAGGACGCCCCGAGGCGGCAGGTCTCGGCGGGGGAGAGGGGGGCGCGTTCGATGCGCCGGCGCAGGGTCGTCCCCCGCACGAGCTCCATCACCAGGTACGGGTGGCCCTGGTCGCGGCCGGAGTCGTAGAGGGTCACCAGGCCGGGGTGCCGCAGCCGGGCCAGCAGCCGGCCCTCCTGCTCGCACTGCGCCTCCGGCCGGCCGGCGGGCGAGGACCGGAACAGCTTCACGGCCACGGCCCGTCGCAGACGCAGGTCCAGCGCCTCGTACACGTCGGCGGCGCCGCCGCGTCCCACCATGCCGTCGAGCCGGTAACGGCCGGCGACGTCGTGAACCGTCAGCCGGAGATCCGGATGGATGGGCCTCGCACGGACCTGCATCGGTTCTCCCTGGGGGTGATTTTCGGCCTTGAGGTGCCGGCCCTCGGCCGGTGTCGCGCCGTGCTCGGGCGCGTGGTCCTCCAAGTGACGCGTGCCCCGTCGAGCCGTGAACATCCCCGTGCGCACACGGGGACGGGGTCGCCCACAGCGTGTGGCCGATCGGCGTGAACCACGGAAGCCCGGGTACGCGGACGTCATCCAACCCCGATGGAGGGAGCAACCATGGGTCTGGGAGCGTTCATCATCCTGATCGCCGGCGGGGCCATCCTCACCTTCGCCACCGACTGGGAGCTCGAAGGAGTCGACCTCGATCTGGTCGGGATCATCCTGATGGCGGTCGGCATCATCGGAACCGCCGTCTACACCAGCGTCCTTCGCCGCCGCCGCTTGGTCGTCCCGCCCGTGGCCCCCACGGCCACCGAGGACGAGCGGCGCGGCCTGCTCTGAGCGGTGCGGCTCATGGCGCGGAGGTGTGCGGAGACCCGCACCGTCCGCGGCGGCGCACTCCACTCACCCGTACAGAAGCGACGGACACGACTCACGCGAACCGATGGAGGGTGGCACAGCAGTGACCGACCACGGATGGACCTACAGCATCGAGTCCGGCCACCTGGCGGGCACCGATCTCACCGGATGGCGGGTCGAGGCGGCCGACGGCCACATCGGAAAGGTGGACAAACACTCCGACGAGGTCGACGACGCCTATCTGGTCGTGGACACGGGAGTCTGGATCTTCGGCAAGGAGGTGCTGATCCCGGCGAGCGCGGTGACCCGCGTCGACCTCGACGCCCACACCGTCCACCTCGGCCTGGCGAAGGAACAGGTCAGGGAGGCACCCGAGTTCCACTCCGACAAGCACCTCGCCGACCGGCAGTACCGCGAGGACCTCGTGGCGTACTACCGCGGCGGCGGCCCGTTCTAGCGCCGCGCTGCGCGGGGCGGACGTCCCGCGCGAGGAGGTTTGCGGCGGGCGGGCCCGGCGAGACGAGTCGGGGAGCGTGGTCACACGCCGGTTCTGAGGGAGGCGGGATCCCCGCCTCCCCGGTCGGCCGCGCACTCCCTCCTCGCGCGCCCCGTGCACTCCGCCCCCCCGTGCGCCGTTTGCACTCTGTCCCCGTGCGCCCCGCGCACGCCACCCACCCCGTCCATCCGTCCCTGGACACCCGATACTTCAGGAGGTTATACGTATGATTCCCCTGCTGCTCGTTCTCCTTCTCGTCCTGCTGCTCTTCGGCTTCGGCTTCGCGATCAAGGCGCTCTGGTGGATCGCTGTGATCGTGCTCGTCCTGTGGCTGCTGGGCTTCGTGGCCCGGCCCAAGGGGGGTACGGGCCGTTGGTACCGCTGGTAGGCGGCCCGCCCCCGGCGAGTCCCGTAGGGCATGAGCGAGCCCGGCGCCTTCCGGAAGGAGGGCGCCGGGCTCGTCCGTGTGCTCAGGCGGTCAGTACGGAGTCGTCCTCGGGGCGCGCGCCCGGGAGGCGGTGGCGGGCCGCGATCAGCGCCGTGTCCACGTCGCGTGTGCCGGTGGAGACGCACAGGGTGTACGCCAGGTCGTCCATGCGCCGGCGCACCTCGTCGCCGCCTTTCTCGGCCTGGAGCGCCTGGAGCGTCTCGTACTGTTCGATCAGACTGCGCAGAACCACGGGATGGGCCATGAGCACGTGTTGCTCCCCTCGTCGGCGGGGCGTCGGCCGCCCGGCTCGACGCGTCGTGTACCCGGGCCCCGGCACCGCATGCCGACGAGCGCCGAGCCGGCCGGCCGACGACGTGTTCCGGCCGCCTGACGCAGCACCGCTCTCCTCCTGTCGATCACGGAAGGGTAGGGTCGTCATCATTGCCATACGGCAACGGTCTGAGGCCGGAGCCGTCATGGGAACGCGGGTGGCGAAGCACGGCATCGTGTCCTCGCCGCCCGTGAGCGGAAGCCTGACGGCGAACGAGGATGGGCATGTCTGAGATGACGATCAAGGGCTCCTCGATCGAGGGGCGGCCCGGGCCGGGCGCCGTGCCGGAGCCCCAGCTCCGGCAGTTCCTGGCCGGCCTCACGGCGGTGCGGGACGGTGACTTCGGCACCCGCCTGCCCGACGAGGCGGACGGCCTGATGGGCGAGATCTCCAGGGTCTTCAACGGCATGGTCGACCAGCTCTCCCTGTTCACGTCCGAGGTCACGCGGGTGGCCCGCGAGGTCGGCACGGAAGGAACGCTGGGCGGGCAGGCCGTGGTCCCCGGCGTCTCCGGTTCCTGGGCCGACCTGACCGACTCGGTGAACGCCATGGCCGGCAACCTCACCACCCAGGTCCGCGACATCGCCCAGGTGGCCACCGCCGTCGCCAGGGGAGACCTCTCCCAGAAGATCGACGTGGACGCGCGGGGAGAGATCCTCGAACTCAAGAACACCATCAACACGATGGTCGACCAGCTCTCCTCCTTCGCCGACGAGGTCACGCGCATGGCGCGGGACGTGGGCACGGAGGGCATCCTCGGCGGTCAGGCCGACGTGAAGGGTGCTTCCGGCACCTGGCGGGATCTGACGGACTCGGTCAACTCCATGGCGGGGAACCTCACCGCACAGGTGAGGGCGATCGCCCACGTCGCCACCGCCGTCGCCAACGGCGATCTGTCGAAGAAGATCGCCGTGGACGCGCGTGGCGAGATCCTGGCGCTGAAGACGACCATCAACACCATGGTCGACCAGCTGTCCTCGTTCGCCGCCGAGGTGACCCGCGTGGCCCGGGAGGTCGGCAGCGAGGGCCGGCTCGGCGGGCAGGCGGAGGTGGAGGGCGTCTCGGGCACCTGGAAGCGCCTGACCGAGAACGTCAACGAACTCGCCGGGAACCTCACCCGCCAGGTGCGCGCGATCGCCGAGGTCGCCAGCGCCGTCGCCGAGGGCGACCTGACCCGCTCGATCACCGTCGAGGCCTCGGGCGAGGTGGCCGAGCTCAAGGACAACATCAACGCGATGGTCGGCTCGCTGCGGGAGACCACCCGGGCCAACCAGGAACAGGACTGGCTGAAGTCCAGCCTGGCGCGGATCTCCGCGCTGATGCAGGGCCACCGTGACCTGGCCGTCGTCGCCGAAGTCGTCATGGACGAACTGACCCCGCTCGTGGCCGCCCAGTACGGCGCCTTCTACCTGGCGGAGGAGGGAGCGGACGGCGTCGAGCTGGGACTCGTCGGCTCCTACGGACGTCCCGCCGGCGACCGGGGCAAGGACCGCTTCCGGCTGGGCGAGTCGCTCGTCGGGCAGGCCGCCCGCAGCCGCCGCACCATCGCGGCCGAGAACGTCCCCGCCGACTACGTCACCATCTCCTCGGGTCTCGGCCACACCTCCCGCGGCAGCCTGGTGGTGCTGCCGATCGTCGTCGAGGACCAGGTCCTCGGCGTCATCGAGCTGATGTCCTTCAGCCCCTTCACCTCCGTGCACCGGGACTTCCTGGAACAGCTCATGGAGACGGTGGGCGTCAACCTCAGCACGATCGTCGCCAACGCCCGTACGGACGAACTCCTGGACGAGTCCCAGCGGCTGGCCGGCGAACTGCGTTCCCGGACCGAAGAGCTCCAGGTGCAGCAGGAGGAACTCCAGCGCTCCAACGCCGAACTGGAGGAGAAGGCGGCCCTGCTCGCGACGCAGAACCGCGACATCGAGGCCAAGAACCTCCAGATCGAGCAGGCCCGGCAGGAGATCGAGGACCGCGCCCAGCAGCTCGCGCTGGCCTCGAAGTACAAGTCCGAGTTCCTGGCCAACATGAGCCACGAACTGCGCACCCCGCTGAACAGCCTGTTGATCCTGGCGCAGCTGCTGGCCCAGAACCCGACGCGAAACCTCACGGCCAAGCAGGTGGAGTACGCCGGCATCATCCACTCGGCCGGATCCGACCTGCTCCAGCTGATCAACGACATCCTCGACCTGTCCAAGGTCGAGGCCGGGAAGATGGACTTCAACCCGGAGCGCGTGCCGCTGCGCCGGCTTCTCGACTACGTCGAGGCCACCTTCCGGCCCCTCACCTCGCAGAAGAGCCTCGCCTTCACCGTCTCCACCGCCGCGGGCATCCCCGTCGACCTGGTCACCGACGACTCGCGGCTCCGGCAGGTGCTGCGGAACCTCCTGTCCAACGCCGTCAAGTTCACCGAGCACGGCAGCGTCGAACTCCGCATCGAACCCGTGTCGGACGACGCCCTCCCGGCGACCGTCCACCGGAGCGGCCCGGTCGTCGCCTTCCGCGTCACCGACACCGGCATCGGCATCGCCCGCGAGAACCTGGAGGCGATCTTCGGCGCCTTCCAGCAGGCCGACGGGACGACCAACCGCAAGTACGGCGGCACGGGCCTCGGCCTGTCCATCAGCCGCGAGATCGCCTATCTGCTCGGCGGCGCCCTCACGGTCGCCAGCGTGCCCGGAGAGGGCAGCACCTTCACCCTCTACCTGCCGGTCACCCGCCCCGACTTCACCGAGCACCCCGCGTCCGCCGGCCCGACGGCGGACGGCCGAGCGCTCCCTCCGGCCGAAGGGCCGGACCGGGACGACACGCCCACCCTCCGCACGCGGCCCGGCGCGCCGTCGGCCCGGCCGGCGCGGCGCCTGCTCGTGATCGAGGAGCGCCCGCGCGGGCTCCTCGCGCTCGTCGCCGAGAACGCCGTCACCGAGCTCGCCGCCGACGGCGGGCGGGCCGACCGGGAGGACGTCGAACTGATCGCGGTCGTCGGCCCCCAGGAGGCGGCCACCGCGCTGGCCACCGAGCCGTTCCACTGCGTCGTGCTCGATGTCGACATGGCGGACGGCGACGCCCTGCGCTTCCTGGACGCCATGGACGGCGACGAGGCCCTGCGTACCGTCCCCGTCCTCGCCCACAACAACCGCCGCATGGCCGCCGAACAGGAGCGCGCCCTGCAGGAACTGGCCCGCCGGCGGCCGTTGGAACTCCTGTCCAGCCTCGACGAACTGCGTGAGCGGATCGCCCTGCACCTCTCCGCCGAGCAGCCCGGCGACGTCGTGCCGCTGGTCCGGGGGGAACACCAGGCCCCTGAACCGCAGACCATCGACACCACGCTGCGCGGCCGCACCGTCCTGGTGGTCGACGACGACGCCCGCAACCTCTACGCCCTCAGCGGCATCCTGGAACTGCACGGCATCGCGGTCCTGCACGCCGAGAACGGCCGGAAGGGGATCGAGGCCCTGCTCGCGCACCCGGCCGTCGACCTGGTCCTGATGGACGTGATGATGCCGGAGATGGACGGCTACACGGCGACCGCGCGGATCAGGGAGATGCCGCAGTTCGCGCGCCTGCCCGTCATCGCGGTCACCGCCAAGGCCATGCCGGGGGACCGGGAGAAGAGCCTCGCCGCGGGTGCCAGTGACTACGTGACCAAGCCCGTCGACGCCGACGAACTCATCGCCTGCGTCGGCCGCTGGCTGAACGACGGCTAGTCCCGTGGGCGCCCTTACCGGCCCGCACCGCACCCCGCGGCGGGCACCGCGTCTTCCCGGCGCGCCCCGTCCCCGTCCGTCCGGCGGCCCCGATGCCGCCCTACCCGAGGAGCCGTCGACGTGAGTGGCCCCGACCGCCGTGGCGGAGACCTGTCCGCCGTCCCCCTCGGGGCGGGTGCTCCCGCGCCGGACGCGGCCGCGGCGGCCGACCGCGTACCCGCCCCCACCGACGGCGAACGGCTGACGGAGCGGGAGCGCGGGACGGTCGGCCGGCTGACGGCCACCGTGGAACGGCTGCGTGGCGAGGTGCGGGCCGCCCACGCGGCGGCCGAGGGGCGTGCCCTGGTCGAGCTCGCCAAGGGAGTGCTCGTCGAGCGCCTGGGGTGCGGCCCCGCCCAGGCGGACCGGCAACTCGCCGAGCTGGCCGCGCGGGCCGGGCTCTCCCCGCTGGAGCTGGCCGCGGACATCATCAACCAGGCGGCCCGTGACCGGGTCGCCGAGGTCACCGGCGACTTCCTCAGGGCGGCCGTCGGCGAGGACGAGGCTGCGGGCGAGCCCGGCGATCACGGTGCTTCCGGCCCGGCCGCCGGGTCCGACGCCTCGGTCGGGGTACGCCTGCGTACGGCCGAGAGCGCGGCGCTCAGCGCGGGCGACACCCAGTCCGTCGCGGAGTCGCTGCTGGCCCACGCCCTCGAACCCCTGGGCGCCGTCGCCGTCGCGATCTGGACCACCGGCCCGGACGCCTCGCTGAGCCTGCGCGGCCACGCCGGCTTCGGCTCCGACGAGGCGGCCCGCTGGCACCACGTACCCCCGGGCGTGACCACCGCCGCCCGGCAGGCGCTCACCGCCCGCCGTACGGTCCGGTATCCCTCCCTGGCAGCCGCCGGGATCCCTTCGATCGGACGCGCACGCCACCCCGACGGCGGCCGGGTCGTCGTCCCCGCCGGGACCGGCGGCCGCATCCACGGCGTGCTGGAGATCTGCTGGGCCCGCCCCCTGGACCCGCAGCCCCAGGCCGTGGAGCGCCAGCTCGAAGCCCTCGCCGAGCTCTGCGCCCACACCTTGGAAGCCCTTCCCCCGCAGGCCGCGCCGACGGGTCTGCTCGTCCCCGGCGCGGACGCGGCGCTGGAACTGGCCGAACTCGCCGACGGGCTCCACGACCCCGCCCTCGTGCTCACCCCCCACCTGGACGAGGAGGGGAGGCTGGCCGACTTCCGCATCCGGCACGCCAACGCGCGCTTCCAGGACCCGGCCGGCCGGCCCCGGAGCGCCGTCGACGGGGCGCTGCTCCTGGAGGCGTACCCCGCGACGGCGGGCGGGACCGAACTCTTCGAGAGGATCGAGCGGGTCTACGCCACGGGCGAGCCCTTCCGGTCCCGGCGGACGCGGCTGACCGCGCTCGTGGACCAGGTGCCGCTCTCCTCGCTCGCCGACATCAGCATCAGCCGGCACGGGGGCAGCGTCTTCCTCATCTGGCGCATCGAGGACGAGTCGGCGCGCCTCGCCAGCCTCCTCCAGCATGCCCAGCGGCTCGGCCGGGTCGGCGCGTTCGAGGAGGACGTGCTCACCGGCGAGATCACCTGGAACGGGCAGCTCTTCGAGCTCTTCGGGCGGGAGGAGAAGGAACCACCCGTCTCCCTGCGTGACCTGGCGGCCCATGCCCATCCCGACGAGGCGGACACCATACGGCGGTTCCTCCACTCCGTCCTGCACCAGCGGCGGGCGAGCTCGACGGCCTTCCGGCTCCTGCGCCGGGACGGGGTCACGCGTCACATCCGGGTGATCGCCGAACCCGCCTTGGGCGCCGACGACCAGCTCCAGGCGGTCCGGGGCGCCTACCAGGACATCTCGGCGCAGCACTGGACCGAGGTCGCCCTCATGGCCACCCGCGACCGTCTCGTCGCCACGGAGGAGGAGGCGGCGGAACGCCACCGGCTCACCCTCCAGCTCCAGCACGCCATCATGCCCCCGGCCAAACCGCCGCTCGACGCGCCGGGACTCGCCGTCGCCGTGCGCTACCGCCCGGCCGAGTCGGAGTCCATGGTCGGCGGCGACTGGTACGACGCCGTCGTGCTGCCGTCCAAGAAGGTGCTGCTGTGCGTCGGTGACGTCGCCGGCCACGGCGTGGAGGCCGCCACCGGGATGGTCGTGCTGCGCAACGCCCTGCGCGGTCTCGCCGTCACCGGCGCGGGGCCGGGACAGCTGCTGACCTGGCTGAACACCGTCGCCCACCATCTCACGGCCCAGGTCACGGCCACCGCCGTCTGCGGCGTCTACGACCCCGAGAGCCGCACCTTGCGCTGGGCCCGTGCGGGGCACCTGCCGCCGGTGCTCGTCCGGGGGAGCGAGGCGGCCGACCTGCCGCTGCTCGGGGGAATGCTCCTGGGGGCTCTCGCCGAAGCCGAGTACGAGGAGGCGGAACTCCGGCTCGAACCCGAGGACACCGTCCTGATGTACACCGACGGTCTCGTCGAGCGGCGGGACACCTCCGTGCACGATTCCGTCGCCCAGCTGCTGGCCACCGCCCGACTGCCCGCCGACAGTCTCGAAGGGCGGCTGGATCTGCTGCTGTCGCGCAGCAAGTCGGACACGGACGACGACACGTGTCTGATCGGTGTCCAGGTGACCTGAGCGCCGATCGCCCACCCCCACCCCCGGTCCCCACCTTGGAAAGCAGGGAACATGTCCGAGCGAGAACCCAACCTGGACGTCGGCGTCACGATCCGTGACGCCGACACGGCGGTGCTGGCCCTGGCGGGTGAGCTCGACATGGAGAGCGCCCACCTGCTCCAGGACGAACTGAGCGAACAGCTGCGGCAGAAGCGAGCCCATCTCGTCCTCGATCTCTCCGCACTGGGCTTCATGGACTCCTCCGGTCTGAACGTCCTGATCAGAGCGCTCCACCAGGCACGCGCGCTCGGCGGAGACGTGCACCTCGCCGCGCCGACGTCGGCGGTGCGACGCATCCTGGAGATCACCGGCGTGACGACCACGATCCCGCCGCACGCCGACCTGGCCGAGGCGCTGGCCGCCGCCGGCGCCGCGAGATAGACCACGCGACGGACACAGGTGGCGGGACCGGTGCCACGGGACCGCGCCACGGGAAGAAGGAAGCGGGAGAACGTGCACGAGATCGCCGACGTGGAGCAGGCGCTCCGCAGGGCAGCTCCGCACCGGCTGGTGAGCGTCGTGGAGGACGCCCTGCGGGAGCACTACGGCGCGCTGGGGGTGGAGTTCCGTCTGGCCGACTACGGACTGCGAACGCTCCAGCTCGTCGAGCGCCCACCCGGAGCGGTGTCGTCGGTCCCGATCCACGACAGCCCCCAGGGGCGTGCCTTCGGCGCCCAGGAGCCGTACGTCACCGACGGAGCCGACTCGGTCCGGGTCCACCTGCCCGTCACCGTGAGGGGGGACCGGATGGGCGTCCTCACCGCCGGGTTCCCGTCAGGGGCCGACGTCGGGGCCATGCTGCCCGGACTCGGTCAGGTCTGCGAGGCGCTCGGGCACGAGATCCTGGTGGCCGAGCGCGACACGGACCTGTACGTCCTGGCGCGGCGGGCGACGCGGCTGACCCTCGCCGCCGAGATGCAGTGGCAGCTCCTTCCCGGCCGCTCGTGCGCCCGCCCCGAGTTCGCCCTCGGCGCCCATCTGGAACCGGCCTACGCGATCTTCGGGGACAACTACGACTGGTCGGTCTCGGCCGGTCGGCTGACCCTGACGGTCACCAACGGCATGGGGGAGGGGATCGAGGCCGCCCTGCTGACGAATCTGGCGATCAACGCGCTCCGCAACGCCCGCCGGGCCGGTCTGGGCCTGGCGGACCAGGCCGCCCTGGCCGACCAGGCCGTGTACGCGCAGTACCGGGGCAGCGCCTTCGTGTCGGTACTGCTGCTCTCCTTCGACCTCGTCACGGGTGAGGTGGAGGCCGTGGACGCGGGCTCGCCCCGTCTGTGGCGGCTGCGGGGCCACACCGTCGAGTCCGTCTCCTTCGAGGCGCAGCTGCCCCTCGGGATGTTCGAGGACTCCCCCTATGTGACGGAGCGCTTCACCGTGCGCCCGGGGGACCGTCTGCTCTTCGGCAGCGACGGGGTGTACGCCGCCGTCTCGCCCGACGGGGAGAGTTACGGGGAGCGGGCCCTGGCGCGCGCGCTGAGCGGGACCCGGCTGCTCCCGCCCACGCACGTGCCGCAGGCGGTGCTGCGTGAGCTCGCCGCGTACCACGGCGGGACCCCGCTGGAGGACGACGCCCTCGTCGTCTGTCTCGACTGGCACGGGACCCCGTCATCATTTGCCGCGTGACAACTGTATCCTTGAGGCAACATCTGGCTCGTGCCCGGTCGGACGCGGCAAGGATCAGCGGAGGGGTGGCAGTGGGGACATGGGGTGTGCGGCCGGCCGGAGCCGGCGGCGCGCGGCGATCAGGCCGAACTGACGTCCTTCAGCGACGTGCCAGGGCGTGACGAAGCCGACGGCGCGTCCTGCTCCAGTGCCTCCTGGAACCCGGTGAGTCCCCGCAGCAGCGCCTTGCGGCTCGTCGGCGACATGGCACCGATGACCGCGAGCAGGGCCTCCTCGCGCTGGTCCCGGAGGTCCCGCAGGTACGCCTTGCCGTGGGCGGTCAGGCGCAGCTCCAACTGCCTGCGGCTCACGGAACTGGGCAGCCGCTGGACGAAACCCAGCGCCTCCAGCCGGTCGCACATGCGGCTCACCGATGGCGGCGCCGACCCGAGCAGGTCGCCCAGTGTGCGGAGGCTGATCCCCTCCTCGCGGTCCAGGCTGTACAGCACGCGCAGCTGACTCGCCGACACCGGCGTCGGCGACACCATGTCCCGGCCGCGTTCCCACAGCACCTCCAAGAGCTCGATGAGCTCCCGGGCGGCCTCCGTCGTCTGCTGCCGCTCCCGCTGGGACGGGGCGGGGTTGCTGTTCATGCCTGCCGACACTCCTCGGGCGTCCGGGGCCGAGGACGTCGGCCTGCTGACGGACCGGTCATCCCCACATCTCTCCAGAAGGCGGTACGGACTCGGTGGATCGACACGTGACAGTGGAAAGCGCACTGCGCGGGGCGGCACCACACCTCCTCCTGGACTCCCTCCGTACCAGTCTCGCGCAGCTGTACGCCGCGTCCTCCGCCGACCTGCTGCTCATCGACTACGGGTGCACGTCCCTGCGGCCCGTGCGGCCCGTGCAGACACCCGCCCGGGTGCGGCACGTGCCGGTGGACGCCGGGCCCGCCGGTCGCGTCTTCCGCACGCAGCAACCATATCTTTTCCGTGATGACGGGCCCACGGCGACCGTTTTCCTTCCCGTCACCGTCCGCGCCGACCGGCTCGGCGTCCTCGTGGTCGTCCTCCCCCCGGAGCGCGCCACCTCGCTGTCCGTCGCGAGCCTCGGCCGCGTCGCGGAGACGCTCGGACACGCCCTGCGGGTCGCCGACCGCCACACCGACCTGTACCGCAGCACCCGCAGGACGCGCGCCCTCACCGTCGCCGGGGAGATGCAGTGGGACACCCTGCCGGGCCGGGCCTGCACCGGTCCGGCGTTCGACCTGCACGCCTACTGGGAGCCCGCCTACACCTCGGGAGGGCACCTCCTGGACTGGAGCGCGACCGAGGACGAGCTGCTGCTCGTCGTCGCCGAAGGCACCGGCCCCGGCACACCGGCCGCCCTGGTCAGCACCCTCGCCCTGAACGCGATCCGCAACGCCCGGCGGGCCGGACTCGACCTGGTCGGTCAGGCCAGCCTCACCGACCAGGCCCTCTACGGCCAGCACCGGGGGAAGAGCTCGCTCGCCGCCCTCCTGCTGCGCGTCGACCTGACCAGCGGCGCCGTCGAGATCGTCGACGCGGGGTCGCCTACGCTCTGGCGGATCCGAGGGACGACGACCGAGCGCATCGAACTGGACCGCCAACTGCCCCTCGGCATGTTCGAGGACACCGTCTACGCGACACAGCGCCTGCGCCTCCAGCCCGGCGACCGGCTCGTGTTCGTCGCCTGCGAGCCGGCCGACCCGCCGTCCGACGGGCCCGGCGAGGCACTGCCGGACGGCCCGGTCGCGCGGGCCTTGGCGCCCGCCCGCCATCTGAGCTGCGCGGACGCCCCCAGAGCCGTCGTCCGGGCGCTGCGGGGGACATCCCCCGGCCTCGCCGTCCCCGACGCCGCCCTCGTCGTCTGCCTCGACTGGCTCGGCCCCGAGACCGGGTGACCCGGTGCCGCACCGCCCTCAGGCGGCAGCGGTCCGCCCCGGCCGCCGCCGGCTCCCGGGCGCGACGGTGACGGAACATGATCCCGGATACGGGCGGTGTGGAAACCGTGAAGTGGGAAAAGCGTTGTACGAGGTGCCCAGCGCGCCCGCCCATCCGTACGAGGGGAGTGCCAGGGCCATGACGGACGCCATCACCGCCGAGCGAGCCACGTCGGAACCCCTGCTGTCCGCGAGCGCCGTGTTCGACGGCACCGCCGACGACGGCGTGATCGGGGCCGCCCGCGCGTTCACCGTGGACTTCCTCACGGCCGCGCCGGCCGTCCGGCACCGACCGGTGACGCAGGACCGTGTCGACCTGGCGACGCTGGTGGTCAGCGAACTGGTGACCAACGCGGTCCGGCACACGTCCGGCCCCTGCCGGCTCCTCCTCGAGCTGCGGCAGGACGTCGTGGAGATCTCGGTGTTCGACCGTGCCGCGGCCGCCCCCGTACCCCGCGGACACGATCCGCGCCGGATCGGACAGCACGGCCTTGAGATCGTCGTCGCCGTGTGCGAGAGCGTGGCGGTGGAGCCGGACGCGGAGGGCAAGCGGGTCCGGGCCCGTCTGTCCCTCCTGGCCCGAGCCCCGGGGACGGGGTGAGGGACTGGCCCCGGGTCAGGGTGAGGGAGTCCGGCCCCCGCACGGTGCGTGCGGGGGCCAGTTCAGGTTCCTAGGGGGACGCCGTCCGGACGTCAGCGCCGCTCGTCGGAGGTGCGGCGTACCCGCCGTCGCAGGGAACGGCGTTCGTTCTCGGTGAGGCCGCCCCACACTCCGGTCACCTGACGGGAGTCGTCCATGGCCCAGCGCAGGCACTCCGCCCGCACCGGACAGCGCTCACACACCTCCTTGGCCTCCTCGGCCTGAGCGAGCGCGGTGGGGCCCACCCCCACGGGGAAGAACAGATCGGGGTCCACCTCGCGGCAGGCCGCGTCCGCCCGCCAGCTGTCCATGCGGCGCTCTCCGTTGCCCATGTGGTCCTCCTGGCGCTTGAGTCGGGACTCGTCTCTCCGTTCGCCTGACCGCGCGTCCCCGGTCGAAACCGCCCGGCCCGGATTCGTCCGGCACGAAGAGGGCACCAGGAGGTCGACCGAGAGGAGCTAGTCGACATGACGCAAGCGAAGGCGGGAACGCCCGGGACCCTGACCGGGAGAACGGTCCGCGACGAGGCAGTTCGGGTGGGTGCCCGGGCCGGTTTCGCCGCGCGAGGCGTGCTGTACCTGCTCGTCGGAGTACTGGCCGTACGCATCGGCCTGACCGGGACGGACGAGCAGGCCGACCGGGGAGGAGCCGTCGCGCACATAGCGGCCACCCCGTTCGGCGCCGTCCTCCTCTGGGCCCTGGGCATCGGACTCGCCGGGATGGCGGCATGGCGCCTGTCGGAGGCGATGCTCGGCGCGGACGGCCCCGAGGGCGGCACGGGGCGCAGGCGCGCCCTGTCCGCCGGCCGGTGCGTCTTCTACGCCGGCTCCGCCTTCCTCGTCCTGGCCTTCGCGACAGGGCAACGGGGGAGTGGCGAGGGCTCGACCGACCGGCAGAGCCGGGACCTCACCGCCCGCCTGCTCGAACTCCCCGGCGGCCGCTGGTGGGTCGGCGCGGTCGCCGTCGGCGTACTGGCGGCAGGGGTGTGGATCGCCGGCCGGGCGGTCTTGCGCACATACCGGGACCACCTGGCGTGGGGGCGTCTGACGACGTACCAGCGTCGCCTCATGGACGTGACCGGGGTGGCCGGCGGCGTGGGGCGCGGTCTCGTCTTCGCCGCGCTCGGGTTCTCCGGCGTGAAGGCGGCGGCGGCGTTCGACCCGAGCCGGGCCAAGGGCATGGACGACGCGATCCGTTCGTACGCGCAGACCCCGGCGGGCCCCTGGCTGCTGCTCGCCGTGGCCGCCGGCCTCGTCCTCTTCGGGCTCTTCTCCTTCGGCCAGGCGAAATGGCGCGCGCTCTGATCCGGCCGCGGCGTACGCGGCCCGCCGAGGCCTCCCGCACCGAACCCGCACCGGTGTTCACGCGTCGGCCACAGGATCGACACATCCATCTCGCCCGCACGAGGTGTGACGCACACGGGAGGGGTCAAGCGGACAGCGCACCCGCTCGCCAGGCCCGAAGCAGGAGGACCCCATGCCCCAGCACCCCGTGACCCCGCTCCCCGCACCGCGAACCCTCAAGCGTCACATGCCCATGGAACTCCTCACCCCGGACGCCTCGGTCCCGGTCGACACCACCGTCGGCTACGCGTCCCGCGATCCCCACGCCCTGAGCATCGCCTTCCATCTCCCGGGCGAGCACCCCATCGTGTGGTGGCTGGACCGGGAGATGGTCCTCACCGCAGCGCACACCCCCACAGGCGCGGGAGAAGTCCACCTGCGCGCCACCCCCGGCGGCGACTTCCTCATCCGGCTCGGGAGCCCGGGCGAGTGCGCGACGGTCCGCTGCGCCCGGGACGGGCTCACCCGTTTCGTCCACGAGACCCTCGCTCTCGTCCCGCCGGGCACGGAGGAGCACCACATCGACTGGCAGCCGCTGCTCGCCTCCCTGAGGCGCTGACCCAGGAAGGTGCGTCGTTCGGACCGTGCGGCATTCGAGCCGGATCCCGGGCCTTGAACTGGAACGAGCTCTTCCACTGATCAGCGGCACGGAATCCGACGCTGAATGGTCGATCCGCCAACGGCCGCTCCCGCCCGTTGGAGGTACTGCCGGACATCCAACGCGACGCCTGGGCAGGCCTTGTGACCTGCGTGAAGACCCGGTGAATAAGATGATCATGGACGGATGGAGGCACTTAGCCTGCCGGAATGAATCTCATGCTCGGGCGAAGAAACCGCCTCGTCCAGTTCGCACTCGGCGCGGCCGTCGCCGCCTCGGTCCTGCTTCCCGCCCAGCCGGCCCAGGCCGCCTCGGGTCTTGACCCGTTCACCGCGAACTTCAAGCTCACCCGCGTGGACGGGGACAAGACGGGCCTCATCGACTCCGCCGAGGCCGCCGGAGTCGCCAAGGCGTCCGTCACCGACGTCCTGGGCACCCGTACGGGACGTCCGGGGCTCTGCCACGCCACCGGACTGAACGGCGCCCTCAAGCCCGACGGGTTCTGCTGGGACGACGAGGACGACCGGTCCAACTACGCGGACGGCGGTGGCGGCTGGATGCCGCAGGGCTTCGCGGGTTCGCATGCCGCCACCGCCGACGGGCTGTACGCGGGGCGCTCCCTCACCGCCACCGCCTGGTACCACGGCACGTGGGTCGCGGGCCGGAATCCGGAAACCGTCGAGGACTATGCGCGGGTCACGATCACGGAGTCGACCGGCGGCCAGGTCACGTACGGACACATCGCGCTTGTGGAGCCGGTCAACGGCAACTTCAAGCCCCTTGAGTACACCTCACACTCGGACGGCGTCGCCTGGTACGGCAACCGGCTCTTCGTCGCCAACGGCGCGGAACTCCAGGTCTTCGACCTGACGCGCATGTGGCGCATGAACGACACCACGAGCGCCCTCACCCGCCTGAACGCGGGCAAGACCTCCGCCCGGTTCCACCTCTGGGCGATGCCGCTCGTCGCCCGCTACAGCACCATCAGCACGGCCGCGGTCGACAACGTCTCCACGGCCTGGGTCAACAACAGCCCCCGCGCCTGCGGTCCGACCGTCAACGACGAGCTGTGCCTGAGCAGCCTCAGCGTCGACCGATCCGGCGCGACGCCGGCCCTGGTCTCGGTGGAGAACCGCAGGGGCGCGGGCGCCCGCATCGTCCGCTGGCCCCTGTCGGCCCTCGGCACCGGCCTTCCCGCCACGGTGGCCTCGGAGACCACGGGCTACTCCTCGCCCGTCTGGGGCATCCAGGGCACGGCCACGGACGGCACCAACTACTACATGAGCGGCACGTGCCCGACGTACTGGCCGGGCGGCACCGAGCTCTACTCCTGCATCCACGTGGCCAAGCCCGGCGAAGCGCCCCACGTCCTCACCCAGGCGCCGCAGCTGACCCAGGGTCTCTCCTGGGACCCCCTCGCCAAGCGGCTCTGGGGCGCCAATGAGGCGCTCGTGGACTCCAGCGGACCGCGCAGGGTCGTGTTCAACATCGAGCCCGACGCCGGCAAGCCCGTCGACGGCTGGAGCTGGCTCACCAACTTCCACCAGGCGGGCTCCGTCTGCGCGACACCCCAGGGCAACGGCACCGCCAACGGCACGCCGATCACGGTGTGGACCTGCACGGGAGCGGACGCCCAGCGCTGGAAGTACGAGAACGGGCTGATCGTCCACAAGGCGAGCGGCAAGTGCATCACCCCCGAGGCGAACGGCGCGAACACCAACGGCGCGCTCCTGACCCTGTGGACGTGCAACCCCTCCAGCGACGTCCAGCGGTTCGCCCCCTCGGCCGAGGGAAGCGCCGTGAACGCCTACGGCAAGGCCATCACGCCGAAGGGCAACTCCTTCGGCAACGGCGTCTGGCTGACCCTATGGACCCAGGGCAGCCCCACCCCTGACGTCCAGGACTGGGTGGTCAAGGGCTTCTAGCCCCCCGGCACCGGGGCTTCCGAGCCCCGCACTCGCCCCCCGGACACCGACAAGGGGCCGGCCCGCTCAGGGGCCGGCCCCTCGTGATCACGGGGCAGGACACGCAGTCCGGGAGGAGGAGGGACGCATCCCGTACGGGTTCGTCCGCCGTCTCCGCCGGCACCAGGGCGGGTCACCATGAGTGATTCCACCGATGACCGCCGAATTCTCGACGCGATCGAGCGCCCCCTCACTCACGACGACCCCGCCCTCGCGACCCGGATCGACGCGCTGAACAAGCAGTTCGCCCACATATCCCGCACACGCGAGGGCGGCCGGCCCCGGAGACGAGGGATCAGTGCCGCACTGCACCGTGGGCGCGTAGGGTGAATCGTTCCCGGGTTCGACCGGGGCGTCACGAGGGGAGTCGATCGTGGGGGAGCTGGACGGTAGGACCGCGCTGGTGACGGGCGGCTCGCGGGGGATCGGGCGTGCGGTCGCTGTGCGGCTCGCCGCCGAGGGGGCGCTGGTCGCGGTCCACTACGGGGGCAACGAGCCAGCTGCCGCGGAGACTGTGGCGCGGATCGCCGAGGCCGGCGGCCGGGCGTTCGCGGTGCGGGCCCTGTTCGGCGAGAACGGGGCGGTGGACCGGCTGTTCGAGGGACTCACCGCCGGGCTGGCGGAGCATGACGCGGACGGCCTGGACATCCTGGTCAACAACGCGGGTATGCACTCGGTCAGTTCGATCGGGCAGCTCACCGAGGAGGAGTTCGAGCGGCTTCTGGCGGTCAACGTGAGCACGCCGATCTTCGTGGTTCAGAGGGTGCTGCCCTTGCTGCGCGACGGCGGACGGATCGTCAACATGGGCTCGGCGGCCACCCGGATCGCGAACCCGCTCCAGATCGGCTACACCGTCACCAAGGCGGCGCTGGCGGCTCTCGGCCCGTCGCTCGCCAACGAGCTGGGCCGACGCGGGATCACCGTGAACACGGTTGAACCCGGGGTGGTGCTGACCGACATGATCGCCGCCTATGCTGCGGTTCCCGAGGCGGTCGCCGGACTTGAGTCGATTACCGCGCTCGGACGGATCGGCGAGCCGGAGGACGTCGCGGATGTGGTGGGCTTCCTGGTGGGCCCGCAGGGCCGCTGGGTGACCGGTCAAACCATCGACGTCTCCGGTGGCACCTACCTCGGACCGATGACGGCTGGGTGATCCACCCGGGGCGCGTACCGGGACGTTGACGTCGGACAGGGCGGCCTCGGCGACGTGCGGTGGCGACCCTCCCGGGCCCGCCCGGTAATCACCCAACAACTTCCCAGCTCAGCCCCCCCCGGGCCAATCAGCAAAATCCCCGGACCGGCAGCTCGTCATCACTCGAATGGGTGCGTCTGAATGGTGGTACTGCACTCGGCGACTCTACGGTCGGTTCAGATCTCGGTTCCGAGACAGGGGGCTAGCCAGGGAGGCCAACCATGAACCGACTTCGCACCCTCGCCATCGTGGCCGCGCCCGCCGCATTGCTGCTCGGTCTGGCGTCTCCAGCTTCCGCCGCACCCGTGCCGCAGGCGCCGGCAATGCCGGCCGCCAGCTGCTACAGGCCGGGGGCTGACCAAGTTCTCACCGCCCAGCAAGGCATCGAGCTCGTCAACGCCTGCAAGACTCAGAGGGCTGACCCCTCATGGCACTGGATGGGCAACTACGGCTCGGTCTACGACGTGGTGAACGTCGCGAACAGCAGGGGCGTCGGACCCGGCGGGCTGGTAACGATACCGAATGCCAGTGGCGGCGGCTTGATCCCGACGTTCATGTATTACTGAACGGGCAGCTGGAGCGTGCTTCTTGGATCGGTTGGTCGGCTGATCGGACGGATCCGTCCGATCAGTGATCACTGATGCGATGTGGGACCGGATCGAGCCCCTGGTGCCGGCCGATCCGGTCCACCGTCGGCAATGGACCCCCACGTGTTCGCGGGCATCCTTGTCGCCTGGATACTCCTGGACCTGCTCGACGCCAACAGGGGCAACACCGTCGGGGGGTGGTTCCATTCAGCCGCCGACTGGCTGGCCGGCTGGTCGATCGGGCTCTTCGACTTCGCCGGACACACCCTCCAGGTGCTGCTTGACTACGGTATCCCCGCGGTCGTCTACGTCGCCGTCGCCCATCTCATCGCCAGCAGGGCGTTCTTCCGGGCCTGAAGGCGCCGCCGAACCGACCCCCTCCGTCGTACGCCTGCCGCGAGCGCCGTTGGACATGAGCGTGGGAACCGCGCTCTGCACACCACCCGCCGCCGTCGCGTACGACGGCGGAATCGGCCCGTCAGGCTCGTGGAGTAGCTGCTGCTGCCCCGCCCCGCCCACCGCCGGCCTTGGAGCCCTGGTCAAGGCTTCTCAGGAAGAGGCGGGCCGCTGCGGGGAGCGGAGGACGAGCAAGGTGATCTCGCTCGGGGCGAAGACGCGGAACGGCGGGCCCCAGAACCCGGTGCCGCGGCTGGTGTAGAGAAGAGTGCGCGCGCCGTGGCGGCTGAGGCCGGCGACGGTGGGCTGGTCGATGCGGACCATGTAGTGAAACGGCCAGATCTGGCCGCCGTGGGTGTGGCCCGAGAGCTGGAGGTCGATGCCGTGTTCGGCCGCCCGGTCGACGAACTTGGGCTGGTGGGCGAGGAGGAGGACGGGCAGGTCGGGGTCGGCGCCCTGGAGGGCCCCGGCGAGGTGGGCCCGGTGGCCTTCCAGCCCGGAGGACTCGGCCGTGACGTCGTCGACGCCCGCGACCACGAGGGTGTCACCGCCGCGTTCGAGCAGCAGGTGACGATTGCGCAGCGGCTCCCAGCCCAGCTCGTCCATCAGGTCGACCCAGCCCTGAGCCTCGCTGTAGTACTCGTGGTTGCCGGTGACGTAGACGCGGGCGCGCGTCGCCTTCACCGTGCCAAGCGGGGCCGCCTGGGTGCGACGGCGTTCGGCCGTGCCGTCCGCGATGTCGCCGGTGTGGCAGACGAGATCGGCTTCCAGGGTGTTCACCGTCTCGCAGACCCGTTCCGACCAGCGGGCGCGGTCGAGCGGACCGTAATGGGTGTCGGTGATCAGAGCGACACGTGTGCCGTCCAGCCCGGCCCCCAGGCGCGGGAGCGTCACGTCGAGACGCCGCACGCGCGGCACGCGCCGGGCCTCGACGTACCCCCATGCGAGCAGGACGGCCGTCACACCGAGGACGGTCCAGGTGACGATGCGCGCCCGGTCCTGTCCGTCACCGACACCGACCACGGCCAGGGCGAGCCGCAGCAGGACGCCGAGCAGCACGGACCAGGTGAACAGGACCCAGACACCGCCCAGCAGCGTGGCACCGACGATCGCCGCCCGGTCCTGCTGGCGACGCCCGTGGCCACGCATCATCGCGAGCGGCATCCCGATCAGGCCCAGGACGAACAGTGCGGTGCCGCTCAGTGCCACGGGAACCGGCCAGCGCTGACCGGTGTGGAGGAGAACCCAGCACGGTACGGCCCACAGCAGGAGGGGGGCGACCAAGGGGATGTAGCGCATCAGGCGCTGCAGGGGGCTCCGTGACGCCGCCGGCGCGTCACTCGCGGCGGATTCGGTGTTGCCGGTCTCGGTCATGCGTCCCCTCTGGAGGCTCTGTCCGGCGGATCCTGAGGAGCGGAGCCGGCCGGCGGACACGGTACAGCCGTCGTCCCGGCCATCCACCAATGGCCTCACATGTACCGCCGCCCACGCCTGCTTCCGCTCCGGCCTTGCTTGCCGGAAACTCTTGCACCGCCCATTGTCCGCCTTGACGGCCCTGACCCCGGCAACCGGCCCCGACGCCCTCCCCGCTACCCGATGGGAAGGATCCGTGCCCAGACGGGCGGAGCGTCCGGCGTGCAGTCCGCGTCGTCCTCCTTCGCGGAGTCGGACGCACGCGGGAAGAGGCCGACGACCGGGCGGCAAGGCGGCTGCGCGGAGGGCCACGGCGTCTGCCCGTCCGTCAGGGCGACGATCCAGCAGCGTGCTGCCCAGCTCCGCGTCGCTCACCGACCCGGAGGTGTGGATCACGACGCAGACGCGGGGTGGCATGCGTCGCGGGCTCGCCGGCATGACGCCGGGCACGCCGGCCGAGCGCCGGGACGGGCGCCGGTAGCTGTGGTCCTCGCCGCCCCCCGGCGCCCGCGGCCGGGCGGACCGCCGTGCCGAGCAACTGCCGCCACGGCTGAGGGGGGTGGAACGCCTTGTCCGCCCACCGCCGCCACCCCTCCGGAGCTTCCCCCGGCCGGCCGGCGACCGCCTCGGCCACCCGGAAGCGCGCCGCCCCCCGCTGCTGCCGGCTCAAGCCGTTCGACCCATGCGGGCCCCAGCTCCCAGGGCCCCGCATACCCGTCCCCACCACTGCCACAGTCCAACCAGGCCAACCGAGGGGCGCGGCCGCCCGCCATCGAGAACCTCCGCAGGTACTCCTCCATCAGCAGCCCGTCCGGCAGGCCCAGCATCGACGCCCGAGACGTCCGCGCCGCCTTGGCGGAGTACCGGGCCTGGACCGGTTCGAGTTCACTTCCTGAACCTTCGGCCGCCACCGGAAGCGCCCCCGCCGCTCGGGGGGCCGGACGGCAGAGGCCCGTCGGGCTGGGTGAAGAAGGCTCCCGGTGAGCTGCTCGCTGTCCGCAGCGCGACGAGCTGGTGCCCTTCCGGACCTGGGTCGGCTCCCCAGGCGACCCGCAGTCCTCTTTCTGCACCGCCGAGCGGGATGCGGTAGTGCCTCGCTCGCGCTCCGATGGCGCCCAAGTCGGAGGATTCGCCATGGCTGCCGTGGACGAGCCGGGGTAGACGCGACGGAGAGACGCATACTCCGCGGAGGCGGACGTCACCTCACGGTCTTACCGCCTTCGTCCCGGCATCCATCAAGGCGCGGCTCCCATCGTGAAGAACGACGCACGGCGGCGCCGGTAGGGAAGACCATGAAAGCGGCAGTGTACGAGGGGCCCCGGTCCGTGACGGTCAAGGAAGTCCCCGACGCGAAGATCGAGCACCCTGCTGACATCCTGGTGAAGGTCACCACCACCAACATCTGCGGCTCCGACCTCCACATGTACGAGGGCCGCACCTCCTTCGAAGCGGGCCGGACCCTCGGCCACGAGAACCTCGGCCAGGTGGTGGAGGTGGGGAAGGCCGTCAGCAAGGTCAAGGTCGGCGAGTGGGTGGTCCTGCCGTTCAACATCGCCTGCGGCTTCTGCAAGCAGTGCGAGCAGGGCCTGACGAACTACTGCCTGACCATGCAGCCCGAGCCGGACAAGGCAGGCGCCGCGTATGGCTTCGCCGAAATGGGCCCCTATCAGGGCGGCCAGGCCGAACTCCTGCGCGTTCCCTACGGTGACTTCAACGCCCTGCGTCTGGGGGAGGACGCCCCCGCGCGGCAGCTCGATTACGTGATGCTGGCCGACATCTTCCCCACTGGCTATCACGCCACCGAGATGGCGGGGGTCAGGCCCGGCGACCAGACCATCGTCTACGGCGCGGGCCCGGTCGGCCTGATGGCCGCCTATTCCGCGATCCTCAAGGGCGCCGGCCGCGTGTGGGTCGCCGACCACCAGCCCGACCGGCTTCGAAAGGCGGAGGAAATCGGCGCGATTGCGATCAACGCGGCAGAACAGGACCCGGCCGACGTGGTCAAGGAGGCCACTCTGGGGCTGGGTGCGGACAACGGCTGCGAATGCGTCGGCTACCAGGCCCACGACCCCCAGGGAACCGAGGACGCGACGCTGACGATGAACGGGCTCATCGACACGGTCCGGTTCACCGGAAGCATCGGAGTAGTAGGCGTCTTCCTACCCGAAGACCCCGGCGGCGCCGAAGCCCAGGGCGAGCTCGAAGCCCAGGGGAAAATACCTCTGGATTTCGGAATGCTGTGGTTCAAAGGCCAACGGATCGGAACCGGCCAGGCCCCGGTGAAGCGGTACAACCGGGCCTTGCGTGACCTGATCGCCGGTGGCAAGGCCGAGCCGAGTTTCCTCGTCTCCCACGAGCTGGGCCTCGACGAGGCCCCCTCCGCTTACGAGCACTTCGACAACCGCGATGACGGATGGACCAAGGTCGTCCTCCACCCCGGCAACCACAGCACCTCCCACCGCACGCTGCAGGAGTTGCGCCACGAGGCCACAGCTCAGGGCATCGAAGGCCGCTCGCATATGAACAAGGAACAACTGGAACGGGCACTCCGGGCTTGAGCAGCGGCAAGTGCCACGCCCCTTCCGTCGGCTTCCTCGGCGCGGGGCCTGAAGCTCCGCCCGGTCGGCGTCCGTGACCCGCCTGCCGGCCGGCCCCTTTCTGGGCCTGCCGCCGTGCTGCCGTGCCGCAGTCCTGGGCTATCAGTGGTCGAGGGCGTTCTTCAGTTGTTTCTTGTTCATCGTCGAGCGGCCGTCGATATTGCGCTTCTTCGCCTCTTCGTAAAGCTCGTCCTTGGTTCGCTCGGACGAACTGCTGCCACTGCCGCCTGACTTCTGGCCGCCGCGTTGTGAGGCGGACTTCCGTATCCCACATCGAACGGATATGGGATCGGGTGGAGCGCGGCTCAGTCCCAGGCAGGGGAGACTGGGGTGAACGAAGGGGTGGGCAAGGAGGTGGCTCGATTGCCCCGGACGGCGCTCATCGTGATCGACATGCTCAACACCTACGCCCATGAGGACGCCGAGGTGCTGGTTCCGTCAGTTCGCGAGGCGCTGGCCGGTATCACGGCGTTGATCGGGCGCGCCCGCGCGTGCGGGTCGCCGGTCGTCTACGTGAACGACAATTTCGGAGACTGGCGCTCCGATCACGGGGAGATCCTGCAAGCCGCACTCGCGGGCCGCCATAAGGACCTGGTCGAGTCGGTAATCCCAGATGACGATTCACTCTTCGTGGTCAAAGCCCGGCATTCGATCTTCTTTGAAACGCCTCTGGGCTACCTGCTGGGACAACTGGGAGTCGAACGCTTGATCCTGTGTGGGCAGGTGACCGAGCAGTGCGTGCTGTACTCGGCTCTGGACGCACACATTCGCCACTTCGACGTCGTGGTGCCGACCGACGCTGTGGCCCACATCGATGGCGAGTTGGCCGGCGCGGCGCTGCAGATGATGAGCCGCAACATGTCTGCGGTGATCTGCGAGGCGGACGACGTCGTCTTCGATGTCCCGTAGAGATGTCCGGTAGAGACGTGCGGTAGAGATGTGCGGTAGAGATGTGCGGGAGTGGTCGGGGCGGCTTCCCGCTCCCCAGTGAGCTGCGACGTACCGGATTTGGTTTTTGCGGGCTGGCAGGGGCAGACGCGGGCCATGGACCAGTCGAAGGCGCCTGTGCTTGATGCCCCGGGGCTCCGCACTGGTCGCCCCGTGTCCGTCCCGCCGCCGTCCCGGCTGCGACTGGAGCAGGCGGTGCTGCCGCGAGACGCCTTTTTCGGACGCACGGAGCAGGTGCCCTGGCGGGAGGCGGACGGCCGGATCGCCGCCGAGATGTTGACTCCGTACCCGCCGGGTATTCCGGCAGCGCTGCCCGGCGAACGCCTCACCGGGGACGTCTTGCGCTACCTGCGTTCCGGCGTGGACGCGGGCACGGTCGTGCCGGACGCTGTCGACACGGACGTCACCAGCATCCGCGTACTGCGGGAAGAGTGATGAGTCCGTTTGAGTCCGTCGTGTCCCGGTCCGACGCTGAGGAGGTACGCGATCGGCGCGACCTAGCGCCCGCCGTAGCCGGCGCGCGACGGACGGCGATCAGAGGTGAAGATCGCCGTACGGCCGAATGAGGTGCCCCACCCGGGGCAGGCGCAGTGAGTGATGAACGTCGAGGGCCTGCGTGTGCGCATGGCCCGCTCTACCTTCGGAGGTGCACGATGTCCGGTACGGCTGTGTCCTTGAGGAGGCTGCCGGATGGCCTCGTGGTCCTGCCAAAGGTGTACCGTCCGCAGGCCGACACGCGGCTGCTCGCCGAGGCGCTGGCCCGCGAGGAGCTCCATCCGCGCACTCACGTGCTGGAGATCGGCACCGGAACCGGCGCGCTGGCGTTGCATGCCGCGCGAAGGGGCGCCGCGGTCACGGCGGTCGACGTTTCCTGGCCCGCGGTTGTCACGGCGCGCGTGAACGCCCTTGTGCAGCGGTTGCCCCTGCGGGTCCTGCATGGGGACTTCGCGGAACGTGCCACAGGCCGCCGCTACGACTTGATCGTCACCAATCCGCCCTACGTTCCCGCCCCGGGCGCAGTCCTGCCGACACGTGGCGCTGAGCGCGCCTGGGACGCAGGTCCTGATGGGCGTCTGGTGATCGATCGGATCTGCGCGAGTGCCTCGGCTCTGCTGCGGTCCGGCGGGGCCCTGCTCATGGTGCAGTCGGGCATGAGCGGGGCGCAGGAGACCCTGGACCGCCTGACCCGTGCGGGGCTGTCCGCGGAGGTCACCGCCAAGGCCACCGTGCCCTGGGGGCCCGTCCTGCGTTCGCGACGTTGCTGGCTGGAGAAGCAGGGGCTGGCCGAGTCGGCCGAGGAATGGGAAGAGCTGGTGGTCATCCGTGCCCGAAACAGCAGCTGACGCCGACGCCCGCCCGCCCCGCGGAGCCTCCGTGCGCAGAGTGCAGGTGGATCCACAGGGACCGATCCTCATCGAAGGGCCCGTCGAGATCGTCTTCGAAGACGGGACCACTGCTCGCTCTGACCGCTTCATGACTGCCGTGTGCACCTGCCGCCGCAGTCGCATGTACCCCTGGTGCGACACCAGCCACCGCCGCCGTGAGCGAGCCGCCCCGGACCCGCACGACGGGAGCCGCTGATGTCTCCTCGCGGCCCGAAGCCTGTTCCCTCTGCCGTCGGCCCCTGCCTGGTCGAGGGTCGCGGCACCTTGTCCGGCGCCGTCGTGCAAGCCCTGCGGATGGGCGGCGCGCCACCGCCGTGCGGCAGTGAGGCAGCGGAGGCCGATCCGTGGGGAGAGGACTTCCAGTTGGCTCTGTACCTGCTGTACGAACTGCACTACCGGGGGTTCTCCGGTGTGGACGACGCACGAGAATGGGACCCTGACCTGCTGCGGCTACGGCAGACGATGGAAGCACGGTTCCTCCATGCGCTGCGCGGTGAGCTCCGCGAAGCGCCCCAGACCGTCGAGGCCGCCTTCGCCCCGCTGCTCGTGGAGCCTGTGGACCTGTCAGGAAGCCTCAGTCATCATCTCCAGACCGAAGGGGAACTGTGGCAGCTGCGTGAGTACGCCGCGCTTCGGTCGCTGTACCACCTCAAGGAGGCTGATCCGCACGCCTGGGTCATTCCCCGCCTCACGGGGAGGGCCAAGGCCGCCATGGTCGCCATCGAGTACGACGAGTTCGGTGCCGGACGCGCCGACCGGATCCACGCCCGGCTCTTCGCCGACCTCATGGCCGATCTGGACCTGGACGCCACCTACGGCCGATATCTGGACTGTGCGCCCGCGAGTCTCCTCGCGACCGTGAACCTGATGTCCCTCTTCGGGCTGCACCGCGCCCTGCGGGGAGCTCTTGTGGGGCACTTCGCCTGTGTGGAGGTCACCTCGTCCCCCGGATCCAGGCGCCTGGCCAAGGCCATGCGCCGCTGTGAGGCGGGGGCAGCCGCCGAACACTTCTACACGGAGCACGTGGAAGCCGACGCCGTACACGAGCAAGTCGTACGGCGCGAGGTGATCGGCGGACTCCTCGTCGAAGAACCCGCCCTCGAAGCCGACATCGCCTTCGGCTGCGCCGCGACGGTTCTCCTGGAGGACCGCCTCGCCGACCACATCCGCGGAGCCTGGGCTCACGGGCACAGTGCCCTGCGGCGGCCTCTGGAGGACTCAGCGGCACAGTAGAAGCCATGCGTCCCTGACGCGCACAGATGACCACGAGACAGCGCGCGCTCAGGGCCGCAACAGATGTGCCGGCGCGACCGGCACACGGTTCCGATGCACGCACCGGAGCCCTCTCTCCGTACCGGGTACCGGGTACCGGCTACGCGGCGGGACCGTCGGGCGAGCGTGGTTCGGCATGCTGGGGGAACAGGATGCCTTCCAGGACGTCCAGTCCGAACAGCATTCCCAGGAGCAGAGCCGGCAGAACCAGAAGAATCGTGACCATGACGCCTCCGACAGCAGGATCGGGAACGTTGCGACAGGCACTCTCGACTCCACACTGACCCGGATGAACGAACCACGCCCGCGCTCCGGACTGCCCTTAGGCCGTTCGGGTGCCGGGCGTGTCCGGTCATCCCCCGACGCCGGTGGAGGAATGCGCGGCTCCGACGGCCGCTGCGAGCGTCAACGCCGTCGCCAGGAGCAGCCGCGCCGCGGAGGCCCGGCCTGCCCGTGCCGTGACCGGGTCACTTCGAGCCGGCGCTGGGAACGGCCAGTGGATCGCGCGGGGCCTGCTTCTTTCCGGCCTCCAGCTCACGGCCCAGCTCGACGAGCCTGTTGCGGCCCATCGCGCTGCGCACCTGTGGGAACCAGTCCTTTTCCTCCTCTTCGACGTGGTGGCGGACCTGTTCCATCAGCACGGTCATCTTGGCCTTGAACCGTTCGTCGCCCGGGTCCATGCCTTTGATCTCCGACAGCATCCACACCACCGCGTGGTGCTCCTCGATGCTCTCCAGGACGTGGTCTGTCGTGTCGGGTGCTGCTTCGCGGGCGGCCGGGTAGAAGAACTTCTCCTCGATCCAGGCGTGGACGGTGAGCTCTTCGGTCACCTCATCGGCGATCCTGCGGCGTTCGGCTGTGTCCTCGTCGGACGTCTTCTCGAACCGTTTGAACAGCTTCTCGACGGTCTTGTGGTCTTCGCGCAGCAGCACGATCGCATCCATGCGGGCGCCCCTTGTCAGGTGTGAACGCGGCTGTTGGAACCGTCATGGCCGTCGGCCTGGTCGTCGTCGAACCAGTGGTCGTCGGCCGCCAGGTAGCGGAAGGAGTGGCCGCTGTGAGCCGGCAGGACAACCGTGGCCGCGCGCATGCCGTCGCGCCGGACCTTCAGCGGATGTGCGGCGGGGTTCCAGTGGTTGAAGTCCCCCACCACGCTGACCGGCCCGACCGGGCTGTCGGCGGGAAGGACGAAGGTGACCTGTGTACGGCCCTTGAGCTGCTTGCGTTCGAGCACGGGATCACTCCTGACGGGCAGAGCGGGAGAGGTCCCAGCACCCTCGCACGTCGCCCTCCCGCACCGCCCCCCACGCGCCGCCGCCGGCGGGACCGTCACCCACCTGGATGCCAGGACCCGCGGGGCCGACGCGTGCTGCGGGGGCGGAGCCCCGGCCCCCTGGCATCGTTGGTCACCTGAGTAGTCGTGTGCCCCTCTCCGAAGGCCGCAGGGGTCACGCGAACGAGGGCCACCGGTCGGCGGCCCACTCCCGCCAGTCGATCCACCCGGCCGGCGGGCCGGCGACCCTGCGGCCCCCCAGCTCCGCCGCGTCGGGCTCCTCGAAATGCGCGCGCCCGTGCAGGATGTCGGCCTCGGACATCGGCAACGTCTCCTCGGGGGTGGTCGCCCAGCGATGGGCGATACGGGCGCGTTGGGTCTCGTCGTCCACCGGCAGGTAGACCATGCGGAAGCACGCCCTTTCGGCCTCCACCAGCCAGCGGATCGCAGAGCGTTCGTCCCGTGACCAGCAGCCGTAGTCCACGACGACGTTGGTGCCCAGTCTGACCGCCTCCAGGGCGAGCCAGAGCATGCGCCCCTCCAGTACGTCGCGCTTCCCGTCCGCCTCCGCCTCACCGAACAGGGGAATCATCCAGTCGTCGGGCGTCAGACGCAGCGCGCCGTGCTCCGCGGCGAGCTGTCGGGCCCGCGTGGTCTTTCCGGCCCCTGGCAGGCCGACCATCAGGAACAACGAAGTCACACCCAGATCGTGGCAGTGAAGCCAATCAGGTGGCCACCGTTTTATCCGCCCGATCACGAGCTGAGCCACCGCCGGATGGCCGAGCCCGGCCCTGCGGACCAGTAGACGGCCCATTGACCAGGCCCACCTTCGATCGGCGGGTCTCGCGGTGAAGGCGGGATACGGCATCACCATCGGGGTAGTCGGACCGTATGACCACCACGACCGAAACCACGCCCTTGCGCGCCGTCGCGCTGGTATGCACGCTCTCCCCGGCGCCCAAGCCCTCCAGCTCCCAGCTGCTGGCCGAGCAGACCATGGCCGCCCTGGCCGATCACGGCGTCACCGGCAAGGTGATCCGGATCGCCGATCACGACGTCAAACCCGGTGTCGAGATCGACATGGGAGACGGCGACGCCTGGCCGGAGATCCGCGACAC
The DNA here is from genome assembly GCF_055560575.1 of Streptomyces sp. NPDC023157. Classification (NCBI taxonomy): domain Bacteria; kingdom Bacillati; phylum Actinomycetota; class Actinomycetes; order Kitasatosporales; family Streptomycetaceae; genus Streptomyces; species Streptomyces sp. NPDC023157. The sequence continues at coordinate 319,118 of NZ_JBVHIL010000008.1, forward strand.
GATCCTGGGCTGCGACATCCTGATCCTGTCCACACCCATCTGGCTCGGTCACCCTTCCAGCATCGCCCAGCGCGTCCTGGAACGCCTCGATGCCGAGCTGGGCGAGAGCGACGACGAAGGCCGCATGCTCACTTACGGCAAGGCGGCGGCCGTGTGCGTCGTCGGCAACGAGGACGGTGCCCACAAGGTCAGCGCCGACCTCTTCCAGGGCCTGGGCGACGTCGGCTTCTCCCTCGCCCCGAACGCCGTCACCTACTGGGTCGGCGAGGCGATGCAGGGCACTGACTACCAGGACCTCGACAAGACGCCCGAGAAGACCGCCGCGACGACCAGAACCCTCGCCGCCAACACCGCGCACCTCGCCCGCCTCCTCAAGGGCGCCCCCTACCCGCCCTCTTCCTGAGCCTCGCCGAAAGGAGACCGTGATGCCCTCCCCCGAGCAGGCCCACCTCATCGACCCGGTGGGGCGGTACGCCCGGCCCCCGTTTCCCCAACAGGACCAAGATCACCCCGGCTCGACCGCGGCCATGGATCCCCGACCCGACCACGGCGAAGACACCTACCGGGGCCACGACCTGCTCTACGGTCGCAAAGCACTCGTGACCGGAGGGGACTCCGGCATCGGCCGGGCCGTCTGTCTGGCATTCGCACGGGAGGGCGCGGACGTCGTGTTCGCCCACCTGCCCGAGGAGTCGGACGAAGCCGAGGAGACCACCCGCCTCATCCGCGAAGCCGGCCGCAAAGCGGTGGCCATCGCCTGCGACATCCGACACGAAGACGAATGTTCCGCCCTCGTCGACAAGACGGTGAGCGAGCTGGGCGGCATCGACCTGCTCGTCAACAACGCCGCCTACCAGATGTCACAACCCGACGGAATCGAAGCAATCAGCACCGAGCAGTTCGACCGGGTGATGAAGACCAACCTGTACGGGATGTTCTGGCTCACCAAGGCCGCGCTGCGCCACATGCCGAGCGGCGCCTCGGTCATCAACACCGCCTCCGTGCAGGGCTACCAGCCGAGCCCGCATCTCCTCGACTACGCGATGACCAAGTCCGCGATCATCTCCTTCACTCACAGCCTGGCCCAGATGCTCGCCGAGCGAGGCATCCGGGCCAACGCCGTGGCACCCGGGCCGGTCTGGACCCCCCTGATCCCCGCGACGATGCCCGACCCGACGAAGTTCGGCGAGCAGTCACCCCTGGGCCGGCCCGCACAGCCGGCCGAGATGGCACCCGCTTACGTCTTCCTCGCCTCCGACCAGGCCTCCTACATCACCGGCGAGATCGTCAACGCCACCGGCGGAACCCCCCTGCCATGACCCCTGACGAAGCCCTGCGCCGGATTGCCTTCCTTCTGGAATGGCGCGGGGCGTCCCCCTACCGGGTCCGGGCCTTCCACACGGCAGCCGACGCCGTCCACCACCTGCCGGCGGGCCCGGTGGACGCCGCACAGGCCGGACGACTGCGCGGGGTGGGCCCCGTCACGGCCGAGGTCATCGCCCAGGCATCGACAGGCGCGGTCCCGAGCTACCTCGCCCGCCTGCAGTCCGAAGCAGACCCGAACACCCTCGCCGGCTGGGACCTCGCGGCCGCGAGCACCGGAGACTGCCACCTGCACTCTGACTGGTCGGACGGCGGCAGCCCGCTCGAGGACATGGCCGAAGCTGCCCAGGCCTACGGCCACCAATGGGCGGTTCTGACCGACCACTCACCCCGGCTGACCATCGCCCACGGTCTGAGCCCCGACCGGCTCAGACACCAAATACAGGTCGTGGCCGCCGTGAATTCCAGACTCGGCCCGGACTTCCGACTGCTGACCGGCATCGAGTGCGACATCCTCGACGACGGCTCACTCGACCAGGAGGAAGAGCTTCTCGGTCAGCTCGACATCGTCGTGGCGTCCGTGCACTCCAAGCTCCGCTCGGAACCCGAACCGATGACCGCCCGCCTACTCGCCGCGGCCGGCAACCCGCACGTCGACGTCCTGGGGCACTGCACGGGACGGCTCATCACCGGCAGAGGGCGCCCCCAGTCCCGCTTCGACGCCGAGGCCGTGTTCGCCGCCTGCGCGGAGTCCGGCACCGCGGTCGAGATCAACTGTCGGCCAGAGCGTCGCGACCCGCCGGACGATCTGCTTGCGCAGGCCGCCGCCGCAGGCTGCCTCTTCGCCGTCGACACCGATGCCCACGCCCCCCACCAGCTCCACTGGCAGAGCTCTGGCTACGCACGCGTGGCCCGCATCGGCCTGGGAGCAGACAGGCTGATCACCAACTGGTCGCTGAGCCGGCTCCTGGCGAGCCGAACCGGCTGACAACGGGGCGCCGAGTCGGGGCCACCTGGCCACACGCGCCACTGCCCGCACCCGCACCACTGCACGCACCCGCGCGCTGGCCGGGCGGGCCGTACCGTGGCTGAGCTGGCCGTCGGCCCAGCGAGTGCTCGCCGCCGGGCTGTCGATCCGTCGCCGGCGCGTCCGCACCGGACGCCGACGCATGAAACGCGCCTGGCCGGGCAGCGGCTTCGTGGGTGTGACCCGCGCCGGCCGCCGGAATCATGTCCGGTGGACAAGGGAGGCGATCATGAGTTTTCCGCTGCCTGACAACGTGGACGAGTTGAAGGCCATGATCGGGCGGGAAGTCGCCTCCCTGCGGGACGTCGTGCGCCGCACCACCGAGCGTCCGGCGTCCGGCGAACCGGGTGCGGAGGTCACCGCACCGGTGCAGTCGCTCGCCCCCGGTCCCGCCGCCGCACCGGCCGGGTCGCGCTGCCTGTGCAGCACGCACGACCAAGGCGCCACCGGGATGTGCTCCGCGCTCAGCGCGATCCCCGCGTCCGCCGTGCTGCTGGAGCCCCTCCACGACGACGACACCAGGGCCGTACGGGACTTCCGTATCGTCGCGGGCAACCGGATACGGTCCGCGGACTGGCTGGAGGCACCGGACCGGCAGGTCGGCCAGCGGTTCCTCGAAGCCCGGCCCGGAGCGGCGCGGAGCGGCCTGCTGACGGCGCTCGCCGACCTCGTCGCCAACGGCGGCTCCATGGAGGGCCGCGTCGTCGACTACACCGAGCAACGCCTCGGCAGACTGCACAGGGCCCCGCTGCTGTATTCGGCGGCGCTCTGCGGGGAACAGGTTCTCGCCACCTGGCGGCCCGTCCGAAGCCAGACCGAACTGCTGACCATCGATGCCCAGTACCTGGCCTCGCTGGGGTGGGGCCACTGGGATCTGCTGTCCGGGAAGGTGACGTGGTCGGAGGGGCTCAGCCGGATCTTCCACGCCGAGATCGGAATGCCGTGGTCGCTGGAGCAGCTGTGCGACACCCTGGTGCCGGACGATCTCACCGCGTTCTCTGAGTTCCTCACCTCCGTACTCGCCGGTGAGGAACCCGCCTGGACCCGGATCCGCTTCCTGGTCCTCGGCGAGGTGCGCACCCTCGACCTCCTCGGCCGCCCGGTCGCCGGAACCGACGGCAGGCCCTGGGCGGTCCACCTCGTGGCCCGCGACCTCACGCCGCAGATCCGCAGTCGGCGTCGGCTGGCAGAGACCGAGAGGGAATCGGACCGCCTGCGCCGCCAGTCCCAGGCCGAACGCCGGGTGGCGGACGCGCTCCGCGAGGCGCTGATGCCGACGCTGTCGGAGGCGCTGGCGGCCGTGGGGCTGACCGTGGCCGCCTCGTACCGGCCCGCCGAGCCCGACGCGGCCGTCGGGGGCGACTGGTACAAGTGCCGACTGCTGCCGGACGGCCGGGTGCTGGTGGCCATCGGTGACGCCGCGGGGCACGGTCTCGACGCGGTGGCGCGCATGGCCCAGCAGCGCCATGCGCTGGCGGGGCTTGCCCAGACCGGGGCCAGTGCGGGGGAGATCACCACATGGCTGAACGAACTGGTCTGCAGCGACCCGGCTGGAGAGACCGCCACAGTGGTCGCGGGCCACATCGACGACAGCCGCACCCTGCACTGGGCCGACGCCGGGCATCCCTCGCCCTTGCTGCTGCGAAACGGCCGGGCCACGCCTCTCGACGTCGGCCGGCGCGGCCCACTGTTGGGTGCCCTTCCGGGGTATGGGTACGAGACCTCCACGACCCCGCTCAGCCACGGCGACCTGCTCCTCCTGTACACCGACGGCATGGTGGAACACCGAGGCGAGGACGTGACGAAGGGCATCGAGCGCCTCGCGAACGCGATGGGGCGGTCCGCCGACCTCCCCCCGACGGAGCTGATCGACGTCCTCCTGGCCGATCCCGACCAAGCCGGACCCGACGACGACGCCTGCATGCTCGCGATCCGCGTGAACTGAACCACGCGGCCTCGCCGAGCCCGCGGGGACTATGGCGCGAGGGGCCAGATAGTGGGCGACGCCGCCGAGTGCTGCGGCGAAGAGAGAGCGCCGGAATCGCAACCTCGCCGTGCGCGCTCATGCCCTCTCCTCAGCGGCATCCAGTTCCGCGTGGCTGCCCCTCAGATGCGTGGGCATAGCCAGGCCGGCCCGGTCGCGCCCGCGGGGCGCGGTTCTCGGTCCACACCTGACAGTCGCGAGCTTGCCTCTGGCAGCACTCTGATGCGCAGGTGCAGTTCTGCGCCGCCCGTTGCTCCTGCGCCACCGCGCTCCGTCGCCTCCTGCTCGCTTCCGGGACGAGTGGCCCGTCGTGGGGCCCGTACCGGTGCGGAGATCGACCGGGTGGTCCGGGCCTCCTGAAACCCGCCCCCCGGGGCGGAGGGGAAAGATCATCTCGGGCGCCGCGATGCGGTTGACTGGCCCCTGCCACGGATCGCCGTGCGCATGCCAGGATGAAACCAAGGACATCGTGAGAAAAGCATTCATAAGGGCGTCGGTCGCGGCGTCAGCCGGCCTGTTGCTGGCTTCCGTCGTCGGCCCCGGGCAGGCCGTCGCCGCGGCCCAGCCGTCCGTCTGGGTCGAGAGCGGGGCCGACCACGTCTTCTCCTCGTCGCCGGCGCCCCAGCGAGCGACGCGAGCCGTGTCGCTCTTCGCGGCACGCAACGAGGTGCAGGCCGCGCAGATCGCCGTTCGCTCGGGGGACACGCTCAGCGACGTGTCGGTGCGGGCCAGCGACCTCACCGGGCCGGACGGGGCCGTGATCCCGGCCTCACGCATCACCGTGAACCGGGAATACGACCACCCGGACATCCGGAAGATCCAGAGCGGTCACCAGCAGGAGCCGCCGGACGGTGGCACGCGCTACTACGACGCGCTCGTCGCCAACGAGCTGGACCAGCTCGCGCCCGACACCACCCAGCCGTACTACTACAGCGTGGCGGTGCCCACCGGGCAGGCGCCCGGCACCTACACCGGCAAGGCCACCGTGCAGAGTTCGGCCGGTCCGGTGGACGTCCCGGTGTCCGTGAGGGTGTACGACGTCGAGCTGCCCCCGGCGAACCGGTCGACCTTCCGTATGAACAACTGGTTCACCTCCGTCGGCTGGGACTACACGTGGACGGCGACGTCCATCCCCGACCAGTACGGGATCACGGACTATTCCCCCAAGTGGTGGACGCTCATGGGGAACATCGCCGAGAACCACGCCAGGCACCGCAACAACGTCATCTACGCGGACTTCCAGGCCCTCGCCATCCGCGACACCACACTGGTGGACGGCAAGTACACCTTCACCTGGAAGAACTTCGACCGCTTCGTCGGACTCTTCCAGGACGCCGGCGCACTCCAGTACCTCTACACCCCCACCCTCATCGAGGGCCAGGGCGGCAGGAACCTGGAAGCCCTCGTCAGCGACGGCGACGGAGGGGTGAAGATGGGTTACCTCACCTCGGGTTCGCCCGAAGCCACCGCGTACCTCGACACCGTGCTCCCGGCGCTGAAGGCCCACCTCGACTCCAAGTGCCTCGACGTGGGCCCGACTTGCGCACCCGGGCGCCGATGGAGCGACGTGTTCTACCTGAGCGCGGTCGACGAGCCCAACAACTGGGACCAGCCCCAGGTCGACGCCTCGCGCTGGCTCTACGAGCGCTTCCACGCGTACTTCCCCCAGGGGCAGTCGAACGAGGCCCATCACGCGGCCGTGCCCGCCCTGGACGACGTCCTCGGCACGATCACGCCGCGCAACGACCACTACGACGCGGATCCCGGCTACTACCAGAACCGCCGCCTCGCCGGTAAGGATCTCTGGCTCTATTACTGCATCTATCCGCAGAGCCGCCACCTCAACCGATTCATCAGCTATCCGCTCTCCGACTCGCGGCTGACGCCGTGGATGGTGTCGGCGGTGGGCGGCAACGGCTTTCTGCACTGGGGCTGGAACATCTGGACGACGCCGGACGGCTTCAAGCACATCGACACGTTCGACGACCAGACCGACGGGGACCCGTTCCTGGTGCGCCCGAACAAGGACGCCCTCGACGTCTTCGACAGCATGCGCAGTGAGGCGCTGCTGGCCGGCATCCAGGACTACGAGCTGCTCCACCAGCTCGCCGCCGTCAAGCCGGTCCTGGCCCGGGCTCTCACCTCGTCCCTGATCACGAACAGCACCGCGTTCACCACCTCGGGCGCGGAACTCGACCACCGCCACCAGCAGATCCTGGACGCGCTCACCACCCAGGGCGCCGACGCCTCCTACCCGTTCGCCGACGCCTTCTCCTCCGGTGCCGACGGCGAGTGGCGGCACACTCGCGGCTCCTGGGCGGTCACCGGCGACCAGGCGTACGCGCAGAGCGACACCGCCGCCAACTGGGACACGGTCTCCGCCGTGGCCGGCCGGGCCTACGGCGACGTCGCCGCCTCCGTCGACGTACGGATCACCGGCGTCAACGCCGACGGCGGCAACACCAACTGGGCCGGCCTGACCGTCCACAGCCAGAACCCGACCGACCGGCAGACCGGCTATCTGGTGGCCCTGCGCGACAACGGCGAGGTCTTCGTCCAGCGCAGCGGCGTCACCCTCGCCAAGGCGCAGGTGCCCGGCTACAGCCCCGGCCAGACGGTCACCCTGCGGACCGTCACCCGCGGCTCCACCCTCACGGTGTACGCGGGCGCGACGAAGCTGCTCTCCCTCACCGACCAGAGCTACCCCGTCGGCAACATCGGCCTCGCGACCGGCGGGGCGAGTGCCCGGTTCGACAACGTACGACTCAACCCCGGCACCAACCCTGTCGAGAATGGCTCCGTCACGGCCTCCAGCAGCTACGAGGCCGACGGCTGGAGCAGGAACGCCCTCACCGACGGCCGCCGCTCCCTGCCCACCGGCACCATGGGCTGGAGCAGCATCGACAACCTGTCCGTCGACCACCCCGAGTCGGTGACCGTGGACCTCGGCGCGGTTCGCCGGATCGGCCGCCTGGACCTCTTCGGCCGCGCCGACGGCGCCAACACCGGCCTCGGCTTCCCCGTCGACTTCACCGTCCAGGTCTCCGCCGACAACACCACCTGGACCACCGTCGCCGACGAGCACGGCCGCCCGCGACCGGACGCGTCCGCGCAGTCCTTCCCGTTCACACCGACCGATGTGCGCTACGTCAAGGTCACCGGGACGAAGCTGCGCCAGGACCCGCACGGCAACTACCACCTGCAACTGGCCGAGATCGAGGCCGCCGGCGACGAACTGGCCGCCAACCGGCCGGTGACCACATCAAGTTCCGTCGAGGGCTCGGGCTGGAAGCGCACCGCCGCCACCGACGGCGTACGGAACTCGGCGCAGGGCTACTCGATGGGCTGGAGCAGCCTCAAGTCGCCCACGCCGACGGCGAACGAGTGGATCACCGTCGACCTCCAGGGACCGAGCCTGATCAGTCAGGTCCGGCTCACCCCCCGCACCGACGGCGTGAACACCGGCCTCGGCTTCCCCGTCGACTTCACCGTCCAGGTCTCCACGGACAACACCACCTGGACCACCGTCGCCGACGAGCACGACCACGCGAGGCCGGGTGCCGGCCCCCAGACCTTCTCGTTCGCGCCGACCACGGCCCGCTACGTGAAGATCACCGGCACCAAGCTCAGCGCCGACCAGTTCGGTGATTACTACATGCAACTCGGTGAGATCGGCGTCAGCTGACCTCACCGGATCCTCGCCATGGTCCGGACCCGGCTCACCGCCGGGTCCGGACCGGGCCCGGCGGGGCCGAGGCGCGGACACCGAGAGCGTCCGATGAGCTCGTTCTTGTGGCTACGTGACAGCTTCCTGACCTTCGACGAGGGAAGTCAGGCCGTCGAGGAGTGCCTTGAGGCCGAATTCGAAGAGAGCATCGAGACACAGGTCGTAGCCGTCCTCGAACGCTCCGACCACCTTGCCGAAGGTCGGGAAGCGGCCGGATTCCACCAGTTCCCGGAGAGCGGGGGCGCGGCCGTCCATCCACTGGTCCTCCGACTGGCCCGTGGCGGCTTCGGCGTGCGCTTCCATCTCCAGGTGCACAGCCAGGCCCTGGACATGGCTGTAGAGCAGGACGTGGATATCGAACAGCCTGGTGGGATCGAGTCCGTGGCCGTCGAGGGCTCGCAGCGCCCATTCGCCGTGGACCATCAGGTTGGGCACGAGCAGAGGGCGGGTGAGGGAGCCGATCTGGGCCAGCCAGGGGTGCTTGCGGTAGAGAGCCCAAAGGGTCCGAGCACCCAGTTCGATGCGGGAGCGCCACCCGTCGGGGGCGTCGGCAGGATAGGACTCCTCGCCGAAGGCGGTGTCGGCCATGAGCAGGATGAGGTCGTCCTTGCTGGGGACGTACCGGTAGGGAGACATGGCGGCGACGCCGAGCCGTGCCGCGACGCCGCGCATGGAGAGCGCCGACAGCCCTTCGCTGTCGGCGATGTCGATGGCCGTGCGGACGATCCGGTCGAGGCTCAGTTCCTGCTCGGGGTCCGGGACGGGTGACGGGCGCCTGCGGGCCGGCGCGGCGGGGGCCGTTCCGGCGACGACCGTGCCGATCCGGGGCCGGGCCTCGACAAGACCCTCCAGGCGCAGGGTGGTCAGGGCCTTGGTCGCGGTGGCGAGCGCGACGCCCCATTCCCCGGCGATCTGCCGGGTCGAGGGAACCCGGTCCCCGGGGGCGAGTTCACCTTCCGCGATGCGCCGCCGGATCGCGGCGACGATGCGCAGATAGGGGGGATCACCGACTGCTCTTGTGGTCTTCGTCACGTCCTGCCACTTCCCTGTCCTGTACTAGCGCAGAGGCTAGCAGCGGAATCGCCGGAAGCAAGCCGTCTGACCTAGTACAGACCTGGTAAATGGCCAGTTGGAGGGATCGCGCGTACGTCGTACGTTCAGTGTGCGTACACCGTACAAAGCGCTGGAGGAACTTCCCATGCAGACCGTACTCATCTCCGGTGGCGGAATCGCCGGGCCCGCCCTCGCTTACTGGCTGCGCCGTCACGGCTTCGCGCCCACCGTCGTCGAACGCGCCCCGGGCCAACGCCCCGGCGGCCAGGCGGTGGACATCCGAGGCGTCGCGCTCGAAGCCGTGGAGCGTATGGGCCTGCTGGAGCAGGCAAGCCGCGCGAGGACCCGGATGCGCGGCATGTCGATCCTCGCCCCTGACGGTCACGAGGTCGACCGCTCCACCGAGGCGACCTTCAGTAGCGGCCGGCTCGACAGCGAAGACATCGAGGTGTTGCGCGAGGACCTGGTACGGATCGTGTACGAGCACACCCGCGCAGGCGTCGAGTACCTCTTCGGCGACAGCATCACCGCACTCGACGAAATCCAGACCGGAGTGCGCGTCGACTTCGCGCACGGACCGTCCCGCACCTTCGACCTGGTGATCGGGGCCGACGGCCTCCACTCCACCGTACGACGCCTGGCCTTCGGCCCGGAGGAGCATTTCGCCCACCACCTGGGCAGCTACCTCTCGGTGTTCAGCGCGGAGAACTTCCTCGCCCTTGACGACTGGCAGATGTGGCTGCGAGACGGCGACGCGGGCTTCGGCATCATGCCCGTACGCGGCAACACCGAACTCAGGATCGCCTTCGGCTTCGAGTCCGCCCCCCTCGCCCGCGACGTTCGCGACGGCGGCGCCCTGCGGCAGCTCGTCGTGGACAAGCTCGCGTCGATGCGGTGGGAAGGGGCTCGCCTGGCCGAGGCCGCCCGGAAGGCGCCCGACTTCTACTGCGACGCCATGGCCCAGATTCGCATGGACCAGTGGTCGCGGGGCCGGGTGGCCCTACTCGGAGACGCCGGCTACTGCCCCTCCCCCCTCTCCGGGCAGGGCACCAGCCTGGCTCTCGTCGGCGCCCACGTGCTGGCCGACTGCCTTGCCCAAGCCAACGGCGACCACCGCACCGCGTACGCCCGCTACGAGCGGCGGATGCGCCCCTTCGTCACCCTCAACCAGGCACTGGCCACCGAGAATCCAGGCGGACCCGCCTCGGAGGAATCCGTCACGCACGCCAAGAACGCACTCTCCCTGGACAGCTGACCCCCTGCCCAGCCGCCGCACACCGATGCCCGCGGTCCGCTGCCCGCCGTGCCGCCGTCGTTCCGCGGTCCGCCGCCGCGCCACCGGGGTGTGTAGTTGACGAAGGGGGAGGGTGCGCCGCCTGGATCCGAGGTCATGGCCGACTCCCCGGCCCTCGAATTCGACGGCTACCTCGCCGCCGTCACCGGCCTTCCCATGACACCAGAGACCTGGAGACCGAGACCCCGCGGCAGCCTGTCACGTCCTCGTCACCGTGCCGACATCGCGCCCGGACTGGTGGTCCGGCCCCTCACCCATTCCGGTACCGGGGGGCCGTCGCCCGTCACGGCCGCCTCGCGGCGCCGTTACGTAGGAGCACGCACTGAGCCAGGCCCGGGACCGACGGGCCGCTGAAGACAGGTGACGGACATGCGAACTGAGGCCGCCCAGCGGGTCGAGCTGGTCTTCTCCCTCTTCGACGCCAACGGCAACGGGGTCATCGACTCCGACGACTTCGACCTCATGACAGGACGGGTCCTGGAGGTGGCGACCGCCTCGGACGGCGCGGCCAGGGAGGCACTCCGGGCCGCGTTCCGCCGCTGGTGGACGGTCCTCGCAGCGGAGCTCGACGCGAACGACGACGGTGTGATCACGGTCGAGGAGTTCCGCCCGTTCGTGCTCGACCCGGACCGCTTCGGCCCCACGATCAAGGAGTTCGCCCGCTCGCTGTCCGTGCTCGGCGACCCCGACGGCGACGGGCTGATCGAGCGGCCGCTCTTCGTCTCGCTGATGACGGCGATCGGCTTCGGGGAGGAGAACATCCACGCCCTCTTCGACGCCTTCGGCCCGGATGCCGAGGACCGCATCACCGTGGGCACCTGGGACGCCGGCATCGTGGACTACTACGCGCCGGAGAAGGCCGGGATCCCCGGCGACCAGCTCGTCGCCGTCCAGGCGGGCTGACCCGCCCGGCCCGCCTTAATGACTGGGGCCGTCCTGCCGCACGATGCCCATGCGGGAGGACGGCCCGGGCCGTCTCCGCTCGGCTCCCGAAGCATCCGCCGGGGGCGGCGGTCACACCGTCACGGCCGGGGCTTGTGCGCGAACACCCACCGGTTCCCCTCCAGCGCGTCGTTCGGCTCGGGCAGCGGTCCGCGGCCGTGCTTGCGGCTGAACTCGAAGGGCGTGTGCATCGACACGGACCAGCCGCGTGCCCGCAGGGCACCCGCCGAGTCCGGCCGCGGCCCCTTGTCGAAGAGGCGCAGCAGGTCGATGCCGATCTGCTCCCGCGTCGCCGAGTAGATCGGGCTGTCGCGATACGCCATCAGGTCCTTCTCCAGCTTGGCCTCGAAGGCGAGGGCGCTGCCGTCGGCGGCCAGCCGGTGCACCGAGTCGACGAGGGACGTCTCGGCGGCGCCCGGCAGGTAGAACAGCAGCCCCTCCGCCAGCCAGGCGCTCGGGACCACCGGGTCGAACCCGGCCGAGGTGAGCGCCGCGACCCAGTCCGAGCGGAGGTCGACCGGCACGGTCACCCGCTTCACCCGCGGGGCGGCCGACAGTTCCTGGAGCACCCCCTCCTTGAAGGCGAGCACGCCCGCCCTGTCGACCTCGTACACCACCAGGTCCGACGGCCAGTCCAGCCGGTACGCTCGCGTGTCGAGGCCCGCGCCCAGCAGTACGACCTGTCGGGCGTCCCGGCGGACCGATCGCAGCAGGAACTCGTCCAGGACCCGTGTCCGCAGCCCGAAGTACCGGGCGAACCTCCCCCACAGGTGATTGCTGTCCCCGCCCGCGACCTGCTCGACGCGGACCGGCCACCCCGCGCTTGCGGGGGCGGCACGGACGAAGTGCTCGGCATAGCCGTCCTGGGCGAGGCTGTCGTGGCGGTGGGTCTCGATCGCCCGCGCCGTGGCGACCAGAAGCGCGGTCAGACCCACGCCTCCGTCCACGCCCTCCGTCTCCGCCCCAGCGTCCGTGGTGGTGGTGTCCATGTGTCCTCCGTTGCCGGGAAGGGAAGTGTGGGCTGGCGGGCGGCGGGCCGCCGGGCCGCCGGGCTGGCGGGCTGGCAAGGTTGGCAAGGTTGGCTGAGGTGGCGTTTTTCGGCCGGCCTCGGGTTGGCCGGCCATGGGTTGGCCCAGCCTGGGGTCGGCCCGGCCCAGGGGTTGGCCGGCCGCCCGCGCGGTCACCCGAGGCTGCGCTCCGGCAGCAGCACGGGCTTGACCACGAGGCCGGACTCGCAGTCGCGTTCGGCCTCGTTGACGGCGGACAACGGGTAGGTGCGGATGAGCTGGTCGAAGGGGAAGCGTCCGGCCTGCCACAGGGTGGTCAGCCGGGGCACCAGGAGCGCGGGCACGGCGTCGCCCTCGCAGATGTGCCGGATGCCGCGGCCCCGGTCGAGCGTGCCCGTCTCGAGGGCGAGCGGCGAGTGGAGGCGCGCGACGAGGCCGAGGGTGCCGGTGGGGCGCAGGGCGTGCAGCGCGTGGTTGATGAGCGCGGGGGCAGCGGTGGTGTCCAGGGCGTACTGCGCACCGCCGTCGGTGAGGCGGCGGATCCGCTCGGTCAGCCCTGCCGTCGTGGCGTCGAGCGGGACCGCGCCGAACCGTTCGGCCAGGGCGAGTCGCCGGGGGTGCCGGTCGACGGCCACGGTCCGTACGCCGGCCGCCGCCGCGGCCATCACGGCGGCGAGGCCGACCGCCCCCGCGCCAAGGACGGCCAGGGTGTCGCCGGGTCCCGCGCCGAAGGTGTTCAGCACGGCTCCGGCGCCGGTGAGGAAGCCGCAGCCGAGCGGTCCGAGCAACTCGATCGGCAGGGCCGGGTCGACGCGGACGGCGTTGCGCGCCGGGACCAGCGCGTACTCGGCGAACGAGGACTGGCCGAACCAGCGCGGCGCCAGCGCCTTCCCCGCCGTGTCGGTGAGCCGGGGCGGCTCCTCGCCACGCCCCCCGAACAGGTTGAGCGAGGCGAAGGAGTCGCAGTAGGCGGGCGCCGCGCCGAGGCAGTTCCGGCAGCGGCCGCAGGAGTCGAAGGAGAGCACGACGTGGTCACCCACGCCGACCCCCACGTCGGGCCCGCCGCCGGACCGCACCACCACCCCCGCGCCCTCGTGCCCGAGGACCGCCGGAAGCGGGCTGCGGCCGGCGGACCGCCGGACGGCGAGGTCGGTGCGGCACATCCCCGCGCCCGCGACGGCGACCAGCACCTCGCCCGGCGCGGGATCCGCGCGCAGAGCGACCTCCTCGACGGTGAACGGCTCCTCGTACGCCCGCAGCACCGCCGCGCGGAACCTCATGCCCACCCCTCCCCGGGCCGGTGGACGACGAACGGGCGCAGGTTCCCGTACAGGCCCCAGGGGCCGCCCGCGACGCCGACGCCGCTGTCCTTGATGCCGGCGAAGGGCTGGGCGAGGGACAGCTCGGCATGGTGGTTGATCCAGACCGTGCCGCATTCGAGCCGGTCCGCGACCTCCCCGGCACGGTCGAGGTCGGTGCCCCAGACGGAGCCGCCGAGCCCGAAGCCGGTGCCGTTGGCCGCCTCGACGGCCTCGTCCACGCTCCGGTACGGCAGCACCGGCAGCACCGGTCCGAACTGCTCCTCGGTCACGACAGCGCTCCCCGGCGGGACGTCGGTGAGGACGGTCGGCGCGTAGAAGTGCCCCGGCCCGTCCAGCCGATGTCCGCCGGCCGCCGCCCTGGCCCCTTCCGCGAACGCCCGCTCCGTGACGCTCTCCACCCGGGCGAGCTGCGGGCCGTTGTTGAGCGGACCGATCAGGGTCCCCGGAGCGAGCCCCGGTCCCACGACGACGCTCTTCGCGTACTGCGCGAGGGCCTCGACGACCCGCGCGTGCAGCCCGGCGGGGGCGTAGACGCGCTTGACCGCCATGCAGACCTGACCGCAGTTGCGAAACGCCGCCCAGAACAGGCGCTCCGCGATCCGCTCCACGTCGATGTCGTCGAGGATCACGGCGGCGTCGTTGCCGCCCAGTTCCAGCGTGATCCGCGCGAGCGACGGACCTGCCGCCGCGGCGACGGCGCGCCCCGTGGGCACCGAGCCGGTGAAGGTCACATGCCGGATGCCCGGATGGGCCGCCAGCCGGGCACCGAGCGGCTCACGCCCGGTCACGACGGTCAGCACGTCCTCCGGCAGCACGCGGGCCAGGACCCGTCCGAGCTCCAGGGTGGCGAGCGGGGTGTACGGCGACGGCTTGAGGACCACCGTGTTGCCCGCCGCGAGGGCCGGCGCGAGCTTCGCCGCCGCCAGCTGGAGAGGGAAGTTCCACGGCACGATCGCCGCGACCGGCCCGAGCGGGCGCCAGCGCACCTCGCTGCGTACGGGCCGCCCGTCGTCGACCCTGCGGGTCCGGGGGGCGAGGCCGGCGAAGTACCGCAGCCGAGCCGCCGTCCGGGCGACCTCCGCGGCCGACTCGGCCAGCGGCTTGCCCTGTTCCCGGGTGAGGAGCCGGGCGAGCCCGTCGCCGGCCGCCTCCACGGCGTCGGCAGCCCGGAGCAGCGCGGCCGACCGGGCGGCGGAGTCGGCGCGCCACCCCCGCCACGCCTCCGCGGCGCGTGCCACCACGCCGTCCAGCGCGTCCGGCCCCAGGTCCGGGGCCTCGCCGACGACATCCCCGGTGGCCGGATCGACCACGGTGAAGCGCGGCGGCGCCTCCCCGCCGTCGGGGCCGCCGCCGGGCGCGGGCCTCCCCGCGCCGGAGGTCAGTGGGTGCCCCGGGCGCCGCCGGCGTACACCCGGGCCTGGTGGTCCATCTCAGCCCGGAAGGCCGCCACCAGGTCCGGCCGGATCCGCCCGGCATTGCGGTCGCCGCCCTCGCAGACCGCTCCGCGGACGCCCACGATGTCCGTCCCCATGCGGGTCAGCGGCCCCAGGTCCTCCTGCCGGACGCTGCCCGCCAAGGCGGCGAGCAGACCGGAATCGTGGCTCCTGCGCACGAACTCGGCGCAGATCTCCGGCGGTACGTGGTCGAACAGCCGCGTCCCGTCCTTGATCGCCGTGTCGAGCATCGCCGCGTCGGCACCGGAGCGGGCCGCGATGTCCGGCAGCGCCAGCGGGTTGACGCACCCCACGCGGTGGGCGTCGGCGTACCCGGAGGCGACGACCAGCGCGGTGGGACTGTGGTCCTTCACCGCCCGCACGACGGCCCGCATCACGTCGATGCCCTGCTCCGGCGTCGTGCATCCGTACAGCCCGACCTTGATGTACGTCGCCCCGGAGACGACCGCACCGAGCGCCGCCTGCGCCACCGTGCCGGGCTTGTACGGCACATCGCCGACGGTGGCGGAAACAGGCTTCTCCGCAGGCACGGCGTCGCGTATCTCCCTGATGACCCAAGGGAAGTTGGCGCCCAGCGAGCCCTCGTCGGGCTTCTTGACATCGACGATGTCGAGGTGCTCGGCCGCCTTGGCACAGTCGAGCGCCTCGTCGACGCCGTCCGGGGAGATGAGAAGCAACACCGTGAGCTCCTTCCGCCGCGGGTCCGCCCGCCCGGGGGCAGGGTGCGGACGACCGGGGTTCATGTGCGGTGCGTTCATCCTTTCCCCTGCCCGTGACCGCCGGAAGGGCGCGCGGGGGTTCGCGAGGGGGCGCATGCTTCGCCGCAGCGGCGCGACGGGCGGGCGGGGATGAACCGGCGCGTACTGGCATGCCCGCCCCCACCCTGGTAAGTCCCGGCCCGTCACCACCCACCTGCTCGGTCAGACGTTCGGCTAACTCGACGGCGCCGAGGCTCTGTCGAACATCCGATCGGCCGGGGAGGAAGCAGAGCAGGTGGCCCCGCACCGTGGGGTGGCCGGGCCTGGGCGGCCGACGAGCGTCCAGTCTTCGCCCCGCAGGGCTTCTTCGACGAAGGCGGCGGGCGCGGTCACGGGCCACGCCGTCCCACCCCCGGCCGGTAGCGGCGCCCCCGAGAGGCCGAGGTGTTCGAGGAGCGCAAAGTCAGTGAAGCTCATGAGGCCCGATCCGATGCGGCGCCCAGCCACCGCATGATGAACCGTCTCAGCGCGGGGGCTTCGGCCCTCGGCCTCCTCGGCAGCCGGATGCTGTCAGGGAGCTGCTCGGCACTCGCGGCCACCCAGGCATGGGTACGTACGGGCTGACAGGGGCCGCCCCGGCCTCCCCGCTCGCGCCCCTGCGGACCGCGAACCGGTGTTCGCGCCGCAGTAGCCCGGCTAAGCTCTGCCCGCCCCGCGATGCGCGCGAGGGCTGGCACCTGGGGGTGGCAGGGATGGCGCAATCCTTCAACAGTGAACGGTACGTCGTGAGCCTCGGCTGCAGGGTGAGCATCAAGGGGGTGGCTGTTACCACCGTCAAGTGGAGCGTCGCGCACCTGCCGACCGGCGGCGCGGACCGGCCGAGCAGCGGTGAACAGAGCGTGGGGATCACCTGCCCCCGTTGCTCGCGGAATTTCTCCGTCCAGGTGGAGAGCGTGGCCAAGGCGCGGCGCAAGAAGCTGATCTATCGTGCGGTGGGCTGGCTGGTGCTCCTCTCGCTCCTCGTCACCGTCCCGATGCTCTTCCACCTCGGCGGCCAGACCGTCGAGGAGGGCGACACGAAGTCGTCCGACCTCGTGGGCATCCTCTTCGGACTGGTCGCCCTGGCCGTGGTCGCCGGCCCGTCCTTCCTCGTCGCCGCGAACCGCAGCGGCGTCAAGAAGCTCCGTCTCGTCCGGAACGACGGCACCAAGACCGCCCTGGTCCAGGGCCATCGGATGTTCTGAGGCTGCGGCGGTTCCGCGGAGCACGTGCCGCGCCGCTGATGATCGAGACGATCATCACTGCTGAGACGCCCCGGGACACGATCGGGTACACCCTCGACGACCGCGTCGAAGCCGACAGGAGCATCTTCGGTTCGGAGGGCTCGACGCGGGTGGCCTGGCTTTCGGTCGCGCCGGCGGGAGCTTTTCTCTCCGGCGGTCAGGACACGGAGTAGAAGCGAATGGCGACCTCCGTGTCGTCGCCGCGGGCGAGACCGATGAAGACGGTCCGGGCCAGCCAGAGATGGGCGGGGGCGTCGGTACGGAAGACGGGGGAGGTGCGGTAGTACACGCCCGCCTCGGACACCCGCAGGTCGCCGTCGTACTGGGCAGGGCACGTGGGATCGTCCTCGTGGTAGTAACCGCGATTGGTGATGTCGATGACCGCTCCGTCATCGGCTTGAAGGAGATATCGGGCGTCGAGCTGATAGACCCCGCGGCGTCTGTCGCACCAGTCGCCTCCACCGGACAGGACGGTGCCGCTCAGGCGAGGGCCATCGACGGTGCCCCCGGTGATGGGGACGTACTCGGTTACCTCGCCGGCACCATGCCCGATGTGCAGAGAGGGGGCGAGGAGGACACGGATCTCGAAGGCGAAGTCGAGACCAGGAGCGAATCCCGGCCCGGCTACGGTCTGCGACTCTGAGGCAATCACGGCACTCCGTAAGGCTGCAGGGCTGGCGCGTCGGCGGTACGGCAGACCTAAGCAAGTCACACCAAGTCCGGTCAACGACGTTGACGTAACGGCGGCAGGTCGGACGGCCTCATTCCAGAACAGTCGGCCGTTGGCAACGGGTGTGTCGTCGGAGTGACGTGCAGCCGATGCGGACCGTTCCCTGCTCGCCGTGGGGCAGTTGGGCTACCCTCCTTGCTCGTGGATCAGTTGACCGCCGAAGACCCGCCCTACATAGGCCCCTACCGCCTCATCGCCCGCTTAGGCGCCGGCGGAATGGGCCGGGTCTACCTCGCCCGCTCCGAAGGCGGGCGCACTGTCGCGGTCAAGGTCGTGCAGACCGAGTTCGCCCAGCACACCGAGTTCCGGGCGAGGTTCGCGCGCGAGGTCACCGCCGCGAAGCGGGTCGGTGGGTCCTGGACCGCGGCCGTGCTCGACGCGGACACGGAGGCGGCGACGCCCTGGGTCGCGACCCAGTACATTCCCGGACCCGATCTGCATGCCGTCGTGGCCGAGCAGCACGGGCCGTTGCCCGAGCAGTCGGTGCGGGTCCTGGCGAACCGGCTCGCGCTCGCCCTGCGGGCCATCCACGAGGCGGGGCTCGTCCACCGTGACCTCAAGCCGTCGAACGTCCTGGTCACCGTGGACGGACCTCGGGTCATCGACTTCGGTATCGCCCGGGCGCTGGACAGCATCAGCGGGGACAGCCTGCAGACCCGTACGGGCATGGTGATCGGCTCACCTGGCTTCATGTCGCCGGAGCAGGTGCGCGGCCTCCAAGTCACTCCCGCCTCCGATGTGTTCTGCCTGGGGTCGGTCCTCGCCTACGCCGCCACGGGGCGCCAGCCCTTCGGGGCGACCGGCAACGGGCTGCACGCCCAATTGTTCCGGGTCGCCGAGGAAGAGCCGGACCTGGACGGGCTGCCTGAGGCGCTTCTCGAACTCGTACGGGAGTGCCTGCGGAAGGACCCGGCACAACGCCCCACGCCGGAGCAGGTCGCCGCCCGCACCGCCGCGGAGGGCGCCGACGAATGGCTGCCAGGCGCGCTACTCGGTCGGCTGGGGCGGCACGCGGCACAGTTGCTGGACTTCGACCCGCTGCGGCCGCACACGGCCCTCGTGCCGGGCCAGGGCCCCGCTCCGTCTGCGCCCGCCCGGCCTGTGCCCGCACCCCGGCCCACGCAAGCGCCCGCCACACCTCAGCCCGTGCGAACGCCCCCCGAGCGTCATCCGGTGCAAGCACCTGCCGCGTCCCCCTCGGACGCGCTCGCGTACGCGCCCACGGTGGGGCCGGGATTCGAGGAAACGGCCCGCTCGCACGTTCCAGCGCAGGCCCCGGACCGGCGGCGTCGCCCGGCCGTCGTGGCGGGGACGGCGGCCGTCGTCGTGCTCGTAGCCGTCGGCGGCCTGCTCGCGCTACGCCCGTGGCAGGGCGGGACGGGGGAATCGCCGTCGCAGAGTGCCCCGAAGGCGTTGCAGGGAAGCTGGGAGGCGCCGCTCGCCCTGAGGGACAGGGACGACCTCCGCATCGAGGGGGTGCTGGCGCGCCTGCTCGTCGACGCGAAAGGCACCGCCGAGTACTCCCTGCTGAACGAGGAGCGGCTGTGCGTCTGGGAAAGCACCATCACCCAGTCCAAGAGCGACGCGATCGCGCTCGGCACGAGCCGGCTGAAGAGGGCGATCCCCAAGTCCGAAGCGGAACGTTGCGTGGACAACACCGATGACTACGGCCCCTCGGCCCCGGACGGTACGGGGGCTTTCGTAGCCGTATGGAACGGTGCCTTCGAGTGGGAGCACGACCCGGGCTTCTACGACCACCAAAACGACGGGACCACCTCCTACAAACCCCAGATGTTCGAGAAGGTACCGCCCGCCAAGGGCGCGCTGCCCGAGAACTTCCGGGGCTCGTGGGGCGGCCGGGGAGAGGACGGCACCTACCGCTTCGAAGTCACGATGGGCGAGGGGGTGACGAAACGCGACATCCGTCTCGTGTCCACCAATGTGATGGGGGAGAGGTGCGCGTACAAGGCGGAGGTGTTCTCCCAGGAGTCGGCCCGGCTCCGCACCGCGCCCGCGGAGCTCGCGGACAGCAAGCAGCCATCGGGCTGCGCCAAGAGCACCTCCGCTTTGACGTTCTGGGTGAGCGAGGAAAAGGGAAAGCGGAAGCTGTCGACCGGGCCACTCCGCGGCGCCGACACACCCCTCTTCGAAGCTGGGCACTGGGTGGGAGAGCTGACCGCCACGGGCGCCTGACGGCCGCGAGTCGCAGGTCCGGCGTGCCCAGCCGTCTTCCCGTACGCGTCAGGACGGGAGCCACGCCCGCCAGGTGGACTCGTTGTCCTTCACCCATCGGCCGGCCGCCTCCCGCGGCGTCAGCTTCTGTTCGGCGATCATCAGGGCGACGTCGTTCTGCATGTCGGTCGTCCACCGGAACCTCTTCAGGAAGGCGGCGGCGTCGCCCCCGCCCTCGGCGAAGCGGGCGTTGAAGAACTTCTGGAGCGGCGTGTGCGGGTACGCGCAGGCCACCTTCTCCGGGTCGGCGTCGCAGCCCTCCTTGTAGGCCGGCAGCTTCACCTCCGTCATCGGGACCTTCTCGAACAGCCACTGGGGCTTGTACCAGTAGGTCAGGAACGGCTTCCGCTCCTTGGCGAACTGCTTGATCTGCGTGATCTGCGCCGCTTCCGAGCCCGCGAACACGACCTGGTAGTCGAGGCCGAGGCTGTCCACGAGCGCCTTGTCGTTGGTGACGTAGGACGGGGAGCCGTCCATCAGCTGGCCCTTGCCGCCGCTTTCCGCGGTGCGGAACGCCTCGGCGTACTTGTTCAGGTTCTTCCAGTCGGTGACGTCCGGGTGCTGCTCGGCGAAGTACGTGGGCACGAACCAGCCGATGTGACCGGTCACCCCGAGATCGCCGCCCCGTTCGATCGTCCCCTTGTCGTCGATGTACCGCTTCTCCTGGTCCGGGTGGCCCCAGTCCTCCAGGATGGCGTCGACCCGGCCCTGGCTGAGTGCGTCCCAGGCCGGCACTTCGTCGATCTGGACGGTGTCGACCCGGTAGCCGAGCTCGTGCTCCAGCAGGTACTGGGCGACGGCGACGTCGGCCTGCGCGCCCACCCACGACTGCACGGACAGGGTCACCGTGCGGGAGCCTTCGGCAGCGGCGTACGGGGAGGTCTGACGGGTCATGTCGGCGGCGCCGCAACCGGTGAGTGCGGTCAGCGCGACGGCGGCCGCGAGAGCGGCGTCACGTGTGCGAGCCATGTCAGGCCCCCTTTCCGGCGAGCTCACGGCGTTCCGTGGGCTGGGTCACCCGGTCCAGCGCCAGACCGAGGCAGACGATCGCGGCACCGGCGACCAGACCGGTCGCCAGGTCGCCCCGGGCGAGGCCGAAGACCGCGTCGTAGCCGAGCGCGCCCCCGCCCACGAGGCCGCCGATGACGACCACGGCGAGGACGAGCACGACCCCCTGGTTCACGGCGAGCAGCAGCGCGGGCCGGGCCAACGGCAGCTGGACCTGGAGGAGCTGCTGGCGGCCGGTCGCTCCGAGCGACCGGGCGGACTCCAGGGCCGCCGGGTCCACGGCGCGCACGCCCTGGGCCGTGATCCGTACCACCGCGGGCAGCGCGTAGACCACCGCCGCCGCGACCGCCGGGGCGCGGCCCACCCCGAACAGGGCGACCACGGGGATCAGGTACACGAACTGCGGGAGCGTCTGGAAGACGTCGAGCACCGGACGGAGCACGCGCCCCAACCGGCTGCTGCGAGCCGCGGCGGCCCCGAGGGCGACGCCGAGCACCAGGGTCACGGCGACGGCGGCCAGGACCTGGGACAGCGTGTCGAGCGCCGGGGTCCAGACCCCGAGCACACCGATCACGCCCATCGCGAGGACGGCGGTCGCCGCGGTGCGCCAGGTTCCGATGAGCAGGGCGAGCGCGCCGACGCCGATGAGCACCGCCCACCAGGGCAGCCACTGAAGACCGTCGCGCAGCGGGTTGAGGACCCAGACGGTGAACCGCCCCGCCCAGTCGGCGGTCCCCCCGACGAGGGGCACACCGGAGTAGAGGTGGGCGGTCATCCAGTCCACGGCCCGGTTGACGGTCCCGGCGACGTCCACCGTCCACGCGGCGGGCCAGGAGAGCCGGCCGGACAGGCTCCCCGCGATCGCGACGGCGGCGGTCACCACGACGGCGACGGCCCAGCCGAGCCGCGCGCGGGGGACCGGCGGCGCGCCGATCCGTGCTCCCGCCGCGGCGGTGACGCGGTCCAGGACGACGGCGAGCAGCACCACCGGCACACCGGCGGCGAGCGCGGCACCGACGTCGACCGAGGCCAGCGCCTGGTACACGCGGTCGCCGAGGCCGCCCGCACCGATGACGGACGCGATCACGGCCATACCGAGGGCCATCATGATCGACTGGTTGACGCCGAGCAGCAGCTCCTTGCGGGCCAGGGGCAGCCGAGCGGTCAGCAGCCGCTGCCTCGCGGTGGCGCCGAGCGACGCGGACGCCTCCATGACACCGGCGTCTGCTCCGCGCAGTCCGAGCGCGGTGAGCCGGGCCATGGGCGGGGCGGCGTAGACGACCGTGGCGAGGACGGCCGCGGGCACGCCGATGCCGAAGACCAGCACGACCGGAAGCAGGTACGCGAAGGCCGGCAGCACCTGCATCGTGTCGAGGACCGGTCGCAGCACCCGGTGCATCCGGTCCGACAGGCCGGCGGCGAGCCCGAGGAGACCACCGAGCAGCACCGACGCGGCGACGGCGACCACCATCAGCGCGAGCGTCTGCATGGTGGGCACCCACATGCCGAGCAGTCCACACCCGCCGAGGGCGACGACGCAGGCCAGCGCGAGCCGGACACCGGCGACACGCCAGGCCACCAGGCCGGCGGCCGCGACGACGCCGGCCCAGCCGGCGGCCAGCAGCGCCAGGTACACCGCGCGGACGGACACGACCACGAGGTTGCTCACGTGACCGAGGAAGTAGAGGAACACCGGATGGCTGTCGCGGTGGTCGATGATCCAGTCGCTGGCGCGCCCGAGCGGCGCGGACACGTCGACGGCCAGCGCTCCCGGCCATCCGCCGCCGCCCAGGAGTACGGCGCCGAGAAGCAGGCCGAGGGCCGTGCCGGCGCCGATCAGGCGGCCGCGGTGCCGCGCGAGCGCGCGCAGCGTCCCGGGCCGGGCGTCACGGGTCGCGGCGCCGTCGGCGTCGTCGACGGCAGTGCCGGTGGCCGTCCGGCCGGAAGGGGCGGGGGTGACGGTCACGGTCATCGCACCCACCGCCCCGGGCCGCTCGTGCGCCGCACGGGCCACACGGGGCGGCGGCTGGTGTCCCCGCCGGCCGGAGCGCTGCCGAGGCGACCGGCGTCACCGGCGGAACCGGAGGCGCCGAAGGCCGCGCGGGGGCGTCCGGTGCCACGGCGCTCTCCCCGGGCGCCGGCACCGGTGGTGCCGCCCGGCGGCGGCGAGGTCGTAGGGGAGTGCATCAGGCCACCCCCTTCCCCGCCGCGGCCGGTACGCCGGCGACGACACCCAGGAGTCCCGCGTGGTCCACCACGCCGAGGCACCGGCCGTCCTCGACCACCCGGGCGTTCTCGCCCGTCCGGGCGACGGCTTCGATGGCCTCCTGGACGGTGGCGTCGGGGGCGAGCGCCGGGCCGGCCTCGTGTTCCTCCGCGAGCGCGGGGCGCATCGCCGAGCGCACGGTCAGCACCTGCTCGCGCGGCACGTCACGGACGAAGTCACGGACGTAGTCGTCGGCGGGGGAGCCCACGATCTCCTCCGGCGTACCGAGCTGCACGATCCGGCCGTCGCGCATCAGCGCGATGCGGTCGCCGAGCTTCAGCGCCTCGCTCAGGTCGTGCGTGATGAAGACCATCGTGCGTCCCTCCTCCCGGTGCAGGCGCACGACCTCCTCCTGCATGTCCCGGCGGATGAGCGGGTCCAGCGCACTGAACGGCTCGTCGAACAGCAGTACTTCGGGGTCCACGGCGAGAGCGCGGGCCAGACCGACCCGCTGCTGCTGACCGCCGGACAACTGGCCAGGTCTGCGCTGCTCCATGCCCGCGAGGCCGACCTTGGCGACGAATTCCGCCGCCCGCTCACGCCGTTCACCGCGACCCACGCCCTGGATCTCCAGGCCGTACGCGACGTTGTCGAGCACGGTGCGGTGCGGCAGCAGACCGAAGTGCTGGAAGACCATCGCCGCCCGGTGCCGGCGCAGTTCGCGGAGCCGGCCGGGGTCCATGGACAGGACGTCCTCGCCGTCGATGGAGACCGTGCCCGAGGTCGGCTCGATCAGCCTGGTCAGGCAGCGTACGAGCGTCGACTTGCCCGAGCCCGACAGGCCCATGACGACGAAGACCTCACCCTTCGCGACGTCGAAGGAGACGTCGCGGACAGCGGCGGTGCAGCCGGTACGCTCCCGCAGCTCGGCCGCGCCGAGCCGCGCGAGCTCCTGGTCGTCGGGCACCCGCTCGGCCTTGGGCCCGAACACCTTCCACAGACCACGTACGGAGAAGACGGACCGTGCGGCGGGCGGGGACGGCGCGGTGGCGCGGGTCGGGGCGTACGGCATGCTCATCGGGTCGTACCTCCCAGCAGGTCGGCGCATTTCTCGCCGACCATGAGCACGCCGATCATGGGGTTGACGGCGGGCATGGTCGGGAAGACGGACGCGTCGGCGATCCGGATGCCGTCGAGGCCCCGGATCCTCAGGTCGGGTGCGACGACGGCGAGTTCGTCGTCGACGGCACCCATCCGGCAGGTGCCGGCCGGGTGGTAGACGGTGTGCGCGACGTGCCGGGCGTAGGCGCTGAGCTCCTCGTCCGAGGTGATCTCCGGCCCCGGGCACACCTCGCGCTTCAGCCAGCCGGCCAGGGGTTCGCTCGCCGCGATCTGCCGGGCGATGCGGATCCCGTCGACGAGGGTCCGTCCGTCGTAGTCGTCCTCGTCGGTGAAGTACCGGAAGTCCAGGGCGGGCTTCACCTCGGGGTCGTCGCTCGTCAGGTACAACCGGCCGCGGCTGCGCGGCTTGGGGATGTTCGGTGTCATCGACACGCCGTGCGCGGGCCGTTCGTAGCCCAGACGCTCGGGGTTGTCGGTGAAGGGGATCTGGTAGAAGTGGAACATCAGGTCCGGTCCCTCGGACTCCGGGTCCCGGCGGACGAAGAGACCGGCGTCGGAGTCCATCGCGGAGTTCTCCGGGATCGGGCCGTGGGTCTCCCACACGATGACCGACTCGGGGTGGTCGAGCAGGTTCTCCCCGACGCCCGGCAGGTCGTGCACGACGGGTATGCCGAGCTTCTCGAGATCGGCGCGCGGCCCGACGCCGGAGTGCAGCAGCAGGCGCGGCGTGTCCACGGCGCCCGCGCACACCAGGATCTCGCGCCGGGCGCGCACGACGTGTTCCGTGCCGTCCTTCGCCCGGATGTGCACGCCGGTCGCCCGGGTGCCCTCGAACTCCAGCCGGAACGCCCAGGTCTCCAGGGCGATGTGCAGGTTCGACCGGTCCAGGAACGGGTGGAGATAGGCGACGGAGGCGGACGACCGCTTGTTGTTCTCCGGGTGGTAGGCGAGGTCGAAGAAGCCGACGCCCTCGTGGAACGGCTCGCGGTTGAAGCCCTCGACGCGGGGCACCCCGAGCGCGGTCTGCGCCGCGTCGACGAAGTCCCGCGCGATCGCGTTCCGGTCGGCCTCGTCGACGGGAACGATGTTGTTGCGCAGCCGGGCGAAGTAGGGGGCCATCGCGGCGGCGTCCCAACCCTCGGCACCGGCCTCGGCCCACTCGTCCCAGTCGGAGGGAAGGGGCTTGAACGCGATGAGGGTGTTGTGCGAGGAGCAGCCGCCCAGCACGCGGGCCCGGCTGTGCCGGATGTACGAGTTGCCCCGGGGCTGCTCCGTGGTGGGGTAGTCGTAGTCCAGCTCGCCCCCGAGCAGACCCATCCAGCGGCGCAGGGTGAGGACGTCGTCGCGGCCGACGTCGCTGGGGCCGCCCTCGATGACGGCGACGGTGACGTTCGGGTCCTCGGTCAGCCGGGAGGCGATCACCGAACCCGCGGTGCCGCCGCCGACGACGACGTAGTCGTACACGTGCTGGTCGTTCATGCCTGGTCCTTCCGCGTCTCGCCCGCGAACCAGCGCACGGGGCGCGGAGCGAGGTTCCGGTAGATGTGCTTGGTCTCGCGGTACTCGGCGAGACCGCCGGGGCCCAGTTCCCGGCCGATGCCGGACTTCCCGAAGCCGCCCCATTCCGCCTGTGGCAGGTACGGGTGGAAGTCGTTGATCCACACGGTGCCGTGGCGCAGCCGGGCCGCGACGCGCTGGGCGCGGTCCTCGTCGGCGGTCCACACCGCTCCGGCGAGGCCGAATTCGGTGTCGTTGGCGAGGGCGACGGCCTCGGCCTCCGTCTCGAAGGTCTCCACGGTGAGGACGGGCCCGAAGACCTCCTCGCGGACGACCCGCATGCGCCGGTGGCAGCGGTCGAGGACCGTGGGCCGGTAGAAGTAGCCCGCCCCGGCCGGTCGCTCGCCGCCCGCCCGCAGCACCGCCCCCTCGCCGAGGGCCGAGGCGACGTACTCCTCGGTCCTCGCCAGCTGCGCGGCGGACACCAGCGGACCGCACTCCACGCCCTCGTCGGTGCCGCGTCCGAGCCTGATGTGGGCCGCACGCCGGGAGAGTTCGGCGACGAAGCGCTCCCGCAGAGAGGCCTCGACGATGAGACGGGAGCCGGCGGAGCAGACCTGGCCGCTGTGGATGAACGCGGCGTTGAGGGCCTGGTCGACGGCGGTGTCGAACCCCTCGGGCGTCGCACAGGCGTCGGCGAAGACGACGTTGGGATTCTTGCCGCCCAGTTCGAGGGCGACCTTCTTCACGCTGTCGGCAGCCGCCCTGGCGACCTTCGTCCCGCTGACGAGACCGCCCGTGAACGAGACGAGGTCGACGTCCGGGTGCTCGGCGAGCCGCGCACCGACGGTATCGCCGGGGCCGGTCACGACGTTGGCCGCGCCCAGTGGCAGTCCGGCCTCCAGGAGCAGTTCGACCAGGACGACGGTGCTCAGCGGGGTGATCTCGCTGGGCTTGATCACGAACGTGTTGCCGGCGGCGAGGGCGGGCGCGATCTTCCAGCTGGCCTGGAGCAACGGGTAGTTCCACGGCGTGATCAGGGCGCAGACCCCGACGGGCTCGTGCACGACGACGCTGCGGATCTCGTCCGATCCGGCATCGACGACCCGCCCGCCACCGTCCTCGTTCGCGACGAGGTCGGCGAAGTAGAGGAAGGCGTCGCGGACGCAGTCGACGTCGACGAGGCCCTCCTCCAGTGTCTTGCCCGCGTCCTGGCTCTCCAGAGCGCCGATCCGCTCACGGTCGCGCTTCAGCAGGTCGGCGACCCGCCTGAGGAGGGCGGCGCGCTCGGCGACCGGCGTACGGGGCCAGGAACCGTCGTCGAACGCGGCCCGCGCCGCGGCCACGGCGTCGTCCGTGTCCTGGACACCGCCCTCGGCCACGATCGCGAAGGCGGTCGCGTCGGCGGGGTCGATGATCTCGCGCGTGGCTCCGGACAGGGCTGCGCGCCACTCTCCGCCCACATGGATGGTCTGTTGTGCTGCCGTCACGTCGCGTCTGGCCTTCCGTTTTCCGAGTCCCCCTGCCGGGTGTCCGGCGATCCGGCCACCTGCCCTGACCTCTGCGATCCATGCGCAACGCGCTACGGAGAGTGAGCTGCGTCACTGTTGGGAAGGGGCAAAAGCGGCATGTGGGGGATTCGAGTGAGCGAGGCTCGACGGTCAGGCATGTGCTGCCGCACCTGACCGTCCAGGGAAATGGCGGGCGTCCGTCAGTCCCGCGGTCAGCGCCGCCAGAACCGGCTGCCAGGCCGCCGGAGTCAGGGCCCCAGGAACCGGCTCCGCCCCTCAATGTCAGACCCATCCCGTAGAACGGTGCTCATCGCAGTCGAGTCGTGAACCAGGGCTCCCCAACGTGCCGTCGGGTGAACGGCGGCGGAGCCGGGGTCCCGGGACGACCTGACGACGCCTACCTCCGCCGAACTCAGGAGACTGACCCGCCATGAGCCCGACCCTCACGCCGCGCCGCGCACCGTCCTTCGGCGACCGGATCGCCGACGCGGTCCTGGACGCCGCGTACGAGACACAGCGCCTGTACGGGCACGGCGCGTTCGGTGTTCCCTGCCCGACGTGCGGAGTGCCGGCCGGGACGCTGTGCCTGGCCCGACGCAGCGTGCACGCCGAGCGGCGCGGGGCACACCGACGGACCCTGGAGGGCCGCACGCTCGTCCCGCTGCTCGTCGCGGCCGCCCGCTGACATCGCGCGGCACGGTGTACGGGGGCTCGGTCGTCAGTCCCAGGCGTTGAAGAGTGCCCCACCCAGCGTGGTGATGCCGTAGGAGCGAATGTGACGCCACTCGTTCCGCGTCAGCATCGAGGTGTCGATGTCCGAGAGAGGCGTTGCGAGCCGCTCATCGCTCAGAAGCACGAAGCCTGCTTCCGTGAAGTGGGAGGACCACGCGGGAATGGGGGCGAACTCCTCCGCGTACCAGGTCCGGCGTTCTTGAGCGAAGGCGATCCAGGGGTGGTGGGCGTGACACAGAACGACGCGCTCGCGCGTGCGGTCGACGACCGAGGCGGTGTGGAAGGTCACGGGGTACTCCTGGACCTGGATCTCGCCGACCTGGCCTCCGACGGCTCGGGCAGCGGCGTGCAGAGCGCCTCGGAAGGCCCGTAGATCGGTTTCCGGAACCGGGCCATCCTTCGGCACGAAAAAGCCCGTCGCGCCCCGCGGCAGTGCGAGGCCGGTGTTCCCCTCATTGACCATGCCTCTCATTGTGGCCGGTGGACGGCCCCCTTCGCTGTCGCAGGCGCTGGCGGTCGTGAGGCCCGACTGGTGTGACGGCGACCGTGAGTGGGCCATCCCGATGTTGCACGTGAGCGGCAGCCCGCCCGTGTCGGCCGTCGGCTGTCACGCCAGTGGAGAGCGCTCCGTGCGGGCATACGTCGAGTTCACGTCGCACCAGCTTCGCCTCGACGCGCTCCACCGCGTCCTCACCACGCTGGGCATCGACGGGGCCGAGGAGCCGCAGGACGGGCTCGGACGACTGGACCGGGCGTGCGGTCCATGCTCCCGTCGTATCCACGCCCCGCGTGATCATGGCCTTGACCTGCGGATTTCGTACGAGTCGCCGGCGTGAACAGTGAGCGAACCCCTGGCGCGACGGGTTTCGGAGGTGCCGTGCCACGCCTTAGCGTCCCCGCCATGTCCGACTTCTCACGCCGTAAGGTCCTCGGCACCCTCGCCGCGGGCTCCGCGCTCTCCGTCCTGCCGCCCTCCCTCCTGACGGCCATGGCCGCCCCCATGCCGCGTGGTGGCCTCCGGGCCGTCGAGCACGTCATCGTGCTGATGCAGGAGAATCGTTCCTTCGACAATTACTTCGGCACGCTCAGGGGTGTCCGCGGCTTCGGCGACCGGAGAGCGCTGCGACTGCCGGACGGCGCGAGCGTGTTCGAGCAGCCCCGCTCCGGCGGGCCCGCCGTCCTGCCGTTCTCCGCCCGGCAGGCGGCCGTCGACGCAGGCCGGCCCGAGAGCGACATCCAGTACCTCGGCTCGCTGCCGCACGGCTTCGCCGACGGGGTACAGGCCCGCGCGAACGGCTGGTGGAACGACTGGATCGCGGCCAAGGGGCAGAGCACCATGGCCCACTACGACCGGCGCGACATCCCCCTCCAGTACGAACTCGCCGACCGTTTCACCATCTGCGACGCCTACCACTGCTCCGTCTTCGGCTCCACGAACCCCAACCGCAACTTCCTGTGGACCGGCACGACCGGGTTCGAACCCAACGGCGGGGGCCGGGCCGTCACCAACGCCGCGTACTCCTACAGCCACGCCGGCTACGACTGGACCACCTACCCGGAGCGCCTGGAGGCCGCCGGAGTGTCCTGGCAGATCTACCAGGAGTGGGACAACTTCACCGACAACGCGGTGGAGTACTTCAAGCCGTGGAAGCGGATCGGCCGGAAGATCCTCACCGCCGCCGGGTTCTCCTACGCCACGACCGAGGAGTTCTACGACAAGCTGTGGGCGAAGAGCGCCGGCGAGCGCCAGGCCGACCTGGCCCGGTTCCGTACCGCCGTCGACGCCCTCCCCGAGGACGAGCGTCGGCTGTTCCTCCGCGGCGCCCACCGCTCCGAACCGGGCACCCTGCTCACCCGGATCAAGGCCGACATCAAGGCCGGGACCCTCCCGAAGGTCAGCTGGGTGGTGCCCACGGCCGCACTGTCCGAACACCCCAGCTCCTCCACGCCCGTCGGTAGCGCCGGCCTCGTCTACGACCTGCTGGACGCCATCGCCTCGGACCCCGAGACCTGGTCGAAGACCGCGCTGTTCATCAACTTCGACGAGAACGACGGCTACTTCGACCACGTCCCCGCCCCGACCGCCCCCAGACCGGACACCGGCGACGGAGACGACTGGGTGAACGGCCGTCCCGTCGGGCCCGGCCCGCGCGTCCCGATGACCGTCGTGTCCCCCTGGACGGTCGGCGGGTTCGTGAACTCCGAGCTCTTCGACCACACCTCGGTCATCCGGTTCCTGGAGAAGTGGACCGGCGTCCAGGAACCCAACATCAGCGCCTGGCGGCGCAGCGTCTTCGGTGACCTGACCTCCGTGTTCGACTTCGACCGCAGCTACCGGCAGCCCGAGGTGAAGCAGCCCGGCGCGGTCCCGGCGCCGATCGGCCGATGGAACCCGGTGCCGCCCGCGACGCAGGAGCGGCCCGTCCAGGAGCACGGCGTCCGCCCCACACGGCCCTCCCCGTACCGGCTCTCGCTGCGCGCCACCGTCACCGACGCCGAGGTGCGGCTGGGGCTCGGCAACGAAGGGCGGCGGACCGCCGCGATCACCGCGTACCCGGGGGACGGGACCGTCCCCCGGACCTGGACCGTCGCCGGCCGGGACAGCACCACCGGAAGCCTCCCGTACGGTCCCGAGGGCTACGACCTCCAGGTGCACGGCCCCGGCTGGGCGCTGTGGGAACTGCGCGGCGCCGGTACCGGTGCCGAGGCGCATGTGGTGGAGCGTGCCCATGCCCGCAGCGTGGACGTGGAATGCAGCAACCCGTCGAAGCGGACTCGGACACTCCTGGTGGGGGAGTCCACCCACCCGAGGCGCGGCGAGGGCGGCGTGCAGATCGTCAGACTGGCGCCCGGTCGGAAGCGGACCGTGTCCGTACCGCTCGCCCGGCACGGCTGGTACGACATCGTGGTGCTCGACCAGGACGACCCGCGCTTCCTGCGCCGGATGTCCGGCCGGCCCGCGGACAGCGGACCCGGCAGTACCGACCCGGCGATCGGTGCGGGGCCGGCGCTGAGCGCGGCGCTCACCCTGCCGGAGCCGTTGCCTCCGCTGACCGCCCCGTTCGTGCAGGGCAGCCCCGCCGACGTGGTGGTACGCGTACGTACTGAGGACACGGGACGGCTGAGGGACCTCGCGGTGTCCCTGCTGGCACCGGCCGGCTGGACGGTGAAGCCCTCCGG
Organism: Streptomyces sp. NPDC023157; assembly: GCF_055560575.1. Taxonomy (NCBI): domain Bacteria; kingdom Bacillati; phylum Actinomycetota; class Actinomycetes; order Kitasatosporales; family Streptomycetaceae; genus Streptomyces; species Streptomyces sp. NPDC023157. The sequence goes on from NZ_JBVHIL010000008.1 coordinate 350,450, forward strand.
GCCGGTCCCGCGGAGCCTGCCCGGCGGCGGATCGGCCGACCTGCGGTTCACCGTCACCCCCGCGGCGGACGCCACCGCCGCCACGCTCACCGTCGCCGCCCACGCCGAGGACGACGGTCTGCTGCGGATCGCGGACGCCCGGGTCCGGGCCGAGGTCGCCCGCGCGGTGAGCCTCACCCTGACCGCGCCGGCGAGTTCGCCCGACACCGACGGCTGCGCGCTGTACCCGGAGAAGCCGCTGGCCGTGACCGCGACCGTCACGAACGCGGGGAGCGTTCCGCTCACCGCGCTGTCGGCGGCGCTGGCCGTACCGGACGGGTGGCGTGCCGAGGCGACCTCCGGCACCCCGGCCTCGGTGCCGGCCCGCACGTCGGTGAAGGTGGTCTGGGAGGTCACGGCCCCGGCATCGGCGGCCCGCACCTCGGCGACGCTGAAGGCGACCATCGGCGCGCGCACCGCGGGCGGCGCGGCGGTGGAGCAGACCGGGTCGTTGGCCACCCGTGTGGGTCCGGTGATGACCGGCTACCTGATGGCCGAGGACTTCGAGTCCCTCGCCGACCGGCTGGCCCCGGCCACCGACCTGAGCCGTCCGGGACTGAAGGGCTGGACGCGGACCGCACCTGAGGGGTGGACGGTCACCAACGCGCCCGGGATGCCGAAGGGCACGGAGGAGCTCAACGGCTGGTCGTTCCTGTCCCGGCAGTTCTGGTTCCCGGCCGGCCAGGAACGCGCGGCGTTCGGCCGGTCCCTGGGCATCGTCGCCGTCGCCGACCCGGACGACTGGGACGACACGGGCAGCCCGTCCAGCCGTGGCACCTTCGATTCGACGCTGACGACGCCCGCGGTCGTGATCCCGGCGGGGACCGAGACCCTGTACCTGGGCTTTGACTCCCACTACCGGCAGGAGAGCCCGCAGGAGGCGGAGGTGACCGTGGTCTTCGACACCGGTGCCACCTCCCGGGTGCTGCACTACTCCGGCGCGGCGTCGGGGAACACCAACGGCGGCCGCGACCAGCAGAACCGTCTCGTCACCGCCTCCTTCCCGGTCCCGGCCGACGCGCGCTCGGTGAAGGTGGGCTTCCGGATCCACCACGCGGGCAACAACTGGTTCTGGGCGGTGGACAACATCAGGCTGAGCTCCTTCCCCGTCACCGACGCCTGACCGGCCCTGGGCCTCTGCGGCTGGGCCCCCGGTGCCGGGGGCCCAGCCGGGCCGTCACGTCCGCGGCGAGCAACCGGTCCGCTACCGAGCCCGCCGGCGTCCACAGCGCTCCAGGACGCCGGCGGGACCGGTACCCCAGGACGCCGGCTGCCGCCGGTTGGTCGGCGGATCGCGGCAGCTGAACTATTCGTCACCGCGCAGTCCCTGTCGCCGCCTCACCGGCCGCGAGTGCCGTCCGATGGGGGCCGGAACGGCTCAACTGTCGCCGGACGGCAGGTTCTCCTTGATCTTGGCGATGGCGAAGCCCCAGCCCTGGGACACCGTCGGCTTGCCCGGCACGGCCACCTCCGCCGGGTTGGTCAGCACGTCCAGGAGGACCGGGCCCGGGAGCGCGAGCGCCCGGCGTACGGCCTCGTCGAGGTCCGCCGGGTCGGTGACGCGGATGCCCGTCAGCCCGAGGGCCTCGGCCACCGCGGCGAAGTCGGGGTTGTCGAGGACCGTCCCGAACTCGGGGAGCCCGGCCTGTTCCTGCTCCAGCTTGACCATGCCGAGGCGGCGGTTGTCGAAGACGACCAGCTTGACCGGCAGGCGCTCGGACCGGATCGTCATGAGGTCGCCCAGCAGCATGCTCAGGCCGCCGTCCCCGCACAGGGCGACGACCTGGCGTCCGGGTGCCCACAGTTGGGCGCCGATGGCCTGCGGCATGGCGTTGGCCATGGAGCCCAGGTTGTACGAACCGATCAGCCGGCGGTCGCCGCGCATCCGGACGAAACGCGACAGCCAGACGGTGGCCATTCCGGTGTCCGAGGTGAAGATCGCGTCGTCGGCCGCGTGCCGGTCCACCGCCGCCACCAGGGCCTCCGGGCGGATCTCCTCGACCCGGTTGTCGAACATCGCCCGCACCCGCCCGAGCAGGCGCCGGTCATGGGCGGGATCGGCCAAGCCCGCCTGACCCTCCTCCCACCGCAGGAACCGCTCGCGTGCCTCGTCCAGGTGGGCCCGCGAGCCGACCGGGCCGAGCAGTGGCAACAGGGCTCGCAGCGTCGCGCCGACGTCCCCGGCGAGTCCGACGTCGACCGGTACGCGGCGGCCGAGGTGTTCCTCGCGGACGTCGATCTGCACGACGCGGCAGTCCTCCGGATACCACTCGCGGTAGGGGAAGTCGGTACCCAGCATGATCAAGGTGTCGCAGGTGTCCAGGGCGTGGGCGGCGGCGGGGTTGCCGATCAGGCCGGTCTGCCCGACCCCGTACGGGTTGTCCGCTTCGAAGCCCTCCTTGCCCTTGAGCGTGAGCACCATGGGCGCGGAGAGGAGCTGGGCCGCGCGCAGTACCTCCTCGCGGGCGTCCCGGGCGCCGCGTCCGACGAGCAGGGTGATCCGGGAGCCGGCGGCGATCGCCTCGGCGGCCTCCGCCAGGGCCGGGTCGTCGGGGCGGGTCACGGCAGGGCGGGGCAGGGCGAACCGCGTCGGCCGGTCCTCCTCCACCTTCCGGTCGCCGACGTCTCCGGGCACGGTCAGCACCGCCACGCCCCGGCGGGTCACGGCCGCGCGCACCGCGGACTCCAGCAGCCTCGGCATCTGGGAGGGGGACGTCACGGTGGCCCGGTACACGGCCACGTCCCGGAACAGGAGGTCGTTGTCGACTTCCTGGAAGTAGTCGCCGCCCACCTCCGACAGCGGCACCTGGCCGCAGACGGCCAGGACCGGGGCGCCGCTCTTGGCGGCGTCGTACAGGCCGTTGAGCAGGTGGACCGACCCGGGCCCCACGGTGCCCATGCAGACCGCCAGCCGGCCCGACAACTGCGCCTGGGCCCCGGCGGCGAACGCCGCCGCCTCCTCGTGCCGGAAGCCGGTCCACTCGATGCCGTCGGTGGTCCGGATGGCGTCCGTGAGGGGGTTGAGGGCGTCGCCGACGACGCCGAAGACGTGGTCCACGCCGAGGTCCGCGAGACCGTCGACGATCACTTGGGCGACGGTACGGGTCATGAGGTCTCCCTTGTCGAGAAGGAACGTCGGCTGTCGAGGCCGAGGGGGCACGAGAACAGAAGGGGCGGAGGTACGGGGAGGAAACGGACGAAGGGACGGGGGAGGAACGGACGGAGGAACGGGGGAGGAACGGACGGAGGGTGGGAGGTACGAAGACAGGGAACGCCGACCGACCGGGTCACCGGAGGGTGAACCGGTCCGGGTGCGCCGCCATCCAGTCGCCTGCCCAGGAATCCGGGAGCGATCCGGAAGTGCCGGGATCCCCGGACCCGGCCGACGTGAGCAACTGCCCCGGGGCGAGCGGCTCGTACACCTCCGCATGGGACCGGACGTCGTCCGGTCCGACCCGGCTCAGGAGCATCTCGGGCGTCAGATCGGCGGGACCGGCGGCGCCCATGGCGGCCATGATCTGCAGGGCGCTCTTGACGGTCGCCTCCTGGAAGCGCTGGACACGCCGCGCCTTGTCCTCGACATCCAGGGCCCGGGCCCGTCGGGGGTTCTGTGTGGCGACGCCGACGGGGCAGGTGTTGGTGTGGCAGCGCTGTGCCTGGATGCAGCCGAGGGCGAACATCATGGCCCGGGCGGAGTTGGTGTAGTCGGCCCCCTGGATGAGCCGCTTGACGATGTCGCCGCCGGTGGCGACCTTTCCGGAGGCGCCGATACGGATCCGGTCGCGCAGTCCGACACCGACGAGGGCCCGGTGGACCGTCGTCAGGCCCTCGGTGAGCGGGAGTCCGACGGAGTCCGCGAACTCCAGCGGCGCGGCGCCGGTGCCGCCTTCGGCCCCGTCGACGACGATGAAGTCGGGGGTGACGTCCTCCTCCAGCATGGCCTTGCAGACGGCGAGGAACTCGCGGCGCGAGCCGACGCACAGCTTGAACCCGACGGGCTTGCCGCCGGCGAGGTCGCGCATCCGGTCCAGGAAGTGCACGAGCTCCCGGGGAGTCCGGTAGACGCGGTGGTACGGCGGTGAGATCACGGTACGGCCCTCCGGGACGCCCCGGACCGTAGCGATCTCCCGGCCGACCTTGGGGCCCGGCAGCACCCCTCCGATGCCGGGTTTGGCTCCCTGGCTGATCTTCAGCAGCACACAGGCGACCTGGTCGAGGGCGGCCTTCTCGGCGAACCGCCGCGGGTCGAAGTCGCCGTCCTCGGTCCGGCAGCCGAAGTACCCCGTCCCGATCTCCCAGACGAGGTCCCCGCCCGGAGCGAGGTGGTGCTCCGATATCCCGCCCTCACCGGTGTCCTGGGCGAAGCCGCCCCGGCGGGCGCCCTCGTTCAGGGCACGCACGGCGCGGTCCGACAGGGCGCCGAAGCTCATCGCCGAGACGTTGAGCAGGGCCATGTCGTACGGCCTGGTGCAGCCGGGCCCGCCGATCCGGACCCGGGGCGGCTCGGTCGGGACGGGGCGGGGGGCCATGGAGGGGACGAAATAGGCGGTGCCCGGGCGGTCCAGGTCCAGCTCCGTGCCGAAGGGGTCTTCGGCGTCGGTTCCCTTGGCCCGCTCGTAGACGATGGAGCGGGTGTCCCGGTCGAAGGGCGCGCCGTCGACGTTCCGCTCCACGAAGTACTGCTGCACCTCGGGCCGGAGCGCCTCCATCGCGAACCTCAGGTGTCCCAGGACCGGGTAGTTGCGCAGGACCGAGTGGCGCCGCTGGAGCAGGTCGTACGCCGCCACCGCGGCGAGCAGCAGGGCGGGGCCGGCCGCGCACCACCACCACGGGGACACCAGGGCGGCCAGGAGGCCGGCGGCGAGCGCGGTCAGGGCCGGGAAGGCCGCGAGCAGAATCGTCACCATGCGGGCCCGCCTGTCCCCGATCGGGGAAGTCACTCCCGCCGCGGCGCGGGCGCCCGGGGTCCGGTCGGCCCGGGCGGGGTGAATCCGGCGCGGCGCGACGAGGGCGGGTTTGCGCCGGGCGGACCCGGCTACACGACCCACATGAGTGCTTCGCAGAACAACGACCGCAACCCCTCCCGCTGGAGCGACGAGCTCGCGGCGACGGACGGCACCGGCCCGTCGGACGGTACGGGTCCGTCGGACGCGGCCGGAGCCGCCGTACGGGTGGGAGAGCCAGGCCCGGGGACGGCGGAGACGCCTGACCGGGCGGCCACGGGGGCGCTGCGTGTCCTTCCCGCCCCGTTCGCCGAGAAGGCCCGTACGGCCGCGTACGTGGCGCGTGGCGGCGGGGGCGCGATGTGGACCGTGGTGCGCTCGCACACGACGGCGGCCGGAGCCGCCGTCGTGGGGACGACGGCCGCCGTCGCCGGTGCGTACGCGTGGGGACGGCGGGCGGGGCGGCGTCGCCGCGGCCCGCTCGGCATCGTGGCCCGACCCAAGGGGAGTACGGGCCGCTGGTACCGCTGGTAGGAGCTTCCCCCGGGAGTTCTGGGGCCCGTCCCGCTGCTGTTGCGGAGCGGGCTCCAGCGCGTGCTCCGGCGCGGGGAAGACGGGCGCCACTCGATGGTGGTGTCGGGATCCCAGAGACCATCATGCGAAAACTACGGTTTCCAAATGGGCAGAGGGTAACTAATGTTTACGTGCCGTCTCGCTCGCGACCCGACGGCGTCAGCGAGACAGGCCCTCAGACGACGGCGATCAGTTCCCGGAAGCGCGGGTCCGACCGGAGTTCCTTGAAGCAGGGATCACCTTGGGCCTCCCGCTTCTCGTCTGCGGTGACGAGGGCGTGGCGAAGGTCCTCGATCGCGTAGTCCCACTGCTGCCGACGGGCTTCCTCCCCGACGTCCCTCCGCCGTGCGACGAACATGTGCAGGCACGCGTGGTCGTAGGCCAGTCTCGGGGTGGCGGTCGCACCCTTGTGGGGGTGCTGTGCGTCGACGTCCTCGACCGCCTTGACGCCTTGCAGCACATCAAGGCATGCCACGAGATTGACGGCGTGCGGGTACATTACCGTCAGCCGGCGCAGCAGATCCTGGCCCTTCCAGGTGACCTTGCCCGCATCGCACAGGCGGCTGAGCTCGGCCGTGGGCGTCCGGGCGGAGGTCAGCATGGCGGCACGGTCCACGTAGGTGCCGTCGCCGTCGCCGTCGATGTCGGCTCGGGCGTAGGCGTATGCGTTGAGCCACTGTGTGGCGCACCGGTAGAGGATCCGGATCTTCAGCGGCATCCACCCCTCCTGGTCGTCGGTGACCTGCCGGATCGAGGAGCGTTTGTAGGCGTGGTCGATGACCCGGGCGAACGCTGCGAGATCCGTCTCCTTGTAGGTCGTGTGCTCGTACGCCGCCCACAGGTACTCGAACCGTGCCAGCTCGTTCCCGGGGTCCTCGTTGACGGCTCTGGCCAGCAGCCGCACCTGCGTGGCGGGCCGGCTGTCGTCGTTCTTGAGCAGCGACTTGCTGGTCGCGATCACCTGGAGGGCGACGCTCCGCCACTGCCGGGCGCCGTACAGGCCGCGCTGGAGTTCCGTGTGCACCGTGCTCAGCTGCACGAGGACGAAGGCGGCGGCGCCGGTGAGCATCTGTGCCTTGGCCCGGTTCTCGTCGTCGTCCGAGGGGAGCCTCAGGTCCGGCCGGCTGAACACCGCGCTCGCGGCGTGCTTTCCGTTGCGCGTGAGGGTGGTCGCGACACGGTTGCCGTCCACCAGAGTGACCCTGGCACGCCAGGTCAGATCCGGTCTGAGGGCGAAGAACAGGCGCGTCAGCGTTCCCACGAACTTCCCCGCGGGCAGGACGCTCAGCTCCTCCACGGGGATCTGGCTCAGCGGTGTGCTCCCCGGTGTGCTCGTGCTCGTGTGCAGGGCCTGCGGGGTCTCGGTTCCGAGGTCCATCATCCGGGCGAGCAGGTAGTCGGACGAGGCGGCGTTCACGCTGCCGTCGGACTGCTGGACCTCGACCTGGAGCCGCAGGTTCTGGCCCAGCGCCGCCCCCGTCAGGAACACCCCGAGCGCCGAGAGGGCGATGTGCACGAACATGAGTCGTACGTCGTAACTGAGCGCGTCGGCCAGCAGCACCGGGAGGATCCCGGCCGCGGTGACGATGCCCAGGGCGATGAACAGCCTGCGCCACGGCTTAGCCCTGCCGCGTGAGCCCCAGAGCGCCAGGGCGACCGCCGCCAGGGCGACCACCCCGATGACCAGCGCGCCGATCCAGCAATCGGTCCACGTGGGGGAGAAGGGGCTGAACATGGCGAACAGTGGTGCCATCACCGCGGCCGCGAACAGCAGAAAGGCGCCCAGGCTCCCGGTCGTCCACCGGATCCACTTCTGCCAGGCGACCGCGTCCACCTTGACCAGCCAGCGCGAGGAGAGGCCGGCGAGGGCGTAGAAGATCAGCATCCCGATCGTGGCGAGCACGACCAGGCGTCCGATGGGGAGCGCCCAGTCCTGGTAGAAGCGATCACCGTTCGAGACCGCTGTGGGCAGGGGGCGGCTTTCGAGGTCCGCGACTTTCGCGACGCCTGCGCTCGCGGCGGCGTTCGTCGCGTCGAGGTGAAGGGCGGCGTCGAACTTGACCTTCGCCCCGTCGAGGTGTCCGGAGCGGATCAGGAGCTGACCGGCAGTGACGAGCTGGGCCGCCGCCCTGCGCGCTTCGGCCACCAGCCGGAGGCCGTCCACCGCGCACGTCTGGTCGCCGTCTCCCGCCTTCACCGACTCGTACAGAGCCTGCGCCCTGTTCAACGATCCATGCCCACGGTGGCCGTCGGCCGCCTCGCAGGCCTGTTGCGCGACCGTGTCGGCGGGCACCGCCGCGAGCGTGGTGGCCAGGACGAGCGTCACCAGGGCCAGGGCCCGAACAAGTCGTCTCCACATGTACGGCAATCAAACCCAGCCGCGGGTCCGTGACGCGGAGGCGCACCGCCGACACCGGCGAAACCGCCCTCACGCCCCGACGCGCACGACCACTTTGCCGAACGCCGCCCCCGACGCGTAGTGGCGGAACGCGTCCGCCGCCTGCTCGAACGGGAAGGCGCGGTCCAGGACCGGGCGGATGTGATGCCGGGTCAGGAAGGCGTTCAGGGCGGTGAACTGGGCCCTGCTGCCCACCGCGAGCGCGCGGACGGTCGCGCCCGAGCCGAAGAGGACGCGGGGGTCCAGTGGGGGTGCCGTGTCCGAGACGAAGCCGACGCAGGCGACGTGGCCCGCGACCCGTACCGACCGGAGGGACGCGTCGAGGTGGCCCGCGACGTCGACCACGCGGTCGACGCCCTCGCCTTCCGTCGCCTCCCGCACGGCGGACGCCCAGTCGGGCACGGCCCGGTAGTCGATCACCTCGTCCGCGCCGAGGCCGGTCAACAGCTTCGCCTTCTCCGGGCCGCTGGTCGTCGCGATCACGCGGGCGCCGAGGGCCTTGCCGAGCTGGAGGGCGAAGAGGGACACCCCGCCGGAGCCGAGCGTGAGCAGGGTCTGCCCGGGGCGCAGGCCCTCGCCGTCGCCGGTCAGGGCGTTCCAGGCGGTGACCGCCGCGACGGGCAGCGTCGCGGCCTCCTCGTACGACAGGTGTGCGGGTACGGGCACCAGGGCCGTCGCGTCGAGCACGGCGAGTTCGGTGAGCATGCCGTCCAGGGAGCCGCCGAGCTGGGGGAGGTGGCCCAGGCCGAAGGGGCCGTCCCGCCAGCTAGGGAAGACCGTGGCGGCCACCCGGTCCCCGACCCGTACGGCATCCACGCCGGGGCCGACGGCGACCACCTCGCCGGCGCCGTCCGCGAGCGGCACGACGTCGGGGCGTACCGGCAGGACGTAGTCGCCGCGCAGGATCATCAGGTCGCGGTAGCTCAGGGAGGCCGCGCGGACGGCGACCAGGGCCTGGCCGGGGCCGGGGGTGGGGTCGGCGTGCTCCCGGAGCGTCAGCCCGTCGATGCCGGCGCCGCTGTCGACGTGGTGGCTACGCACGGGCCGCCACCTCCGCGTCGGAGACGGAGCCGGGGACGGAGCCGAGGGTGTCGGTGGCCAGGGGGACTTCGCCCGCCGTCTTGCTGTAGCCCAGGGCCTCCACGATCCGTCCGTTCTCGACGCGCATGAGGTTCACGCCGCTCACGTGGTCGGCGGGGCCGTCGCCGAAGCGGTAGCGCCAGCGGATCGCGGCCCGGTCGCCCGCGACGAAGACGTCCTCGGGGCCGAAGCCCGTGGTGCGGTCGGCGGCCAGTGTCCGCCAGAAGGCCAGGCACGCCTCCCGGCCCTCGAAGCGCTCGCCGTCCGGGGCGGGCTGGACGGACTCCATGACGCAGTCCTCGGCCACCAGGTCGTCGAGGACGTCGGGGGCGTGGTGGACGAAGGCGTGGTTGAAGAGGTCGATGACGTCGGTGGTGGTGCGGGGGCGGGGATGCATGAGGTCTCCAGGTGGAGGAGGTAGTAGATAGAACAGTCGGTCTACTGAGTGCGGGCTCGAAATATATAGACCGGTTGATCTATCAGTCAAGGGTCGGCACACTGGTGGCCATGAGCACCCGTACCGGACCCGGCCCCCGCGACCGCCTCCTCGATGCCGCCCAGGAACTGACCTACCGCCACGGCGTCGGCGTGGGCGTGGACACACTGCTCAAGAGCGCGAACGTGGCCCGCCGCTCCCTGTACGAGCACTTCGGCGGCAAGGACGGCCTGATCGCGGAGGTGCTGCGGCGCAGCGCCGCCGAGGACGAAGCCGCGTACGAGCGGGTCATGGACGCGGCGGGCGACGACCCGCGCGCACGCCTGACGGCCGTCTTCGACGAGCTCGCCGCCGTCGTCGCGCGACCGGATTTCCGGGGCTGCCGCTACCTCGCCGCCGACCTGGCGCTCGCCGACCCCGACCATCCCGGACACGCCGTCACCCGCGCGTACCGCGAGCGCGTGAGCGGCCTCCTGGCGGCCGAGCTCACCCGGCTCGGCCACCCCCGCCCGGCCCACGCCGCCGACCAGCTGCTGCTGCTCATCGACGGGGCCATGGCCGTCGGGGCCACCCGCCCCGCCACCGACCCGGTCGCCTCCGCGCGGGAGCTGGCCGAGGGGATCCTCGCGGAGGCGACGGGCATCTGAACCCCCCGGCCGCCCGGCCGGACCGACGCGGTTCGGACCGCCCCCAGCGCCTCCGTCGGCTCCTGCTCCCTGCGGGGTTGGTCCCGCGCCCGCAAGGGGTTCGATATCTTGATCGCAGTCATCAACGAGTTGCTCTGATGTCGCTCGCCGGGCTAGGGCAGACAGTAATTCGGTGTCGCAGCTGCAATCCCGGTGCTGCAAAGACGGGCGATCGGGCAACGGAAAACCGGGAGTTCCTGTTGCGTGCGCCCGTACCAACCATCTTTCGTCACGGCCATTCGTTGATGGCTGCGACGAGAAGGGTTGCTTCGTGGCGGACGGCGAACTTGCATGCAGAGCACCGACAACAACGCCCGCCCACTACCTGAGCCTGATGCGGAGACTCTCTGCAAGCCACACGAACAGCGCGGGTCCGCATGGCGACGGACACCGGGGTCGCAGGGCCGTTTCACACGGCGGCCCTCGGCGAGTGCGCCGCCAGGGCTACTGCTGCGGGGCCAACGTACCTTCATCCTCCCAGAGGAAGAGCCCGCGGCGGATGTCCTCCCAGGTGTACGGCAGGGGCGGGAAGCCTTCGACGGTCAGCACGTACTTCTCGGCTGCGCCGGACACCTTGAAGTCGAAGGTGAACTCACAGGACTTGAGGGTGTAACCCTGGGCTCTACCGGGCGCGAGCGCGCCGGTACCCAGGATCTTGCCTGCGTCGTCTGTCACGCGGACTTCTGCCCCGGCCTTGACCTTGGAGTTCGGCGGGACCGTGCACGGCTTGCCGATCGAGGGGCCCTTGCCGTCCGTGGACAGTTCCACAGAGACCCGCCCATTGATGGTGAGAGTCACAGCGGACGGTGTGGCACTGGGCGCCGAGTCTTTCGCGTCGTTCGTCGTGCCAGAGCAACCGACGAGACCCGCGATGCCGAGCACCAGGCCGCCACAGACCCACGGTCTTCTCATTCTTCCCACCCCTTGTGACGTGCGGCGGACTGTCCTGCGCAGGTATCGCGCACCCTACACATCCACCCGAACGAGCCACCACCAGAATGGGCGTGGGAGCGCGCCTCTTGCCCTGGCTCTCACTGTCAACGCCAGCGGGCGCTTGCGGCCGCCGTCCACCGACGGGCCAGAAAGGCGTTCCGCCGGGACCGCCCGGCCCGGGGCATGCTGACAGGCTCACAGCGCCGCGACTCGACGCCCGCCGCGGCGGCCGGTCAGTTGGTCTTGGACCGCGACCTGGACCAGGCCCGCCTGGACGACGCGACGCCCGTCTTGCTGAGCTCGCTACTGGCCCCGGAGGTACTGGCCGCGGACGCCGCTGCTCGCGTCGCGCTCGTCGAGTGGCTGTGTGTCCGCGGCGCGGATTCCCGGCACGGGCACGGGTGCTGCAGCGGTGGGGAAGTGCGGGTCCGGGCGGCGACTGCCCGCGTCGGCGGACTCGGCCGCAGCGTACGCGTCCGCCGGCGTCAATGACGCCGATTCTCCTGGCGTTTCATTGATCCGTGCATGACGGATCTGGTTGAGCGGGTGGTGTCGGAGGAGTTGTGCGCGCTGTTCCGGCGGGTGGTGCCGCCGGCGGTGGTGATACGCATGGGCAAGTCGAAGTGGGTGCCGGCGGCCGTCGCAGTGGCTACCGGTGTGCTGGCGGTGGCCGGGTGGCTGGGCTTCCGCTGGATGGAGGAGCCGCTGGCGGAGCATGCGGTGCGCAGGTACGACGCGACGGTCCGGGCGAGTACGGCGCCGCACACGCAGTACGTGTTCACCGGGCGCGTGCAGGCCTTCGAGGAGCAGCGGGAGACCGAGGGGTGGACGCAGGACGTCTACCGGTTCGATGTCGCGACGGTGCTGCGGGGGAGCGTGCACGGCACGGTGCGGGTCACGTACGGGCTGGACGAGGGGGTGACGCCTCGGCTGAAGGACGGCAGCACGTACGTGTTCGCGACCAACGCGTGGGCGGACCCCGACAAGGACGGGCACGCGCACCTCTACGAAGGTGCGAGGCGGCCGGTGAACGACGAGGAACTGTCGGTGTGGAGGAGGGCGGCGGCGCTCCCGCTGGCGGGCCAGCAGCGGAGGCGGGGTGATGGAGGCACCTCGCCGGCCGAGGTGCCGCCTTTCACCTGCCGCCGGCCCGGGGGTGGTCAGCTGATCCGGAGGATCACCGCCATAAACTCGGCGCGGGTAGCGTGCTTGGGCCGCGAGCGCACCGATGGCGCCGAGGTCCGCATGAAGTCGCCGGGCCGGCGGGCGCCGCGCACGGTCATGCAGGAGTGCTCCGGCTCGAACGCAGGTCACGTCGAGGGACCTTGACCTTGGACAGGCCGACGACTTGGCCGTCGGCGGCTTCGAAGTGGACGTCGAGAAGGGCCTTGGGATCGGGATTGGCGCTGGTGGCGAGGGTGGCCATCTTCAAGTGGGCTGTGACGGCGAGGGTGCGGCGATGCCGTCGCGGTCGGGGTCCCGCACGTACGGTGTGGACCACGCAACCCTGCCCCGCCCGAGCTTTCGAAGCCGCGCAGGGCCCGGCCCGGGCCGCCTACGGACCGCGCCAGAGGTTGGCGAAAGCCGAGTTCTCGATGGTCCGACGCTGGCGTACGGCCTCCAGTTCCATGACCGCGTCGTGTGCGGCGGCGACCACGACCGTGGCCGCTTCGTCGTCGAGACCCGGCGCGGCGTCGGACGGGCCGCCGCCGATGCCCACGACTGAGGCGAGGGCCGCCAGAACGGGTTCCCTCCGCTCCCAACGGTCGACCGCCCCGCGGCGGGCCGGTGTGTCGACCGGCTCCAAGCGTCGCGCACCGAACGACAGGCGGCCACTGCGAGCCGGGATCAGCTCACCGTCCCCCTCCATCGCGGTCTGGTAGGCGGCCGCGAGGTTCTCGCCACGGCGCCACAGCCAGTCTTCGACGCGCTCGTACGGTGCCTGCCGGGCGAGACGCTCCGCCGCCTCGCCGAGGAGCCGGTCCTCGGGGGCCGACGGTGCACCGGGCACGACACGGACGCCGTCCAGGGCGACGTCCCCGGCACTGAGGAGATCGATCAGTTCGGCTCCCGCGAGCGCGAGAGACAGGTCTCCCTGCCCGACGGCGGGTTCCTGTTCGGAATCCATTGCGATGATGAACAGGTCTTTCGCCGTGGTCATGAACGGCTCCCCTCGGAGGCATCGACGAAGGCGCGCCCAGCCTCTCTCGGCGGTGGAGCCGGCGAGACGATGGGAGTCTGCCCTTGCCAGTATCGTCCCGGCCGGCCGCTCCCGGCACGGTTTCGGCCGCATCGCGATCAAAGGGTGATCACCTGGGCCGGGGACCCTTCGTCGGCAGGGCGGCGCACGGCCTCTCGGGCCGGGTTACGGTCGCTCCGTGGATGAAGGCTGCGACCGGCCACCCTGGTCACGCCAGGGTGCGGCGGCCGGGGCCCGGGCCGCTTCCGTCCCTTCCGGCAGAGCGATGTCGCCCCTCGACGAGGCGTTCTGCATCCGCATGATGCGCGCCACGTGGTGCTCCACGTGCGGGTGGAGCACCAGGCGCTCGGCGATGTCCCGGTTGGCGCGGTTCTGGAGGACGAGACGGGCCACGTCCTCCTCGCGCGGGGACAACCGGTCGCCGTAGCGGAGGCGGCCCCGGCGGTGGGTGGTGACGATGGGGCGGCGGCGCAGAACCCGTCGCCAGCGGACGCCCAGCTGCCGGTAGACCTCGGCCACGTCCCGCACACCCGGGACAGCCGCCTCCCCGCGCAGGTCGAGCAGGCAGCGCCCCCCGGCCCTCCGCCGCGCGGGCGACCTCGAGGGGGCGGTCGAGCAACGGCCACCTTGCCTCCGTGTCCGTCTACAGGCCGACGGCCTCGTCCGGCCGGTTTACGGCCTCTGCGAGTAGCGCCCTGCACACAGGTCAGGGCGGCTTCGGCGACGAGCCGCAGGCCGCGCGTCGTGTGGCCGCTGCCGTGGAGTGCCTCCACTGCGACGGGCGCACCTCAATCGCCCAACCCCGGTCCTGATCGGCCCCCCGAAGCACGTGCCGGGAGGTGTTCATCTGGGGGAAGGAGAGGCAGAAACGCGGTCGAGAGCCCCGTCCTCGGCGGATATCCTCGCGGACGCCTGGTACCAGGGCTCCGGCGCCCGAACCGGTGGACGCGTGGTGACGCCACCGCACCCCAAGACCAGGAAGACGTCCTGTTGCACCGCCCTCACGGATGGCCGGGCCGGCGGCGGGGGACGGTGTACTCCTTGGCGGTCATGTCCTGGGAGCGGGTGCCGTGCTCTCCGCTGTCAGACGGCCGTCCGCAGTCCGCCTCAGCCACCCCGGGTGACGCTCCAGACCGTGATCCCGAAAGCGAGGGGGAGGGCCGCGCTGCCGGCGAGGAGGAAACGCGCGGGCACGGTCAGGCGCCGGGTGGTGGGGAGGAAGGTGAGGGCGATCGGGCCGCCGAGGACGACGAGTCCGATCAGCGCGCTCCACAGCAGCAGACCACCGACCGGCTCGTCCGCTGCCGCGCCGATGAGCGCGGTGAGGAGCGCCATCGTCGCCAGCCCGCCCAGCAGGACCAGCACCACCGCCCACACCACCCCGGCCAGGATCGCGACGCCGGTCTGTCCGCGGCGCGGCGACGGCGCCGGGCGGCCGGGTCCGTACAGCGCCGCGTACGCATCGGGGTTCATGGACGGCTCCTCGGGTGTGATGCGGGGGACGGCCCCATCCTCACCGCGCGCCCCGGGCCGGGGCCTGAGCACGCCCACTCATCTCCTGGTGGCCCCGTACTCACCCACCCACGCCGCGACCGCCGCGTAGTCGGCCCCCGTCAGGCCCCTTCGCGGGTCGACGCGGTGGAGAAAGGTGGGAGCCCCGTGGCACGCGGCGACCCAGTCCCGGTCGGCCTGGGTGATCTCGTCGTCGAGCCAGGCATACGGCCGACCGGCGGCCCAGGCGGCGAGGGCCCGAGTCTTCCAGTGCAGGCTTGTCGCCCCCGCGGACGACTCCAGAGCGTCGTTGGCCCAGTGCACGACCGGCAGCGGCGGGAGACCGAGCCGCGGGGCGAGGACGTCGTTCGCGTCATCGGTCCAGGTGGTCGCCCAGACCAGCTCGCAGCCCAGCGCCGTAAGGCGCCGGCCGTGGGAGGGGTCCACGCGGTGGAGGAGCGGATGGGCGTCCGGGTGCGGCTCGGGGGCGTACGCGGGGTGCGGGCCGGGGCCGCCGAAAGGAATGAGGGGGCCGTCCACGTCGAGGAAGAGCAGGGGCCACATGCCCTCAGCCTGCCACGAGACCGCTGCCCCGCACACGCGTACACCTTCGCTCTCTCGCCGATCGTCCGCAGACTCGGACGCTGCTGGGCATCGTGGGCGTACTCACCTTCCGCTCTCTGGCCGGCCTTCGACGAATCCCCCTCGATCTTCGCCGACACGCTGGCGCAGTCCCTGCTGGGTGAGCGTGCTGAAGCGGGACGAGGCGGGTCAGGCGTATGCGGAGACGGTCATGACGGCGGCGGCCGAGCGGGGTGAGCCCTGGCAGACGTTCCTCAGCATCGAGCAGATGGACGCCCTCCTGCTTGAGCACCGGTTCCAGCCGATCGAGTACGTCCGGCAGCGCGAAACGATCGACCCAGCGGAGTGGGTGCGAACCGACGCGCTCCGTCCGTTCGAGCTCTCCGTCCTGGCCCGTGCGAGGGTCCCCGCCGGCTAGGAGCAGTCCGGCCGGCCACCGGTCGCTCCGTCGTGTCCGACTTCCCGCCTGCGCGACCTCGTCATCCGCCGCCGGGGTGGGGAGGCCGGTGCATGGCCCAGCGGATGGCAGCGGTCACCGCGGCGCCGGCGGGAGCCGCGCACCAGCGCTCGGTACGGGGTAGCAGGGGCAGGTTCAGAGGGGCGCGGGCCCAGGGTGGGAGCAGGGCGACCGCGGCCGCCGCCAGCATCGCGTACGGCGGGCGCGCCGGCCAGGGCAGCGGGGGGCTGAGCAGAATGAACCGGGCCGCGGAGCGGGCCGCTTCGGTGCCGCGTAGCTCCGGTCGGAAGGCGTCTATCCGCTCTGCCAGTTCGTCCGTCGTGCGCGGTGGGTGGACCATGCCCAGAGCGCGCCCCACCCGGGCCGTCGAGGCGACGTACGCGTCGCACTCGTCCTCCCGCAGGCGCTGGGCGCCGTACCGCTGGTAGGCCCGCAGAAAACTGTCCACCTCGGCGATGTGCACCCACTCGAGCAGGTGCGGGTCGTCGGCGCGGTACGGGTCACTGTCAGGGGTGCGGCCACTGATGCGCGCGTGCACCGCCCGTACGCCGTCCACCGCGAGCTGCGCGTCCTCGACGGTCCCGTAGGTGGTGAAGGCCAGAAACGTGCTGGTGCGCTGGAGGCGGCCCCAGGGGTCGCCCCGGTACCCGGAATGGGCCTCCACAGCGGCCATCGCCCGCGGATGCAGGGACTGCAGGAGGAGCGCGGTCAGTCCGCCGACGAACATCGAGGCGTCACCGTGGACCCGGCGGATCGGCTCCTGGGGTGCGAACCACCGCGGACCGGGGGTGTCGTGGATCCTGGCCCGGTTCTCCGCGCCGGACGGACCCGCGACACGACTGAAGAGGGCGTCGCCGAGGCGATCACGGGCTCGCGGCGACACCATTCGGTCGATGCCTCCCCACCGGTTCACGGCTCCATTGTCGCGCGGACGGGACCGTCCCGGAAGGACACGTCGGCGACCGCGCGCCCTCGCCTCGGCCGGTGCGGCGGCGCCGAACCGCATCCTCAAGCATGTTGCAGAAGGCTCAGGCCCACGCATAGGGGAAATGCCCGCCTCGCAGGCTTCTGCAACACGCATTAGCGAACAGCGTGGCACCAAAACCGTCGGTGCTCGCCGCGCGAGCGGAGGTGAGCCGCCGGGCGACGAGTCCCGCCCATCGACGACCACGTGCTCTCCGCGTGAGCGGCCGGCTCACCTCCGCTCGCGCGGAGAGCACTCGGCGGCGCCGAGTGCCAGGAGCCACGCGCTCGGCCCATCTCCGCTCGCGCGGACGACCACCTGCGCCGCTGGCTGCGCGAACGTGGCATCCGCCCTCGCATTTTGCCCGCAAGGGCGTCGAGTCCTCGCAGCGGCTGGGCCGCCACCGCTGGGTCCGGTTCTTCCAGGCGGGGGAGACACCGGCCTCAGCGGCGACGTGCGCGATCGGACGCGTGCGGCAACGTTCCACGAGCCTTCGGCGTCCCTCGATGTTCAAGGGTGCGTTCGCATGTGTCATCGGAGCACCTCGGTGCTCCGGCCGGCCGTGATGACGGTGCGGAGAGGGAAGGCGATGAGCAGCGCCACGGCGACGAGGAGTCCGCTCGCCCAGAGCGGCCCGAGGATACCGGCTTCGGTGCTGAGGGTGGCCGCGGCGATGGCGGGGCCGATGGCGGCGCCTACGTTGAGTGCCGCAGTCGCGTACGAGCCTGCCATGGTGGGGGCTCCCGCGGCCTCGTAGAGGACCCGTGTGATCAGCGTGCCGCCCAGCGCGAACGACAGCGTGCCCTGCATGAACACGAGGATGAACAGGGTGACCGGCTCGTCGGCCAGCACCGCCAGGGCCGGCCAGCCGATGAGCAGCAACGGACCGCCGACTGCGATGACCGAACCGGGACGCCGGTCGGAGAGCCGTCCGGCGACGGTGACGCCTACGAAGGAACCGGCGCCGAAAAGCACCAGGGCGACAGGGATCCACAACTCGCCCAGCCCGGCGCTGTCGGTCACCACGGGTGCGAGGAAGGTGAGGCTCCCGAACGTTGCCGCGTTCACCAGCGCACCGAGCAGCATCACCAGGATCAACGGCGGCCTGGTGAGCTGGGCGAGTTCCGCTCGCAAGGCCGGCCTGCCGGTCGCCTCGCTCTCGTCACGTCCTGCCGGGATTCCCTTCAGGATGCCGAGAGCTGCGGGGAGGCAGAGGGCGGCGACGGCCCAGAATGTGGCCCGCCAGCCGAGCAACGTGCCGAGCACCGCCCCACCGGGGACACCGGCGATCGTGGCCACCGTGGTGCCCGACAGCAGTACGGCCAGCGCGCGTCCCTTCTTGTCGGGCGGGACCAACGTGGCGGCAGCCGTCAGAGCGACGGCAAGGAACCCTGCGTTCGCGAGCGCGGCGACGACCCGAGTGGCGAACAGGAGGGGGAAGCTCGTGGTGACGGCGCCCACGGCGTGAGCTGCCGCGAAGACGAGCACGAACCCGAGAAGGCCGACGCGCCTGGGCCAGTTGCGGGCAAGCGCGGCCACAAGAGGGGCGCCGGCGATCATGCCGATCGCGAACGCCGAGGTGAGGACGCCCGCTGTCCCGACTGTGACGTCAAGATCTGAGGCGATGTCCGGCAAGAGGCCGGCGAGCATGAACTCCGAGGTCCCCATGGCGAAGACCGCCACGGCAAGCAGATACAGAGGAAGAGGCATCGAGTCGCTCCGAGGTGGGAGAAGCACGAGAAGGTCATCTCGTCACCGCGGCCAGCCCCATGCGCACACGCGTGGCACCGCGGGAGCGGTGCGACGACAGGGCTACGAGCTCAGTGGTTCAGGGGGCTGACGGCGTGACCGAAAGCCCCCACCGTGTCTGACTCAGGACTCGACATGGTCCGCACGGTACCCGACCCATGCCCGTCGAAGCATCTTGTTTTCACGGGCATCGGCCTGTGAAACCAACGTCATGTCCCGCAACATCCAGCTCCTGCGGATCGCCCAGGAGAAGCGGCCCGGCGCCCCCGACATCGTCGACTTCGGCACCCTCGAGGCAGCCCGCGCTGGAGCACTCCAGCGAGCTCTACGCCGCCGTCGCCGCGGCCTTCCTCACCGCCAGCGGTCACCCCGTCAAGGCGAGCCCCCAGCAAGCCCGTCGACCTGGTCAGCCAGACCGCGAACGGAATGGACGTCCGGGACATCGCCGCCGCCCCGACCACCTGGACCCCCTGACCGGGTTCCGGCCGGCGGAATCCCGGCGCCGCTCCCGTCTCCGGCCCGGCGGAGTCCTCGGTGAGGGAGAGGAAGTGGAGCGGGGCTGGGCCGGGTGTGGCGGCCCCGCAGGGCCGAAGCGGCCGTTCACCCGAGCTCCTTCGGCGACCACTCGGCCGATGGTGGGTCAGATCCAGCCGCGGCGTGCCGCGACGACGCCGGCCTGGAAACGGTTCACCGCGCCCAGGAGTTCGTGGAGGCGGCTCATGCGCCGGCGCATGGTGCGGACGGACCAGCCGAGCTGGCGGGCTATTGCCTCGTCCTTGAGACCGCTGACCAGCAGGGTGAGCACCAGACGATCCTCCTCACCGAGCGGGTCCTCGGCGGGTACGTCGAGCGGCAGGGCCTGTTTCCAGCACAGTTCCCAGTAGTCGGTGAGGGCGTCCAGCAGGGTGGAGGGGCGGATGACCGCGGCGCGCACGCCGTCGAGGTCCAGGGAGAGCGGCATCAGCGCCAGTCGGCGGTCCGCGATGGCCAGTTTGATCCGCAGGCCCGGCATCACCCGGGCCTGCTCGCCACGGCGCACGAGTCCGCGGATGTCCTCGAGCACTCCCGGCCACTCCAGCGCCTCGGGGGCGTAGACCGCGCGGTAGCGCACGCCGCGCCCCAGCGCCGTGCTCTCCACCGGGTTGGAGGTGGTCAGTGCGTACGGCGGCCGGTCCAGTGTCATGACGTCCTCGCGCGCTTCCTGCTGGAGGCGGACGAACCAGCGCCCGAGCGCCTCGCGGCCGGTGGCGATCTCCACCTCCTCCTCCCCGGCGGTGCCGGCCTGCGCCGCCGCGAAGAGGCGGGACAGCTCGCCCGCCGCCGAACGGACCCGGTCCAACTCCGCCGTCCTGTTGCGGATCAGGGACTCCACCGCGGCGCCCGGCTCGATCGCCGCGTACCGTCGGCGGACCCCCGCGAGCCGCCCGACCAGGCCGTGGTCGTGCAGCCGGTCCAGCGCCCTGGCGGCACGCAGGGTGGAGCAGCCGAGGTCGCCGGCGAGCTCGGCGGGGGCCGCCGTACGCCGGGTCAGCACGGCCCGGTAGACGCTCTCGTCGAACGGATCGATGCCTGCCGCGGTGAGCTCGTTCGTCATATGCCGATCCTGGCCCACTTGTGCCAGGTGCAGCAATGGGCCGCCAAGATCCGTTGTACGGAGAGTCACTTCGGCGCTAGGACTTCTGCCCATGGCCAAAAACCCACGAAGCAGCCGACGTCTGACGGCCGCCGCGGTCACCGCCGTCGCGCTGGCCGGTACGCTCACCGCGACGCCAGGCACCGCGACCGCGACGTCACCCGACCCGCACCAGCGGGTCATCGTCGAGCTGTCCGGAGACGCCGCCGTGGCAGCGGCCCCCGGCGGCTCGCTCACCTCCCTGACCGCCGGCACCACCTCCGCCGTCGGCGACGCCCGACGGGCCCTGGCGGCGCGGCAGGACGCCTTCGTCACGACGGCACGGCAAGCCGGACTGCACCCCGCCGCACCCCGCCGGCTCGGTCTGCTCCTCAACGCCGTCGCCATGACGGTGCCCGCCTCCGAGAGGGCGCGGCTGGCCGCGCTGCCCGGTGTCACCGCCGTCCGCCCCGACACCCGGATACAGGTCCGCACGGACATCAGCGTCCCGCTGACCGGAGCGCCCGAGGTCTGGAAGCGCGAGGACCCGGCCGGGGTGAAGGCCACCGGCAAGGGCACCGTGGTGGCGGTCCTGGACAGCGGCGTGGACTACGGCCACCCCGACCTGGGCGGCGGCTTCGGCGAGGGCCACAAGGTCGTCGGCGGCTACGACTTCGCCAACGGTGACGACGACCCGATGGACGACAACGGCCACGGCACCCACGTCGCCGGCATCATCGCGGGCAAGGCGGCCGGGAAGGAAGGCGTCACCGGCATGGCGCCCGACGCGCGTCTGCTGGCCTACAAGGTCACCGGCGCTGACGGCAGCGGCTACACCTCCGACATCATCGCCGGCATCGAGGCGGCTGCCGATCCGGGCAACCCGCACCCGGCCGACGTCATCAACATGAGCCTCGGCGGCCCCGGCGACGGCACCGACCCGCTGGGCCGCGCGGCGACCGCCGCCGTACGCGCCGGAGTGGTCGTCGTCGCGGCGGCGGGCAACTCCGGGCCCGGCAGCGGCACCATCAGCACACCGGCGGCGGCCGACGGCGTCATCGCCGTCGGCGCCTCCACCAGCGGGCTGCGGATCCCCAGCGCCTACCTG
The DNA here is from genome assembly GCF_055560575.1 of Streptomyces sp. NPDC023157. Taxonomy (NCBI): domain Bacteria; kingdom Bacillati; phylum Actinomycetota; class Actinomycetes; order Kitasatosporales; family Streptomycetaceae; genus Streptomyces; species Streptomyces sp. NPDC023157. The sequence goes on from NZ_JBVHIL010000008.1 coordinate 371,701, forward strand.
GCGGGCAAGGAGCCCGAACTGATCCAGACCTACCGGGGCGTGCTGTCCGCGAACCCGCCGACGCGACCGGTCACCGCGCCGCTCGTGGACGTCGGCGCGGGCACCGCCGAGGACTGGAAGCGCGTCGGTGACGTCCGGGGCAAGATCCTGCGCGCCGACCTGCTCGTCCCTCCCAGCACGGACGTCCTGAGCCAGAGCGACATCGACTGGGCACGCGAAGCCGAGGAGCGCGGCGCGCTCGCCGTCCTCGGCGGCCTCCCGGTCCACGACGGACCCGTGCTCGCCGCCACCCCCGGAGTGGCCGAGGCACGGGAGACCCCCGCCCGCCCCGACCTCACCCGGACCGCCGCCTCCGGCGACTCGCTGCGCATGGACCGCCTGGTCGTCATGGGCATCGACACGACCCAGTACGCCCAGCTGAGCCGCGAACTGGCCGCCGGAAAGGTGTCCGTCACCCTGAGCGGCACCGATTCCACCGACGAGATCGCCTCCTTCTCGTCGCGCGGACCCGGCACCGGCTTCGGACTCAAACCCGACCTCGTCGCACCCGGCGTGGAGATCCGCTCCTCGATCCCCACCTCGATGTACGCACCCGGTGTCTACCGCATGTCGGGCACCTCGATGGCCAGCCCGCACGTCGCCGGAGCCGCCGCCCTGCTGCGCCAACTGCGGCCCGGCCAGGACCCCGACGCGATCAGGTCCGCACTGGTCGGCACCGCGAAGGGCCTCGCCGGCACCGGCCCCACCGTCCAGGGCAACGGACGCCTCGACGTGGCCACCGCCGCGTCCGCCACCCTCACCGCCCTCCCGACGAGCGTGTCGTTCGGCCTCGCCGACCTCGCGGACCGGACCGTCGGCGGCACCGCGAAGGTACGCCTGGCCAACCCCGGCGAGAAGCCGCTGCCCGTCACCCTCGCCAGCACCGGCCCCGCCACCGTGTCCCCGTCGCGGGTGACCGTCCCCGCCGGGGGGTCGGCGACCGTCGACGTCACCCTGCGCGCGGACCGCCCGGCCACCGACACGGAGATCAGCGGCCGGATCACCGCCACCCCCGCGCGCGGCCCGGCTCTCCGCGTGCCGTACCTGCTCGTCGTCCGGCACCTGGTCGTCCAGGCGTCCCCCGATCCGAGCGACGGCCGCTCCACCGTGCACGTCGCCGCCCCGGCCGCCCTGAACGCGCCGCCGGAGATCAGGGTCACGCCGCCGCACGGCAAGGCCTTCACCCTGCGCACCACCATGAACGGCGCCGGCTACTACCAGGCCGACGTGACCGGGAGGACGGCCGGCGCCTACCGCCTGTCCGTGTCGGCCACGACCACCGACGCGCGTCGGATCACGGGGACCGGTGCTTTCGAGGTCACCCCCGCCGGCAGCCGCGGCGACCGCTGGGAGCCCATCGGCCCGAACAACGAGGCCGGTCACGTCGCGCTCACGCCCGCCCGGCCGAAGCAGGCCGTCGTGACCCAGTTCCGGAAGGCCGCCCCCTGGCTGACCACCGACGGCGGCGCCCACTGGCGCCAGGTGGGCCGGCTGCCCGTCGCCGACGGCAACGGCACCGGAGCGGTCGTGGTCGACGCCCGCCGCCCCGACCGCTGGTGGTACGCCGTGAACACGGCCGCCGACCCCACCCGCCGCGGCACCATCCTGCGTACCGACGACAACGGCCGCACCTGGCGCAAGCTCGACGTGCCCGACGCGCGCGTCGACGCGTTCGTCGCGGACGAGGAGACCCGTACCCTCGCCGCGATCGTCGGCGGCACCCTGCTGGTCAGCACGGACGCGGGCGACAGCTGGGCGGAGTACCCCACCGGCGTGACCGGCGGCGTCCGTGACGCGGCCCTCGTCGGCGACACGCTGTACCTGGCGACCTTCGACAGCGTCTGGCGCCTCGACGGCGTGGGCAAGGGCGACCCCGGTACGGCGCACCGCGTCCTCGACGAGCCCGTGGACACCGTCCGCGGTCTGGCGGCCGATTCCACCGTGGTGGCGGCCTACGTCCCCGGCACCGGCGTGCGCGGCTCCTACGACAAGGGCCGCACCTGGTCCACCCTGCTGCCCGTCGCGGAGGGCGGCAACGGCCTGTCCGCCTCCGGCGGCGACCTGTACCTGCGCGCGCTGTTCGGCGCGGGGCAGGTCAGCCACGACCACGGCAGGACCTGGAAGCCGGTGTCCGCTCCCTCGAAGGCCGCCATCGCGATGGACTACGACCGCTGGGCCGACGGCTCGGTGACCGTGTCCAGCGAACAGGACGGCCTGTACCGCGGCTCGGCCGACGGCACCGGCTACCGGAGGATCGGCGTCCAGGGCCTGACCCCCTTCGCCCTCGCGGCCAGCGGCGACCGGCTGCTCGCCGGAACGGTGAGCGGCACCTACCGCACCGCGATCCCCGTCACCGGCCCCGAGTGGGGCCACACCGGGGCGGAGGGCATGACCGGCCGGCTCACCTCGCACATCGCCGTCTCGCCGCGGGACACCAAGGTGGTGTGGCAGGTCCGGCGCACCGCGACCGGTCTCTTCGAGGTCTCCCGCAGTGGCGACGCCGGCCGGACCTGGCAGGTGAAGGGCACCTCGTCGGAGATACCGACCTCGATCCTGGTCCACCCGGCCGATCCCGACCGGGTGACGATCAGCTTCAGGAGCATCTTCGGCAACGGGCTGTTCTCCACCTTGGACGGCGGCAGGACGTGGAAGAACCTCTTCCACGAGAGGTCCTTCGACGCGATGGCCGGCGACCCGCGCGACCCGCGGCGCCTCTGGCTCGGCAACGCCTCGGGCCTCTACCGCTCGGACGACGGCGGCGTCACCAAGACCAAGGTCGCCGAGGGCCCCGTCACCGCGATCCTGAAGGACGGCCGGCGCCTGATCGTCGGCGGATCGTCCGTCCGGGTCAGCACCGATGACGGCACGACCTTCCGCACCGCCGACACCGGCCCGCTCGCGGTCCACGTCTCGGACCTGCTGCGGGTGGGCGGAGCGCTCTACGCGGCGACCGCCGGTTCGAAGGAGTCCGGCCTCGTCCAGGGCGGCCGGGGCGTACTGCGCAGCACCGACTCAGGCCTCACCTGGGAGAACGTCTCCAGCGGTCTGCAGAACACCGACACCACCAAGCTGGCCGCCGCCCCGGACGGACGCTCGCTCTACGTCGGCACGGTCGACGGCGGAGTACACCGCCTGAAGCTGCGCCGCTGACCCCCACGCGCACGAGGCGCGTGACCGCCTGACCGGCGCGAGCGCCGGCCCCGCCCCGAACCCCCGGGCGGGCCGGCCCTCGCGCCGTCGTCGTTCCCTGGCACCGGCGCACCCTTTTCGAACGCCGTCCCGAACAGTCCCGAACACGCTCCGGTCGTTGTCACGGCCCGAGGCCCGGCGAAGACTCTGTACCGCCCCGGCCGACCGGACGGGGACCTGACCGATCGAGCGGCGGGGCGCGTTCCGCAGCACGGGGGACGTCCATGTGCGGCCCGGCGCCCCGACGCCATCGCCAGACCAGGGAAGAACCGACAGGAGGGACCTCACATGAAGACCGTCCGTGGATGGGCCGACCGCATGCTGGAGCAGCTGGTGCCGCAGGAGACGGCGAGCGCGTGCACCGGCTACTGGATCTACCGGTGCATCAACAGCGCGTGCGGCAGTTTCAGCAACTACACGCAGCGCGTCTGGTCCTGTGACCTCAACAGGCGCGAGTTCATGAGCTGCGGCTGCTGAACCGCCCCCGCCCGTCCGGCTCCGTGACCACCGCACGGCGCAGGCGGTAGCTCCGCGGCGCCATGCCCCGTCAGCACCATCGGGGCCGCCCTCGTCCGGGCACCGTACGACCCGTCCCGTGGCCCGGCTCGCACCAGGGCCGGGCCACGGATCTCTCCCCGGGAGACCCAGTGGAATTCGTCTCGGCCGTGAGCCGGATCGCGCTCGTCCTCGTCTTCGCGGCGGCAGTCCTCGGAAAGATCAGGAACGCGGAGTCCTTCCGCGCCTTCACGTACTCCGTGGAGACGCTGGGGCGGGTGTCCGCAGCCCGGGCGCCTGCCCTCGCGGTGGGCGTCGTCCTCGCGGAAGCGGCGGGCACGTTGCTCCTGGCCTGGCCCGAGGCCTATGGCGGCCGGCTTCCCGCGATGACCGGTCTTCTGACGACGAGCGGTCTGCTGGCCTCGTTCACCTACGCCGTCGCCCGCGCCCTGCGCGCCGGACAACAGGTGGCCTGCCGCTGCTTCGGCACCTCGGCGGGCCCCGTCGGCCCTCCCCAACTCGTCCGCAACGCCCTGCTCCTCGCCGTCGCGGCGGCGGCCGCCCCCGGCGTGTGGGACGGCGGGCACCTCACCTGGCAGGCCCGGTTCACCGCCTGGCTGTGCGGGGCGACGGCCGCTCTCCTCCTGGTCGTCGGAGACGAACTCGTCACGCTGCTGCGGCCCACACCCGCCGCCCCGACCCGTACGAGCAACTGATTCCCTCTACCGAGAAGAGGCCTCCCGTGGTCTACCTGGCCATAGCGCTGGTGGTCGTCGGCGCGCTCTGCGCGCTGGACCTCCTGCTGACGCTCGCGGTCCTCCGCCGGCTGCGGAACCGCTCCTCCGCCGCCCCGGCCCCCACGGAGGACGGCGGCATCTCCGTGGGCGCGACCGTGGCGCCCTTCAGCTCCCGGTGCATCGAGGGCATGCCCCTGACGGAACGCGACCTCACGGACGGCGCCGTGGTGTCGTTCTTCACCCCTGGCTGCAAGCCGTGCCGGGACAAGCTGCCCCGCTTCGTGGAGCAGGTCGGCGCGCTCCAGGGACGGCGCCAGGCGATCGCCGTCGTGGTGGCGGGGAGCCACGAGCAGCGGTACGCGGACGAGGCCCAGGCGATGGCCGAGCAGCTCTCTTCCGTGGTCAGGGTCATCCGGGAGACACCGGAGGGGCCCTGCGCGAGCGCCTTCGGCGTCAGGGCCTTCCCCGCCCAGTTCGCCGTCTCGGCGGTCGACGGGGAGCCGCCCACCGTGGCCGCGGTCGGGGACTCGGTCCTCACGGCCGTTCCGGCCGGGCGGGCATGAGTCCCGCCCCGGGTGCCGCGCCACCCCGCGCGGTGCCGCTTCACCACGCGGTGACGTCGGCCCTCGGGCTCGGCCTGCGGGCGACCCCCGCCGCGATGGCCGGATTCCTGGCCGTGACCGTGGTGTCCGCCGCTGCGCCCGTGGTGATCACGTGGCTGGTCAAGGACATCCTGGACGGCCTCGCGGCGGGCAACGGCGTACGCGGGAGCCTCGGCCCCGCCGTCGCGCTGGCCGTCGCCGGCGCCGTGTCGGCCGGCGCAACTCAGCTCACCGCCTACCTCCAGGCCAGGATGACCCGGGCGACCAGTCTCCTCGTCCAGGAACGGCTGCACACCGCCGTCGACGGCTTCGTGGGGCTGGGCCGTTTCGAGAACCCGGAGTTCCTCGACCGTCTCCGGATGGCCCAGCACGCCGGCGGGCTCGCCCCCTTCCAGGTGGTCCAGGCCGTGGCGGGCATCGTCCGCGGCTGCGTCCTCCTCGTCGGATTCCTCGGCTCCCTCGCCGTCCTGCATCCTCTGCTCGCCGTCGTCGTGTCGCTGTCCGGTGTCCCCGTGCTCTGGGCGGAGATCGTGCTCAGCCGCCGGCGTGCCGCCACCTTCTGGGAGATCAGCCCCGCCGAGCGCCGGGAACTCTTCTACGCGACGCTGCTGTCGAGCGTGGAGGCCGCGAAGGAGATCCGGCTCTACGCCGCCGGACGCTTCTTCCGGGAACGTCTGCTGGCCGAACGGCGCAGGGCCGACGGGCTGCGGGAGCTGATGGACCGCAGGGAACTGCGCGTGCAGACCTCCCTTCAGGTGGCCGCCTCCCTCCTGGCGGGCGCCGCACTGCTGTGGGCGGTCGCCTCCGCCGCACGGGGGACCATGACGGTCGGCGGCGTCTCCCTTGTGCTGGCCGCCATCCCCGCCGTACAGAGCGCCATCGCGGGACTGGCCGGTGAGACCGGGCAGGTGCACCACTCCCTCATGATGTTCGATCACTACGTCACCGTCGTGGGGCTCGGCCCCGACCTCCCCGCCCCCGGGCGCGCCACCGCGGTCCCGCCCCTGCGGGACGCCGTCGAACTGCGGGACGTGTGGTTCCGCTACGACGAGGGCACGCCCTGGGTGCTGCGCGGCGTCGACCTGCGCATCGAGGCGGGGAAGGCGCTGTCCCTCGTGGGCGTCAACGGCTCGGGGAAGTCGACGCTGGTCAAGCTGCTGTGCCGGTTCTACGATCCCACCCGCGGCCGCATCCTCTGGGACGGCGTCGACCTGCACGCCATGGACCCGGTGGAGCTGCGGCGCCGTGTCGCCGCCACCTTCCAGGAGCCGATGCGCTACGAGCTCACGGCCCGCGAGAACATCGCCGTCGGCGACCTGAGCGCCCTCGACGTGCCGGAACGCTGTGAGGCGGCGGCCCGGCTGGCGGGCGTGCACGAGGACGTGACGCGGCTGCCCCACGGGTACTCCACCCTGCTGAGCCGCACGTTCCGGGGCGAGGACGACCACGCGTCCGGCGTGCAGCTGTCCGGAGGGCAGTGGCAACGGATCGGCCTCGCGCGCTCGTTCCTGCGTGCCGACGCCGACCTGCTGATCCTGGACGAGCCCAGCTCCGGTCTGGACCCGGCCGCCGAGCACGAGATCCACACCCGGCTGCGGGCCCGCCGCTCCGGCCGCACCAGCGTGCTGATCTCGCACCGGCTCGGCGCGGTCAAGGACGCCGACACCATCGCGGTCCTCCAGGACGGGCGCATCACCGAACGGGGCGACCACGCCGCCCTGATGGACCGCGAAGGGACCTACCACCGGCTGTTCACGCTGCAGTCCCGCGGCTACCGCGAACGGACGGACGGCTCCGGGGACGACGTGGCGGACGAAGAGGCAGGCACGTCCCACCCCCTCGTGCTGCCCGGCCTGAGTCCGTGACGCGGCCGGTGCGGAGGCGTTCCGCGTACGTGGCGGCGGGAAGTGCCGCCGGGCTGTCGGTCCTGGGGTGCGCGGTCGCGTTCCTGCTCCGGCACCGTTGCGTCCTGCTCGACGTCAGCGGCTCCAGCATGACCCCCACCTACCGCGACGGGGACCGGCTGCTGGCCCTCAAGGTGCCGGCACGCCTCGTGCGCAGAGGGGCGGTCGTCGCGATCCGGATGCGACCGGCCGGGGGCGCGGCGGGGGACGTCACGGAGGGCCAGGACGCCCTGCCCGGCGGGCCCTTGCCCACCGCCGTGATCAAACGCGTCGCCGCCCTTCCCGGAGACCGGACACCCGGCCGGCCTTCCTCGACGGACCTCGTGCCGGCCCGGCACGTCTACGTCCTCGGTGACAACCACGAGGTCAGCTACGACTCCCGCCAGACCGGACCCGTGCCGTTCGACCGGCTCGCCGCCGTGGTTCTCGGCCGGGTCCGCCACGGCGTCAGGCCCGGCGATGCCTGACCACCGTGCGCCGTGCGGCCGCGGGGCACCGCCGGCCGCCCCGCTAGCCGTCGGCCGACCCCGCCCCGGAGGGAAGGACCACGGCTCCGCGCCGGGCCGCCGCGGCCGCCTCGCGGGTTCGGGCCGCCGCGTCGTGGTCGCCGCCCAGGGCGTGGGCCTCGGCCAGCGTGTCGAGACCGGTGGCCAGCCAGGTCCGGGCGCCGATGTCCCGCCACAGCCGCACGGCGGCCTCCGCGCGCCGACGGGCGTGCTCCGGCCGGCCGGCGGACAACTGAGCCTCCGCCAAGGCGTTCAGGGCGGCCGCCTCGCCCCAGATGTTGCCGAACTCGCGGTAGGTCCACAGGCTGCGGGCCAGCATGCGGCGACCCTCGTGGAGGGAGCCCTGGCGGACCAGGATGTCGCCGAGCCAGCAGGTCGCGTGCGTGGCCCCGAGCCGGTCGCCGAGTTCGGTGCTGATCGCGGCGGCCAGCCGGAAGGACTCGGCGGCGGGGGCGTAGGCCCCGAGGGCGCGATGGCTCTGCCCCAGACACCGCAGGGCCTGCGCCTCACCGGGGCGGTAGCCGCCGCTCCGGCTCACGCGCAGGCCCTCCGTGAACCGCTCCATGGCCGCCGGGACCCGGCCGTGTTCGAGCGCGATGACACCGACGCCGGTGGTCGCGTAGACGAGACAGTTGACGTTCCCCGCCTTCCGGGCCAGCTCGGCGGCCTCCTCGAAGCACCGCACGGCGGCCTCGTACTGTCCGAGGAGCCGGTGTACGTACGCGAGACCGGCGGTCGCGCTCGCCCGGTACGACGGCCCCAGGCCCTCGGCGAGCAGCAGCGCCTGCTCGAAGTGGTCCAGCGCCTCGGGGTACCGGTCGAGAATGGTGGTGAGTTCGCCCAGGCAGCGGTGGAGCTGCGAGGCGCTGCGCCGGTCGCCGACGTGCGTGGCGGCCTTCAACGACCGCTTCTGCAAACGCTCCCAGTCGTCGAAGTGCCCGCCGACCTGGAAGAGCGTCGTCAGCGTGGTCGCCAGCCCCGCCGCCGGTGCCACCTCCGAGCGGTCCAGCGCCTGGTCCACCACCTGGATGAGGAACTGCCGCTCCTCCGTGAACCACGCGAGCGGAGCGGCGAGCAACTGCTCAGTGTCCCCGGGAGAGAGCCGCCAGGAGACCAGGTCACTCTGCGAGACGCCCTGGAAGTCGACGCTGAGCGTGTCCGCGGCCCGGTCGGCCAGATGGAGGGCGGCGCCGAGGAGCCGGGTGAGCGCCTCGGCGCGCTCCTGCCGTCGCAGCTCGCCACTGGCCCGTTCGCGCGCGAGTACCCGTACGAGATCGTGCAGTTGGTAGCGGATGCCGGTGGTGCCGACCGCGCGGACCCCGACGAGGTGGACCTCCACTAGGTCGTCGAGCACCTTCTCCGCCTCCACCAGGTCGACCCCCAGCAGGGCGGCCAGGGCCCAGACCCCGAAGTCGGCCGTGGGCATCAGGGCGAGGAGGCCCAGGGCGTGCTGGGTGGCCGGCGTCATCCCCTGGTAGGACAGGTCGAGGCTGGCGCGTACGGCGATGTGCCCGACGGCCAGTTCGTCGAGTCGGCGCTGTTCGTCGGCGAGGGCGCGGGCGACCTTCCGCAGCGGCCAGTGCGGCCGTGCGGCGAGGCGCGCCCCGGCGACCCACACCGCGAGGGGCAGACCGCCGCAGGTGTCGACGATGGACCGTGCCGAACCCGCGTCCTCGGCCGTGCGGTCCGTGCCCAGCATCTCGCGCAGCAGCGTCAGACCGGTCGCGGAGTCGAAGACGCCGAGCGGCAGCCGGTGACCGCTCATGTCGGCCAGGGTGGTGCGGCTGGTGACCATGACGGCGCAGCGGGCGCCGTTCGGGAGGAGGTCGCCCACCTGCAGGGCGTCGGCCGCGTTGTCCAGGACGATCAGGGTCCGCCGCTGGGCCAGGAGGGTGCGGTAGAGGTGGACGCGGTCGGTCATGTCGGAGGGCACGGCACCGCCGCGTACGCCGAGCGCCCGCAGGAACGCCCCGAGGACCGTGAACGGCTCGGCCGGTTCCGCGTCGAACCCCCGCAGGTCGGCGTAGAGCTGTCCGTCCGGGAAGCGGGGGGCCAGCTGATGGCCGGCGCGTACGGCGAGAGCGGTCTTGCCGACCCCCGCGGGACCGGTGACCAGGACGACCGACGGCCCGGGCCCCGGCCGGTCCAGCATCCGGCAGGCGGTGTCCAACTCCTCCTCACGGCCCACGAACAGCGCCGGATCGGCGGGGAGCAGCCAGGGCGTGAGCGGCCAGCGGTCCCCTCCGGCATCCTCCTCGGCACCGCCCGCGGCCAGGGGGTCCCATGACTCCGGGGAGGGCCGGGCGACGGCCTCGGTGCGCGGGGCGCCCTCCCGCCGGGCGAGCACCTCGTGTGCCGCCAGCCATTCCCGTACCGCCGCCGGGTCGCCGCCGCAGGCGCGGACGAGCGCCGCCACCACCTCCGGCCGCGGCAGCGACCCCCGGCCCAGCGCGTTCGCCATCGTGCTCACCGGCAGGTGGTCGCCGGCCTTCCGGGCCTCGCGCTCCAGCGTGCGGTAGGAGAGACCGGACCGGGTCTTCGCGACCCGCAGCAGGGCGACGAACTCGGCGGCCGTCCGGGCGTGGCCGGGCCGCGGTAACGGGGTAGTCACAGGCGGGCACACTACCCATTCAGCGGTGCGCTGACAGCCATCGATACCGGCCAGACCCGGGGCTGTCCTGATCCGGGACGGCCCGCGACACGGGCGCGCGGCGGGTGTCAGGCCGGGCAGATCCGGTCCGGGAGTCCGGCGGGCATGCCATGGCGCTCGTCCTGGGTGAGGTCCCGGCCGACGACGTCGCACAGGTGGCGTCTCCAGAACGCGCCGGAAACGCCGTGCATCGCCTCGTACGTGCTCGTGCCCAGCCGGTCGGCGAACCGGTCGTCCCACAGCCTCTTCAGTACGAAGCCGAGGAGCGGCAGGCTCTCGGGCTCGCCGCACGCGTCGTCGGGAAGCGATTCCCCGGCTGGCGGCTGGCGGCTGGCGGCAGCGGGGGAGAGCGGCTACGTATGGCTGGTGTCGACGCTCATCCGCCGCGGTACGCCGCATCACCGGGGCCGGCCGTCCGCGGGAACGTCGGCGCCCGTGGAGGCCTACCGTGGGAGACATGCGGCTCCTGCTGACCTCGGACACTCATCTGCCCGTTCGCGCCGCGGCCCTGCCGGACGCCCTCATGGCGGCCCTCGACGACGCCGACGCCGTCATCCACGCCGGTGACTGGATCGACGAGGCCACGCTCGACCTGCTGGTGTCCAGGTCCCGTCGGCTGATCGGCGTGTACGGCAACAACGACGGCCCGGGACTGTGCCGCAGACTTCCGGAGGTCGCCCGCGCCGAGCTGGAAGGACTGCGGTTCGCGGTCGTGCACGAGACGGGAGCGGCCGCGGGACGGGAGCGGCGCTGCGCCGCGCGCTTCCCCGACGTGGATGTCCTCGTGTTCGGCCACAGCCACATCCCGTGGGACACCAGCGCCGGGACCCTGCGGCTGCTGAACCCCGGCTCGCCCACGGACCGCAGGCGCCGGCCCTTCTGCTCCTTCATGACGCTGACCGTGGCGGGGGCGGAACTGCACGACGTGACGCTCCACCGGCTTCCCCCGCGCCGCTGACCGTTCTGGGCCCCCCGCCGCGAGATCCCCGCCACCGTCCCACCCCCGTGGACCCGACCCGCCGACCTGCCGACCCGCCGTCCCGCGCAGGCCGCGAGGCGCGCCGGGCGAAGAAGCGGACTTCCCGGCCGTTTCGCCCGATCCGCCGCGGGCAGCCGCTCCAGAGAGTGATCGACACGCAAGACAGCGAGAAGACCGAGCCCCCACCCGATGGCGCGACGGACCCCGTACGAGTGCCCCGGGGCCACGGAGGATCCGTCGACGGGTGTAGCCGCATCCGGCCGACGACGGCGAAAGGAGCGCTTGATGAGCGAGAACCAGACGGCGGACGACGCCTATCAGCCCACGGGCGCCCGCGAGGAGCAAGAGGACGTGGCGCCGCTGGACCTCCAGAACGCCGTGGACGAGCGCACCTACGACGCCATGCTGGACGAGGGCTACTCGCCTCCCGAGAAGCCGCTGGGCGTCACCAAGCACGGCACGACGGCCGAGGAGCAGCAGACCGGTGAGTCCCTGGACGGCAGGCTCGCCCAGGAGGTCCCCGATGTCGCGGAGCCGGAAGGGGACGGTCTGGGGGACCTGCCCGGCGGGGAGGGCGAACTGATCGACACCGAGGTGGGTACCGACCGCGCAGGGCGGTTGAGGGCGCCGGACGAGGGTGCCCGTACCGACACCACCCGGGAGCTGATCGCCCGGGACGAGGGCATCGACGGAGGCGCGGCGAGCGCCGAGGAAGCGGCCGTGCACGTCGTCGAGGACGAAGCCCCGGACCCGACGTGACGGCCGGCCGGCTCACCGCCGCCCCGTATGGCCCCCGCTCTGCGGCACCGACGACAAGCTCAAGGCGAGCCGGTCACGGCGCGATCCGGGCCCCGGCAGGCGCGGTTCCGGCCAGCACCAGCAGTACGACGTCGAGTCCGGCCAGGGCCAGGATGGCGACGAAAGGCCCCCGCCCGCGCAACAGCGCGGGCGGTCCGGCCACCGCCACGGCGCAGAGAGCGACGGCCACGCCGACCGGTGCCGCTCCGGCGAGGGACGCCCGGCCCCCGGGGCCGGCCGTCAGCGTCACACAGGAGGCCAGGGTCAGGGCGGCGGCCGACGCCGAGCATCCCCGCCGGCCCAGTCGCTGAGGGAGCCCGCGCACCCCGCTCGCGAGGTCGTCGTCGAGGTCGGGCAGGACGTTCGCGAAGTGGGCGCCGGTCCCCAGGAGGGCCGCCGCGGCGGTCAACCACGGGGGCGGCCAGGGGCCGCCGGGAAGAGCCAGCGTCAGGAACGCGGGAAGCAGCCCGAAGGCGACGGTGTAGGGCAGCCAGGAGAGAACCGTCCGTTTGAGCCACAGGTTGTACGCCCATCCCCCCGCGACGCCGCCGAGGTGCACGGCGCCGGCCAGGAGCCCGCAGCCGAGCGACAGCGGGACGCAGACCAGCAGGGCCGTGCACGCCGCCGCGCCCACCGTGCCCGGCCGGGCGGCCCCCGTGGCCAGCGGCTTGTCGCGGCGTCCCGCCGCTCGGTCGCGCACGAGGTCCAGCCGGTCGTTGGACCAGCCGATGGACAGCTGCCCCGCGGCGACGGCGGCCACCGCCAGGGCCCCGGAGGCGAGATCCAGCCCGAAGACGGTGGCCAGCAGGGCCGTGAGGACCGTCACCGCTGCCGCCGGCACCGGGTGACTCGCCTTCAGCAGACCGAGGACGAGGGAGCGTTCCGTCGGGCCGGGCACCGCCGGAGCGGCGAGGCGGTGGGGTCCTTCGTCCGTGGTGGGGCGCATCGCCCCACGCTAGGCGACGGCGCGCCCGTGTTCTCCCGGTTGAGGGTGTCGACGCCTCCTTGTCCCTATGTTGGAGCAATGACCCGCGTCCTCGCGGTGAGCACGGCCTTCCCGCCGCACCGCTACCCGCAGCACGAGATCACCGAAGAACTCGTCTCCGGCCTGCCGCCCGGATCCGACCGGGCTCTCGTACGCCGGCTGCACGCCGCGGCCGGTGTGGAGAGCCGGCACCTCGCTCTGCCCCTCGACCGTTACCGCGATCTCGGTTCCTTCGGCGAGACCAACCGCCTCTTCGTCGAACTGGCGGTCGCGCTGGGCGCCGAGGCCGTCGAGCGGGCGCTCCACGACGCCGGCGTCCACGCGGAGGACGTCGACCTGGTCGTCTCGACCACCGTGACCGGCATCGCGACCCCCTCTGTGGAGGCGCGCCTCGCCGCCGAGGTCGGTCTGCGGCCCGACGTCCGGCGCACGCCGCTGTTCGGGCTCGGTTGCGGCGCGGGCGCCGTCGGCCTGGCCCGCGTCCACGACTTCCTCGAAGGACGGCCGGACGGCACCGCTCTCCTCCTCTCCACCGAACTGTGCTCACTCACCTTGCAGCGCGCCGACACGTCGACGGCGAACCTGGTGGCGGGCGGCCTGTTCGGGGACGGAGCCGCCGCCCTCGTGGCCGTCGGCGCTGAGCGTCCGGCCGACGCCGGCCATCCCGTCGGCAGTGCCCTCTCCTCGGCCTCCGCGTGTACGTCATCAAGCCCGGCCGGTTCCTCCGGGCCGAGCGTCGTGGCGGCACGCAGCCGCCTGTACCCGGGGACCGCGCACCTGTTGGGGTGGGACGTCGGCGACTGGGGCTTCCGCATGGTCCTCGGTCCGGAACTCCCGGAACTCGTCAGGTTGCAGGTGACCGAGGAAGTCGAGTCCTTCCTCGCCGCGCACGACCTCAAACCCGGGGACGTGGGCGCCTGGATCTGCCATCCCGGCGGCCCGAAGATCATGGACGCGCTCGCCGGCGGGCTCGGCCTGCCGGACTCGGCCCTCGCGGCGAGCCGCCGCGCCCTGGCCGCCCACGGCAATCTGTCCTCGGCCTCGGTGCTGCAGATCCTGAAGGACGTCCAGGTCGCCCGGCCGCCGTCCGGAACGACCGGTCTGGTGATCGGCCTGGGGCCCGGCTTCGCCTCCGAACTCGTCCTCCTGGCCTGGTGAGGCTCTCGTGACAGTGACGGTGACGTTGTACACCGCGTTGGTCCTGCTGGTCGTCGCCGAACGCTTCGCGGAACTCGCCGTGGCGCGACGCAACGGGAACTGGAGCCGGGCCCGGGGCTCCCGCGAGCACGGCGCCGGACACTACCCGGTCATGGTCGTCCTGCACGCCGCGCTCCTCCTCGGCTGCCTCGTCGAACCCCGGGCGGCCGACCGGCCCTTCCTGCCGGTGCTCGGCTGGGGCGCCCTCGGCCTCACCCTGACCGCCCAGGCCCTGCGGTGGTGGTGCATCGGGACGCTGGGGCCCCGCTGGCACACCCGGGTGCTGATCGTGCCCGGCCTGCCGCTCGTCGCCTCCGGCCCGTACCGCTTCCTTCGGCACCCCAACTACGTCGCGGTCGTCGTCGAGGGCGTGGCCCTGCCGCTGGTGCACACCGCCTGGCTGACGGCCCTGGGCTTCTCGCTGCTGAACGCGGCTCTGCTGACCGTCCGCATCCGCTGCGAGAACGACGCGCTGGCGTCGTCACGTGCCCTCGCCCCCGCCGGAGCCGCGTCGTGATCGACCTCCTCGTCGTCGGGGGCGGACCGGCGGGTCTGGCCACCGCGATCCACGGAGCGCGACGAGGCTTCGAGGTCGTGGTCGCCGAGCCTCGGCCCGCGCCCATCGACAAAGCCTGCGGAGAGGGTCTGATGCCCTCGGCGGTGCGCGCCCTGGACGCCCTCGGCGTGCGGGTGCCCGGCGGGCGCCTCCGGGGCATCCGCTACGTGGACGCCGAAGGCGGCCGGCGTGCCGAAGCCCTGTTCCGTACGGGGCCCGGTCTCGGAGTACGCCGAACCGTGTTGCACGAGGCGCTCGCCGCCCGGGCCCTCGGACTCGGCGTCCGCGTCGTGCCGCACCGCATCCGTCGCGTGTCCCAGTCCGACGCGTACGTGACCGCGGACGGGATCGCCGCCCGCTATCTCGTGGCGGCCGACGGACTGCACTCGCCCACCCGGCGCGCGCTCGGCCTGACCGTACGGCCGGCCCCCGCCCGGCGACACCCGCCCCGGTACGGGCTGCGCCGCCACTACGACGTCGAGCCGTGGACCGACCTGGTGGAGGTGCACTGGTCCGCCGACTGCGAGGCGTACGTCACTCCGCTCGGACCACGGCAGCTCGGCGTCGCCATCCTCACCTCGAGCCGACTGCCCTTCGACGAGCAGCTGACCCGCTTCCCCGCGCTGGCCGCCCGTCTGCGCACGGCCGACGGGTCACCGGTCAGGGGCGCCGGGCCGCTGCGTCAGCAGGCCCGCGCCCGTACGGCCGGCCGGGTACTGTTCGTCGGCGACGCCGCCGGCTACGTCGACGCGCTGACCGGCGAGGGCCTGACCCTCGCCCTGACGGCGGCGGACGCCCTCGTGCGATGCCTCCGCGAGGGCCGCCCGCAGGCCTACGAACAGGCCTGGTGCCGCTTGTCCCGCAGCTACCGCCTCCTGACGAGGTCCCTGCTCTGGATCCGCAACCAGCCGGCCATGGCTCCCTTGATCACGCCGGCCGCCGCCCGGTTTCCCGGCCTGTTCCAGAGCACCGTGAACCTGCTGGCCTGAACACCCGCGTCCGAAAGCGGGCCCTCGGACTCGGACAGGCGCCACCGAAGGGACCTCGGACCGAGCCCCGTCGCTCGCCCGTACGGTGTGACGCCCCCGGGCCGCGCCGCAGGACTGCCGCCGCTCCGGCCGCCGGTCAGTTCCAGCGGATGAGTGTCGCCAGGTGGTCGTCGGAACCGTCCATGGGCGGTTCGAGGTCGGCGATCTTCACGGGCCGAGGAGCCGGGCATGCGAATGCCCCGGACGCGGGCCCCGGCGGACTTGGCCCGGCGGAGGTAGGTCCAGGTGTCGGTGGCAGACGTGATCGGGTCGGCCGGGTCGTGGAGGGCGATGACGGTGCGGTGGGCCAGGTGGGTGACCGGCTCGCCGGGAGGGCACCAGGGGGCGAGGGCGACGACACCGCGGACCTGCGGATCGTCGGCGGCGCGCAGCGCGGCCCGGGCCCCCATGGAGTGCCCGAGCAACACCACGGGCAGAGGGCCGGCCACATCCGCAAGTTCGGCCAGGGCCCGACGCGTGTCGTGAACGGGGTCGGCGCGCTCTGCGTTCCAGCCGCGCATCCGGTAGCGGACGTACCCGATGAGGACGTCGGCGTGGCGGGGGTCTTCGCCGAGTACCCGGGCGAAAGCTCTCATTCGCAGCTAACCGGGGCTCGGGCATATGGAGAGCGTGGAATGCGCTGTTTCGCTCGGGTCCGCTTATTTCGTGCTCGCCGGTGTGCCGCGGGCGGTTCTGCGGGGTGGCAGGGGGAGGAAGCCGCTGGTGCGGGCTGCGTAGGCTGCGTAGCCGGGGCGTTGGGCCATGTGCTTCTCCAGGAGGCGCTTGCCGCTGCCGATGGTGAGGAGCAGGGTCATGAGGACCGGGGAGAGGAGGACGGTGAGGGACGGCTGCCAGGCGGTGCAGGCGAGGAAGTACAGGCCCCACCAGATGAGGCTGTCGCCGAAGTAGTTGGGGTGCCGGGTCCAGGCCCACAGGCCCTGGTCCATGATCCGTCCCCGGTTGGCGGGGTCCGCCTTGAAGCGGGCCAGCTGGTGGTTGCCGACGGCCTCGAAGACCAGTCCGGTCGCCCACAGCGCGAGCCCGCAGTACGCCAGGACGCCCAGGGGCGCGGAGCTGTAGGAGGCCGCCTGGACGGGGAGGGAGATCAGCCAGACCAGGGCCGCCTGGCCGAGGTAGACGGTGCGCAGCGCGTAGAGGGTCCGGTTTCCGGGGGCCTTGTCGAGGAGGGCGGTGTAGCGGGGGTCCTCGCCATGGCCGCGGGAGCGGTGGGCGATGTGTACCGACAGCCGCAGCCCCCACAGGATGGTCGTCGCGGCGACGAGCAGGCGGCGGCTGTCGTCGCCGTGACCGTCGGAGAGCAGCCAGGTGACGGCGGCGACGGCGGCGAAGGCGAGTCCCCAGGCGATGTCGACGAGGCGGTGCAGTCCGCGGCGCACGGCGGCGGCGAAGGTGGCGAGGAGCACCGCCGTCGCCGTGCCCGCGCAGACGGCGAGGTTGACGCCGAGGGCGCCCCAGTCGGTCCCGTTCACGCGGGGCTGCCGGGGGAGTACCAGGCGGTGGGGGTGGCCGGCATGGCTGACGCCCCCTCGCGGGTGGGCCGCACGGCGAGGATCTGGTCGACGCCCATGCGGCGTTCGGCGAAGGCGAGCGAGGCACCGGCGAGGTAGAGCCGCCAGACGCGGGCGGTGGTCGTTCCGACGAGGGCCTCGATGTCGCTCCAGCCTTGTTCGAGGGAGGAGCGCCAGGCGTCGATGGTGGTCGTGTAGTGCTCGCGGAGCGATTCGACGGAGCGGGCCTCCAGGCCGGCGGTTTCCAGTACGTCCACGGTGCGGCCCACGGGGCGCATGTGCATGTCGGGGGCGATGTACGTCTCGATGAAGGCGCCTCCGCCGGGTGCGTGGGCGCCGCGGGACATCTGCTGGATCAGGAGGCGGCCCTCGGGGCGCAGCGCGTCGTGGAGCTTGGAGGCGAAGACGGGGTACTCGGCGTCGCCGACGTGCTCGCCCATCTCGACGGCCGCGGCCGCGTCGTATCCGCCGCCGTCGATGTCGCGCCAGTGCCGTAGCTGGACGTCCACGAGGTCGGCCACCCCCTCGCGCGTGGCGCGTTCGGCGACGTGGTCGTGCTGGGCGCGGGAGAGGGTGACGGCAGTGACGCGGGCCTTGTGTGCGCGTGCCGCGTGGACGGTGAGGGAGCCCCAGCCGCAGCCGACGTCGAGCAGCCGGTCCCCGGGGCCGAGGCCCAGTTTGCGGCAGATCAGGTCGAGTTTGTCGCGCTGCGCGTCGGCCAGGGTGTAGGTCGGGTCGTCCGGTCGGGTCCAGTAGGCGCAGGAGTACGCCATCGTCTCGTCGAGGAGGAGCGCGTAGAAGTCGTTGGAGAGGTCGTAGTGGTGGCTGATGCCCGCGCGGTCCCGCCCGACGCTGTGCAGGCCACCGGTCAGGCGGGCCCGCCCGTCGGGGCGCTTCGGGGGCGGTCCGACGACCCCCAGGCGTACCGCGAGGGCGGTGGCCGCGGCCATGCTCGCCGGTCCTGGGCGTGCCGCAGGCCGGTCACGGACGTTTCGGCCGGCCCTGGAGAGGGCGTCGGCGAGGTCGCCCTCGACGTCCAGGTCGCCGGTGACGTACGCCTCGGCCAGGCCGAGCTCGCCCGGCTGCCACACGAGGCGGCGCAGCGCGTCGGGCGAGCGGAGGACCACCAGGGGCGCGTCGGCGGGGCCCGTCTGGCTGCCGTCCCAAGCCCGGACGCGCACGGGCAGCGGCCCCGGGAGGAAGTGGCCGAGGAGTTGGGCGAGTCGGTCGGCGGCGGGGCTCATCGAGGGGTTCCTTCGGTGAGGAGGAGCTGGCGGACGTCGAGGTAGCGGGAGCGGAATCCGGCTTCCGAGTAGGCGAGGTAGAACTCCCACATGCGCTGGAAGACCGGGTCGAAGCCGAGGCCGGTGACGGCGGGACGGTTGGCTGTGAACCGTTCCCGCCACAGGCGCAGGGTCTCCGCGTAGTGCTCGCCGAAGCCGTCGTCGGCGGCCGTGTGCAGGCCGGCGGCGGCGGAGTGTTCGGCGATGGCTTCCCGGGAGGGGATCAGGCCGCCGGGGAAGACGTACTTGCTGATGAAGGTGTGGGTGGCGGCGGTGTGGAGCATCTGCTGGTGGCCCATGGTGATGGCCTGGAGGGCGATCCTGCCGCCGCGGGCGAGTGCGCGGCGCAGGGCCGTGAAGTAGGCGGGCCAGTAGTCGGCGCCGACCGCTTCGATCATCTCCACGCTGACGACGGCGTCGTACCGCCCCTCCGCGTCGCGGTAGTCGCGCAGCTGGACGTCCACCCGGCCGGCGAGGCCGGCCGCGGCGATCCGCTCGCGGGCCAGGGCCGCCTGTTCGGCGGAGAGGGTCAGGGTGGTGACGTGGGCGCCGCGGGCGGCGGCCCGCAGGGCGAGTTCGCCCCAACCGGTGCCGATCTCCAGCAGCCGGGTGCCCTCGCCGACGGCGGCGAGGTCCAGGAGCCGGTCGATCTTGCGGTGCTGGGCGGCGGCGAGGGAATCGAAGCAGGCGGGGAACGCGGTGAAGACGGCGGAGGAGTAGGTGAGGGTGGGGTCGAGGAAGGTGGCGAACAGGTCGTTGGACAGGTCGTAGTGGCGCTGGATGTTGGCGCGGGCCCCGTCGCGGGTGTTCCGGTCGGCGACGGGGCGGGAGGCCACCCACAGGCCCCGGAGCCGGCGCAGTGGAGCGGGGACCAGGTCGTCGGCGTGGGCGGCGAGGACGGTCAGGACGCCCGCCAGGTCGTCGCTGTCCCATTCGGCGGCCATGTAGGACTCGCCGAAGCCGATCAGTCCGTGCCGGCCGATGCGGCGGTGGAAGGCGTCGGCGTCGTGAAGCGTCAACCGCGGACCCGGGGCCGACGCGCGGTCCCGGGCGGAGGGCCCGGTCAGCCCCAGCCGGTCCAGTGCCCGGCCCACCAGCTGCCGGGCGACGGCCGTGCGGACCGGGCCGGCTGGGGGGAGCCGGGCCACGTCCGGCCAGAGCTCCGCGTCGACGTCGGCGCGGCGGACGGCGGGCACGGCGGCCGCCGGGTCGACGACCTGGTCCTGGCGAGGGACCCGGACCGGGCCGCCGGCGGGCTGGGGCCGGGGCTCGGAGGTGAGGGCGGGGCGAGTCACGGCAGCATGCCTTTCTGCGACGTGGGGCGGGGACGGGGCTGCACGGGCAGGCCGCGCAGCAGCAGGTGGATGCCGTGGCGGCGGATCCCGGCCCAGACCGCGGCGGTGGACCAGGGTCTGCGCACGGCCGCGGACAGCAGGGCGGGCACGCTCGCGGGGCGTCGGACGCCCCGGACCACCGCGGTGAACGCCCGGCCTCCTTCGTGCTCCAGCTGGACGGCCAGGCCGAGCCGTTCGCCGGGCAGCGGCAGCCGCATCCGGTAGCGGCCCTCGACCGCGAAGAACGGTGAGACGTAGAACTCCTTGTCCACTTCCGCCTCACCGGCCTCGTCGGTGCGCAGCAGGTAGCAGTGGCGCTGACCGTAGGTGTTGTGGACCTCCGCGACCACGCACACCAGGGCGCCGGCGGCGTCGTGGCACCAGAACACGCTGAGCGGGTTGAAGACGAATCCGAAGACGCGGGCGTGCGCGAGCATCACCACCCGCCCGCCTTCCAGGTCGACGCTGTGGGCGGCGAGGAAGGCGTCGAGTCCGGCACGGACGGACCCGGCGGAGCCGGCGAAGTGGTCGCGGGCGTCGAAACGGGCGAGGGGACGCAGCGGCCGGGGCAGTGCAGGGAGCCGGTCGAGGTCCACGTACCACAGGTAGGTGCGGTGCCGCAGAGCGTGCCGCAGGGGCGTGCGGCGGACGTGTGTGATCACGCAGTCGTACAGCGCCGGTGTCCCGGCCGCCGTGAGCGCGGCGGCGGAGTCGGTCCCGGTCACGAGCGCAGCCCCAGGGAGCGGGCGGCCCGGACGCCGGAGCGGCAGCCGTCCTCGTGGAAGCCCCAGCCGTGCCAGGCCCCGGCATACGCGGTCGTGGCCGTGTTGAGTCGGGGCAGTTCCCGCTGGGCTGCGACCGAGGTGGGGGTGTACACCGGGTGTTCGTACACCATCCGCTCCACCACCCGGTCCGCGGCGATGCCGTCCTCGCCGCCGAGGGTGACGACGTAGTCGGCGCCGGCGGGCAGCCGCTGGAGCCGCCGCATGTCGTAGCTGACGCGGACGGGCTCGGCCGTGGGGTCGCAGCTGGTCATGCGGTAGTTCCAGCAGGCGCGGGCGCGCGGCGAGCGGGGCAGGACGGTGGTGTCGGTGTGCAGGACGGTGGGGTTGCGGGAGTAGGTGAACGCGCCCAGGAGCCGCTTCTCGTCCGTGGTGGGGTCCGCGAGCATCCGCAGTGCCTGGTCGGGGTGGGTGGCGATCACCACGGCGTCGTGGGCGTCGGTGGTCGCGTCGGCGGTGGTGATCAGCACGCCCCGGCTGGTGCGCTGGACGGCCTTGACGGGGCTGGAGGTCCGGACCCGCTGGATGTGTTTGGCGGCGGCGTCGACGTAGGCGGCGGAGCCGCCGGTGACGGTCTTCCACTGGGGGGAGCCGGTGACGGACAGCAGGCCGTGGTGGTCGAGGAAGGCGAAGAGGTAGGCGGCGGGGTAGGACAGGGCGGTGCGTGCCGGGCAGGACCAGACCGCGGAGACCAGGGGGAGGGCGAAGTGGCTGACGAAGTAGGCGGAGTACCCGCCTACGCGCAGGAAGTCCCCGAGCGTGATGCCGGAACGCGGTGTGCGGGCCAGCAGGCGGCGGGCGCCGCGGTGGAAGGCCGGAACCTCCGCCAGCAGACGAAGGTGGCGGCCTCGCAGGGCGGCCCGGGAGGCGAACAGAGCGGCCGGGCCGCGGGCGCCCGCGTACTCCAGGCCGCAGCCGTCGCACCGCACCGACATGCTCATCTCGGCGTCCTGCGTGCCGATCCCCAGTTCGCGGAACAGCTGCAGCAGAGTGGGGTAGGTGCGTTCGTTGTGGACGATGAACCCGGAGTCCACGGCGACCTGCCGGCCTCCGGGGGCCGGCAGGTCACGGGTGTGGGCGTGGCCGCCGAGCCGTCCGTCCGCCTCGTACAGGGTGACCTCGTACGAGGACGCCAGGACGTAAGCGGCGGTCAGTCCGGCCACCCCGGCGCCGACCACGGCCACTTTCCGGTCTTCCACCACAAGCGCTCCCGCCACTCGACACGCTCGACTGCTGCGTTTCACCCGTACTTCGCAGCGGCCGGGCGATCGGATTGGCGTGATGTGTGACCGCGGGGTGGAGGGTCCGGAGGAAGAGATGTGCCCGTTCAGCCGGCCAGGCCGTCGGAGTACGAGCACAGCTGTGCGCTGCACACCGGGGTGTCGTCGCCGGGGTAGAAGACGAGGACGAGCGGCTTGCCGCGCTGCTCGCACAGGGTGTGGTCGCGGCGATGGACGGTTTCGCCGTCCAGACGTACGCCGGACAGGCAGAAGTCGCCGACGATGTCCCGATCGCCGGGGCGCTCGCCATGAAGTACCTCGATCGCTGATCGATGCGGAGCGCCCGGTCAGGCGGGCAGGGCCATCAGGAGCAGGGGGTCGGTGGTGGGCTGGGGGGATCCTCCGTCGGGCTCGAGGGTGAGGCCGACGGCGCCAGCGTCCGCCGGATCGCCGGTGAGGATCACGGCGCCGTCGCGGTCGATCAGACCGGCCGGGAGCATCGTGCCGTCGTGGTCGAGCCACAACTGATAGGTCTTTCCGGGACCGGGTGCGGGCAGGTTGGCGGCGGTGAAGACGGCCTTGTTCTGCTGGTCGGACGTGACGACGGTGGTCAGGGCCCCATTGGCGGACTTGCCGTGAACGGTCTGGGCGTCCGGGGCTGCCAGGACGGCACTGACCGCGTCGAGCTGCTGCTGGGCCTGGCGGGCCCGCTGTTCGAGGTCCTCTCCGTTCTGCGTCTGCCACACCGCGACTCCGCCCAGTGCGGCGGCGGCCACGCCGGCGGCCAGGGCCAGGGGTACGGCCCGGCGGCGCAGGATGCCGCCGAGGGCGGGCGCCGCACTGGCGGCGGGGACGCGTGGGGGCAGCTGACGTACGCCGTCGATGGCGGCCATGACCTGTGCCTTGGCGGCCGGAGGCGGCGGCTGGGCGACCGCTGCCGCCAGGCGTGCTGCGGTCGCCTGGAACTCGGCGGCTTCCTGGCGGCACGCCTCGCACGTCTGGAGGTGGGCGTCGAAGTCCTTGCGTTCGGCGTCTTCGAGTGCGCCCAGGGCGTAGGCGGCGACGAGGGTGTGGGCGTCGGTGGCGTGGTGGTTCATGTGGTCACCCCCAAGCAGTCGCGGAGCCGGTTGAGCCCGTCGCGCATGCGTGTCTTGATGGTGGGAAGCGGCGTGCGCAGGGATTCGGCGACTTCACGGTAGGTCAGCCCTTGGTAGTACGCGAGGGTGATCGCCTGCCGCTGCAGTTCGGTCAGGCCGAGCACACAGCGCCGGACCTGCTCGGACTCCAGGCGGGTCTCGACCTGTTCGGCGACCTCGTCGAAGGCGGTGGTGTGCTCGCGGACTGCCTGGGCCTGATCGCGGTCGGTGGCGGCCTGGGCGGAGCGGACCCGGTCCACGGCCCGACGGTGGGCGATCGCCGCCGCCCACGCCGTCACCGCGCCGGCCTCGGGCCGGTAGCGCGCCGCCTGCCGCCACAGGTCGATCATGACCTCCTGGGTGACCTCCTCGGACTGCGCGCGGTCGCGCACCACTTTGACCACAATGCCGAAGACCAGGGGTGTCAGGGTGTCGTAGAGGGCGGTGAATGCCTGCTTGTCGCCGCGCGCCACCTTGCCCATGATCTCGGTGAGGTCGCTGGGGGCGGGGCGGCCGCTGCGGCCGACGCCAAAGGGAAGCGGCTGGTTTACCTGCGCCGCTCCGGTCGTGAGCAGAAGGCGAAGGGGCGGCCTGGGCCGGCCGTCGGGGGGCGGGGCGTCCATCGCAAGCCGGTCCTTTGTCGTCGCTCGATCGTGCTGGACCGTCCGGGGGCGCTCCGGTCACCGAAGTCTGGTGGGTGTCTCGTCCATTCTCCGTAGCGGACGGGCGCGTGGATGGGGGGTGCTACGTCACCCGCGCCATCCGTGAGTAACCCGTTCGAGGGAAGCCGGGCGCAGCGGCCAAGCCGGAGGGCGTAGGGCGGCGAAGACGGTGCGTGAGGAGAGTGGAGCGACGTTCTTGGCTCCCCTCACCGGCCGCGCGGGTTGCGCGGCCGAGGCACCCTCGTAGGAGGTAGTTCACATGGTTCGTGTGCGACACGGTCTGGCGGTGGCCCTGGCGGCCGGTGCGGTGGTCGTCGGCGGGGCGTCGATGGCATCGGCCGATGCCGGTGCGCAGGGAGTGGCCGCCTACTCGCCGGGAGTGGGATCGGGCAACCTCCTTCAGGTTCCCGTCCACATCCCGGTCAACGCGTGCGGCAACACCGTCAGCGTGATCGGGCTGCTGAACCCGTCCTTCGGCAACACCTGCGTCAACGCCTGACCGAGCACCGCGAGAAGAGCTCCGGTCCGCCACCTACAAGACGGGGTGCCGCGGACCGGTGATCCGCCCGGAGGGCAGCGCGCTCCAGGCGGGTCGGCCGCGGGCGGCTGTCGGCACAGCCGCCCGCGGCACCACGTCCTTCCGCCTGGGCTACCAGGTGAGGACCGCGATGACCTGCCTGCCCCGGATGGAGGGGCTGACGAAGAGGTCCGCCCCCAGCGCCCGGACGATCTTCAGTCCCCGGCCCCCCGGCCCCCCCGGCTCCTTGCGCCGCGCGTCGCGGTGGCTCCCGGTCAGGTCCGCCGTCCCGTCGCTGACGGCGGTACCCGCCCGGCCCCGCTCCAGGCTCAAGGTGAGCGCGTAGGGTCCGGCGGCGTGCAGTACCGCGTTGCCGACCAGCTCCGAGACGACGAGTACGAGATCCTCGGCAACCTCACGGGGGCAGGCGTCCGCCTCCTGTGCCAGGAGCCGTGCTGCGGGCTGACGGGCCTGGTGGCCGCAGGTCCGTCCGCGAGGATCGGCAGATGCAGCGTGGCCGGACATCCGCAGGGAGCGATGGCGGTGCCCATGATGATTCCTCACGCAGAACAGCGCCGATGATTGTCCCGCTGCGCCCGGAGGCCTCCCGATGCCCGGCGAGGCGGAGAGATCGGTGCCTGGGCTGCCAGGTATTTGCGGACCGTGCGGCGGTTGAGTCCCGTCTCCTTCGCGATCTCGGACAAGCTCATCGCCCCGGACTCGAACAGCCGGAGAAATCGTCGAAGCTCCATCCATCGCTGCGGGTCCAAGACCTCGGCGAGCCGCCCTCCGCCGGCCCCGAACAGGCCAGCAGCAGCTGCCCAACAGCAACCCTCAGCACGTCAAGAACTGGGCACGTTCATTCGTACGTGGCTGGGCACGTTCACGTGTACCCCGACAACCGCTTGCCTGCGGGTCCGTCCCAAGTGCCGCTGTCAGCCCAAGGCTGAAGAGGGGCGCTGTCGGGTGAGGTCAGCGCCCTTCTTGTGTTCTTCGTTGAACACCCTCGACCTGCACCAGCACTGGGACGCCCCCAAGGGGCCGACCACGCTGTGGCACTGAGGTCGTGCTCTGCTTTCGTCGGGCGGCCTTTTTCGGCGTGTGGTCCGGAGGGTCACCCTCGTCGTTGCGGCGGGACGTGTTCCACGTTCACCGTGCCCGGGGCGTATGGCAGGTGCTTCCTGCCTGTCAGCAGGGCGTCGGCGGAGGTGTCGCCCATGAGGTAGCGGCGGAAGAAAGCCGTCGTGTAGGCGGTGGTGATCCGGCGCTGGGTGGCCTCGTCCAGTCTGGAGTGTTCCTGCTCCTGGCCGTCCTGGGAGACGCAGTACCCGGGACGCCGGCCGGAGACGGCGTCGTTCTTCCCGCCGACCTGTCCGCTCGCGGGGGACCACTGGGTGTTGAAGGAGTTGTGGTTGCCGCCGGTCAGGGTGACGCCGTGCAGGGGGGCCTTGTTCTTCCCCTTGTTCCAGACGATGTACCGGCCGGTGTTGACTTGGTCGCAGGTGCCCCACAGCACGGCGAGCGGGATCTTGGTGATCGGTTCGACGTCCCAGGTCGCGGTGGGGGCGAGGCCGAGTACGGCCTTCACCTTGACGCCTTGGGGCCAGGCACCGTGCCGGGCGTCGGATGCGTGTTGCATCACTCCGCCGCCCCCCATGGAGTGGCCGAGGGTGCCGACCCGGCCGAGGTCCACATGGCCGGCGAACCTGGCGCGGCTGTCCTGGCCCGTCCGTGCGTCCTTCAGCTTACCCAGCAAGGGGCCCTTCGCCTGGGAGAGTTGACGCCACAGTTCCAGATGCTTGTCGATCAGGGCGGCGCGGGCCTGGTACACCGACGGGGCCTGTCCCGCGCTGGTCGCGTTGATGCCGTTGGCGCCCATGGAGACCACGATGAAGCCCTCGCGGGCGAGGGCCTTGGCTAGGAAGTCGTATCCGGAACTGCTGGGCAGGGGGCGGACTCCGTCCCGGCAGGGCCAGGACCACAAGGGGGCGCTCGTTTGTTCGACGAGGGTGAGCAGGCGGGCCACCTCGTCCTCGTCGCCGGTCTTCTCGGCTTCGGCCAGTGCCTTCTGTGCGGCCTCGAGCTTGGTCTGTGCCGCGCGGTCCGCGCAGGTGTGCCACAGTCCGTGCTGCATCACGATCAGGGGATGCCGGCCCTTGGCCACGTCCTTTGGGTAGTGGACGACGGCGGCGAGTTCGGCTTTGCCCTCGTAGGGGGCGGGCGGCGTGAACGCCTGGTCGCCGAGGTCGTACCAGGCCTCCGCCACCTCGTGGGTTCCGGGACGGGCTTCCTGACCGGTCTCCTGGCCGGGCGCGGCCTTACCGGCCGAGGCCTGCACGGGTACGACCACCGCGGCCGCGACCGCTGCCACGGCGCCGGCGACAAGGGCTCTGCGGCCTGCTCTTCCGGAGAAGAGCCGCCTGCGGTGCTTCACTGCCATGAGTGTTCTTCCTTTCGGATCGTCTGGGGCTCGGATCGTCCGGGCCGCCATGTGCGGGCGGTACCTGGCCGGGCCGCCCGGGAGTCAGCGGCGGTGCCGGGCGCCTCGGCCGCGTCGCGCGGCCACGCCGGCGCCCGCGACCGCCGCCACGAGAAGGGCACACGCCACGCCGATGGCGGTGAGCGGTGAGCGGTCGGGCTCCTCTTCGGCGTGGGCCGCTGCCCGCGGTGTGGGCGGTTCGGTGCCGGCGGGTGTGGCCGGTGACCCGGTCGGCGGGGGAAGGGAATTGGTGTGGCCTGCCGGGGGCGCGGAAGCGCCGGCCGTGCGGAAGGCTTCATCGACGAAGGCCCGGGCCTGGTCGTGGAGGCGTGCGCCGGCCTCGCCGTCCTCCATCATGTCGACTCCGTGGACGGGGCTGTCGAGGATGTGGAGTTGCTTGTTCTTGGCTCCGGACGCCAGGTGGAGGGCGCGCACCTCGTCGACGAAGGTCTGGTCGCCCGTGGCCGCGGCGAAGAAGGAGGGCACCTTCACCTTCGCAAGGCCGGGGAGGGGCTTCAGCACCGGGAGCTCGCGGGGCGAGGACAGGATGAGCAGGCCGACGAGTTCGGGGATCTCGGGGGCGACGGTCGCCGTCGCGGTGCCGCCCATGGACGCTCCGCCCGCGAGGATGTGCCGCGCGCCCCGGTCCCTGAGCTGTTGGACGGCGGCCCGGACGTCCCGGTCGAAGTGCAAGTTGGCGGCCCTGCCGCCCTGCTCGGAAGCCCCGTCGTGCACATTGCGCTGGTCGTAGACCAGGACCTGGTAGCCGACGGCGGCGAGCTCCTCGGCGAACGCCAGCCAGCTGCAGATGTTCCAGCCGTTCTCGTGGGAGAGGACCACGCCGCGCGGCCCGCTGCCCAGGACGAGACCGGCCAGCCGGACGCCGTCCCTGGCCGTGAAGGCGATCGCCTTGACGTGCAGTCGCTTGGGCACGCAGGCGTTGACGGGCACCTTGGCCCGCAGAGGGCCGCGCTGCACGGTGGCGGAGCCGGTTGACGGCGTCCCTCGCTGCGGACCGGTCTGCACCGTCGCGGTAGTCGCGGTAGTCGCGGTAGTCGTGGCGGCCGCGGTGCCGGGCACGGTGAGCGGAGAGACCAGAGCGAGGAACAGGGGCAGTGCGAGGGTTCGGGCTGTGCCGGTGGCGCGGCGAGGAGGAGCGGGGGTCATGGCTCCTTCGTAGTCGAGCCGTGTCAGGGAACTGTCAGGTTTCCTCTGGTTTCCTGTCGGGTCGGACCAGGCGGGCAGGTATAGCGGGACAAACGGTGCAGATCACCGGATTAGCGGGCCTATGATTGCGAAAGTGGATCTTGTTCGTTGGTGATCACTTCTTCTGGGACGTGGGAATCTGACGAACGGCCAGTGGGCCCGGCTTAAGCCGCTGCTGCCGCGAGGCATCAAGCCGGCAGGCCGCAGGTGTGGACGCGGCGGCAGCTGATAGACGGCATATGGTGGCGGACCCGCACCCGTGTTCCCTGGCGGGACGTGCCCGAGCGTTATGGGCCGTGGGGCCGGCTCTATGACCTGTTTCCGGCCCTGGCAGCGGGACGGCACCTGGGCGAGTCCTCGTCCGCCTGGACCAGGCGGGCTATGACCGGGACCGTGCTGCCGCCGGCCGAGTTGCCGTACTCCTCGGTCTCCGGTACGTGGTCGCCGTTGAGCTCCTTCACCCAGCCGGGGGCCTGCTGCACCCGCTCGACGTCGAACAGGCCGGTTCCCAGGATGTGTTCGAGGGGCACCTGGCCGCGTACGGCGGGGACGATCCGCGCTTCCGGATTGAGGCGGGACAGCGTGGCGCGCAGCAGGCGTGCCTCTTCCGGGCCGACTAGGTCGAGCTTGTTGAGGACGATGACGTCCGCGAACTCGACCTGGTCCATGAGGAGGTCGCTCACGGTCCGCTCGTCGTCCTCGTACTGGTCGAGCCCGCGGGCGACGAGTTCGTCGCCGCCGTCCAGCTCGGGCAGGAAGCCCGCGGCATCCACGACGGTCACCATGGTGTCGAGCCGGGCGAGGTCGCCGAGGGTGGCGCCGTCGTCGCGGGGGAAGGAGAACGCCGCGGCCACGGGCATGGGCTCGGAGATGCCACTGGACTCGATGAGCAGGTAGTCGAAGCGGCCTTCGCGGGCGAGCCGGTCGACCTCCTCCAGCAGGTCGTCGCGCAGGGTGCAGCAGATGCACCCGTTGGTCATCTCGACCAGCCGCTCCTCGGTGCGGGACAGGGCCGCCTCGCCGCCGCGGACGAGTGCGGCGTCGATGTTGACCTCGCTCATGTCGTTGACGATGACCGCGACCCGCAGCCCTTCGCGATTGCCGAGGACATGGTTGAGCAGGGTGGTCTTCCCCGCCCCGAGGAACCCGGACAACACGGTCACGGGAAGCCGGTCGGTGGGCGTCATGAGCGCTCAGCCTTCCGACTGGATCAGGCCGCGCTCGTACGCCTTCGCAAGGCGCTGCGGGACCCGGTGGACGACGCCGTCCACGGTGACCGGCACCAGCTGGGGCGTGACCGCCTTCCACTGGGCACGGCGGTGACGGGTGTTGCTGCGGGACATCTTCCGTTTGGGGACGGCCATCGTGAGACTCCTTGGTCCGGTTGCTGACACGCAGAGGCTATATGAAAATGGATCCCATTATCAATCTTGCCCTGTGTGGCTGAAGAGAGGGTCGGACCACCCGGTCCAGCTCGCGCGGCCCGATGCGAGTTCGGCGTCGGTGACCAGGGCGGCATCCAGTGCGCCGGTGATGCGGTCGACGTCGAGGTGTGGCCCGGTGAATCTGATCTCACTGCGCCGCTCGCCGTAGTAGACGTCCCAGTGCCAGGAGGCGAGGGTGCGGCGCTGTGCGGAGGCGGCTTCCCAGGATGGGGTGTCGGGTTCCTCCAGCCAGATCGCACTCGCGGACGTCGAGGTGCGGGCCGGCCGACCGCCAACTGAGGATGGCGTCGCAGTCGCGGCCGGTTCTGGCTCGCCGACCGTCCCGACGTCCTGCTCGCCTGGGACGCGGCCGGCGGAGCGCTGTGCGTGGAGAACGCGGGCCCCTGGCTGGCGTCCCTGCCCGACGCCGCCTGGGAGATGGTCCCGCCCGTACGCCGGGCGGCCGCCGCCCTCGACTGGCACCCCGAGCACGGTGACTGCTGCCAGCACCTCGTGTTCACCTCGCCCGGCCTCGACCGGGACGGGCTCGAGGAACTCCTCGACTCCTGCCTGCTGACGAACGCCGAGTACCAGGCGGGACGCGAGGCCTGGAAGCACCTGCTCGCCGCCTTCGACTCCCTTCTCGACGCCACTTGACCTCGTACGCCCCCACTGAACCGCTCAATCGAAGGAGCCGCGACATGGCCCGATGCCCCGACCCCCGCAAGCCCGCGAAGTCCCGCCCGAACCCGCTCGACGCGGCCGGCATCACGTACATCGACTACAAGGACACCGACCTGCTCCGCAGGTTCGTCTCCGACCGCGGCAGATGGCGCCGAGGTGGTCGACGACCTCGGCCAGGGTCCGCAGCCGAACCTCGGGGCCGACGACGCACCCCCGCGCGGCAAGCAGGGGCCGCACCTCGCCGATGGCCGGGGTGATGGTGGAGCGGTCCACGACTACTCGGCCGTCTCGCTCAAAGTGCCGCCGGATCTTTCCCTAGCCGTTCATTCAGGACTGGGTGCGTTCGACCATCCAGCGTGTGCCGACTTGGAACGGGGCGGGCACCCCTCTGCGGGCGATCTTGTCGGTAAGGCCCTGCGCCCCAACACCTGGCGACTGGGCTTGCCGTCGTAGGCGGAGTCGCGATGCACGGTGGCGTCAGTGGGGAGGTTCCCGACCTGGCGCCTCGCCGTGTCGATGGTCGGTCCGAGCAGGACGGAGTCATTTGTCGGTCCGCGTCGGCTGAAACCAGGCCAATCGGTATCCCGCCGCTGTCGACGAGGGTCGTCCGGGGAATAGGTGACGGCCCCGGTCAGGATGCCTGGATGCAGGCCCTCACAACATGGCTGTCGTCGTCGGGACCGTTCGTGGTCGGCGGCAGCCCGGCGAGGAAGGTGCGGATCTCGTCGGCCTCGGGGACGGCGAGGGCGGTGTAGAGGTCGAGGGCCTGGCGGGCGTGGTCGTGGGCGAGGTCGATGCGGCCGAGGTCGCGGTGGGCGTGCGCCATGCCGTCATGGGCGCGGGCCTGTTCGGGGCGGTAGCCGAATTCGCGGGCGAGGGCCAGAGCGTTGTCGTGTTCGGTCACGGCCTGGGTCAGGTCGCCCAGCGAACGGGCTGCTTCCGCGAGGGCGTTGAGCGACTCGGCCTCGTCTCCGGGGAAGTCGAACTTGCGGCACAGCTCAAGGGCCTGGCGGTGCTGCCGCCGGGCTTCGTCGTAGCGGCCCTGTCGCTGGTACAGCAGCCCGATGTTGTTCAGCACGATGGTCTCGCCGATGCGGGATCCCGTCTCGCGGTACGCGTGCAGCGCCTGCCGATGGTGCTCGTGGGCGTCCTCGTGCCGCCCCCGGTGCTCGTGGACGATGCCGAGATCGGTCAGGCATCGGGCCTCGCCGCCGCGGTCGCCGAGCTCGCGGAAGAACGCGAGGGCCTGCGCGCTGTGGTCGTGGGCCCGGTCGTAGTCCCGTCGGCGCCTGGAGACGATGCCGAGGCCCTGCAGTGCGCGGGCCTCGGCGCCTCGGTCGCCGATCCCGTGCGCGAGGTCCAGGGCGTGCCGGTATTGCTCAGCCGCCTGCTCGTGGTCGCCGTGCCACCAGAAATGCACTTCGCCGAGATCGATGAGCGTGCGCGCTTCGGCGGCGGTGTCGCCGCTCCGGCGGCCGGCTTGGAGTGCCAGGCCGTGGAGGGCCAGCGCGTCGGCCTGGTGGGCGTGGCCGAGGAGGTAGCGGTGCAGGGTGGCGGCCAGTCGGGTGGTGTGCGGGAGCATGTCGTGCTCGGCCGCGTACTGGCCGGTCGCCATGAGGTTCGCGCGTTCGGCGTCCAGCCAGGCGATCGCCTCGGCCTCGTCCCGCGGGGGCCATGCCGGAGTGTCCGGCGCGGGGATGCGCGGCCTGCGGTTCCTGCCCTCGGGGTAGAGATGGTCGATGGCCGTACTCGCGATGTGGAGATAGTGGTGGAACAGCCGGCCGAGGGCCTCGCGCCGAGAGTCGGGGGCCTCCTGGGCGGCCGCGGTGGCGAGGGCGTGTTCGCGCAGCAGGTCGTGGAAGGTGTAGCGGCCCAGTTGATGTTGCGTCAGTACATGGGCATCCAGGAGGTCTTCGAGGAGCGTTTCGGCCTCGTCGAGCGGGAGGCCGGTAAGCGCGGATGCCGCCTCGGCGCTGATGTCGCGGCCCGGCTGGAGTCCCATGAGCCGGAACATGCGCTGCTGGTCCTCGGTCAGCTGCTCGTAGGACAGCGTGAACGCCGCTGCCACTCCGCGCTCCGACGTGGCCAGCTCGGAGAGTCTGCGGCGCTGGTCGCGGAGCCGGTCGGCGAGGTACGCGACGGTCCAGCGGGGTCGGTGGTGCAGGCGGGCGGCGGCGATGCGGACGGCCAGCGGCAGGAATCCGCACAACTGCAGGACGTCGAGGACGGCCAGGGGTTCGGCGACCGCCCGTGCGCCGACGATCGCCGTGAACATCTCCTCGGCGTCCGTGGCGGGCAGTACGTCCAGGGACAGGGCGTGCGCCCCGTCCAGGTCGGTCAGCCGTCGGCGGCTGGTGATCAGGACGAGGGCGCGCGAGGCCGCTCCGGGCAGCAACTGGCGTACCTGGTCGGCGCCGAGAGCGTTGTCCAGCACGGCCAGCACACGGCGGCCGGAGAGTTCGGACCGCCACAGCGCGGCGCGATCGGCGACCGACGCGGGTATGTGTGAGGCGGGTACGCCGAGTTGGCCCAGAAGGACCTCGAGTGCGGCACCGGCGTCGAGGGGGACCTGGCCGGCGGTGTGCGCCTGCAGGTCGACGAAGAGCTGCCCGTCCGGGAAGCGGTCCGCGAGGCGGTGCCCCGCGTGGACAGCGAGCGTCGTCTTGCCGACCCCGGCCATCCCGTCGATCGCCGAGATCGTCACGACACCGCCGCTGCCGCCCGACCACAGGCGGATCAGCCCGGCGACCTCGTCTTCGCGTCCGGTGAAGTCCGGGACGTCGTACGGTAGGAAGTTGACCCCCTGCGGCTTCGCCGGCGCGGCGGCGGGCCCGGCGTCCGGCGTGACGGACTGCGCGGCGGCGGGCGGGACAGAGGGCGCGGTGACCGGCGGCCGCAGTTCGGGGGCGTCTCGCAGGATGTCCTGTTCGAGCTTCCCGAACGCGTGGCCGGGGTCGAGCCCTTGCTGTTCGGCCAGGGCGGTCCGGAAGTCCCGTGCCACCTGCAGCGCGTCGGTCTGGCGTCCGGCGCGGTGCAGGGCGAGCATCAGCTGGCAGCAGAGCCGTTCCCGCAGGGGATGGGCCGAGGCGTGGACGGACAGTTCGTCGATGAGATTGTCGTGCCGCCCCCGGGCCAGCTCCAGCTCGGCCAGGCGCTCGACAGCGGTCAGCAGCTGCCCGTTCAGACGTGCTCGGGTGCCCTGGACGTAGGGGGCGGTGATGTCGGCCAGCGGCTCGCCCCGCCACAGTGCCAGCGCGGCACGGATCCGGTCCGCGATGTCCCCCGGGTCGTCGGAGTCGGCCTGCGCCGTGGCGATTCGGCTGGTGAACTCCTCCAGATCGAGCTGCCCCGGTTCGGGGGTGATCACGTACCCGGCCGGCCGCGTCGCCAGCATCCCGTCGGCCCCTGAAGCGCGCAGCATCCGCCGGATCGCGGCGATCGTGGTCTGGATCTGCGCGCGGGCGGAATCCGGCGGCAGCGGCCCCCACATCGCGTCGATCAGGCGATCCACACTGATCGCGACCCCGGAATGCAGCAACAGGTAGGCGAGCACGGCCCGATGACGGGGCGCCAGGCTGGGCGTGTCCGTACCGGGAGCCACGGCCTCCACCGGGCCGAGGATCGTGAACCGCATGCCGCCACTCCAGAGGTCACCGTCGCGCGCATCGAAGACGCATCGGGAATGTATCAAGATCGCCCGGCAGAGTTCTCCGCATGACAGCACTCCACACCGTCGAACCGGAGAACACGACCGGCGAGACCGCAGCCCTGTTCAACGCCACGCACCAGGCCCTGGGAGTCGTACCGAACCTGGCCAGGGTGATGGCCAACAGTCCCCCCGTACTCAAGGGGTACGTGGCCGTCGTCACCGCCCTGAGCGCGGCGGGAACCCTGCCGGCGGCCGTACGCGAGAGCATCGCACTGCTGGTGGCCCAGGAGAACGGATCCGACTACTGCCTGTCCGTGCACGCGTTCCGCGCGACGAGGACGGCCGGACTGAGTACCGCCGAGGCCGGGCGCGCACGCCACGGTGAGGCCGAGGACCCCTGGGCCGCCGCCGTCCTGGAGCTGGCCGCCGTGATGGTCCGCGACCGCGGAGCCGTCACCGACGAGCAGCTGGCCGCCGCCCGGCGCGCCGGTCTGTCCGACGGGCAGATCGTCGAGGTCGTCGCCCACGTCGCTCTCAACGTGTTCTCCAACTACCTGGCCACGACGGCCCGTATCGACATCGACTGGCCGCTCGTGCGCCACACCGACTGAGAAACGTGAACGCGATGACACAGGCTGCGTCGGGTGGCCCGAACCGATCCACTCCGACCTCTCTCCTGAACGAGACCGCCTTCCCCACCGAGGATCCCCACATGATCAGCGTCGTCCCCCTCACTCGTGTCTCCCCTGAAGACGCCGCCGCCTGGCACGCGGTCGTAGCTGCCTCGCTCGCCGGCGACCTGCCGGAAGAGCCCCGGCCCACGGTCGATCAGGTCCACGCCCAACTCGCCGTCCCCGGGCGGGACAACCGGCGACTTCTCTGGCAGGCCACCGTGCCCGACGGCGCAGTGGTCGGCGTGGCAGGGCTGCGGTTGTTCACCTCGCCCGGTCAAAGGCACTTGTCGGAGCTGGAGCTGCACGTCGCTCCCGACCGGCGGCGCTCGGGCGTCGGCTCGCTCCTGCTGGCCACGGTCGCGGCGGCGGCACGGGCCGAGGAACGGCGCAGCATCATCGCTGCCGTGTCCGGCGACGGACCGGGGGACGCCTTCTGCACCGCGCGAGGCTTCCGGCG
This sequence comes from Streptomyces sp. NPDC023157, assembly GCF_055560575.1. Taxonomy (NCBI): domain Bacteria; kingdom Bacillati; phylum Actinomycetota; class Actinomycetes; order Kitasatosporales; family Streptomycetaceae; genus Streptomyces; species Streptomyces sp. NPDC023157. The sequence continues at coordinate 406,402 of NZ_JBVHIL010000008.1, forward strand.
GGTGCTGGCGTTGGATCACCTGCTGCTCGACGTCGCCCGAGCCGATGATGCCGCGGCCGACGCCGAGCACCCCGGCTACGAACTGGCCGACTGGACCGGCACGGTTCCCGACGACCTGGCCGAGGCGTTCGCCGCCGCCAAGAACGCGATGAACGACATGCCCATGGGCGACATGGACTACGGCAGCCAGACCTGGACCGCCGACCGGGTCCGGGCCATGGCCGAAGTCCTGGCCGAGCGCGGTGACGTACTGCTGACGACCGCCGCGCTCGTCAAGGGGGAGATGGCCGGATACACCGAGATCGTCATCCGGGCCGGGGAGACCCGCCGGGCACTGCAGTACGACACCGCCGTGGTGCCCGCACACCGCGGCCACGGGCTCGGGCTGTGGGTCAAGGCACAGATGGTGCGCAGGCTCCGCGCCGAGCACCCCGGAATCGTGGAGATCGAGACCGACAACGCCCAGGACAACACACACATGCTCGCCGTGAACCGGCAGCTGGGCTTCCGCTTCCACCGCAGCACCCACGAATACCAACTCGACCTGCCCACCACCTGACCACTCCACCACCTGGCCTTGCCACAGCCAGACCACCCCACCAAGGAGAACGTCCCATGCAGATGTTCAAGACCCCCGAGGCGATCGCCGCCGTTGTGGAGATCCCCGCCGGGCGCATCAGCCTCCTCGCCGCCGACCGCGCCGAGACCACCGCAGAGGTGCGTCCCGCGGACGCCGGCAAGGGCCTGCGGCTTACCACTATCGACGGCGATGTCCACGTCGGCCGGCTGGGCGGCCCGCGGAGATCTCCGCCGCGCGGGGCGGCATCACCATCGGCGAGGCGGTGCGCGGCACGGTGGTGCTCCACACCCAGCACGGCGACATCTCGATCGCCGCCGCCCCCGGTGTCTCCGCCACGCTCGACGCCGACGCCCGCCACGGCCGCGTCAGCAACGTCCTGAAGAACGACGGCTCCCCCGTGCGTGAGATCAGCGCCACCAGCGGCAGCGGCAACGTCTCCGCCCGCAGCCTCTGACCCCCTCATCCACCACCTCCTCCTTCTCACCTCACCCCCTCCACCCGACATTTCCACCCGACAAGGGAGCGCCACCCCGCCATGTCCCAGTTCACCGCTTCCGGGCAGCGCAGGATCCGCGACGTGCTGGCCCGACACGTCGATTCCGGCAAGATCCCCGGCGTCGTCGCGCTGTACAGCAAGGACGACGAGACGCACGTCGAGACGCTCGGCACAATGGAGCACGAGGGCGGCGCGCCGATGCGCCGGGACACCATCTTCCGGATGGCGTCCACTTCCAAGCCGGTGTCGATAGCGGCGGCGATGGTGCTGCTCGACGAGTGCCGGCTGCGGCTGGACGACCCGGTGGACCGATGGCTGCCGGAGCTGGCCGACCGTCAGGTGCTGAAGACGTTCGACGGCCCGCTCGACGACACGGTCCCGGCGCGCCGTCCCGTCACCGTCCGGGACGTGCTGACCTCCACCTTCGGCCTCGGTATGGACATGACCTCCATCGGTACGCCGATCATGAACGAGGTCTTCGCACAGGGGCTGACGCCCAACCTGCCCACGCCGATGCCCGGGCAGGACGAATGGCTGCGCCGCCTGGGCACCCTGCCGCTGATGCACCAGCCCGGCGACCACTGGCAATACCAGCTCGCCAGCGACCTGACCGGCGTACTGGTCTCCCGGGTGACCGGCAAGACCTTCGAGGATGCGCTGCGCGAACACGTCTTCGGCCCACTGGGGATGGACGACACCGGCTTCCACATCCCGGACCACAAGATCGAAAGGCTGCCGGTCCTCTACGCGCCCGATCCGGAGTCCGGCGAGTTCCACGTATGGGACGCGCCCAAGGGCGGCCGTTGGAACACCCCTCCGGCGTTCCAGAGCGGCGGCGGTGGGCTGGCCTCCACCGCGGACGACTACCACGCCTCCTTCAGGATGCTGCTGAACGGCGGCAAGCACGGCGGCGAGCGCGTTCTGTCCAGGCAGGCCGTGGAACTGATGACCACCAACCGCCTCACCCCCGCCCAGAACGCCGCCCGCACCGAACTGGCCACCAACAACGTCCACATCTCCTTCGGACAGGGCCAGCACGGCGGCTGGGGCTTCGGAATGGCGGTACGGACCTACCGCGGCGACTACGCCCCCGTCGGGCAGTTCGGCTGGGACGGCGGCGCCGGCACCTCCACCTACGCCGACCCCGTCAACAACGTCGTCGGCATCCTCCTCACCCAGGTCGGCACATCCGTGCCCGACTCGATCCACCTGATGCACGACTTCTGGACCACTCTGTACCAGGCGATCGAGGACTGATCGCCAGCAAGTCCGTTCCGTCCGCACATGCGGATGGGGGATTGGTCGGGCTGCACCCATGTGCGCCCGGAGCAGGCCGGGGCCCACGTCGCGATGCGTTCCGACGCAGTCGCCTCCGTACCCGGTACCCAGGGCAGCCGTGAGCTGCCGGGGCTCGGTGACCGCCGCAGCTCCGCCCCCGAGGTCCCCCCGAGGCTTCCGGCAAGGCCCCGGCCTTGCCTCACATTCACCGGCCCAGGCCGGCACCCATGGAAATGAGAACCGCTCAATGCGTGTGTTGTTGATGGCGTACGGGTCGCGTGGAGACGTCGAGCCGATGGTGGGACTCGCAGTGGGTCTGCGGGCGCTCGGCGCGGAGGTGCGCGTGTGCGCGCCGCCGGACTTCGCGGAGCCGCTGGAGAGCCTGGGCTTCCCGCTGGCACCGATCGGCCGGCCGTTGCGGCCGGTCGTGAAGGCAGTGGTGACCGGCACGGCGCCGGCGGCGGCGGAGGGCTTGGCCGAGCGCACGGCCGCGTTGCTCACCTCCACGTACGATGCGGTCGCCGCGGCCGCAGAGGGCTGTGACGTGGTGGTGGCGACCGGCCTGATCCCGGCCATGGCCGCCGCGCGGTCGGTGGCGGAGCAGCTGGGCATCCCCTACATGTCCGTGGCCTACTTTCCGGCGTTCCTGCCGTCGCCACACCATCCCCCGCTGGCGTGGCCGGGCCGGCCCGTCCCAGCGGAGGCGACCGGCAACCGGGCGCTGTGGGAGCTGAACGCGGAGAACCTGAACGCTCTGTTCGGCACGGCGATCAACACGCACCGGGCATCGATCGGCCTGCCCCCGGTGGACAGCGTCCGCGACCACGTCCTCACCGATCGGCCGTTGCTGGCTGCCGACCCGGTCCTGAGTCCGTGGCTGGAACCTGCGGACCTCGACGTGGTGCAGACCGGCGCGTGGATCCGACCGGACGAACGCCCGCTCCCGGCTGATCTGGAGGCGTTCCTGAACGCCGGAACACCACCGGTGTACGTGGGCTTCGGCAGCATTCCCGTGCGCGACGCGCAGAACGTCACTCGGGCTGCCATCGAGGCCATCCGCGCGCAGGGCCGCCGTGTCCTGCTCTCCCACGGCTGGGCCGACCTGGAACCGGCCGACGACAAGGACGACTGCCTCGCCATCGATGAGGTCAACCATCAGGCCCTCTTCCGCCGGGTGGCCGCCATCGTGCACCACGGCGGCGCGGGCACCACGACGACGGCCGCCCGGGCCGGCGCGCCCCAGGTCGTGGTACCCCAGATGGCGGACCAGCCCTACTGGGCCGGCCGTGTGGCCGAACTCGGCATCGGAGCCGCCCACGACGGCCCGACCCCGACCGTCGAGTCCCTGTCGGCCGCACTCGCGACAGCCCTGACCCCCGAAACGGAAGCACGGGCGAAGGCCGTCGCCGACACGATCCGCACCGACGGGACGGCGGTGGCCGCAAGACTGCTCCTCGAAACGGTGGAGGCTGCGCCGATGAGCCGTGAACAGATCTCCGGCATTGCGCATGCCGACCACCCGATCAAGTCCCCGCTCGGTGACGATTCGGTCAGCCGGCTGCTCGAACGCGGCCTGCCGCGAGGCGACGAGCGCGTCCTCGACCTCGGATGCGGCACGGCGGAATGGCTGCTGCGCGCTCTGGCCACGCGCCCGGCCCTGCACGCCGAAGGCGTCGACGTGTCCGAAGTCGCCCTGACGCGGGCCCGCCAGGCAGCGAGCGAACTCGGGGTCGACGAGCGCCTGGTCCTCCACCGGCAGGCGGCCGCGGACTTCGTCTCCCCACAGCCGTTCGACCTGGTGATCAGCATCGGTGCCACGCACGCTTACGGCGGCCTCTTGCCCACGCTCGCGGCAGCCCGCGAGCACCTGGCTCCCGGTGGCCGCGTCCTGATCGGCGAGTCGTTCTGGGACCGCGACCCGTCACCGGCGGCCGTGGAGATCTTCGGTGACCTCGACGACCTGGCGACCACGGTCGACCGCGTCGTCGCCGACGGCTGGACCCCGGTCCACTGCCACGTCAGCACCCGGGCTGAGCTGGACACCTACGAGTGGGCCTGCTGGGGCTCCCTGGCCGCGTGGGCACTCGACCACCCCGCCCATCCGGCCGCCGCGCAGGCGCTGGAAACGGCCAACGCCGCCCGCTCGGAGTGGCTGCACGGGTACCGGGACAGCTTCGGCTTCGTCTGCATGGTGCTGCGTCAGACCTCGGAGTGATCGCCTAGGGCGCCGAAAAGCTCACGCACCCAAGACGTCCCTCGCGCCCGGGGCACGCCTTCTGCACCTCTCAGCGGGTCCCGGGGGGCCCGCTGAGAGGTGCTCCGGGCTGCGTACTGGACGACCGAAGGCAGCGTTCTGGACGTCAGGGAGGTCGGGCACTGTGCCCGGGGAAGACCTTCTACACGTGCGTGTCCGGGGCCGTCCACGGCGATCTCACGGGCGGTAGACGAGTTCCATCAGGATGGCCGCGATGAGGAGCCGCGCTCCCAGGCCGAGCACCCACACGAGGTCCAGGACGATTCCGGCTACGCATACGGCCGGTGCGGCGGCGAGCGACGGCGACTCGCGTAGCACCCGGAGGCCCGCGGGTGTACGCGCATGGTTCCGGCCCATGGCTCGACCGCAGCCCGAGGAGCCCTTGCGGGGTACTGGATGACCGGCCGTCGTCGGAGCCCAGGTGTCAAAAACGTGTGAAGAGAGCGGCACCCGGCGCAAAGAACGCGCCAGGAAGTGCTGGGACCGCGCCGGCCGGGGGACACCCTGAGCGGAACTGAGTACGAAGGAGACACCCGCATGTCCGCGCTGACCACCGAGAACGGGACTGCACCCGTTGCCGAGGAGCCCCCTGACACCGGTGCGCGCCACAAGCTGACCGCGGTCACCGGACTCGCCGCCCTGTCGCTCGACGCGATGGCCTCCGTGGCCTACGGTCCCGAGGCCATCGTCCTCGTCCTCGCCGCGGCCGGCGGCTACGGCCTCGGCTTCACGCTCCCGGTCACCCTGGCCATCGCGGCCCTGCTGGCCGTCCTCGTCGCCTCGTACCGGCAGGTCATCGCAGCCTTCCCGGACGGCGGCGGCTCCTACGCGGTGGCGAAGGCCCACCTCGGCCGACGGACCAGCCTCGTGGCCGCCGGCTCCCTGGTCCTGGACTACGTCCTGAACGTGGCCGTGGCCGTGACGGCCGGCGTCGCCGCACTGACCTCCGCCTTCCCCGGGCTCTACGGCGACCGCCTGTGGATCTGCCTGGCCGTACTCGTCCTGATCACGGGCGTGAACCTGCGGGGGATCGTCGACTCGGCGCGCGCTTTCATCCTCCCGACCGCCGTCTTCATCGGCGCGATCCTGACGCTGATCGTCGTCGGCCTGTTCCGTGACGCCCCCGTCTCCACGGCCGCTTCGGACGGTCACGCCTCCGTCCTCGCGGACAACGCCACCACCGTCGGCGCCCTGCTGCTCCTGAAGGCGTTCGCCTCCGGCTGCTCCGCCCTCACCGGTGTGGAGGCGATAGCGAACGCGGTGCCCTCCTTCCGCGCCCCCGCCGCCCGACGCGCCATGCGCGCCGAGGTCGCCCTGGGCGCGCTGCTCGGCGTGATGCTGATCGGCCTGTCCGTCCTGATCTCCCGCTTCGGCCTCCAGCCCGTCGGGGGCGTCACCGTCCTCGCTCAGCTCGCCGATGCCTCCCTGGGGCACAACTGGGCCTTCTACGTCGTCCAGTTCGCCACGATGCTGCTGCTCGCCCTCTCCGCGAACACTTCCTTCGGCGGGCTGCCGGTGCTCCTGAAGCTCCTCGCCCGCGACAACTACCTGCCGCACGTCTTCGGCCTCAAGGCCGACCGGCAGGTTCACCGCCACGGCGTCGTCTGGCTGGCCGTCGTCTCCGCCGGGCTGCTGGTCTTCTCCGGCGGCGACACCAACACCCTCGTGCCGCTCTTCGCGATCGGCGTCTTCGTCGGCTTCACGATCGCCCAGACCGGCATGGTCCTGCACTGGCGCCAGGAGAGGGGGCCCAAGTGGGCGCCGAAGGCCCTGCTCAACGGCCTCGGCGCCGTCCTCACCGGTGTCTCCGCGGTCGTCGTCACCGCCACCAAGTTCCACGACGGCGCCTGGCTGATCGTGATCGCGCTGCCGCTGCTCGTCCTCGCCTTCGAGGCCGTGCACCGAGCGTACGGGAAGATCGGCGAGCGTCTCGGCGTCGGCCGGATACCGGAGGCCCCGCACCGCGAGCGCTCCCTCGTTCTGGTGCCCGTGTCCTCCCTGACCCGGGTCACCAGCGAGGCCCTCACCGCCGCCGTCTCCCTCGGCGACGAGGTGCGCGCCCTCACCGTCTGCCACCCGGACCACGAGGACCAGGCGGCCACCGAGGCCCTGGAGCGGGACTGGGCCCTGTGGAACCCGGGCGTGCCCCTCGTGCGGCTTCCGTCCGAGCGTCGCTCCCTCGGCCGGCCCATCACCGCCTACGTACGCGACCTGCGCGCAACCGAAGCGGGTACCCGGGTCACCGTCCTCATCCCGGAGGCCGAACCCGAGCGTCTGTGGCAGCGCGCCCTGCAGAACCAGCGGGGCGCGGTCGTCGCCCACGCAGTCCGCCGCGACACGGACGCCGTCGTCTGCCGGCTTCGCTTCCGCTGCTGACCCGGACACTGACGTCAGCACCTGCCCCGTCAGGGATACGTCAAGGACTCCTCCGCCCGGTGCCCTCCGCGCAGCGCCGGGCGGAGGCTTGAGGTGTCGGGGCAGAGGGGGGCTGGATCTTGCGAGGTGGGTCATGAGGATTCCGCTTCGGGACACGGCCGCCGTGGCCGCCGGAGTCCTGGCACCGCTCGGCGCCGCGCTCGCGCTCGTGCCGCTGCGGACCTCCGTCACGCACACCGATCTCGGGCTGGTGCTCGTCGTGGTGGTCGTCGCGGTGTCGGCCCTCGGCAACCGCTTCGCCGGTGCCCTCGCCGCCCTGTCGGCCGCCGCGTGGTTCGACTTCTTCCACACCGAGCCGTACCAGAGCTTCCACATCCACGACCGGGCCGACATCGAGACCGCCGTCCTGCTCTTGCTCGTCGGCCTGATCGTGTCGCAGCTGGCCGCGTACGGTCGGACGATGGGACGAGTGGCGGTCGTGGACGCCACGCATCTGGAACGGCTGCACGGGACGAGCCGGCTGGCCGGTCTCAGCACGTCGTCCGACGAGGTCGTCCGACGGGTGCGGGACGAGCTGATCGAGGTGCTCGAACTGCGGGCGTGCCGCTTCGAGTACGGCACGCTCATCGGGCGGCCGGCGCGCCTCGACCCGGACGGGACGGTGAAGGTGGCCGGCTGGATCTGGGACCTGGAGCGGCAGGGCTGGCCGGACGGCGAGATCGAACTGCGCGCGATCGTCCACGGCCGCTATCAGGGCCGCTTCATGATGACCCCGGGGCCGGACTCCGCACCGCCGCCCCTTGAGGCGCGCCTGGTCGCCGCCGACCTGGCGGCCCAGGCCGCTGCCGTACTCGACGACGAAGCGGTCAGTGCAGGCCCGAGATCCTGAAGACCGAGTGAGCGGTGTCCCGTTCGACACGGTGCCGGAGCCGGTGGAGGTCGCGCACGCCGTCCCGCAGGGTCCCTGTGGGTAGATGCCGGTCGCCCCTTCCGCCGCCGACCGGACACGCCCTCTTGCCCGTTGAAGCCCCGGTGCCCTCTCAGGTCGCACCCCGCGAGGCGCTGGAGGCCACGGCCCACTGCCCGCCCCGGCACCGTCGGAATCACAACGGCACGGCGATCGGTAGTCCCAGGAGCTGGCGGGCCGCGGTCGGCGGTCTCACCGTGGCGAGGACCTCCGCGACCTCCCGGCCTCCGGGCCGGCCTGGGCGAGCGCGGCGACCAGGGACGTTGAGGGGCTGCCGCCCATGCTCGAACTGCGACGCCGCCTCGGTCCCCGGCACGTCACCCGTCCCGCGATGTCCTGACGGCGATCTTGTGCCGAAGGCCGGTCTCAGTGGGGTGCCGCGACCGCAGGGCCCCAGGCCCGCCCGACCTCGGCGGCCGGAAACGGCGTCCGCTTGCTCTCGGTGAGCAGACGACGGGCGAACTCGCCGAAGATCACGGCAGCTCGGGAGTGCCGGTTGATGATCGAGGCGATCTCGCCCGGGACGCCATCGGGCCAGTGACCTGCGTCCCACTCCCTCAAGAATGCCTCGTGTTCCATCCCGCCGCGCAGGCCATCGGGCAGGTGATGGCGGAGCAGGTGACTCACGGTGTGGCAGCGGTCATACGCGAGGTGGTCGGAGAGGAACTCCGCCTCGGCCGCTGACAGTTCGAAGCCGGAACTCAGGGCGAGGCCGAAGTCCGCGAAGTACAGCATCTGGCCGTCGGTCAGGACATTGGCGAAGTGGGCGTCGAAGTGGACGAGTCCGTGCGAGCTCATGAAGGCGGTGCCGCGCGTCAGGGCTTGCTCCACCCACGGGTACGGCGAACTCTCCCTGCCCTCCGGCGCGGCAGTCCGGTAGTCGTGCAGCCAGTCGCCGAGTGTCTGCGGGAAGTGTTCCAGGAAGAGAACCAGGCTGGACGAGGACCGGCCGATGGCCTCCAGCCGCTCGCGCACGGCCGATGACCCCTCCCAGTGCGCGACCGCCCCGTCGATGCCCCCGAACTCGTCGGCGACCGCTTCGGGAGGGGAGTCGGGCAGGATGCGCCAGTGGTACATCAGCGGAAAGCCCACGTACTCGTTCCCGAGGACCCAGTTGGTGGTCATGGCATGCACGGCCAGCTCTCGCCAGGCCCCGAACCCCGCTGAGCCCACCCCGTACTGGTAGAACATCGGCAGTCCGAAGAGGTTCGCCGTCGACCGCACATTCTCCGGACGCAACTCGGTGTCCGTCAGGGGCACCCGCTTGACGAACACCCGCGTGCCATCGATGTCCAGCTCCGCCGACCTGCCGCCGATACCGGACCCGAGCGGGTCGGCGGCAGCCACGACCTCACCGAGCCGACGATCACTCAGCAGAGACAGGCGCGTGGCCACGGTCCCGTACGTGGCAAGCCGAACGGCATATCGCGGGTCCGGATGGTGCATCGACGACTCCTCGGTGCCCAGAACCAGGGCCTCGGCGCTCTCGCGGACCTGGTCGAGCCTATCCGCCGGAGCTGTTGAAGGATCAGATACGCGAAGTCGCCCGGAACGCTGGCCCCGGACGCCGCCTCAGACGATGACATGCCCGCCGGCACCGATCTCTCACGGACGCGACCGCAAGCGTTCTACCTGCACAAACGATACCCATTCACCCGTTTGCCCCGGATGCGCTGTGGAACACCCGCTATCTCGACGCCGCCGTGGCCCGGCTCCGCGCCGAGGGCCACGACATCAAGGACGAGGACGTCGCCCGGCTCTCCCCGCTCAAGGACCGGCACGTCCACTTCCTGGGCCGCTACCTGTTCAACATCACCGCCAGCGTCCCCGGCCAGGGCCTGTGTCCCTTCCGCGACCCAGACGCACCCGAGGACGGTGACGAGGAGGAGTAACCCGGCTCAGTCCGGGCCGGTGCCTATTCAAGCTATGAGCAGACGGAGGCCGAGGTCTGCCGTGTCGAGGTGGGCGAGGTCGCTGTTGCGCTCGGCCCAGCGGCCGGAGTCGAGGTCGTCGCGGAGGCTTCGCACCGCCCGCTGCTCTGCGTCCGGCCCGACCCTTGTCCACACCGACATCGCACGGCGGACGTGCTCCTCCAGATACGCCGCCGGTCTGCGCCAATACGCCTCGAACAGGCCGTCAGCGCAGTCCCACGGGATGGGCACCGGCTCATTGCGAGCGCCAATCGCGTCGGCCATCCCCGCAAGTGAGGGAAATTCTGCGAGGACGGTGGCGAACTCGGGCAGGTAGTCACGGGTAAGCCAGAACCGGTCCTGCCATCCGGGCTCGTCAGTGTCGAACGTCAGCACCACCACGCGGCGGGCCACGCGCTGCATCTCGCGCAGCCCCGCTATCGGGTCTCCCCAGTGGTGAACAGTGGAGACGGCCATCGCGACGTCGAAGGAGCGGTCCTCGAACGGCAGGCTTTCCGCGGCGGCGGCCACGCACGGCGCCGAGCCAGCAGGCCGCTGACGCCGCATAATCTCCGACGGCTCAACCGCGGTCACCTCACGATCAGCCGGCTCGTAGGAGCCGGTGCCGGCCCCCACATTCAGCACCGTCCGCGCGCCCCCGAGCGCGTCCAAGATCTGCGCGGCGATCCGTGGCTCGGTACGCCGCGTCGCTGTGTAGGCGCCGCCGATCGCGTCGTACAGCCGTGCACCGAGCATCCCCAGTTGCTCCTCCGGTGTCACCTTCAGTCCCCTCACCCGTGCCTCAAGTTCCCTGTCGATGGCCGCCACCATGGCGTCAGCTCGATCGCGCCGCTCCAGCAGCAGCCCGCGCAGTCGGCGCAGGTGCGCGACCGCGTCGGTGGACGAGTCGCCGACCAGTTCCGCAACCTCCCGCAACCCGAAGCCCAGCTGGCGGTAGGCCAGCACCTCCCGCAGCCGCTCGACGTCACCGTCCGAGTAGGCCCGGTACCCACCTGCGGTCCGCGCCGACGGACGCAGGAGCCCGATCTCGTCATAGTGATGCAGCGTGCGGACGCTCACGCCGGCCAGCTCGGCCACGCGCCCCACGGTCCAGTGATCTTCCACGGCACCGACTATGCAGCCTGACGTCACGTGAGGGTCAAGAGCCGCACTGATGACCTGCAAGAGCCGACGCGCAGGCCGTAGCCGCACGCCGCACCACTGTCAGAAGCGATCCTTCGTGCGTAGCCCGATCGGGAGGGCGTCGGCTGGCCGTTGGGCGTCCGGTGGTGGGGGTGGGGGTGCGGGCTTGCGGTATCCGCGAGGAGGTGGTCGAGGCGTTCCGGCGTGACGTTGGCCTGGTCTGTGACTGCTGTTTGTGGCCGCTGGGTCGGGCGTATCCCGGCCTCGTTCTCTTTGATGCTTTGAGCCGGGTTTGGCGGTTCGGCCTGGGCCTGGGCCGGTGGCTACTTGCCGGGCCTGGCCTCGGCGGACTTGGTGTCCAAGATGCCCTCCTGGGCTCTGTGTGTTGGGTGTGGGGTGGTGATCGGTGGTGTGAACAGTGTCTGGACGGTTTCGCTGGTCAGCTCTCGCAGCCAGGTGTGGGCGTGGTCGTTGTCGTAGCGCTGGTGCCACAGCAGGTAGAGGGGGACGTCGGGTAGAGGGAGCGGCGGCGGCAGTGTGGTCAGGCCGAGTTGTTTGCGGGCCGTGCGGGTGACGGCGTCGGGGAGGGTGACGACCAGGTCGGTGGTGAGGGCGAGTTGGAGTGCGAAGGCGGCGGTGGGGCCGGCGGCGGCGACGTGTCGTTGGAGGCCGTGTGCGGTCAGGGCGTCGTCGATCGGGTCGCGCAGGCGGCCGCGCCGGGAAACGGTGAGGTGTTCGGCGGCTGCGTAGGTCTCGAGGCTGAGCGGGCCTTCGGTGAGCGGGTGGCCGGGTCGTACGGCGACGACCATCCGGTCCGTGCCGACGAGGCGGTGGCGGATGTCGGGGAGTGTCGGGGGGCTGGAACTCGATTCGAGGTCGACCTCACCCCGGCGCAGCTCGGCGTCGTCCGTCCCGGGTTCGGCCGGCAGTCGCAGTCGGACGCCGGGGGCCTGATGGCGGACGGCCGTGGTCAAGGTGGTGCCGCAAGCGGCGGTCAGGGTGTCGTGCCAGCGCACGGTGAACACCCGGTCCAGGTTCGACAGGTCGAGTTCTTGCTGCGCGGACAGAAGTTGGTGGGCCTGCTGCACGAGGGTGTGGACCTGGGTGCGCATGGCCAGCGCGCGGGTGGTGGGCACCATGCTGCGGCCGGTGCGGACCAGGATGGGGTCACCGGTGGCCTTGCGGATGCGGCCCAGGGAACGGCTCATCGCCGGCGAGGTGACGTGGAGGCGAGCTGCCGCGCCGGCGACGCTGCCCTCTTCCAGGAGGGCGTCCAGCGCTGTGAGCAGGTTCAGATCCAGTTGCATGACAGTAACTCTACAAGTGCCAACCATGCACTTGTTGTTAACAATCGGGCGTCCTACCTTCGAGGTGCGGGGGCGAGACCACCACCAACGCCGCTTCCCCTTTGCCGATCTCCTGGGAGACCACCATGAGCACAGCCATGCCTTTCGACGCTGACGCGGCGTTCCTGGCCGACGTCATCGCCGCGGTGAAGGCCGCCGGCCTCGTACTGCGCGACCGCTCCACCTCGTACGCCCGGGGCGTGGGCCTGGACGAGATCGTCGGCGAGATCCACGCCAACGACGACGCGGTGCTGGGCGTGCTGCGGGAACCGCTGCTGAGGGTCCGGCCGGGTTCGCGGTGGGCTGAGGACGAGCTCGCCGGCGGTGCGCTCCCGGCGGGGGAGTGGTGGGTCGTCGATCCCGCCGAGGGCAACATCAACCACGTCCATGGCATGGAGGACTGGGCCGTCACCGCCACCCTGGTCAGCGACAACCAGCCGGTCCTCACCGTTGTCCACCTGCCGCTGACGGGCGACACGTACACCGCCGTCGCCGGCGGCGGCGCCCGCCTCAACGGCCGTCCGCTGAAGGTGTCGGCCAAGACCGACCTGGGCGCCGCGCTCGTCGGCACCGGTCAGGCCAAGCCCGGCGAGGACAAGCGCACGTTCCGGCGGATCGGTGACTCTGTTACCGCCATGCTCGTCAACGGCCTGGTCGTGCGCGTGTCCGTTCCCGCCACGATGCAGCTCATCCACGTCGCCGCCGGACGCATGGACGCGTTCTGGCAGTTCTCGGACGTCCGCTCCGGCCTGGTCGCGGGCGCCCTGCTGGTCGCCGAGGCCGGAGGCACCGTCACCGACCTGGCGGGCGAACCCTGGAACACCGGCAGCCGAGACTTCCTGGCCGCCGCCCCTGGCATCCACGACGCCGCCCTGAAGGTCCTCTCGCCGATCGTCTGACCGGACGTCTCCGCTCTTTCCCGCCCCCGCACCGCCAGGAGTGTCACCGCATGACCCGCATCGGCATTCTGGGTGCCGGGCGCGTCGGCGCCAACCTCGCCGGCAAGCTCTCAGCAGCCGGACACCATGTCACCCTTGGCGTCCGGAGCCCTGAAGACGCCGCTGCCCGCATGGCTGCTGTCGTCCCGCGGATCGCCTTCGCCGACCAGCGCACCACCGCCCGCACCACGGACCTCGTGATCAACGCGACGCCCGGGGAAAGTCCCCTGGAGCGCCTCAGTCGCCTGCGTACCGAGGTCTGCGGAAAGATCCTCATCGATGTCTCCAATGCCACCCAGGCCGCCGCTGGCGGCTTGCCCGGCGACCTGTGCTACCCCGGCAGCAGCCTCGCCGAGAAGCTCCAGACCGCGCTTGCCGACACTCACGTGGTCAAGACCTTCAACACCATGCTCTTCATGGTCATGACCGCTCCCGAAACCCTGGCCACCCCACCGACCGCTTTTCTCTCGGGCAACGACGGACACGCGAAGAAGACTGTCACCGGCCTGCTCGGAGACCTGGGCTGGCAGCCCGAACGGATCGAGGACCTCGGCGACATCACCACAGCCCGCGCCACCGAGGCCGTGATCCTGCTCGTGCCCCACATCCTGCGGCGACACGGCTTCAAGCCTTTCGCCGTCTCCCTCGCCCGCTGACTCACCAGAACCGGAGCCGGGCAGTCGGCTCGGCTCTTTCAGAGTGGCCAGGGATCGGGCGAGGGGCCGATGTGTCGCAACGCACGAGGCTCCTGTGCCGTTGAGAGAGATGTTCGATGTATCAACTCATCAGCACAGGAGCCTAGTTGGTTCCCCGTCCTGCCGCACTTGACCTGCCTCATGCGGTGGTCGAGTGGTTCGATGCTCATCGTTACCCGCGAGGAAGGCCGACGGCGCACGCTGCCGCCCCACCAGGGTGCACTCGTGGGCCTGGTCTACCCGCGCCGGTACGACACGCTCGCGCAGATCGCTGCCGGCTTCGGTGTATCCGTCGGCACCGCCCACGCCCACGTCCAAGCCGTCGTCCAGCACCTGTCCGGCCGGGCATCCGGCCTTCTGCGTGTCCTGCGCGAGAGGATCCTGATGACGTCCTGCTCGGCGGGACGCTCGCCGAGTGCACCCGTGCAGGCGACAGCCGGGCCGACTTCTCCCAGAAGCACGTTCGTCACGGCGTGAACGTACAGGTCGTAGCCGACCCCTCGGGCAAGCTGCTGTGGATCTCGCCCGCGCTGCCCGGCCGTACCCATGAGCTGACCGCGGCCCGCACCCACCGCATCATCCGGATCTGCGAACGCCAGGGTGTTCTGACCCTCGCCGACCGCGCCTGTATCGGGGCCGGCCCCTGGGTGACCACACCGATCAGAGGCTCCCGAACCGGGACCTCACCGGGACCCGGCGAACGGTCAACCGGGCCCGGTCAGCGGCACGAGCACCGGTCGAACGCAGCATCGCGCGACTCAAGGTCCTCGCGGATCCTCCGCAAGCCCGCTGCAGCCCCAGCCGCATGACCGTCATCGTCGCGGCGTCCTCACCCTGGAGCGGCAACGCTGACGAAGCTCATTGCGGTCCAGGTGAGGACGGACTGGCGATGGCCGGCATGCGGTGAACAAGCGCCTCACGACCAGACGAGTCGGCCTTCGGCAACCGCGCAGACCGGATGGTTTCCATCGGCGATCTTCGTCAGCATCTCGGCTACGGAGTCGAAATATTGGGCCATCGATTCGTACTCGCCCGTGACCGTGACCTCACCCACGAACCAGCTGCCGACACGCCCGTCCCGCACATCGATGAACTTTCCCATCCAGCCGTCCTGGTCCGACAGGAACGGGATCCACTCATTGCGCCAGAACGGATCGTCCGGCTGGTCCGGAGGGTCGAATCCACAGTGGGTAGAGCGGTTCGCGTGGAGCTTCTCCATCGCCCGGATGCCCAGGAAGAAGCTTCCCTCGTCCGGGAACCCGTCGAAGCCGCAACATGCCACTTCGTCGTCGGCGTCTTCCTCTGGAAGGTCCAGACTGTTCTGCAGCAGCCACGTCCGAAGATCCTCAGGGAGCGAGATCCCCATCCGTTCCTCGGCGGCCGCGAGCGTCTGCTCAGTAGCGGGCCCTGGGAGGTCCGCGTGATCGGCCGGCGCGTGCTGCTGAAGAAGAGCCATCACGCGGGACCAACTCTCAGCCACACTCATCGTCCTCTGCCCTCTGTGCATGGATGCCTCTGTCCGACTGCTCTACGACGGGGGTGGCGAAGTGCCGACCGGAGAAACTTGCAGGGATGCTACTTCGAACCTGCCTCCCACCCCCGCGACCATCTTCCGGCCCGAAGCACAGTGCCGGCTCCTCAGCCTGGTGACCGTGCGTCAAACAGCCGCGCGCCCAGGCCGTCGGGTACACCGACCGAACCGCCCTGTTCCTGCGCTTCCTTGCCGACCTCCTCTCGGAAACTTCGAGCCAGTTGGCCGGAGTCAGCTCACCCCCACGCCATGACGTCAGTCGTCCGAGCCGCCCTCACCCTGGAGGGGCGAAGCTGAAGATGCTCAGTCATCGATCCCGAGGAAGAGGATGGTGGCCCAGTCGCTGGTGACCAACAGGAGTTGGCGCGACCATATGGTGCCCATGCCGATGCGGGGGCCGTCGACGTCACCGGAGGTTCGGACGGGCCCCAGATGGGCTTCGATGAGGTCGGCGATGCCGTCGGCGAGTTCGCCTGCCCGCCGGATCTCGACGGGATTGCGCAGGCTGGTGTCTGGCCACCTGTTGGCGGGCTGCATGAACCCGTCGGTCACCTCTCGGCGGAGAATGTCCCGCCAGGCTCGTGGTGACTCGAACGGGACGACCGACGTTCCTACCTGGTGTCCACTGGCTCCCGCGTCGTACACGGCTTGAGCGAGACCCTTCAACCAGTCATGACCGGGCGATATCCCAGCCACTGGGATGACAGGGGACAGCTCGATGGACGACACGAATGGGTTGCCGTCGTCGAGTAGGTCCTCGAGTGTTCCGGCTGCGGCTGACACTGTGTCTGGAGCGTCGAGTGGGTTCAGCATGGGCGTCTGGGTCCTCTGTGCGGTTCCGCGCTTCGGCCTCAGTGTGTCAGCAGAACACGTGCACGCTGCAAGGGTTTTGGGCGTTCGGCGCTCTTCCGCGGCGGGGGTCTGGTCCGTGGCCGGGATGGCATCGATCACCGGCTTGTAAAGGGTGCAGACGCCTCGCCCACGGTCTCCTTCCTGCGCGGCTCCGGCAAAGCTGATGTCACCGCCCGCTGTACGGCTCGTAGCCAACGCCGCACACCGGTTCCTTCCGGGTTCGACTGGTTCAGCAGGGTTTCCCCGTGATGGACCTACGGAATCCATGGTGCGCGACAGCGATCTTGCGGCGGCGGCGCGCCACGGTGTGGAGGCGGCGAGGAAGGCCACCGGTAGTCCCGGACGGGACCACCTGACACGTCAGGCCGCCTGGCTCAGCACCCGCCTGGGTCACTGACTCCACGTCAACTCTCCTTGCTTCTCCGAGGTTCGCAGAACGTGGCCATTTCAGGGAGGGGTTGGCGTGGCGACGTGTGCGAGGTGGAGGCGATGCGGAGGGTCTATTAAGAAACCTTGTTGAATAACCGCTTACCCCGGGTTCGGTCTTGATTTGCTCCCGCCAACCCGAACAGGGTTCCCTCGAACGTTTGACGCCCCACACGTCAACACGAGGAGAGATCCCCTTTCATGGCAACTCACAAGCGATCGCGCGGCCTTCGCAACACGGCCATAGCCACAGGTGTGGCAGGTGCCGCCGCCGCGGCGCTGTTCGCCGGCAACCTCGCCGGGGCGGCCGCCCCGGCCGAGGGCACCGTGTACGGACTCGGCGCCCCGGGCGCCGTCGACGGCAGCTTCGTCGTCATCCTCGACGCATCCGCGAACAAGGCGGACCTCGCGAAGAAGTACGGCGGAACCCTCCAGCGCGCCTACGGCTCCAAGGTCAACGGCTTCTCGGCTTCGGGTCTGACCGTCCAGGAGGCCAAGCGGCTCGCCGCCGACCCGGCCGTCGACACGGTCGTGCAGAACAAGCGCTTCAGCATCAAGGAGACGCAGGAGAAGCCCCCGTCCTGGGGCCTGGACCGGATCGACCAGACCGAGACGGCCGGCGACGAGAAGTACGCGTACCCGGACGGCGGGGGAGAGGGCGCCACCGCGTACGTCATCGACACCGGCGTCCGGATCTCGCACCAGGACTTCGGCGGCCGGGCCACCCACGGCTTCGACGCCGTCGACAACGACAACTCGGCCGACGACGGCAACGGCCACGGAACCCACGTCGCGGGAACCATCGCCGGAACCTCCCACGGCGTCGCCAAGAAAGCCAAGATCGTCGCCGTACGGGTGCTCGACGACAACGGCTCCGGCACCACCGAGCAAGTCGTGGCGGGCATCGACTGGGTGACGCAGCACCACTCCGGCCCCTCGGTCGCCAACATGAGCCTCGGCGGCGGCGCCGACGAGGCGCTCGACGCGGCGGTCCAGCGCGCCATCGCCTCCGGCGTGACCTTCGCGGTCGCCGCCGGAAACGAGTCCTCGGACGCTGGCCAGGGCTCGCCGGCGCGGGTGCCCGAGGCGATCACCGTGGCGTCCAGCACCAAGGACGACGAGCAGTCGGACTTCTCGAACTTCGGTGCGGTGGTGGACCTGTACGCCCCCGGCTCGGACATCACGTCCGACTGGAACGACAGCGACACCGGCGTCAAGACGATCTCCGGCACGTCCATGGCCACGCCGCACGTGGTGGGGGCCGCGGCCCTCTACCTGGCGGCCCACCCGACGGCGACGCCCGCCGACACGGCCGCCGCACTGACGGGGGCGGCCACGCCGGACGCCATCAAGAACGCCTCCTCCGGCACGGCGAACAAGCTCCTGAAGGTGGCGCCGTAAGCGCACACCCATAGCCGAAGCGGATGGCCCCCACGACGTGGGGGCCATCCCCGCTTCCCGCTGGTAGTCGGTGCCGAACGCCCTCAGCAGCTCCTTCGGGGACTCGGCCACCACGGCGGAGGACGCACCCGGGCTGCCGTACGCCCAGCCGGCGTGGACCAGGAGTGCGCCGGCACCTGGGGAGGGGAAGCCGGGGAGACCGGCTGCCGGTGCGCGACCTGCGGGGAGCCTGGGATGCGGCACGATGGTCCGATGAACGTACAACAGGGAAGCGCGGCCGAGGAGTCCGTCGGGGACCTCGCCCGGCGACTCGTCGCGCTGGACACGGACGGCTGGACACCGGAAGGTGTGAGGGCTGTGGCGGCCGAACTGGGGTGGGCCTGGGGCGGTACGTCGGACGCTCCCGTGCTGATCACTGGCCGGTCCTCGGGAGATGCCCGCTTGCGCCCGGTCGGCGATTACGAGAAGCGGCACGTCGACGGCGAGTCGTACGTGGAGCTCGCGGTCCCGGTGGCTGTTCCCGGGCCGGACGCCGCGGCTCAGGCTGCGGCCTTCCTCGCCGCGAAGGAGGAAGTGACCGCGGCGCTGGGCAAGCCGTCCATCATGGGCTCGCACGGTGACATGGGCCCGTTCTACGACAGCGAGCCGCTCTGGGGCGCTCCCTTCCTGCGTTGGCGCGGTCGGCCGGACACGCTCGAACTGCGTGCCGGGAAGTCGGGTCCGGAGCTGGTCCTGCAGCCCACCGGCCCCGCCGAGAGCTGGTTCTGGCGTCAGGGCAGTGGCGAGGAGCACGCGATCAGCGGATTCTTCGGGAGCACTCGCGACCAGGCCAACGTCGGCCTCGGCTTCCCCGGCGGTTGGACCGCCCGTAGCTGGGAGACCGTCACCCGCACGCTGGGGGAGTTCCTGGGGGTGCTTCCTGCCGAAACCAGCGCCCTGGGGATCCGGATCGGGATGCCGTTCTACGGGCGCGACGGTCGAAGCGCACCCCTCCTCTTCGACGTGGTGTGCGGTGACCGGCTCTCGATCGCCTGCTTCGCTCCGGACGACATCGATCCGGCCGCACTCGGCTGGGGCACGGTCGCCGAATTCCCGCACACGGCATCGGTCTTCGGTGACGACGATCCGGTGTGGCGGGTGGACGCGGGCGGCCCCGGCGAGCCGAAGGGCCGCGCACTCGCCGAGATGCTCGTGGCCACGGCCAGGGCGGCGGGGGCGAGCGATCCCACCGACCTGATCATCGGTGGCGAGGCGGGGTACGTGGACGGCTACCACGTCACCTACTACGGGCTGGGCCTGCCGACCGGTTGACCGCCTCCGGGGCGCACCGCTGCGGAGGTGCGCCCCACGGCGCTCGCCTGGACCGAACTCGACAGGAGGAGGTGTGCGGCCGTCTCCGTGCGTACGCCCCGGACGTACCGGCCGGGCGGCTCCCCGAGGTACCTGGTGAAGAGCCGGGTGAGGTGACGGGGGGTCTTCCCGACGCGAGCGGCGAGGGCGGGCGTGCTCAGGTCGTCGTTCGGGTGCGCGGCGATGGAGGACGCGAGGACGCGGACGGAGCCCTCGCGAGGCGGCGGTGCCGCGGTGAACACGCTCATCTGACGCTGATCGCCGGGTCGTTGCATGTGGACGACGAGGTGCCGGGCCACCCGGCGCGCCGGCTCCGGGCCGTGGTCCCCCTCGATGGAGGCCAGGGTCAGGTCCAGCGCGCTGGTGATGCCGGCCGACGTGTACACGTTGCCGTCGCGGATCCACAGGGGCGCCGGGTCCACCCGTACATCCGGGTAGGTGTCCGCCAGGTGTGGGGCGAACTGCCAGTGGGGGGTGGCCCGTCGGCCGTCGAGGAGACCTGCCGCGGCCAGCACGGCCGCGCCCGTACAGCCCGATGCGACCCGGCGGCTTACGCGGCTGAGGCGCCGGACGTGGCCGACGAGGCGGGGGTCCGCGGCGAACCGTCCGACGCCCAGCCCGCCCGAGACGACGAGCGCGTCCAGCGGCCCCTTCGTCCGTTCCAGGGAGGCGACACCTGCCAACGTGAGCCCGGGCACCGCACCGGATGGAGGCCCCGCCCGGGGCGATCACCCGCACGCGGTACGGCGTGCCGGGGTCGAACGGCTTTCCGTCCTCCGAGACCGCCGGCAGGATGAGTGTGACCGCGTCGGCGACAGCCGCGCCGACTACTCAGTCAAGCACCGCCGGCACGGCGTGAGCGTCCAGGTCGCCACCGAGCCGGGCGGGCACGTGTTGCGGGTCTCACTGGCTCTCCCGAGCCGGGCCCACGACCTGACCGCCGCCCGCACGCATTGCATCATCCGGATCTGCGATGGAGGGGTTGCGTCAAGCGAGCGGATGTCCTCCGTGGCCGGCTGGGCCTGGGGGCATAACGTCGCGCTCCCATGGCGAGACGCGGTATGCATGGAGAGCCTGATCGTCTTGGTCTACGGTCTTCGCACCCCCGACGTCGGAGGGATCCAAGCGGATCGTGGCGAGAGACTCGCGCTGGTCTCGGAAGTTCTCCATGATCCCGGAGAAGTCCTTCAAGAGGCCCTGATCCAGCATCAGTTTAGCCAGTACCAGTTCCCCTCCCCTTTGCGGCTCTTCCTGCTCGCGCGCCCGAATGTCCCTCAAGAAGACGAGAACGTCAGCGACGGTGTCGGGGCTCGATGCCCAAAGGTGCTCTCGGAGGTCGCGCGACTCACTTCCATGCTCAGGTCGCACGGTGGGCTGTGTCGGCACGTTGAGCCCCTCAGGCAACATTCCTGGCAGCTTCCAATACTCAAGCCCGCCCCGCACAGCCTCCGCTACGGACTCCTGAAGCTCCACGGGGAGCGACGGCACGTCTGCGACGAGTTCGGCGATTTCGTCCACTGCCGCCGCCTGCCACAGGGCATCGAACCGATCGATCTGCTCCTCTGGAGTGGTTCTGCGGGCACGCGCACCCAAGACCTCAACAAGTGAGTCCAAGACGTCCCGGCTCGGTAGTACCGGGCTGGTGAACGCGGCATGGAGTGTGCTTCGCGAGGCCCGTGTCGACGCATCCATGGCCTGGAGCATCACACTCAGAGACGGTCGCCCCGCCCAGAGGTGAAGTGTGTGCAGCGCATCATTCAGAGCCTTCAGCGGCCCCTCTGGCAACTCCGGCCTCTTGAACAGACCCGGCTTCCCCATAACACGCCCCCTGCGTCCAGAACCGTCCAGAACCGTCCACCAGCATCTCACCTCGTACGCAGCCGTCGGATTGCTTCGTATTACGTTCGGGTTCGTGGGAATCCGTAGCTGTCCGTCTCCATGCGTCCTAGCAGGTCACAGCCTCGTGCACCCTGGTCTCACAGAGCAAGTCACCACGACTTAGGGGAAGTTGACATGCACGAGTTGCTGAACCTCGCCCTCGAAGGGCTCCTCGCAAACATGCCATCGCAGATCCTCGGCAGCGCAGTAGGAGCCGGCGCCGCTATCGCCTGGAAGCGGTGGCAATGTCGCCGCCAGGAGCCGAGTGGCTCGCGTCGGCCCCGAGGTGGAGGAGTGGCTCTCGCCGTCTCCGGCCGGTCGGCGAGAAGGGCCCTGTGTGCCGTCCGCGGTGTTCGGCGCGCGGGGGCCCTTTGCGGATCCCATGCCGGTGGGGACGGTGCGACGCCTGCCGGTGAGGCCTGCCAGGAGGCCGGGCGTCGGCCGAAGCGGTCGCCGACCGCCCCGGCGGTGAGGAGCGGGGACGCGAAGGCGAGGTTCTAGGCGCCGACGATCCAGTGCAGGTCACGCGTCGAGACGTCCAGCTGCCGGCTGAGCTCGGAAGGCGTGACGTCGACGATCGTCGTGTCGAGGGTGATCGCCAGGGCGTCCAGACAGGCCGTTCCGAGAACGATGTTCTGTCCTGAGGACGCCCTGACGGGCAGGGGCGCTGGGCCGACCGGCGGCAGGGTGCCGGGTACGCGGCCTGGTCCGCGGTCCGCGGGCTGAGTCATCTGCTCATCGACGGACCACTCCGTGAACTGCCCGAGCGTGACGTCCGGCTCGCCCTCGATGTGACGCTCTCGATGATCAGCCGCAGCCTCTGACCGGGCGGTCGGCCGGTCCTGCCGAGGCGGCGTGACCTCGTCGAGGGTCGGCTGTTGTGTACCGCCCCGCCCGTGGGCGTCCCCTGCGTCCGCCCTTTCGCTGTCGACGGGCACCCGTTGCAAGTAACGCGTATTCCGTATAGCGCTCTTGAATGCTTGAGTGTAATGATTGGTACTGGGGGGCAGGGTGTGCTGCCCCAGAGAGACCGGAGGCCGCGACAGTGAGTTTGCAGCGCACAGAGCACGACCTGATCGGTGACCGCCTGGTGCCGGAAGACGTCTACTACGGCATCCACACGCTGCGCGCTCGCGACAACTTCCCGCTCACTGGCATCGCCCTGTCGGCGCATCCCGAGCTGGTGGAGGCACTCGCGGCGGTCAAGGCGGCCGCTGCCGCGGCACACCGGGATCTCGGTGTGCTCACCTCTGAACAGGCGGACGCCGTCATCCGGGCGTGCGAGGAGATTCGTGAGGGACGGCTCCATGACCAGTTCGTGGTCGACGTGTTCCAGGGAGGGGCCGGCACGTCGGCGAACATGAACGCCAACGAGGTCATCGCGAACCGCGCCCTGGAGCTGCTCGGCCGCGAGCGCGGCGCCTACGGCCACCTGCACCCCAACGACGACGTCAACCGTTCGCAGAGCACCAACGACGCCTTCCCGACCGCTGTCAAGCTCGCCCTGCACGCGGCCGCGGGCCGGCTCCTCGACGGCATGAGCGTGCTGGCCGGTGCCTTCACGGAGCGCGGCGGCACCTTCGCGAAGACGGTGAAGCTCGGCAGGACGCAGCTCCAGGACGCGGTGCCGATGACCCTCGGGCAGGAGTTCGACTCCTTCGCGCTCACTGTCCGGGACGACGCCGAAGTGATCACCCGGGCCTCGGGCGCCCTGCTCGAGGTCAATCTGGGCGGGACGGCCATCGGGACCGGTCTCAACGCGGAGGCGGGATTCGCCCAGGCGGTGATGCCGCACCTGGCCGCGATCACCGGCCTCCCCGTGCGCCCGGCCCGCGACCTGATCGAGGGCACGCAGGGCATGGGCGGTTTCCTCCAGCTCTCCAGCGCGCTGAAGCAGTACGCGGTCCGGCTGGCGAAGATCTGTAACGACCTGCGGCTGCTGTGCTCCGGCCCCAGAGCGGGCCTGGGTGAGATCAGGCTGCCCGCCCTCCAGGCCGGTTCCAGCATCATGCCCGGCAAGGTCAATCCCGTCATCCCGGAGGCCGTGAACCAGGTGTGCTTCGAGGTGATCGGTGTCGACGCCTCCGTCTGCGCGGCAGCCCAGGCCGGCCAACTCCAGCTCAACGCCTTCGAGCCGCTGATCGTGCACCTGCTGCTCAACTCCTTGAACCGCCTCGACGCGGCGAGCCGCCTGCTGGCCGAGCGGTGTGTCCAGGGCATCGAGGCGAACGAGCAGCACCTTCGCGAGCTGGTCGAAGGCTCCGCGAGTCTCGCCACGGCCCTCAATCCCGTCATCGGCTACCAGCGTGCGACCGAGCTGGCGCAGGAGAGCCTCGACACCGGTCTGTCCGTGAGGGAACTCGCCAGGCGCCGGGGACTGCTCTCCGAGGAGGAGCTGGAAGCGCGCCTCGACCCGTGGACCCTGGCCCATCCCTGCTGACCGGCGACGTGGAAGGAGGTCCGCGCCAACCTGTCGAGAAGGGGTGGCCCCCCAGGGGCCCCGTCCGGTTCCGTCCTGCCCGTGTCAGGGGCGCCACGCCCCGCTGCGCCGGCGACCGGAGGCCTCGCCTCCCCGCCCCGCGCGCCGCGCAGAACGGTGGTCCTGACCGGCATTCGACTGCCGGTCAGGACCACCGTGCGTCCTTGAGACTTCCAGAGCCAGGTGCGGCGCGCGGTGTAACAGGGAGGGGTCAGCTCTTGGTCACGCTGCAGCTGTAGGAGGCCGTTCCCGAGCCGGCGTATGCCTCCAGCTCGAGGTAGTACGTGCCGGCGCCCGCGGTGGTGCGGGTGAACGAGACCGACTCGTCCGAGCCCACGCCGTTGTTGACGGAGCGCTCCAGCGTGCTGCCGGTCGAGTCCAGCCAGTAGAGGTCGGCGTCGTAGGCGCTGGGCACGGCGCAGTTCACCGAGGCGGTCTGGCCGGAGTTCAGGCTGACCTTGAAGTAGTCGCGGTCGGTCGTGGACTGCATGGAGCCCGTGACGGTCCCGGGCGACGCGAGCGTCGTGGCGTCGTCGGCGGCGTCACGGGTGTCGTTCGGCTCGGTCTCCACCAGCGTGCTGCCGCCGCTCTGACTGCCGCAGTTCGTCTGGGGGGTGCCGGTGTAGAGGTTGGCGTCTGCGACTCCGTTGTTCACGCTGCGGAGGTAGTAACCGCAGGTCGGACGGTTCTTGAAGTCGAAGGTCGAGCCCGGCGTCAGGCGCCAGATCTTGAATCCGGAGTACGTCAGGGGCTTGCGGTCCACGGCCTGCTCGGGCTGGTGGTCGGCGAGGACGACGTAGGCGTCCTTGCCGTACTGCGTGGCCATGCCGTTGCGGTCGAGGTACAGCGAGCCGCCGCCCTCTTCCACGCCGACGCCCCAGGCCGCGCCGCCGGGGGCGAGACCGTCCTTCACCGCACGGGCGAGGAAGGACATGGTGCGGCCCATCCGGTCGCGGGTCACGAAGTGGGAGTCGTTGATGACGCCCGCGTAGTTCGGCCACTGGAACATGCCGGTGGTGAAGCTGATGTAGCGGTCGTAGGGGTTGGCGAGTGCCTCGGCGCTGGTGACGCTGCCGTTGCAGGCGTCGTAGACGATGGGGCTGTTGATGTGGTGGCCGGCGCTGCCGCCGCCGGATCCGCCGCCCTTCGCGACGACGGACTCGACGGAGGCCTCCAGCGCGGTGCCCTTCCACGCGGTGTAACGGCACTGGTCGCCGCCGGCGAAGTAGACGAACTCGGCGTTGCGGACGTCGGTGTTGACCTGGCTGTTGTTGCCGTCGTTGGCGGCGGTGAGCGTCCAGGTCGTACAGGAGTTCACGCCCGGCAGGGTCATGACCGTGTCGCACTCGGGCGTCGCGCTTCCCGAGGTCGGTGCCGAGCCCGCGAGGACGACCACGTCCATCGTTCCCGTGCCGCCGGTGATGTCGTTGACGGCGCGGCTCATGGAGGCGGGGATGACGGCTCCGGCGCCGTTCATCGTGAAGGCCGGCCCGTTCCAGGACGTGCGGCTGACGTCCGAGGGGTTGCCGAGGCGGATCCTGTTCGCGCTGGCGTGGGCGGGCTCCTGGGCGGTGAGCGTGAGGGCGACCGAGAGCAGCGCGACCGCTGCGGCGGTGGAACTGAGGGACAGACGTGACGACATGAGGGGCTCCTGAGGGAGGGAAACGGTGCCTCGTCGGTCGGCTGGATGTCGCCTGGCCGAAAGCCGATGAGGTTGGTAGCGGAACTTACAAGTCATCGCCTCTGACGGGAAGATGTATGACGACTTTGCTGGGACGTGACCGTCCAGGAGTCATAAATTCGCAGTACAGAGCCCCGTGAGCACGGGCAAGCGGCCGCGTTACGTGAACGTAATGTGAAGTACATCTAGTCAATCTGCGGATTGATCTGTAACTTCGCTGATGTGCGGCTGACGGCTGGAATCCGTCGGCAGAGTTCCCCCTTGAGAGGTTCCACCGCGATGAACGCTCGCCTTGCCCACCGCGTCGTAGCCACCGCCCTGGCGGCCACGACCCTCGCCACGCTCTCCGCCTGTGGAGGCGGTGATGACACCGCCGCGGCAGCTGGCGAAAAGGCCACCATTGCCGGGGTGAAGATCAAGAAGGACCAGGCGCTCCACGACCTGCTTCCGGCCAAGATCAAGGAGGCCGGTACCGTCCGGGTGGCCACCGACGTGCCCTACCCGCCCTTCGAGATGTTCGTGAAGGAGGGCGAGAGCACCCTCACGGGTCTGGACTACGACCTGGGCCAGGCACTCGGCGCGAAGCTCGGTGTCACGTTCGCGTTCACGCCGCAGAAGTTCGACGGGATCGTCCCGGCCATCCAGGCCGGAAAGTTCGACGCGGCGATGTCGGCGATCACGGACAACAAGGAGCGGCAGAAGGTCGTCGACTTCGTCGACTACTCGCAGTCCGGTTCCGGCGTTCTGGTCGCCGACGGCAACCCCGCCGAGATCACCACGCTGGACGACCTGTGCGGCAAGCAGGTCGCCGTCCAGGCCGCGACCCATCAGCTCGACCTGCTGAAGGCCCATCAGGACGCCTGCGGAAAGGCGGGCAAGGGGAAGATCGAGATCCAGACCTTCCCCAAGGACTCCGACGCCCAGCTCGCCCTGCGCTCCGGCAAGGTCGTCGCCCAGGTCCTGACCAAGCCCGCGGCCGGCTGGGTCGCCAAGACCGCCGACGCCGGCAAGGCCTTCGATCTGGTCGAGGACCCGGCCGCGTCCGGCGGCTACGACGCCACGCCCAACGGCATCGCGATCAGCAAGCAGCTGCCCGAGCTGACGGACGCGATCCAGAAGGCGCTGCAGTCCCTCATCGACGAGGGCACCCTCCTGCGGATCTACAACAAGTACGGCGTCGGCTCCATCCTCGTGAAGGAAGCCACCAAGAACGCGTCGGTGGACTGAGCATGATCGACACCAAGTCTCCCGCCGACCGTACGACCACCGGCGCGCCGGGCATGCGTGATCTGGAGATCGTTCCCGTCCGCAACTACGGCAGGTGGATCGCTGCCGTCGCCTCGCTCCTGGCGCTGGTGGGCCTGATCGGCTCGCTGGCGAAGAACGACAACCTGCACTGGGACGTCGTCGGCCACTACCTCTTCGCCGACCTCATCTTCGACGGTCTGACCACCACGCTCTGGCTGACCGCCGCCGCCATGCTCCTGGGCCTGAGCCTGGGCACGCTGATCGCCGTCATGCGGCTGTCCTCCAGCCCCGTGCTGTACGGCCTGGCCAACGCCTTCGTCTGGGTCTTCCGCGGCACCCCCCTGCTCGTCCAGATCATCTTCTGGGGATACGCCGCGGCCCTGTACAAGTACGTGAAGATCGGCATCCCCTTCACTGACGTCACGTTCTTCCAGGCCGAGACCAACACCCTGCTGACCCCGGCGATCGCGGCCCTGCTCGCCCTCGGGCTGAACGAAGCCGCCTACGCCTCGGAGATCGTGCGCGCCGGCATCCAGTCCGTCGACCCGGGCCAGGCCGAGGCCGCGCACTCGCTGGGCATGCGACCCGCGCTCACCATGCGCCGGATCGTGCTGCCCCAGGCGATGCGCGTGATCATCCCGCCGATGGGCAACGAGACCATCAACATGCTCAAGATGACCGCACTGGTCTCGGTCATCTCCGCCCACGACCTGATGTCCAACATCCAGGACGTGTACGCCCAGAACTACCAGGTCATCCCCATGCTGATCGTGGCCAGCCTGTGGTACCTGGCCCTGGTCACCCTCCTCAGCGTGCCGCAGGCATGGCTGGAGCGGCGCTACGGACGCGGCACCACCCGCGCCGGACACGTCTCGCCGTTCCGCCGCCTGCTCGGCGGAACTGTGGAGCGGCTGGGCAAGAAGAACAAGGAGCACAACCGATGAGCACCCCCATGGTGCGCGCCGAAGGCGTCCGCAAGCACTTCGGGAAGCTCGAGGTCCTCAAGGGCATCGACCTCACCGTCGAGCGCGGCCAGGTCTGCTGCCTGCTCGGCCCCTCCGGCTCGGGCAAGTCGACCTTCCTGCGCTGCATCAACCACCTGGAGAAGATCGACGGCGGCAAGCTCACCGTCGACGGCGAACTCGTCGGCTACCGCCAGCAGGGCAACAAGCTCCACGAACTGCGGGAACGCGAGGTCGCCGAACGCCGCCGGGACATCGGCATGGTCTTCCAGCGGTTCAACCTCTTCCCGCACATGACCGCCCTGGAGAACATCACCGAGGCACCCGTCAAGGTCGGCGGCGTGTCCAAGGCCGACGCCCGCGAGCAGGCACAGCTCCTGCTCGACCAGGTCGGACTCGGCGACCGGGCCCACCACTACCCCGCCCAGCTGTCGGGCGGCCAGCAGCAGCGGGTCGCCATCGCCCGCGCCCTGGCCATGAAGCCGAAGCTGATGCTCTTCGACGAGCCGACCTCCGCCCTCGATCCCGAGCTCGTCGGGGACGTCCTGGACGTCATGCGGCAGCTCGCGGCCGACGGGATGACCATGGTCGTCGTCACCCACGAGATCGGCTTCGCCCGCGAGGTCGGCGACACCGCCGTCTTCATGGACGAAGGCGTCGTCGTCGAAGCCGGAGACCCTCGCCAGGTCCTCGTCGATCCGGAGCAGGACCGCACCCGCGCCTTCCTGTCCAAAGTCCTGTGACCGCGCCCCCGCGCCGGCAGCTCGCCGCGGAACTCCTCGACGGCGCACGCACCCTCCAGGCCCGCTACCTGCACGACCTCGAACAGCTGGTGTCC
Source organism: Streptomyces sp. NPDC023157 (assembly GCF_055560575.1). Taxonomy (NCBI): domain Bacteria; kingdom Bacillati; phylum Actinomycetota; class Actinomycetes; order Kitasatosporales; family Streptomycetaceae; genus Streptomyces; species Streptomyces sp. NPDC023157. Next base: position 435,031 of record NZ_JBVHIL010000008.1, read on the forward strand.
ATCGACTCCGGCTCGTACACGCCCCACGGGGTCAACCGGGTCGCCGACTGGGTCCAGAACCGGCTCACCGGCATCGGCTTCGCCGTCGAGCGCGTGACCTTCCCGCCGGGGCGGCAGGGCTTCCAGGCGGGCGACGCCCTCGTGGCCCGTAAGAAGGGCGCCCTCGCCGAGGCCGACGGCGGCCGCAGGGTCCTGCTCGCCGGCCACATGGACACCGTCTTCGAGGAGGGGACCGCGGCCGCGCGTCCCTTCGGCCTGACCGGAAGCATCGCCAACGGCCCCGGGGTCAGCGACGACAAGGGCGGCCTGCTCGCCGGCCTCACGGCCCTGGAACTCCTCCACGACCACGGCCTGGACACCTACGACGAGCTCGTCCTCCTCGCCACGCCGGACGAGGAGATCGGCTCGCCCGCCAGCCGGGAGCTCATCGAGGAGACCGCCCGCGGCATGGACTACGGGCTCGGCCTCGAATGCGCCCGGGAGAACGGCGACCTCGTCATCGCCCGCAAGGGCGTGGCCGACTTCCGCCTCACCGTCACGGGGCGCGCCGCCCACGCCGGAATCGAACCCGAACGCGGCGCGAACGCCGCACTGGCCGCCGCGCACCTCGTCGTGCAGATCCAGGCCCTCAACGGGCACTGGGACGACGTCACCGTCAACGTCGGCGTGGTACGCGCCGGAACCCGGGCGAACATCGTCTGCCCCGAGGCGGAGCTGCGCATCGAGGTCAGAGCCGCCACGACGGCCGACGTACGGCGCGTCACCCAGGCCATCCAGGAGATCGCCGACCACCCCGCGGTGCCCGGCACAACGGTCGAGGTCGAGCAGCTCGACCTGTGCCCGCCGATGGAGGACACCCCCGCCTCGCGCCGCATGCTCGACAACGCCCGCCGGGCCGCCTCCGCCGTCGGCGTCTCGCTCGGCGCCGCGGCCACCGGCGGAGTGGGCGACGCCAACCTCATCGCCGGCATGGGCGTGCCCATCCTGGACGGCCTGGGCCCCATCGGGGGCGCCGACCACAGCCCGCAGGAATGGCTCGACGTCTCCAGCGTCCCGCACCGCGTCGCCATGCTCGCCGACCTGGTCGCCGCGCTCGGCGACGCGCGCAACACCGCCTGACCCCGCAGTCCCTCCGGCATCGCCCTCCCCGCGCGATGCCGGAGACGGCGGGGCCCGAAGCCGGTCGACGGGCCCAGCCACCCACCACCTCACCCATGGAGAGCCCCATGCGCGCACATTCCGGCCCAGCACGCCGCACCGTCCTCGCGGGCAGCATCGCCCTCGCCCTCCTCACCACCGCCCCCACGGCGCACGCCCTGACCGAGCGCCCGCAGCAGCCGCACGGCTCCCTGGTCCTCGTCGGCGGCGGTCTGAAGGACGACAACAAGCAGGTGTACGGGGAGATCATCAAGCGCGCCGGCGGCCCCGCCGCCCGCATCGGAGTCATCACCGCCGCGTCCGTCCCCGAGAGCCAGGACCCCCACGCCGACGACCCCGACCTGTGCAGCAACTCCGCCTGCAACGGCGCCTACTACGCCGACCTCTTCAAGAGGCACGGGGCGGCCGACGCCCAGTGGATCCCCCTCGACATCGACCACGTCGCCAACGCCGACTCCGAAGCCGTCGTCGCCCGGATCAACTCCATGAGCGGCTTCTTCTTCGGCGGCGGAGACCAGTACCGCTACCTCACCACCCTCCTCCACGGCGACCGGCACACCGACTCCAAGGTCCTCGCCGCCATCCGAGCCAAGCTCGCCCACGGCGCGGTCGTCGCGGGCTCCTCCGCCGGCGCCCAGATCGCCTCCGGACCCGACATGGTCAGCGGCGGCGAATCCTACGAGGGCCTCCGCGACGGCAGCACCCCCGGCTACTACGAGGACCCCGCCCGCCTCGCCCACATCCCCGAGGGCGGCTTCGGCTTCCTGCGCTCCGGACTCATCGACACCCACACCGGAGCCTACGGCCGCGAAGGACGGGCGCTGCGCCTCGCCGCGGACACCGGACACGACCGCGTCTACGCCCTGGAGGAGAACACCGCCCTGGTCGTCGACGACCCCGGCACCCCGCGCGAACACCTCACCGTGCTCGGCCCCAACGGCGTCGCCGTCCTCGACCTGCGCGGCGCCCGCGCCCACACCACCGCCGCCGGCTGGACCCTGCGCGGCGCCCGCTACACCTACCTCACCGACCACGACCGGTACGACGCCCGCACCTGGACCCCCCGGCCCGCCCCCGGCAAGCGGCCCCTGAACCCCACGAGCACGGCCCCGGTGCCCGCCAACACCGACGTCTTCTACTCCTCCGCCAACCCGGACGGCACCCCCTACTCCTTCCGCACCACCGCCCGCGCGCTTGCCTCGACCCGCGCGCAGAACACCGCGAACGCCACCACGTTCGAGTCCGGCCCGCGCTTCGACGTCACCTTCAGCAAGGCCGGAGGCTTCTCCGCCTGGACCGGTGACGGCGCCACCGCGCAGACGCTGATCGGGATGAGGATCAGCATCTCGCCCAGGTGACTCCCGCGCCACCCTCCTGAGCGAAGGCACCCGGGCGCGTCCGGTGCACGCCCGGGGCCCCGCCCCGTACCACCCGCGCGACACCGTTCGGCGTGCGCAGGACCGAAGAGAGTCTCCCGTGGTTCCCAGCCCCATCGCCGACGACATCCGCCGCAAGCTCGGCATCCTCGCACCCGCCGAACGGAAGGTCGCCCGCATCCTGCTCGCGTCCTACCCGTCCGCCGGATTCGAGACGGTCGCCACGATCGCCGAACGCGCCGGCGTCAGCGCACCCACCGTCCTGCGTTTCGTGACCCGCCTCGGCTACACGGGCTTCCCCGACTTCCAGTCCGCGCTGCGCAAGGAACTCGACGAGCGCAGCGCCTCACCGCTCTCGCTCTACGAGACCGCCGGCGACGGAGCCTACGGACACTCGACGGACGGCCTCGTGGCGCACAGCAACACCCTCTTCACCCAGGCCCTCACCCAGACCCTCACCGACATCCCGCGACACGACTTCGCCGGTGCGCTCACCCTGCTGTCCGACCCCCGGCGCCGCGTCACCCTCGTCGGAGGACGCTTCACCCACCTGCTCGCGCGCTACCTCGGCCTGCACCTGATGCAGCTGCGGGACGACATCCGCTTCCTGCCCGAACGGGACGTGGAACGCACGGCGCTCCTGGCCACGCTCACCAAGCGCGACGTCGTCGTCGTGTTCGACTACCGGCGCTACGAGAACGACAAGCTCGCCATCGTCCAGCTGGCGAAGGACGGCGGAGGCAAGGTCATCGTGTTCACGGACATGTGGCTTTCCCCCACCACCACGCACGCCGACGTCGTGCTGTCGCACCGCGTCGACGCGCGCTCTCCCTACGACAGTCTGGTGCCCACCCTCGCCGTCATCGAGGTCCTGGTGGCTGCCCTTGTCACGTCGCTCGGCGACGGCGCGCACCAGCACATGAAACGCGGCGAGGAGACCGCGCGCCGCGTCGACCTGGTCTGACCCCGTCCGACCCCGACGCTGCCCGCGGCCCGCACGTCCCGCCTTCACCCGCCACGCCCACCGAAGGAAGAACCGTCATGCGCTCGCACGTCACTGCGGCCGTGGTCCTCACCGCGGTCGCCGCCCTGGCCGTGTCCGCCTGCACCACCGACTCCGGCACCACCACCGCCGGCGCCCGGCCGACGGCCGGCCCCGCCGCCGTCCTGCCGGACCTCACGGTCGAGCCCGACCCGAAGCTCCACGCGATGCTCCCCGAGAGCATCCGGAGCACGAACACCGTCCGCGTGGCCACGGACATCCCCTACCCGCCCTTCGAGATGTACGCGAACGAGGGCAGCAAGCAGATCACCGGCATCGACTACGACCTCGGGCAGGCCATCGGGGCCCGGCTCGGTGTGCGGTTCGACTTCACGGCACAGAAGTTCGACGGCATCCTCCCGGCCGTCCAGGCCGGCAAGTTCGACGCCGTCATGTCCGCGATGACCGACAAGAAGGCGCGGCAGAAGTCCGTCGACTTCGTCGATTACCTCAACGCGGGGCCCGGTTGGCTGGTCGCCAAGGGCAACCCGGCCGGGATCACCGTCGTCACCGACGTGTGCGGCAAGCCGGTCGGCGTGCAGACCGGCACCAACCACCAGAAGCTCCTGCAGCAGCGCCAGCAGCTCTGCGAGGCGAAGGGCCTCCCGCCCATCCGGATCCTCACCTTCTCCAAGGACTCCGAGGCCCAACTCGCCCTGCGCAGCGGCAAGGTCGTCGCCGACTACCTCGACGAGGTCACCGCCGCGTACGTCGCCTCCACCGCGGACGGAGGCAACGCCTTCTCGACGGTGACGGGCCGAGCCGCCGTCGGTGAGTACAGCGCCTCACCCATGGGGATCGGCATATCCAAGGACCAGGCCGGCCTCGAGGAAGCGGTGCGGGCCGCCCTGCAGTCGCTGATGGACGACGGCTCCTACCGGAAGATCCTCGGCAAGTACGAGGTCCCGAACATCGCCATCCCGAAGGCGACGGTCAACGGAGCCCTCGACTGACCCCGGACCGCCTCCTTCACAGCAGCCCGGTGCGCCGCGCGACGGCCTCGGCGTCCTTCATCCGCTGGTGCGCCTCGGCGCCCAGCTCGCCCAGGGTGGAGGCGACGACCGACTCGATGAGCGCGAGAGTAGGCGTGAGACTGTCGTAAGGGGAGGCGGAGTTCACCTGGCTGGTGAGAACGACATCGGCGTGGCTGGCGCTCGGTGACAGCCACGGATCGGTGAAGACGATCACCTTCCCGCCGCGTTCCCGCGCGAGCTCCGCGATGACCGCCTTGTCGCCCTCGTAGCGCCGGTAGTCGAAGATGACCGTCACGTCGCGACGCGCCAGCTGGGTCAGGAACGCCGCCCGCTCGACGTCCCGTTCCGGGACGAAGGCGACCTGGTCGCGGAACTGCATCAGATGGAGACCCAGATACTCCGCCAGCAGGTGGGTGAAGCGCCCGCCGGTGAGGTGGATCCGGCGGCGCGGGTCGCTCAGGAGCTTGACCGCGAGGCCGAACTCATGGGGGGAGACCTCACTGAAGGTCTGGGACAGGGCCTGCTGTACGAGAGCGAGGGAGCGCCCCGCGACCGGCTCGTCGCCCTCGCCCGGCTGCCCGGCGGACGGCTCCTGCGCCTTCGCCGGACCCGCGCTCTCGTACAGGGTGATCGGTGAGGCGTGCCGCGCCTCGAGCTCGGCACGCAGGGCCGCCTGCAGGTCGGGGAAGCCGCGGTAGCCGAGCCGGGAAGCACAGCGGAGCACGGTGGGGGCGGACACGGAGGCGCGCTCCGCGATCGTGGCGACCGTCTCGAAGATCGCCGCGGGATAGCCGGCCAGCAGGACCCGCGCGACCTTGCGCTCGGCAGGGCTGAGCTCCCCGAGTCGACTGCGGATGTCGTCGGCCAGTGTGCCGCCCATGTCGGTCCTTCCTGCACGCAGCGCCGACTCCGGCGAGCCGTCCATGATCGCGGGCGACCCGACCGCCCGTCGCTACAGATACGGCCTACCCGATGATCGAATGTACCGTACGTTACACCCATGGGTGAAGACCGCCGGAGCCGCTCCCTGCCGTGGCCGTGTGCGGGGAGTACTGCCGCCGCTCGAAGGAGGGGGCGTCACCCGCTGAGAGCACGCCGCCCCCGTACGGGCTGCGCGGCGTTCGACGCTGCGTCCGCGTTCGGCGGCCGCGCGTTCGAGGAGGTCGCGGACTGCGGCGGCGAAGCCGGGGATGGAGTGGGCGGTGAAGGCCACGTGCGCACCGCCCCGTCGCGTCACCTGGGCTGTGTGTCGAAAGTGGATCTTGGGCTGTGAATGATCACGGTTCATGGGTCGGGGAGATCTCACGGACGAGCAGTAGGCGGTGCTGGAGCCGTGGCTCCCGCGGCGGCCGGCCTCCGCGTTTGCCCACACAGGCCCGCCGGCTCAGGCGAGGTGCTTGCTGAAGAACTCGACCAGCCTGGCGACGGCAGGAGTCAGGTAATCGTCGCGGTCGTACAGGTCGACGTGGGTGGCGCCGTCGACGAGGAACAGTTCGGCGTTGCCGGGGCTGTCGGCGACGGCCTTCTCGGAGAACCCGCGGGTCACCGCCTCGGTACCGGCGATCATGAGCAGCGGGCGAGGCGCGATCTTGGCGACGTCGGCGAAGGAGTCGAACTGGTCGAGGAGGTCCGCGCTGCGCACGACCATGTCACCCGTGGAGCGCGGGTGCATGCCGCGAGGCGTCTTGTAGTAGTCGACGAACTCGGCCGTCGGGGCGGGGGTGTCGGCACCGGCCGTCTCCGGCAGCACGGCGAACGTCGCCGCGGGCTCGCCGGCGGCCTCGGCGCTGCGGAGGTTTCCGGAGTTCGCCACCATCTGCTGCCAGCCCTCGGGGTCGGCGCCGCGGAAGAAGCTGGGAACGTCCGTCCCGGATACACCCGCCACAGCCTTCATCCGGTGGTCGGTCTGAGCGGCGTAGGGCACGTAGGCTCCGGAGCCGCACACGCCCATCACGCCGATGCGGTCGGGGTCGATCTCGGGACGGGTGGTGAGGTAGGAGACCGCCGCACGGAAGTCCTCGGCACGCTGGAAGGGGTCCTCCAGACCGCGGGGCGTGCCCTCGGACTCGCCCTGGAAGGCGGCGTCGAAGGTCAGGACGGCGAATCCCTCCTTGACCAGGCGTGTCGCGTACGCCGCTGGCGCCTGCTCCTTGACTCCGGTCGTGGGGTGGCCGACGACGATGGCGGCGAGCGGTCCGTCGACGCCGTCGGGGAGGTAGAGGTGGCCGGCGAGCTGCAGGCCGTTGGTCGGGAAGCGGACGTCAGTCCTCATGTTCTGCTCCTGCGGGATCGTGGGTGGCCGGCGATCTGCGGGCCTGTATCCACCGTCCGGCCGATGGCCTGGCGCAGGAAGGTCGCGTTGCTTCCTAGGAAGGATCCTTCCCAGGCAGAGCCTTCTCCCCGGTGCCATGCTGAAGGAATGACTGGTTCCGCCCACCTTCGTGAGCTCGGTGAGTTCCTCAAACACCGCCGTGGCGAACTCACACCCGCGCAGGTGGGGCTCCCCGAGCGCGCGCACACCCAGCGCCGCGTGCAAGGGCTGCGCCGCGAGGAGGTGGCCGAGCTCGCCGCGATCAGCACCGACTACTACGTACGCATCGAGCAGGGCCGGCTGGCACCGTCACCGGCGGTGCTCGACTCCCTCGCGCGGGAGCTGCGGCTGGACGGCGACCAGAGGACGTACGTGGAAGGACTGGTCGCCCAGGCCGCGCAGGCCGGGCACCGCAAGACGCCGCGTCGGTCCGCCCGCCCCAAAGCACACCCGCACCTGACCCGGCTGCTCGCCCAGCTCACCGGCACACCCGCCATCGTCTTCGGCCCGCGCCTCGACATCCTCGCGTGGAACCCGCTGGCGGCGGAGCTGCTGTGCGACTTCGCAGCCGTGCCCGAGCCCGAGCGCAACTACGTCCGCATGGTCTTCACCGACCCGGTGATGCGCGACATCTACCCGGATTGGGAGGACGTGGCCCGCACCTGCGTCGAGGTCCTGCGGATGGAGGCCGGAACGAACCCGACCGACCCGGCCCTCACCGCCCTCGTGGGCGAGCTGGCCGTCGCCGACCAGCACTTCCGGGCCTGGTGGGCCGAGCACCGCGTCGCACACCAGGACTTCGGCAGCAAACGCATCGCGCACCCCACCGTCGGCGAACTCACCCTGGACTGGGACACCTTCCGCTACGCCGGTGCCCCGGAACAGCAGCTCGTGCTCTGGTCGGCCAATCCCGGCACTCCAGACGCGGAACGACTGGCCGTTTTGACCCGCGGCACGGCCCAGAGCCCGTGACTTTCCTGAGCATCACCGCAACTGAAGCGTTCGAGGAGCAGTGGACCGGCGTCGCTGACGAAACAGGGCCCAGGCGGACCAGCCGATCGGCGTCCCCGCAGCCACTCGTGCGACTGCCGCCTGGCGAGTCGCCCTGCGGGCCGACAACCGGCTTCCGTTTCAGTGGGGGAGCGTCGGTCGAACCCTGCGCTGTTCGAGCCGGAACCGGAGGCCTTGAGCCCGCTCGAGCTCTTCCCCGCACCAGACGCCGCGGGCCCTGCCCTGCGGGCAGACGGCGCTACTTTCCGGACACGACCTAGCCGGCACTGCCCGGCTGCGGCGGTCAGCGGTGGGCCGCCGGCATCGCCGAACGCGCTCGAGGGAGCAGGTCAGCCGCTCGTCCGCCTTCGCCGGGGCCCTCCAGCGTGGAGCTGTCTCCGCAGGAGGTCTGAGACCTCCTGCGGCAGGTGATCCGGTGCGCGTGGTGTGAGAGGCAACGGCAGGCATTGGTCGCCACGAATGATGATGGCGCCGTTCCGTCGACCTGAGCACACCGACTCCACCCCCCCCAGAAGGCGCCGCGACCGGTACGCCATCCGCCCGCCGACGGCTGGCGGACGTGAGTCCGCCGTCCGAGGTGTGGAACGGGCGCGGAGTGGGTCAGCCGGCGTGGTTGATCCATCGCTGGAGGGCGGCATGGGTGGTGTCGTCCAGTCGGCACAAGGCCTCGATGGCGTCGAGGTCGCCGGGCCGGGGTGCGATGCCTGCGGTGGTGAGGGCTGCGTGCAGTTCCAGACGACGGCGGTCGGCCGGCTCGAGGGGCGGGTACAGGCGGGTCCCCGGGGTGGGCGCGGGGAGCGGGCTGTCGTCGCGTTCGATGACGCCGCAGACGGTCGGGATCGGCGCGGGCAGGTCGTCGAGTGCGGCGGGGAAGCGATAGGGGTCGAGATCCATCAGCTCGGCAGAGCTCGAGGTGAAAGCCTGAAAACCAGTCACAAGTGCCTCCTTGGTCGTCATGCCACTGCACAGGACGACTGCGGGGGCAATGTGGTCAGTTGCGGTACGCGAGGGATCCCACCCGGATGTCCCCTATGGCATCTCGTCACAAGTCCGATGAACCAACCCGTCAACCGACGACTGGCAGGACATCCGTCCCTGGGCCGGGTGATGAAGTACCGCGCTCGACGGGCGGTGCCGGGTCACCCGGCCACGGCACGGGCCGGTCCCGCTTGGGACGCGGGACCGTGTGTCGCTCGGAGATGGGCGCGCGGCCAGGGTGCGGCCTTCGGCCCGTGGAAAACCGTGTACGAACGCCCGCCACTGGCTGTGGTCCGCCGACGGCATCGGGGGGTGCCCCCATGTCTTGGGTCAAGGGAAACGGGGCTGCGTTGAGTCGGTGAGACGGGCAGCATGGCGGTGTGGCTGATCTTCTGTGGGATGACGTGAGGTGCTTCTTCGACCCGGACCTGATGGGGTCGTTGCCTGACTTGCGCGTCCCCGATGCCTCGGTCGAGGACTGGCAGGCGGTCCTCGATCTCGTCGAGGCGAGGAGCTGGAAGCGCCAGTACTCCGAGGGCGAAACGGTGCTGCCGGTGCCCCGGGCGGAGAGCGTGCTCGCCCGTCCGGCGGACGCTGAGTGCCCGAACCTGCGGGTCTGGCCGGCTGCCGAGATGCTGGCGATCTTCCGTTTCCTTGACGACGAGGTCATCGACTTCGACGTTGACCTGCGGGAGTTGCAGGGCCAGGAACGACTCGATGTGTTCTGCGGCTTCCTCCGGGAGATCGGGCGGTGCTTGGGCAAGCAGGTCCTGATGGATCCGGAGGGCGACTACGGCCATCTCGGCTTCGATGTTGAGGCCGACCGGGTCGTCCTCCTGGCCGAACCGCTGGTCACGTGACCGCGGCCGACGGCCGCGGTTCGTAGAAGGTTCCGTCGCGGAGCATCGCGAAGAGGACGTCGGCCCGGCGTCTGGCGAGGCAGAGCAGGGCCTGGGTGTGGTGCTTGCCCTGGGCGATTTCCTTGTCGTAGTAACCCGCGATGCCGGGTCGCCCAGGGCGGCGAACGGGGAGAGGAGCGCGACCGCCCAGCCCTCACCATTTGACTACGAACTTTGACCAGCCGAACAAGTTCTAGTCGGCGACGACCCCCGTGTTCTGGCAGGCGGTCAGCAGCCAGCGGCCGTCGGCTTGTTTCGAGATCACGTACAGCGGGGCGCCCTCGCTCTCGTCGCCTGGGGCCAGGTATCGCTGACGGATCTTGACCGCCGCGACGTCGGGGCGGATGAAGAGCACGTGGACCACCTCGTAGGTGACCTTGCCGTCCCAGCTCGCCGCGGGCAGGACCTTGCGAGTGAACTCCGAGATCGCGTCGAGGCCTATGAGGACCTTGCCGTGGGCCGTCGTCCATATGGCGTCCGGGTGGAAGAGCCGGAGGAACTCCTCGGGGTCCTTGTTCTGCTGGGAGTGTTCGACGGTGGCGACGAGCCGGGTGATCGCTTCGATGTCTGCCGCGTGGGATGTGGATTCCGTGGTCATGTCGATCATCCTCACACCTCAAGCGTGGTTGAGGTCAAGCGTGTGATCACATGGGGATGTTGAGGTTGCCCCGACATCCGGCGCAGGCCCGGCACAAGCTGCCCCGAGGAATCCGTTGCCGGGACGGCGAACCGGGCACGAGCGACTTACATGATCGGCCGGACACCCCCTAGCCGATGAGAGCCGCGCTGATCTGACGGGACGTCTGCGCCGCGACGAGGGGGTTGACGGCGGCGTGGTAGGTGTACGCCATGAGGCCCGTGGCCAGCGCCCAGCCGCGGCCTCGGATCCACGTGGCGTCGTCCACACCGAGCGCGGTACGGAAGACGGCCCGGCTCCCTGCCGACATCAGGGTGAAGGCGATCATCAGGTCGCACGCCGGGTCGCCGATGCCGAGCCCGCCGAAGTCGATGACCGCGCTGAGGCGGCCGTCCACGGTGAGCAGGTTGCCGGTGTGGAAGTCGCCGTGGATCCAGACCGGAGGACCCGCCCATCCCGGCGCGCTGATCGCCGCGTCCCACAGGTCGGTCATGGCCGCGACGTCGAACACCCCGCCGACCTCCGCGATGGCGGCCCGCGTCGTCCGATCCCGTGCGGCCAGCGACCGGACGGTGAGATCCTCACGGACGCCCCGAGCCGGAATCTCCTCGGGCTCGAACCGCTGAAGGGCATGCAGGAACCGCGCCAGTTCAACGGCGGCCTCGGATGAACCGGCCAGCGCCTCGACGGTGGCCACCGTGCCGTCCAGCCAGCGGGACACCGCCCAGGGCCACGGATAGCCGAAGCCGGGCTTCCCCACCCCCACCGGGACCGGAACTGCCAGGGGCAGGTGCGGGGCGAGTCGGGGCAGCCACTCGGACTCCTTCTCGGCCTGCCCGATGGCGTCGATGTGACGGGGCAGTCGGACGGACAACTCGTCGCCCAACCGGTAGATCACATGGTCCGAGCCGGCCGGTTCGAGCAGTTCCAAAGGCAGACCGGCCCCTTGCGGAAACTGCGTATCGACCAGGCGCCTCACCAGTGCGGCATCGATCGCGGGGCGGATGTCCGCGGTTCTCTCGGTCGCCAAGGGCACTCCTGGGGTCGGCCCGCCCAAGGCGGCGGGCGGCTCAGGACATCACAGTGCCTCGCAGGCCGCCTGTCGACGGGATTTCCCCACCGCCGGCATCCGCTACGGGACTCCGCGCGCCAGATCGCCTGGAACGAGCGCCAGGGCCTCGCCGACACTCCGGCGAGCGGTGGTCCCGTCGGAGGGCAGCTGGGCCCCGGCGGAGCAGGGAGCTCGTGTGGCCTACCGAGCCGGGGGGTCATGGCGATTCCAGACCATGCCAGAGGACATGACCGAGGCCCCCCGGTCTCCGCGCCTTCGTCAGCGAATTCAAGCTCGGCGCCTCTCGTCCCACAGCCAGGACGGCACGTCAGTTCGCCGGGCTGGGCTGACTACTGCGCTCAGGTTGGTGTGGGATCAGGCGGGGGCCAGGCCCGTCTCGTAAGCGAGGATCACTGCCTGGGGCCGATGGTCGAGGCCGAGCCGGGCAGGCAGCCGTGAGGAGTACGCGCCTCATGCACGGTCTGTCCGGCCCTCCACCGCGCGGTCGCCCTGCGCTGTGCCCGGCTGCCCGTGTCGTACACAGGGGTCCGTCCTCGGTCTGTCATCCGGCGCGACCACTGCCGCAGTCCCAGGGGGTGGGCCCGGGGGGAGCAGTCTTTGGCTGTCACGTGCGCGACGTCGGGCTGACCCCTTGTGCTAGGGGGTGTCTGCCTCTGACACTACGACCGGTGAGTCCTGACTTCGGGGGAGGGATGCATGGCAGCTCAGCGCGGACCGACGAACTATCGGCGGCGGGCACAGTGGATGCGCTTCGGTGTGCCTGCGGGCGTGCTCTTGGTGGCGCTGGTCCTGGTGGCCTGGGACATCATGTCGTCCTGATTCCCGGGTGCGGCAGTGCTGGTGCTCCTCGCAGGAGCGGGTGGTGGCTGTGGCACTCTCACCGTCGCGAACGGTTGGGTGACGCGGTGCAGGGTTGAACGATGCGGGCGCGAGCGCGTAGAAGGGCGACCGGGTGCGCCGGTACCCGTCGGGCATGACGGATGCGGGGTGGACGGCGGTGCCCCCGTCGCATCAGGTGCGTCGTGGCATAGCGGACCACAATGCCGAGACCAGCCACCGCTACGCAGCCGAAAAGCTGCATATCCCATAGGTAGGTGGTGTGTTCGTCATGCCGCGCACCGCCCGCCCGGCCAGGCTCCCGCCTCCACGGTCGGACACTTTCCCCTTGTACCCCACCGTCCTCGCGATCTCGACGCTGGGGCGTCTCTGCTCGCATAACTCGTCCGCCGGCACCCGACGCACCTCTGTCGACTGTGACCGAGGCACAGGCCCAGTCGGCACCCTCCGGCTGCCACCTCAAGGCCATCTATCGTTCACGTCCTGCGCTGACGATGCGCCCATGAGACGTTCTGTCACCCCCGCCCTCGCCCTGGGGCTTTGCGCACTTCTGGCCACCGCCCTGCCCGCCCACGCCACCACGGAGCGGACCGCACACGCCGACAGCTACGGGACCAAGGCCCCGTACGCCCCCCAGCAGAACCCGCAGGCCTACCAGCACGCCCCCGCCGGTTTCACTCCCGTCTTCACCGAGAACGTCTCCCGGCACGGCTCGCGCGCCGCAAGCGACAGCGAGGACGGCGACCTGATCCTCGCCCTGTGGGAGGAGGCCGAAAGCCAGGGACAACTCACCAGGCGAGGAAGCGAGTTCGGCCCCGTTGTGCGATCGCTGCTCGATGCCATGGCCAAGGTGGGGTACGGCAACCTCAGCGGGCGTGGCAAGCAGGAGATGCAGGGCACCGCCACACGCATGGAGCAGCGGCTGCCGGAGCTGTTCGCCCAGATCGCCGAAGAGAACAAGAAGATCGACGTCGTCAGTTCCGGGCAGACGCGGGCCGTCGACAGCGGGAAGGCCTTCACCGCCGCCCTTGCCGCCACCGACCCGGATCTCGCGCCGCTCATCGGCGCGACCCGCACCGACAAGGACCTCCTCTACTTCCACAAGGCGGCCGGCGGCGCCGCCTACCGGGACTACATCGCCAACGACGAGCGGCTCGCGAAAACCCTCAAGAGCATCACCGACCAGCCCGCGACCCACGGCGCTGCCCGCAGCGTCCTTGAGAAGCTCTTCAAGCCCGCCTTCGTGCAGCGCATCGCCGACGGCGACTTCTCCTCCATCGGAAGCGATGTCGACGCCGCGGAAGCCGTCTACAACTTGTACGGTATTGCGCCGGCGATGAGGAACGAGAGCCCGGGCGGCAAGGGCTGGGGCATGGATCGGTACATCTCGCACAGCGACGCGGCCTGGTTCGGGTACCTGAGCGATGCCGAGGACTTCTACCAGAAGGGCCCGGGATTCGCCGACAGCGACATCACCTACAAGATGTCCGATGTCCTGCTCGACGACCTCTTCAAGAAGGTGGAGGCCAAACGAAACGGGACGAGTGACCTCGGTGCAGAACTGCGCTTCACGCACGCCGAGGAGCTCATTCCGCTGGCCGCGCTGCTGGGGCTGCCGGGAAGCACGAAGGCTGCCACGGACGAGCAGCCGTACACGTATGCCGGCAATCCCTGGCGCGGCGCGTCCGTGTCCCCGTTGGGCGCGAATATCCAGTGGGACGTCTTCCGCAAGGGCGACACCTATCTCGTGCGGATGCTTTACAACGAGAAGGAGATCGGTTTCAAGCAGGGGTGCGCTCCGGTGTCCAAGGACAGCACGTTCTACGACCTGGATGAACTTGAGCGCTGCTTCGGGCGTGAGAACTGAACCTGGTGGAAACACCGAGACGACTGGTACCGACGTACTGAGCATTTTCAGTGTGGTCTTTCGCGGGTGAGGACCGTGGCGGCGATGCTCGTCAGGCGGTTGAGGGCTGCGGAGGACCTGCCAGGATTTCAGCCCGTGATGCTTCGTTCGACCGGTGCTCGCCCCGCTGGCAGCACCGGTCGACCGTCCGCCGGGTTGGGGACAGGGTCAGGGCTTCGGCGTAGTCGTGTGACGTCCGGTTTGTGATCAGTTGAGGCCGAGGAGCGCGAGGGGACGAAGGGGATCGCGGGCGTTGTGCGGAGACTGGTCGCGATGTTCTTCGCTCCGGCGGTTCGGAGGGCTCCGAAAGCGAAACTGCGCCAGGTGGCCATCGCGCGGGGCGCGTTACCGGTCCGTATGTGTGAGGCGTCCTCGGCGAAGGTGGTGTGTCGCGGATGTGGTGTAGGACCGCGATCTTCCAGTGGTCGGTGACGAGTCCGACGAGCGGGGACGGGATGGCCTGCTCGGCGGTGAGGCTGGTGACGGCGTAGACCGTCATGGTGGTGGTCCTGCCGGACTTGCGGCCGGTGCGGCGGCGCTTGACCCGGACGGCTTGGCGGGCTCCGGGGAAAGGAGGTTGTTCACCGTGGCGGCCTTGATGCGGCGGGTCTCCGAGTGGCCGTGGCCGACACCCTGGTGCAGCCCTGAAGCGGGATGCCCCTCCAAGGAAGGGACTTGAGCTGCCTGCGGAGGAAGTTGGTCAAGGGCAGGCCTGATCAGCGATGATGCCTCGGCAGGCATGGTCTTCCATGCGGATCACAGAGCGTTGAGAACTCCATGACCTTGGAAGCCGTGCCCGTCCCGTACAAAGAGCTCCGCCGAGTCCGTCAGATCGCCACGAACCGGGCTTCACGCGACTACACCGAAGCCCTGGGCAATGCCGCTCGCCGGGTCCCGTGCCGTAGCCGAGCTGTTTGAAGCCGTGGCTCGTGAAGCCTCATCCAAGGAGAACTGACGATGGACCCCACACGCAGCAGAGGCCCCTTCCAGAAGCTGTGGGCAGCCACCGCCACGTCGAACCTTTCGGACGGGGTGAGCCTGGCTGCAGCGCCCCTGCTCGCGGCCACCGTGACCCACGACCCGGCGCTTATCGCCGGCATCACCGTGGCGCAGAGGGCCCCGTGGCTGGTTTTGGCTTTCATATCCGGCGCCCTCGCAGACCGGTTGGATCGAAAGCGGGTGGCACAGGCGGCGAACTGGATCCGCGTCGCCGGATTCGCAGCGCTTGCGGTGGCGGTCTTCGGCGACGCCGTCTCCATGCCGCTGCTCTATGCGGTCTTCTTCGCCATCGGGACGGCCGAGACGCTCTATGACAGTTCGTCGTCCGCGTGGCTTCCGACCCTGGTGGCCCCGGATGACCTGGGCCGGGCCAACGGAAGGCTGCAGACAACGTTCGTCGTCTGCAACGAGTTCGTCGGACCGCCCATGGGCGGATTCCTCTTCGCCACCGCCGCCGCGGCCCCGTTCGTGCTCGGCGCCGGCGGCTATCTGGCCGCCGTCGGCCTGCTGGCGCTGATCCCCTCAGCCACCCGGCGCCGTCAGGAGCCGTCCGCGGAGCCCCTGACGGTGAAGGGCATCGCCGCCGACATCGCCGTCGGCGCGCGGTGGTACTGGTCGTCGCCGACGCTGCGGTCGCTGAGCGTCGTCGCAGCAACGGGCAACGCCGTCAGCGCTGCCACCTACGGCATCCTCGTACTCCTTGCCACGGACGTGCTGGGTGTCACATCGAGCTGGTACGGCGTACTGCTCGCGGCCGGTGCCATCGGCGCGGTCATCGGCGGCCTCGTGGCCGGCAAGGTCGGCGAGTGGATGCCGCTGGGCACGCTGATCCTGGTGACGAACCTGCTGTCGGCCGGGTCCACCATCGGCATGGGACTGGCGATCAGCCCGGCGGCCACCGTCGCCTTCATGGCGCTGGACGGCTTCGTCGTCCTGATCCAGACCATCCAGGTCGTCACCCTCCGACAGCAGATCGTGCCGAACGACCTGATGGGCCGTGTCACCGCGGCCTACCGGTCCGTCGCCGTGGGCGCTTTCACCGTCGGCGGAATCGCGGGTGGCCTGGTGGCGAAGTTCTTCGGAATCCCTGCCGCCTTCTACGCCGGTGGTACCGCCATGGCGCTCACCGCCTTCGTGGTGCTGCCCGTGCTGAACAACAAGCGCCTCGCCCAGGTGAAAGAAGAGGCATCCGACCCGGAAGAGACTTCTGAAAAACGTCACGCAGACACTTCGGTGTAACACCTTGCCCCGCGCTCCTCGACCTCAACTCATCACCAACCGGACGTCACACGACTACGCTGAAGCCCTCGGTCTGGAAGCCCGGGTATGGCAAATGCCGCATCGTAGGCGTCGTGGAGAGTTACGAGAGCGCCTGTCGCTCAGCGGTGACCGCCCCCCGCCGCTGCCCGCCCGCGGGTCGCCGCCGCCCTGCTTCCCGCCGGCGCTGTGGTGCTGCTGTCCGTCGCCGTGCTGCGGCCTGCTGTTTCGCTGGTGCCGCCGCCCGGGCGGGCCGCTCGCCGCGGCTGTCCGCCGCCCGACCCGCCGGTCGCGGAGTGGTCGGTGACCGGTGTCGCGCAGGTAGAGGGCGGAGAGCCGTGGGAAGTAAAGGTGCAGGTCGGAACACTGCCTCTTCATCAGCAGGCGGGCGGCCAAGTGGGGGTGGAGGCGGCGGAGCACCGGGTGTGAATAGACGCCCCGCAGCAGATCCGCGCGCTCCCCGACGTCGACTGCAGCCAGGTGTCGGCGGTCCGCCTGCTCACGCCGTCGCTCATCGAGGAGGCCCCATGAGCGGGGCGGCCGACCGGCTGGGTCCTGCAGGGTCAGCCGGACGGCCAGGGCGTCGTCCGCGTCCCTGACCGTGCTGCTCCTCATGGGCTTCGGGCTGCCCTTTTACGCCCCGAGCCCGTCGCCACGGGAGCTCGTCCGGACCGGCTGACGCGGCGACGTCACGCAGGTACGTCGAGCGGCGGGTGCTCGAGCACGTGGGGCTTGTACTCGACCAGCTGGATGCGGCCGTCGAATGTCCGGTGCTCGATCATCTCGAGCGCAACGTCCGGGTAGCCGTCGTAGATCCGTTCCTCGCCCGTGGCCCCGGTGATCACGGGGAACATCACGACCCGGAAGCGGTCGACGAGTCCGGCTCGTAGAAGGGACCGGCACAGGCTGAGGCTGCCGATCGTGCTGAGCAGTCCCGAGCCACTCGACTTCATGGCGCGGACCGCTTCGACAGCGTCGTCGCGGACGAGTGTGGCGTTGGCCCACGTCAGTGGCTCTTTGAGTGAGGAGGAGAACACCACCTTGCGCGCTTGGGTGAGCTCGTCGACGGACGCCTCTTCTTCGGGCCTGAACTCGTCCTGGCCCTCCGGGACCTCGCCTGCGGCGAAGCCCGACATCAGGCGGTAGGTGTTCGCTCCCATCAGGTAGGTGACCTCGGGCTGCTTGCCTAGCCACGCCAGGTACTCCGGGCCCTCGAGGCCCCAGAACCCGGGCCATCCCTTTCCCGATGCATGGCCGTCGAGGGAGGTGATGAAGTCGACGAGAAGCTCCGACATGGCGCTGTCCTTTCCTGGGGTGTCACCAGCTTGGACGGACAGGGAGCAGCAAACTCATCGGCCGCGCCGTGGAGTAACGAGGAGTCGACCGCGACGGCGCAGCCCAGGTCGCCTTCATCGTCGGCTTGGGCGAGCAGCGTGTGGAAGACCTTCTCCCTGGTGCCGTCGGCGGTCGACTTCCGCAGCCGGTTGTGGGCGCCCTTCCGCGAGCCGGAGTGCTCTGGCGGGTCCGTCCACGGCGTGCCTGTGCCGTACTTGAACGCGATCGCATCGATCACTTGCCGGTGATCCTGCTACCGGCCATTCCGCTTCGGCGACCTGTCCGGCAGAGACCTCATGCGGGCCCACTGGGCGTCAGTTAACGGCACACATCAGCCAACGATCCGATGATCTGAAGGAAACGCTCTATCCGCGACGTGGCCGGCCGGTCTCTGAGGGCCCGTGGGGACCTGCGCCCTCTGGCTTCGCACGTGATTGCCCGGACGCGTCACCCGCGCAGGGGATGGAAGTCCGCGGATACGAGGAGGGCGTAGACGCCGACGTTGGCCAGGGCCGTCGTGAGCAAGTACCCGATGTGTGGCCGGGCTGCAGCGATGCCGGGCGGTGAAGCCAGGGCGCCGGTTGGCCTGGTCTGCCACCACACGAAGGCCGCGAGCAGAATGACGGCAGCCGGAAGCTGGAATTCCTCCTGGCCTGTGAAGTGCGGAATCGCCCCACTGATTCCGGCGATTCCGGCGGCGCCGAGCAACACCCCGAGTCCGTCGACGCGAACGCCGAGGGGGCCCGGCCGGTCACGCACCAGGGCAGCCACTCCGATCACGGCGACTGCGGCGAAGGGAATTCCTCCGTACAGGCACCAACGCCAGTCCAGTCCTTCCAGCGGCAAGGACCACGCTGTCAGCAAGCCGAGCGCCGGGCCGCCGCCCGCGATCGCGACGTAGATCCCGAATGCGCTTCGGCGTTCCTCCGGGTCGGTGAAAGAGGTGGCCACCAGGACCGGCGCGGACGACGAGACCAGTGCGGCAAAGGCGCCCTGCAGGGCGCGGCCCGTGATCCACATGCCGGAAGAGGATGCCATGCCGCCGAGGGCGGCGGCCGCCGCAAACCCCACCAGGCCGGCCATCAGCATTCTCTTGCGGCCCATCAGGTCCGCGATGCGGGCACCGAACGGCAGCAGCACGATGAAAGCCAGCGCATAGGCGATGGGCATCGCGTCCAGGTAGACGGTGGACGAGACCCGCACTCCGTCGGGGTCGAGCCCCAGGTCCGTGTCGGCTCCCATCACCCCCATCATCATGTTGGAGAGCGTCGCGTCCGCCAGCACGACCAGCTGAGCCAGAGCCAGCGCCAGCAGGCCCCACCAGCGCCGGGGAGGGGGGACCGCCGGCTCCGAGAGCTGGGCCGGGGACGCGGGTGCGCCCCAGCTTCCGGGGGGCTGGGCCGGGGGCGCGCCGAAGCCGGCGGCTCCGGAGTGTGCGGGGGCGGTGGGGACGTACGAGGGCTGCGCGGGCGTCGGGCGCGCGGCGCCGGCGTCAGCGGACGCGGCAGGGGCGAAGTCCAGCAGATGAGCGGCGCGGCGGCCGAGTTGGGCGAGCACCGCGCCGGGCAGCCACTCACCGGCTTCGTCGGTCGCCGTGCGCGAGGCCACCTCATGAGGGGTGGGCCGCCTGGCCGGGTCCTTGAGCAGACATGCGCTGACGAGGTCGACGAGTGAATCCGGAACACCGGACAGGTCCGCCTCCTCCTCGACGATCCGGAAGAGGTGGGCGGGCAGACCGGTGTCCGTGGCGCCGAAGAGGAGGCGTCCGGTGGCGGCGTAGACGAGGAGCGCGCCCAGACAGAACACGTCGGAGGCCGGTGTGAGTTCGAGGCCGCGCACCTGTTCCGGCGACATGAAGCCGGGCGAGCCGATCAGCATGCCGGTGCGGGTGAGCAGGCTGTCCCCGGCCAGGCTGTCCATCGCTCGAGCGATGCCGAAGTCGATGAGGCGGGGGCCGTCCACGGTGACCAGGACATTGGACGGCTTGAGGTCACGGTGGATCAGGCCCGCTGCGTGTACGGCCTGCAGGGCGAGGGCGAGGCGGTTGGCGAGGATGCGGACCGATTGCTCGGGCAATGGCCCGAAGTCCTGGGCCACGACGGTCGTCAGGTCGGGACCAGGTATGTACTGGGTCGCCGCCCACGGCACCGCGGCCTCGGTGTCGGCGTCCAGGACGTCGGCGGTCCACGCTCCGCCCACCCGCCGGGCCGCGGCCACCTCGCGGGCGAAACGCCTGCGGAACTCGCTGTGCTGAGCGTGTTCGGCCTGGACGGCCTTGACTGCGACCGTACGTCCCAGGTCGGAACGGCCCAGGTACACCAGGCCCATGCCGCCCGCACCGAGGCGGGCGATCAGGCGGTACGGGCCTATGTATGCGGGGTCGTCCCCCGTCAGTTGTTCCACGGCAGAGGTCAGCCCTTCAGGTTCCGGTCTTCCCGGCCGCGCTGCGTGGTGAGCGTGGCGGTGGCGGTCGGTCGCTGTAAGAGGAGTTCGTCGTGGCCCATGCGGTGATCAAGCGGGGCCGTCATCGGCGCCGTCACCCGGGGCGCTCACCTCGTACGGCTCCTGGACGCGGCAGAGCTGCCCGGCGCCGGCACAGGCCCGGGGTTCCCGCTGCCGCCGAAGCTGTCGGTGACCGCCTTCCACGGCGGACAGGGCTTCTCCGTCACCGCCGACCGGGTCGACATCAACGTGGACGTGCGTACGACCCCCGTCTTCGACGCACACGACGCCCAGACGGTGGTCCGCAAGGCCGTCGCCGAGCTGGATGCGGAGCTGCCCGCCCCGGTGCCCACGGAGGTCACCCCGGTCGCCACGTGGCCGCCGTTCCGCCTGGCCGAGGACGAGCAGCCCGCCGCCCTCCTCGACGCCGCCGCGGCCATGGGCCTTACGGTCCGGCCGAAGACCGCGGGGCCGTCGAACATCGGCAACCTGCTCGCCGGGGAAGGCATCCCGGCCACGGCCGGCTTCGGGGTGCCGTACGAGGGGCTGCACGGCATCGATGAGCGCGCCCACCTGGCCGAGTTGCCGCAGGTCTACGCGGTCTACCAGCGGGCCGCCCTCGGCCTCCTCGGTGGCTGACGTCCCAACAGCGTCCCAACTTCCTCCCGGATCCACTCCCAGCTGCGGGCGGATCGGCAGGCGAGGCGGGAAGCCTTCCGGATCGAGCTGCGCGAGGCCGACCTCGGGGCGGGGCTGTTGGGATCGCCCTCGTGGTGGTCGTCCGGATCGGCGGCGTGAGCACGGTGGCGATCGGGGCGGGCGCGGATGGCCGTCGCAACGTCGTCACCGATGCCGAAACCCGGCCATGGTTCGACAAGACCTGAGCTCCATCCCACGGCGATTCGAGCTGCCGGGACGCGAAGTCCCAGGGTGTCTCAGACGTGTGCCACCCTGAGTGAGGAGGCGGTGAGGGGTTCACCCACCGCCTCCTCACTGAGGTGCGGCCCCTGTTACTCGGACGCCCCGACCAGCGCGCGCGGGGCCTGGATCAGGGCGGAGGGCGGTGCGCCCTTCTTCGGGTCCGTCGGGGCCGGCGTCTGGGCTGTGGCCGACGGCTTTGGTGCGATCACGCAGTTGGACCTGCCGGATTCCGCTTCGCCGTTGATGGCGGTGACGCAGAATTCGTAGTTCCAGACGCCGGGGAAGAGGTAGGCGATGCCCCGGCTGGTCTCGTTGGTGATGTACTCGTCGGCCTTGAACCCGCTGCCGTCGTGCTTGGTCCCGCTGTCGTCGTCGACGTTACGGATCCAGACGCGGTAACCGGCGGCCCACACGGACCCGTTCCATGACAGCTGGACGGTAGTGGCGTCGGTGGAGGTGACCTTCAGACCGGTGGGTGCCGGAGGTGTGCCGGCCCCGACGGTGACGGATCGTGCGACGCCCGGCATGCCGCCACCGGCGGCGTTCCAGGTGGCGACTACGACGAGGTAATGGTGGCCCTCCCGCAGCCCGTCGATGCGCGCCGAATTTCCCCTGACCGCAGTGCTGTTGAGGAACGCGCCGGGGGTGTCCCTGTCCCACGTGATGATCTCGTACCGGTCGATCGTGTCGGTGTACGGGCCGGTCGCCGCGTCCCAGGACACGTCAACGCCGTCGGCGGTGGCCCGGGTGACGATTCCCTTGGGGGCCGCGGCGGTTTTCGGGTGCGCGACACCACCGAGCGTGTGGGACCACTCGGACTTGCCGTCCTCACCGTTGTCGGTACGAACCTGGTATTCCCACTCCCACCCGTCGAGGGTCCAGGTGGTGTCGAAGCGGGCCGCTTTGACCGGTGTCTCGTTCCAGGTGCCGGAGCCCTTGATCCGGTGCCGGACGGTGTATCCGCGGGCGCCGAAGACCGGCTCCCAGTTCAGGGTGATGCCGCTCGGGCCGGAGTCGATCCAGATCGTGTCCGGGGCGAGCGTCGGCCGGTCCGGGAGGGGGGTGGGGATGTCGATCAGCCGGCTGCCGAGACCGTAGCTGTTGTGCAAGGTGCGCACGAATGCCTGGGCGATCTGGTACTCACCCAGGGCGTTGGGGTGCAGTCCGTCGTAGCCGACAGGGCAGTCGTGCGTGTCGCAGCTGTAGTTGCCGGCCCAGTCGACCAGGGCGACGCGGGACGTGTCGTTGTTCCACGACGGGATCGCGGCCGCGAGCATGCTGTTGTACGTGGTGGTGTTGACGGGCAGGTCGTCCCGGCCGCCGATGGACGTCCGCTGGGGAACGTTGGCCAAGGCGAAGTTGAGGTCCGGTTTGGTGGCGCGGGCCTGGTCGACCAGCGCCCGCATACTGTCCAGCGTGCCTTCCGGGCCGCTGACGAACCAGCCCATGTCGTTGAAGCCGAGCCCGACCAGGAGTAGGTCGGGCTGGTACTTCGCCACCTGCTCGGCGATCAGGTTCTTGTCCTGCGCCGCCTGCCGGCCCCAGACCGAGAAGTGCTGGGAGTCGAAGTCCTTCGCGACCCCGGGGGCATACGCGCCCGAGGTGACGGGAGCGCTCTGAGCCGGTGGCGGGGCTTCCCCCTGCAACGGCGGCACGGGCGGGGGCTTGGGGGATTCCTGAGGACGGGTTCCCTGGTACGGACCGACGAAATCGACGTCGATGTGCTCCTTCTTGAACCATTCCCACAGGCGGTAACGCCAGGTCCAGTCACCTTCGTAGCCCTGGCTCATCGAATCGCCCACCACCATCACCTTCAGTGGCCCCATACCGTCGCCGGCTCGTGGTTCCGCGACCCAGTCCATGACGAGGGCCCAGCGGATGGCGTCCTCGAACGCTTCGGCGATCTTCTTGTTGCCGGAGTCGTTCGGTGTCAGGCCGTCACCGGACAGGTCCTCGGTGGTCATGGCGCCGGTGTCGGCCAGGACGACGTGCCGTCCCGCGCTCTGCCAGTCGCCGACCATCCTGCGGATCTCGGCGTTGTAGGCGGTGATCCGGGCCTGGACGGCGGGGTCGGTCGCTGGACCCAGGGTGGCCAGTGCCACGACCGTGCCCGGGTTGTCCTTCTCGATCTGGTCGACGAGGTCCTTCAGCCGCTGTGCGGCGCCGTCCTGCTTGCCGTCTCGCATGTCGTACGTGCCGGCCTGCAGCGTCACGATGTTGGGCCGGTACTTCGGCAGAGCGGTCGTGGACCGCTTGGCGATGGCGCTGATCTGCTCGCCGGGAGCGCCCTCGTAGGCGGGGTCCCCCTTCTGCCCCGTGGAGCCGGAGCCGACGAAGTCCACCGGTACGTCCCGCTTTTTGGAGACGAGCGAGATCAGGGCATAGAGCGAGCCGGCCAGGGTGGCGCCGTAGCCGATCTTCTCGGCGGTGCCGAAGGTCGAGTCGCCCAGCGGCATCACCTTCAGCTCCGGCGGTTCCGCCGCCGCCCGCATGCCGTTCCACCACACGGGGTAGTGGTCGCTGCTGCCTCCGTTCATACGGCTCGCGGTGGCGTCGCCGGGGTTCCCGTCGGAACTGACGAAGTAGTCCAGTTCGTTGCCGCTCTGGTGGGTGGGAAGTCCGGAGTTGTAGACGCGGGCGCCGATCGGGAAGGTGCCGCGGCGTTGCAGCGTCCGCGGGTCGACGTTGAAATCGCCGCCGGCCGTCCAGCGGTACTGCGCGCCCCAGGAGCGGACGGAGTCGCCGATCGCCGTCAGGAGGGTGTTGGAGTCACCGCCGCCGCCCGACAGGCCGTGCACGTTGAAGTACCAGTCGTCTCCGAACCGGACGCCCAGCGCGGCCCGGCCCCGCTGGATCGGGTTGGTGACGACGCGTATCTCGTCGGGCTGGTCATGGGTGATGGTCGCCAGGTTCACCCGGCCGCCCTGGCCCCGGCCGCCGTTGTCGTCGGTCTGGATGAAGAAGACGTGGTACGGGCTGGGCTGCAGCCGGCTGCTGAATGGTTGCCAGGTCGAGTGCCGGACGGTGTCACCGTCCGCGGTGGTGACGTCCGGCTGTGGGGTGGCGTGGCTCGGGCCCTGGGGCCCGGCTTCCTGGATCAGGACGATCTCTGCGGACCTGGCGTAGCCCTGGACCTGCGAGGACCACTTGCTGGCCGTCGCGTCGTCCTCGCCCTGGATGTTGTTGGTGATGATCGACGTCTGCCGTAACGGCGCCGCGGCGGCGGGGGAAGCTCCTGGTGCCACGACGAGCGCCGCACCCAGAATCGACAGCGTTACCAGTGCCGCCCTGGGTCTGGTCACCAGACGCAGCCGGGCCAGTGCACCGGTGAGGTGTTCCTTTAATGCGTTCACCGCGGCAAGGTTAATGGACTCTGCATCTATGTGATCTGCACGATCGAGCGGCATGCGGCTTCTGTAGGCGAGTGCGCCCGCGTTCCGGTTTTCGGCAGGCAGGTTCCGAGTCCGTCGGCCTCGTGCCGGTGGCTGAGGGCTCCTACGGTCGTGCCGTCAGTCGCGGCGATTCCGGAGGCCCGGAGACCTACCCCCGCCATGTGCAGGGCGCCCCACGCTTTTGTGGGTGCGTGGCGAACCCGCGACAGTTGAATACGCGAGCCCACCAGTACCGAGGCAGGGGACGCGGTCACCGGGTGAGGTGCAGGACGCAGATGTCGTCGCGGCGGGCGTGGGGCGTGATCAGGGCGGGGATGAGGCTGTCCAGGCCCTGTGGTGTGGCTGAGACGGTGGCGGCGAGGCGGGCCATGCCCTGGTCGATGGACTCATCCCGGCGTTCGATCAGGCCGTCGGTGTACAGCAGGAGGTGGTCTCCGGGCAGCAGCTCGACCGTAGCGGCCTCGAAGCGGGGCTCGTGTGCGGCGCCGAGCAGCATGCCTGCAGGGACCGGCAGGAAACGGGCCTGGTGGTCGCGCACGAGGAGTGGCGGCGGGTGGCCGGCTTGGACCCAGGTCAGCTGGGAGGTGGCGGGCTCGTACAGGGCCATGATCATGGTGGCGGTGTGGAAATGGTGCTCGGAGGTGTGCAGTAGCAGGGTGTTGAGGTTGGCGAGGATCTCGGGCAGCGGGGTGCCGGTGATGGCCATGCCCTTGGCGGTGAAGCGCAGCTGGGCCATCGTGGCCACCGCGTCGAGGCCGTGGCCGGCGACGTCGCCGACCACGATCAGGGCGTTTCCGTCGGGGAGCTCGACGGCGCTGTACCAGTCCCCGCCGAGCCTCAACCCCTCCTGGACGGGCAGGTAGGCGACGTCGACGGTCAGCCCGGCCAGGTCCAGTTGCTGCTCGGGCAGCGGGAGCAGGGTGTCCTGAAGGCGGGCCGCCAGGTCGCGTTCGGCCGCCAGCTGGCTTTGCTGGGCCAAGGCGTTGCGCTTCTGCTCCAGCAATCGCCTCTCGGTGTGTTTGGCGGCGCTGAGGTCCTGGAAGAGGCCGTGGACGCGGACGGGGTGACCCAAGGCGTCGTTCTCCGTCTCGGCGACGATCCGTACGTGGCGTAGCCGCTGGTCGGGCAGGCGGATGCGGAAGGTGCGGTTCACCGGCTCGCCGGCCTTCAGCAGACCCCGCACCGCCTGCTCCATGATCGAGCGGTCGTCGGCCTCGGCGTGTGTGGCCAGCTCCTCCAAGGGAAGGGGGCCCTCGGCAGGGTCCCGGCCGAAGATCGAGTACACCTCGTCGGACCAGACGATGTGGCCGCAGACCAGATCGCGGTCCACCCAGCCCATCCGGCCCAGGCTCTGCATGAGTGCGAGGCGGTGCTGATCGTGTTTGTCACTATCGAGCCGGGTGAACGAGACGACCAGGCCGGCCAGGCAGCGTGCCACGCGGACCCGGTAGCGGGAGCGGTGCGGGATACCGGCGGTGTTCTCCTCGTAGTCGATCTCGCCCTCGTAGGGGTCTGCGCCCGCGAGGACGTCGAGGTAGGCGTGCCACAGGTCGGTGGTCTCGATGCCGGGGTAGGTGGCGATGACGCTCAGGCCGAGGAGTTCCGAGCCCCGGCGCCCGGCGATGTCGACGGCCTGGGGGGAGGCGGCCTCCAGCAGGAAGTCCACTACCGGTCCGCCCGGCGCGAAGCGCGGGCGGAGGAAGACCACCGACCCGGGCATGGCGGCCAGCACCTCGCGGACCATCCCCGCCTCCGGGCCTTCCTCGGGTGAAGGGCCGTCGTCGGGCGTGGCCGCGCTCGGCCTGTAGTCCATCATGCTCCGAGCATGCCATGGTGATGAGGCGCTCTGAATCGGGCTCTGGCCGCGAGACTCTGTACATCATGAGTCTGCGGTAGCAGATGAGGGTGCAGGCGATACTGGTGCAGGCGAGGAAGTGCTCAGCCTTGCGTTCGTAGCGTCGGTGGAGTCGTCGGCAGCCGGCGAGCCAGGCCATGGTGCGTTGGCACCACCCGCTGGAACAACTCCCACAACTCGTCAGGCACCAGCCGCTCGACAATCCCCACATCAGCAGGCTGCTGTCCGAAGGAAGCCCGCAGTCAGCGTCCCTTACGACGCTGCGCGTCGAAGCGGACCAGTACCCGCACCAAACGCCACACTCCGGCCAACGCTCCAAGCAGGGCGCCCCCTGTCAGCGTGGCCTTTCCCGCTGGACTGGAGACCCCAAGAGCCAGGGCGGGAACCGAAGCCACGGCAAAGACTGCCGCAGCCAGCGCGACGGCAGTCACCAAAGCGAAAACAATCTCCACCGTTATGGCGTCCTTCTCCCACCGCGACTCACGTCCCATGTCCATGCCGCAAGTCTCACATCACGATCCAGGACACCGAACAGCAACTGCCTCCCTCGCCGAGCCATGACAGCCAATTGAGATGACTTCTAAGAGGTCGTTTTCATCCTTATCGCCTTGCCATAGGCCGATTCTGGAAGCGTGAGGTCGCGGTGATGGCGAGGCAGCAGGTGCGCTTCGGAAACCTCTGGGACGGGCGGTGTGACGGGTGGGGCGGGAGGTCGCTTGTTCCTGTCTCATCCCAGAAAGCCCGACCTTCGTGGCCCGGTGCACTTCCACCGTCATCGCTGTACGCCTGGGCGCACTCGGTCTGCGGCGGTACGCCGGAAGCATGCCGAAGCGACGCCCGTACCCCAGCGATCTGTCCGATGCCCGCTGGGAGTTGATCGAGCCAGTACTCTCCGCCTGGCGCTTCGAGCGCCGAGGCATGGCGCCGGACTTCGGCCGGCCGCCCGAGCACGACCTGCGCGATATCATGGAAGCGATCTTGTACGTGGATCGGACCGGGGTGCAGTGGCGCTACCTCCCGCACGACTTCCCGCACCGGAACACGGTCTACGGCTACTTCGCCAAATGGGCCGATGAGGGCGTGTTCGCCGAGCTCAACGGCCTGCTTCGGCAGCTCTTACGGGCGAAGGAGGGGCGGGACGGCGAGCCGTCGGCCTGCGTGATCGACGTCCAGAGCGTCAAGACCTCCACCAGCGTCCCTGCCTCCAGCCAGGGCATCGACGCCGGAAAGAAGATCGTCGGCCGGAAGCGGAGCATCGCCACCGACACGCTCGGACTCCTGATCGCCGTGCTGGTCACCGCGGCGAGCGTTCACGACTCCATCGCCGGCGCCCGGCTCCTGGACCAAGTCGCCGCCGACCCCCCGTATCCGCAAGGTCTGGGTCGACGGCGGCTACCGCCAGCACCTCGTCGAGCACGCCGCAACTCTCGGCATCGACATGGAAATCACTGCTCGCACCCCCGGGACCAGTGGCTTCACCCCAATCCCGAAACGCTGGGCGGTCGAGTGAATTTATGGCTGGCTCATGCTCCACCGGCGCCTGGCCGCGACTACGAAACCCTGGCCCCCCGGTCCGAAGCAGTGGTCCACATCGCCATGACCGACCTCATGGCCCGCAGCCTCACCGACGAGAACACCATCTCCTGGCGCGACCCAAAGAAGGTCGCCAACAGCCCATCTCACGACGAAACACTGGAAGAAGACGACCTCTAAGGGCACCTCATGGCGGGCCTGTGGGAGGGCATCCCGGCCGCCTGCGTCGTCGCCCCGGCTTTCCGGCGGCCCGTGATGGCCCGGAACCAGGTGCGGGAAGGGGACCACAGGCCCGCCCCGCTCGTCGTGGTGATGCCCGACAGGAAGCCGGCGAGGGTGGGAGCGAGGTGGTTCGAGGATCGCGGTACGGGTGGGTCCGCTGCACGCCCGGTCGGCCGCTGTCGTGCCGGCCCCGCTGTTTTGAGCGAGTACGACGAGCTCGACGAGGTCGTCGTCACCGAGGACGCCTGCGGAAAGATCCTCAGCCACACCTACGACAAGCTGGGCCGCAAGACCGGCAAGCTCCGCGACGTCCTCGTCTACGGCTACAACGACCAGCGCCTGCCGACCACCCTGGCGGGCATGACCGGCCTCGCCCAGGACACCACGTACCTGCCTGCGGGCGAACGCATCAACACCACCCTCGGTGTTGTCCTCCACCGCCAAGTGGGTCGACATCAGCCAGTCCTACGAGACGGGCCCCAAGCGCCTCGCCCGCCAGACCATCGCCTCCGAGTCCCACAGCGGCACCGACGCGGACGTCTACTACCGCTACGACCAGGCCGGCAACTCCGTCGTGGTCGAGGACAAGTCCACCGCCACCGGTGACCGGCAGTGCTTCACCTACGACGGCCACCGCAGGCTCCAGACCGCCTGGACCGCGACCACGGACTGCGCCACCACGCCGACGGCCGCCGTCTGTCAAGCCGCGGGGGCGGTCGGCGGCGTGACAGACAGCATTAGGAATCATTGGACAGCTCGTACTCCGGCGGACGGGCGGGGTCGTGACGGAAGAACCGGACTCGCTCCACCGAGTGTGCCCAAGGCGCTCCGGCAGGCGCTCGGAGTAGAGCCACGGTGGGCAGGGAGGGGTGTTCTGCCCACCGTGGCCCTACGCCACACAACAACTCGGTGCCTATGACCTGTGGAAACGTGCATTGAATCTCCTGTACGGACCCGGAAATGCAGGTGTCACACCGCCCGGAAGTAGCTGGGTGGGTGTTCCTGTGGAATGCCGGCATCCCTGCTGGCCGCTGTCGTTCAGCTGGCCGGCCTCCCGGCTGGCGAGCGGAGCTGGCCAGCCTGAGAGGGCTTCTGGAGGGTTCAGCGTTCCCGGTGATGGGGTGCGCGACGGGTGGTCGGTTCTGGCTGGCGATCGGCGGCTACCGCTGCCCTGAGGTGCGCGACGATGCGCAGGAGGAGAGTGTCGTCGGCCGCGCTCCCCTCGGGCGGGAGCGTTTCGAGGGAGTGATCCGCGGAGTGCTCGTCGGTCGTGGGCTGGCGCGGAGAGAGGTGGCCTCCGATGCCAGGTTGTGTGTCGCCCTTGTGCCCGTCGGGGGAGCGCTCCGGAGGCGACGTGTCTGGAGCGGTGATTCCTTGGTGGGGGGACGGAGTCGCGTCATTCTCCTTCGCGTGGCGGAAGGGGTTGTCCTGTTGGAGGTGCATGAGAGCCTCGCTTTCGTGTTGCTTTGGTGAGGTGCCCGGTGGCCGGTCTCGAGCCGTGGTCCTCATCGCTGGGGGCGGTGGCGCTTCAGACGTCGTACGGTCAGCAGTCCCGTCACCAGCAGGTGAGCTGTGATGGTGGCGATCAGGACCATGCGGCCGGGGCCTGTGGCCTCTGGCGGGACACCATCTGCGATGGCGCGGGCGCCGGAGTCGGCAAGGAATGTGCGCATGGGGCCTCCGGTGAGTGATGCTGGGCTCACCTCTGGAGGGCACCGCTCCGAAGAAGCCTTGGTTGAGTTGCGGTGCCCGGCCGCTTTTTTGATGCGGTCTGCGGCCCCGGTCCGCGCCGTCCAGGGGCCGAACTGCGGCTAGCCCGGGCGCTCAGACGATGCGCTGGGGGCCCTGGATATGTCCTGGGAGGGGCGATGCCGGCCGACTGGGTGGCTGCAGGGCCATCCGGTGTTGACCTCGGTGCCGATCGGCAACTGGCCGTTGCCGACCCAGGGCCCGTACCGGACATGGCTGACAACGTTCTGGCGGCACGTCACCTTCACCCGCAAGTTCCCGATGGTGCCGAGACTCGTGCACTTGGCGGGTCCACCCTCGTGGACCTTCCAAGCGTTGCACGAGTCCCTGGGCTGGGCAGGCGGCCGACTCCGCTCAATGGCCGACGCGGCCGCGTTGGGCCGGCAAGCACGCAAGCCGCAGTGGCGATCACCGCTAATTCTATGGAACACAAGGGAAATCCTGACTGGTCATGATCATCAAGGGGGCGGTCTCATTCCCCTTCCGCGCCCCGGCCGGTGTTGTCGGACAGCGACTCTGGGCAGAGGCAGGGATGCGCCGTTCCGGCCCCGTCCATTCACGAAGGTCCGGTTCGACGCGATCTGCGTCCCCATCAGCCTCAACCGGGGTGTTCCATCGCGGGTAGGCCAGCCTGACCTTTTACCTCAAAAGCCCAACTTATGACTCTCCGTGCGCGTACCTCGTGGCCGTCGCCCACTGGGGACCCGCTCAAGGCGTCGGTCACGGCGCACTACCTCACCCACGCGCGAGAGCATCGCTTGCCGGCAGCCTCACATCACGGAGGCTCGAGGGCGGTCACTCCGTCCGCATCACGATCGCTCGCCTGCCTCGGCGGCTACGCCTGCCCGCCTTGACGTCCATCGGGAGCGGGGGGACATTCACCCGCTGTCTCGGCCTTCCCGCTCTCCTGGTTCGGCTCGGGGCGAGCTGCGCAGGCTTGGCAGGGGCGCGTGCGCTTGAGCCAGATCGTCCGGATGGCATGGGCGTCAAGTGGCGGGGTGCTCGCAACATTTCCGCATCCTCATGCCCTTGCCGAGGGCTTACGTCCAATGGGGTCCCGGGACCTTCGAGGAGGAGACGGAGAACGCCCGCTACACCTGGGAAATGCTGGACGGCTAGGAGGGTCTCGACATCAACCCGGACCACATCCTCGCCTGGGGTGTCACCTCCGGTGCCGACATCCTCTGCTGGCTGACCTCCGACCCTAATCCTGATCGATGGCCGGTCCTAGTCTGCGGGCGCCATACCTGTGAGGACTTCACGCCGTTTTCCTGCGGCATGGGTCGACTTCCTCCGCAAGCTGCTCCTGGGCGAGTTCGACCCGTACCCGATCAGCGTCGACCTCAGCGATGCCTCCCCACGCTATTGATCAGAAACTTATGGGGTTCTCGTCCAAGACGTAGCGGACGTGCGGGCCGCGGAAGTAGCCGCAGACGATGTGGGGCTGGCGCTGGCGTCTACGGAAGAAGCGGCGGGTCTCGGCGGCGAGTTCCTCCTGATCGCGGGCTCGGTGCTGCTTGGGCAGGCTGTGCCTGACATCGGCGTTGACCAGCTCATAAGTCTGTTCTATGACCGTATAGATGATTAGCTACTACTCGTCTGTTTCTCGTCCAGGGAGGGTGGTGGCAGCCAACCTGCGTTGAATCGAGGTAATTGTGCGTCTGAGAAGAGTTGTTTTCGCCGCCACGGGCGGGGTGTTGGTCCCGTCGTCGTTGCTTGTGCCGACAGCTGCCGCGGAGCCGTTCTCCGCCGCAGTCGCGGACGGAGTGCCGGAGCAAGACGAGGTGGTCGGCGAGGAAGGTAGGGAGCCCGGTGCCGCCATGTCCGGTGCAGGGGCGGTGGCGACTGGAAGACCAGTCCGACCATGACCGCCGCAGACAATGAGCTTTTTCAGAGTGGCTACTGATCGAGTGATCCAGGCCGAGTCAAGATGAGGACCGCAACGCGCAAGGCTCCCGCGCCGTTGAGGGAGGTGTTCGAAGTCTCAACCCATGCGCAAAGGAGTCCTGTTGGTTCTCCATCCTGCCGCACGCTCTGGTCGAGTGGGTATCCATGCTCATCGTCACCCGTGAGGGTGACCGACGCTGCAAGCTCCCGCCCCACCAGCCTGCTTTCGTCGACTTGGTCTACCTTCGCCGCCACGACACCCTCACACAGATCGCCGCCGGCTTCGGCATATCCGTCGGCACCGCCCACGCCTACGTCAAGGCCGTCGGTCAGCACCTGTGCGGCCGGGCACCCGGCCTGCTGCGGGTCCTGCGCGAGGCCGATCCTGATTACGTCCGGCTCGATGGGACGCTCGCCGAGTGCGACCGTGTCGGCGACAGCCGGGCCGACTTCTCAGGTCGTGACCAACCCCGCGGGCAAGGTGCTGTGGATCTCGCCCACGCTGCCCGTTCGCACCCATGACCTGACCACGGCCCGCACCCATCGCATCATCCGGATCTGCAAACGCCAGGGCGTCCCCGTCCTCGCCGACCGTGCCTGTGTCGGCGCCGGCCCGTGGGTGACCACACCGATCAGACGGCTCCCCGGCCGGGACCTCACCACAACCCAGCAGACGATCAACCGCGCCCTGTCGGCGGCACGGGCATCGGTCGAACGGAGCATCGCATGGCTGAAGTCCTGGCGAATCTTCCGCAGAGGCCGTTGCAGCCCCAACCGTATGACCGCCATCGCCGCAGCCATCCTCACCCTGGAACGTCAACGCTGAAAATGCTCACTCAGTCCCGCCGGGCAGGCCGTCGGCCGAGGGGCACGCCTCTGCGACCGAGCCATCCGATTCGGCGTCGGCGTCGGCGAGGATGCGGTGCGCGGCGTCGGTGGCCCGGCCTCCCGCCTTGGCGCTGACCGCCTCAAGGAGCCCCTTGCGGCGCGCGAGTTGAAGGTGGGACTTCACTGTGCCGAGCGGCAAACCAGTGATCTCGGCTAGCCGACGGACGGGCGAACGGTCACCGGAGTCAGCGAGCCGTTCATAGCGAAGTGCCAGCGCTGCCAGATAGGCGTCGCCTGGCCTCCTACCCTTGGCCAGAAGGGTATCCACCTGACTGGCCCGGGGGTACTTCTGCACTTTGTAATCCTGATCGCGGACTAGGGCGACGGCGTCGGAAGGACGCACATCGCGCAGGACCGTTGTCGTGGCCCCGCGAGCGATGGCCGCTGGATCCCCGCCCGGTGCGGGTCGGATAACGATGTAGGCGGGGGCAGCCCCTACTGAGTCATGCCGGACAAAGTGCCACGCCTCAAAGTTGCCGTGGGCAAGTTCCTGCCGAACCCAGCTCCCGTCCTCATCGGTGGCATCTACGAGGCCATGGGGCGGCGGCGAAGCGGGGGTCATGTTAGCGCGCTGTATTTCGGCTGCCATGGATACCAGGATACCCATCTGGATATGTCCATGCTGGACACCTCAGAGCAGGCAGGCCACCCATGGGGTCTGTCCGGACTACGATCCGCCGGACAGACCCCATGGGCCATTTGACACATCCGGTTGAGACATGTCTAGCTATACCGAGTCAACTCAAGGTATGGCAGTCGAAGAGTCGTCCCAGTCGCATTCCGGCACATGCGCTGGCGAGCGTCCGGCCCGATGGCCACGCGGCACCCCACCGGGCCGCTTAAATCCGCGATCCTTACAGGCGTCCAATGCGTATCTCGCCCCGTGTTCCCGATCTATCCGCCCTCGATCTCCTGCTCAGCGTCATAGAGCTCGGCAGCCTGGGACAGGCTGCCCAGGCCCACGGCGTCAGTCAGCCCTCGGTAAGCTCCCGCATCCGCTACCTGGAGCAGCTGGTTGGCGCCCCTGTACTTCGCCGCACCAGCCGGGGCTCCATCCCTACCACTGCAGGTAACGCGATCGCGGCCCTGGCCCATGAGGTGATCGAGGCCGCGCAACGACTGGATACGGAGATCACCCGGATCAGGACCGACCGAGACGCCTGCCTGCGGGTGGCAGCGAGCCAAACTGTCGTGGAGTATCTGTTCCCCCAATGGCTCCAGGAGCTGCAGGCTCAAAGCCCCCAAACTGTGGTATCCCTGGACGCCTGCAACTCGGTGAACGTCGGTACCGCAGTTAGCTCCGGGGACGCGCACCTAGGCTTCGTGGAAAGCCCGAGCCCGCCGCCGGAGCTCACCAGCACGACCGTGGCACGCGACGAACTCCTTGTCGTCGTCCCACCGAAGCATCCCTGGGCTCGACGCACCGCTATCACCGTTGAGGAACTCGCCGCCGAGACGCTGTTGCACCGGGAAGTGGGTTCCGGTGCCCGCACAGCATTCGAGAATGCTGTGCAAGAGCACCTACCTGGCTGGCAGCCCAACGCACTGCACGAACTGTCCTCGACCGCGGTGATCAAGAGTGCAGCGGTGGGAGGTCTGGCCCCCGCAGTGCTGAGCTCGCTGGCCGTCACCAAGGAACTGCAGTCCGGGTCGCTGACCGCAGTGACTGTCTCCGGCTTGCGCATCTGCCGTTCACTGCTGGCCGTCTGGCCTGCCGGCCAGCGCATCACCGGGCCCGCCCGCCAGCTGTGCGCGATTGCCCTCAGATCGAAACCCGCGCGATGATTGCGTCACGCTGCGGGTGACGCTGGCCGACGGGGCACCCGCCACGCGAAGCCCGCGACCTGACCCCTGAATCATGAACTTCCTGAACCGTCTCCCTTAGTACTCCAGCATGACTTTGCTGTCTGACCTGGGGCGATGCCGGGCGGCTGGAGCGTAGCGGGATGGAAGCTGGTCAGGGGCGGCCTCGAAGAGACCGTCCCCCGATCGTGCGACAGCGTCGCTGGGAGTGACAGTGGCGGGGCAGCCTTCTCACGTGATCACCGAGCATGCTGCCGAGCAGCGGGGTCTGGAACTGGACGACCTCTTCGTGGCCATCGGCCACCGTCAGCGACACCGACGGAGCCCTCATCATCGACGACACTGGTTTCATCAGGAAGGGCGTCACCTCCGCCGAAGTGCAGGCAGTACTGCGGGACCGCCGGTCGCACCGAGAACTGTCAGATCGGTGTATTCGCCGCCTACGCCACCACCCGCGGCCGGGCCCTGGCCGACCGCGATCTCTACCTGCCCAAGTCCTCGACCGAGGCCTGCGAACGCTGTCGTACGGCCAGAGTCCCCGACGAGCGGGAGTTCGCGACCAAGGGCGAGCTCGCCCGGCGCATGGTGCTGCGATGCCTCGCCTCGCCGCTGCCCATCACCTGGGTCACCGCGGATTCCGCCTACGGACAGGAGAGCCGCTTTCGCCGGCTGCTGGAACAGTCGGGTGTCGGCTACTTGCTGGCCGCGCCCAAGTCCCAGTTCACCGCGGGCTGTCCCCGCATCGACGGCTTGTTCGCGCAGGCTCCGGACGAAGCGTGGGAGAAGATCTCGTGCGGTGACGGCGCGAAGGGCCCGCGCGTCTACGACTGGGAGGCGGTGCGGCTGCCGGCCGTCGCCGAGTTCGACTACCAGGGCGAGGTCCCCCACCGGATGCGGTGGGCGCTGGCCCGGCGCAGCATCCGCAAGCCCGACGAGATCGCCTGCTACCTCGCGTACGCCCCCTTGGAGACCACCGTCCAGGAGTTGGTGCGGATCGCCGGGGCGCGCTGGGCGATCGAGGAGTGCTTCCAGGCCGCGAAGAAAGGGTGCGGCCTGGACCAGTACGAAGTTCACCGCTACGTCGGCTGGCACCGGCACATCACCCTCGCCATGCGCGCGCACGCCTTCCTGGCAACCACGGCACATCAGCCCCGGGAAAAGGGGGCGGAACAGGTGAGGCACTCGGGGCTGTCGGGCTCACAGCGGCGGAGGTTCGGCGACTCCTGGCAGTCTGTCGCGCCCAGCCCGCGCACCTGAGCGGCCACCGCGGACGACGCCACGCGCTGAGCTGGTCGAACTGGCACCGCTGACGCCAAGCGGTCGCCCGCCACTGTCACTACCAGCGACGCTGTCTTCTTTGACTAGGGCCCAGAAGCTCTCCGCGGCGGCGTTGTCGAAGCATGATCCGGTGCGCCCGCAGCACTGCCTGAGCCCGAACTTCCTTATTCGTTCCGGGAACTGAGTGGACGTGTATTCGCCGCCGCGATCGCTGTGGATCACGCAGCCCGGCTCCAGTCCTCCCTGGCAGTAAGCCATGTCGAGTGCGTCGAGGACGAGTTCGGCGCGGTGGTGGTCGGCCACGGCGTAGCCGACTACCTCGCGGGTGGCCAGGTCCAGCCAACAGGCGAGGTAGTGCCAGCCCTCTGTGGTGGGCAGGTAGGTGATGTCGCCGACCAGCTTGGTGCCAGGGCGCTCGGCATGGAAGTCGCGGCCGATCAGGTCCGGGGCGGCGTCACCTTCACATCAGGCCGGTCAGCGAACGCCTCTTGCGGCGGGTAACGCCGCGGATGTCGCGTTCACGCATCAGGCGGGCGACGCGTTTGCGGTTCACCTGCCGGCCCAGGCGGCGTAGTTCGGCGTGGATGCGCGGGACCCCGTAAGTGTGGCGGGAGGCGATGTGCACCACGGCGATCTCGTGCGCGAGCGTGTCGCCGGCAGCCTGACGAGCGCGGCGGGCGGCCTCGCCCTCGAGCCAGGTGTAGTAGGCACCCCGGAGTCCGTCAGAGCCAGTTCCGTTCCCGCGCCGCCAGCGCGGCCCGGAAGCGGTTCTGGGCGCCCAGGCGGCGCATGAGCGCGGTGACGTGGCTCCGGTAGGTCCGGACGGACATGCCGAGTTCGCGTGCGCCGGCCTCGTCCTTGTCCACCCGCGCCATGGTGCGCAGGACGCGGCGCTCGATGTCGCTCGGCAGATTGTCCGCGAGCGCGCACGAGCGACACCAGCTGGCTTCGAACAGGGTCAACAGCTTGGACACCAAGCTGGGTTGATGGACAATCAGGGCGCCGCACGTGATGTCCGCCAGGTCGGTCACCACCAGGGCGATCCGTCGGTCGAAGACCACCATCCGTTCCAGCGGCCCGCTCGTGCCGCGTACCTGGCGCCCCGCTCCGACAGTTCCGACACGAAGCGGCCGACCTCGGGGGAGCCGAGCGCACGGGTGTGCACGATGGTCCGCATCCGCACGCCCCGCCGCAGGTGCTTCAGGTCGGAACCCCTGACCGCGTCGAACGCGGCGGTGAG
The DNA here is from genome assembly GCF_055560575.1 of Streptomyces sp. NPDC023157. Lineage (NCBI taxonomy): Bacteria > Bacillati > Actinomycetota > Actinomycetes > Kitasatosporales > Streptomycetaceae > Streptomyces > Streptomyces sp. NPDC023157. The sequence goes on from NZ_JBVHIL010000008.1 coordinate 472,033, forward strand.
GGTCGGCCCCGGGTACGTGGTGAGCCGCTCCTCGCGGGCGAAGGACGACAACTCGTCCACGCACGCCAGCACCTGGTCGAGGCCCTCGACCTCCTCCAGCTCGGTGAGCTGCCCCCGGGTCCCGGTGCGCCGGTCCTCGGCCAGGCTCTCCACCAGGTGGCGCGAGGAGGCCACGCGCCAGATCTCCTCCTGGAGCCAGTGGATCCGCGTCCACGCCAGCCGGTCGACCGCGGACACCGGGTCCGTACCGCTGAACGTGAGCCGGTCGGCCGTCGTCACCATGCCGAGCTCCCGGAGTCGGCCGAGCACGGCCACGGCCGTCTCCTGGTCGATGCCGCAGCCCTCGGCGATCGCGGCGATGCCGATCCCGGGCGACCGCAGGGTCATCCGGTAGACCGCCTCGTCGCCCGCGCTCACGCCGAGGGGCGCGAGTGTGTTGCCGTCCATCGTTTCCGTCCCCGCTCTTGTGTCGGACTTCTCCCGGACGGAGATTGTTCACCGCGCCGGAGGCGTCTCCCCAGGGACCGAAGCCCCCACCGGGAGGGACCAATGCCCCGGGCACGTACGGCGGATCCGGTGTTCCGGGGAAGTAGCTGCGTCGAGACTTCAGGCTTGGGGGTGGCATCAAGTCATCTACTTTTCGAGGAAGTGGAGTGCCCGTGCGTACGGCTTTGGCGCGGGTGGCGCCCGGCGCGTGCGGGGTGCGGGCCATCAAGCGTGTTTATGGGGTCATAGACCACCCTCCCCCTTGCAACACGCTGCAGCTGCGGTCCGCAGGAAGTGACGGGGGCTGGTCGTCGATGCGATCGGCTTGGGCCCCTGGGACTACATCAGTCACGTCACGGAGCCCGAGGGCGAGGACGACAGGATGCGCGGCGGCCTGCTCGAGGTGTGGACCGCTGACGGCGACACTCTGTTCGTGTACTGCCTCGACGGCCTGAGCCCACTGGACTGGGACGCCGCATACCGGGAGGCCGGCGCGTCCGAGGCGCCCACGCTGAAGGGCAACCCGGACGCGGGGAAGATCGACTGGATCCTGCGGCACGGGTACCCGAGCCTCTCCGAGGCGGCGCTCGGCGAGCAGATCGGCGCCAGGCTGTCCAAGAACACGGCGGTCGGCGGGACCCGGGCCGCCATCTGGCGCCTCACGAACCACGTCAAGGCGGTCCCGATGAACCCGGCCGGAGCCGATCTCGCCGACTACCTCGTGGCACACGCCGTCGACATCGAGGAACCGGCACCCTCGCTGAACTGACCCTCGCCCCCCGGCACCGTGACCGGGCCCGCCGGGTCGGTGCTCGGACCGATCGGGATCGGCTCCGCCGACGACACGGTCGGCGCCTCCTCGACCCCGCGGCCGTCGCGGCCGGTGTGACGCTGACCGACCGGGAGGGGAACGTCCTCGTGGTCGATGCGCGGGCCGTGGACCTGCTGGGACTTGGGCACGGCCATGACGTAGGACAGGCCGGCGTCTTCCAGGAACCGGCGGAAGCGGGAGTCCTGCTCGTAGGCCGCGTCCGCGGCGACCCAGGCGACGGGCAGCGCAGAGGCGAGCGCCCGCAGGACCATGGTGCGGGCCAGGTAGTTCTTCGTCGCGAAGCCACGCTCGCTGGGAATCTTGACAGCCCGGCAGCATTCCGGGTCATCGGTCCAGGACTTGGGCAGGTAGAGCCCGCGGTCGACCAGGGCGTGACTCAGGGCGGTGGCGTAGGCGGTGAAGACACCGATCTGGCAGTTCTCGGTGGGCGTCAAGCACGCCTTCCACCTTTGGCTGGTTCATTCCGCCCGAATTGGCCCCCATCCATCAGCGGATCGAGCGCCCACCGCAGCCGTCCCCCCAGCTCCCTGCACTCCCACCCCACGCGGACACGCTGTGAAAGTCCTGGTTGCGGAAGGCTTCTCCCTCAGATCACGAAGACCCTACGAGCTGTCTCCGAAACCGCCGCTCATCAAAAGGCGATACAGCGCATCTATGAGGTCATACATCAGCACTTGCTGTTGCAGCGTCAGTTCTTCGTGAATGGTGGGTGAGCGCCTCCAGGTCTGACCTACTCGGTTTCTGCGAATGAAACAGAAGGAAACGAACGGGGGAATGACGGTGCACACCGTTCATTGGTGTGAGACCGGTAGCGCCGACAACCTCTACGACGCCCTCGGGGAAGGGCTGACAGATCTGTTGCTGGGCTTCGGTCGTCGCGGGATGCCGCGTGGCGACCGAATTCTTCATCGAGTCCGGTCCTCCGCAGGGTGCCGGGCGGCAAAAAGAGAATTGGAAAAAATGTATGTCGGATAGTCAAGGGCTGGATACCTCCGGTACCGGGGTGGGGCGTGCCAGACCGTGGTCGGGGCGGAGCCTGAGGTGTCTCTCAAGTGGCCTCGCGCTGGTGATGTCGGTGACGGTGATGAAGGGTGCCGTGGCGTTCGCCGCCGAGCCGACTGCGAAGGCGGGCACGAAGCCGTCGGTAACCCAGGCTGAGAACATTGCTTCCGCGCGGGTGGCTGCGAAGTTGTCGGGCAAGAAGGTCGAGGCGCTGTCCGAGCGTACGGAGACGTCGACGACATGGGCGAACCCTGATGGCAGCCTCACCTCCGAACTCTCCGCCGGTCCTGTCCGCTTCGAGCGCGACGGATCCTGGACCGATGTCGACGTCACCCTGCACAAGGCGGCCGACGGCTCCGTCGAGCCGATCGCGCACCCCAACGGCCTGGAGCTGTCCGCCGGTGGTGGAGCTAAGGCGCGTTCGCTGAAGGCGGCTCAGGATGCCCCGGCCCGTGATCTGGTGACCCTGGGCGAGGGTGATGAGCAGATTGCTCTGCAGTGGAAGGGCGCCCTGCCCGCACCGACGCTGTCCGGGACCCGTGCCCGCTATGCGGAAGCGGTGCCAGGCGCGGATGTGATCGTGGAGGCGACCCGGGCCGGGTTCGAGCAGTTCGTCGAGATCAAGCAGAAGCCGACGACGGACGACTACTCCTACACGCTGCCGCTCAAGACCCAGGGCCTGACAGTCAAGGAGCAGGCGGACGGGAGTCTGCTGTTCCTGGATGAGAGGAAGAAGACGCAGGCGGTGATGCCGGCGCCGGTGATGTGGGACGCCACCACCGATGAGGTCTCCGGCGAGCACACGAACCGGGCGCCGGTTGCGATGAAGGTCGTCAAGACCGAAGACGGCGTGGACTTGGTCTTGACCCCAAACGCGAAGTTCCTGGCCGATCCGCACACCAAGTTCCCAGTCACCGTGGATTCCTCGACCGGCAACGTTGGCAACGTCTTCGACACCTACGTCCAGCAGGGCGAAACCCGAGACTGGTCCACCGACAAGGAACTCGACCTCGGAAACCCCGGCACCAAGAACCCCAACGGCACGGCCCGTACCGCACGTTCCTTCATCACCTGGAACACCGCACCGATCGCCGACTCCCTCATTTCCTCGGCGACCCTGAGCTTGTGGAACTTCCACTCCGCCAACACCGACTGCAAGGCGTACCCGTGGGAGGTGTGGGCGACAGGGAAGGCGTCCACATCGTCACGGTGGACATCCCAGCCTGCGTGGATCGCGAAGAAGGCCACCTCCACACAGACCAAGGGCAACCCCGGCTGCTCCTCGCAGCCGGACGGCTGGGTCACCGCCGATGTGAAGACGCTGGTGCAGGAGTGGGCCTCTGCCAAGAACTCCACCTCCGGCATGGGCCTGCGTGCCTCCTCGGAGAGCGTGGTCAAGCAGTGGAAGCGGTTCAACTCCGCTAACGCGGCAAGCAATCCGCCGAAGCTGACCGTGACCTACAACTTCCGTCCCGGGGTGGGCACCAAGCAGGAGGCCGGACCGCCGTACTTCTCCTACTCCGGCGCCTACGTGGTCAACACGGTGCGCCCGGTCTTGCGCGACACCGTCACCGACAAGAACGGTGACAAGGTCAACGCCACCTTCCAGATCTTCGACGTGGCCACCGGCAAACAGGTCGGCAACCTCCTCGTCTCCCCCTACGTCGCCTCCGGGAGCCTCGCTTCGGTGACCGTCCCCGCGGGACTGCTCGCCGAGGGACGTTCGTACAAGTTCCGTACGAACTCCTACGACGGTACGCATTACAACACCTCGTGGTCGGCGTGGAAGAACTTCACCATCGACACCCGTGCCCCCTCCGCCCCCACCAAGATCGCCTCCACGGACTATCCGGCGACCGGCTGGGCGGGCGGTGCGGGCAAGGCGGGCACGTTCACCGTCACCCCCGCATCTGCGGACATCAACTGGCTGGAGTGGTCGCTGGACGGCACCACCTGGACCAAGGTCACGCACACCAGTAGGGCGGCGAAGAACATCTCCGTCGCGCCGGCCACGGACGGCACCCACACCCTGCACGTCCGGGCCGTGGACAAGGCCGACAACCGCTCCGAGGCAGCCGAGTACACCTTCCGCGCCGGACCCGGCGGATTCATCCTGCCCACTGAGGGCGAGCGCACCGCGCGGCGTCTGCCGCTAATCGCCGACGCGGATGGCGCCAAGTTCGACAAGGTGTCCTTCTCCTGGCGCCGCTCCGAGGCCGATGCCTGGCAGCAGATCCCCGCGGCAGACGTCGTCGGCATCGAACGCACCGGCATCACCTGGCCGGTGGCCATGAAGGACGGCAAGAACAAGAAGCTGTCCTGGGATGCGACCAAGATCGTCAACCCGGACGGCACCATCCAGATCAAGGCCGACTTCACCGGCCCCAACAACGCGTCGGGCAGCACCGCGCCGCGTACTGTCGTCATCGACCGCAACGCCACAGGTGCCAGTACCGAGGAAGTCGGCCCCGGCAGTGTGAACCTGCTGACCGGCGACTACAGCCTGTCGGCCACCGACGCGTCCGCTTTCGACCTGTCTGTCAACCGCTCCGCCTCCTCCCGTCACCCTGACGCGGGTGCCAAGCAGGAGGGCCAGGCACCGATCTTCGGCAAGGAGTGGGTTGCCGGCACCACCGCCGAAATCACCGACTCCGACTACACGTACCTGCGCCGCATCTCCGACACCGCGGTGGACGTCGTCGACGCCGAGGGCGAACCGATCCACTTCACCGCGAACAAGACGAAGAACGGCTGGATCGCCGAGCCGGGCGCCGAGGATCTCCTCCTCAAGGGCAGCGTGACCGGCACGTTCACGCTCTCGGACCCCGAGGGGACGGTCACCACCTTCACCAAGCCCGACGCCGCCTCCGCGACCTGGCAGGTGTCTTCGACGCTGCTGGACGGGCTGGCGAACACGGCCACCACCGTGGTGTCCGAGACCGTCACGGTGGACGGCAAGAAGCTGGCGCGTCCCAAACGGGTCATCGCGCCGACGTCCGCGGCATCGGCTGCGGCGTGCACGTCGACGCCGTCGACCAAGGGCTGCCGTGCCCTGGAGTACGTGTACGCCTCGGCCACCACCGCCGCCGGCAGCACGCTGGGGGACTTCAAGGACCAGGTGAAGGAGCTCAAGCTCTGGTCCACCGAACCGGGCGCGGCCGCAGCGAGCGCGAAGAGCATCCAGACCTACCGCTACGACGACAGGGGCCGCCTGCGCCAGGCCTGGAACCCGCTCATCTCCCCGGTCTTGAAGACCGCCTACACCTACGACGATGCGGGACGCGTCACCGGCCAGACCCCGGCCGGCGAACTGCCCTGGACGTTCGCCTACGGCAAAGCCGGCCACGCCGACACCACCGGCGAGGGCATGCTGCTGAAGGCATCTCGCCCCGAGCTCAAGCCGGGCAGCCCCGACCAGACGGACGGCACCGCCGGCACCAGCATCGTGTACGACGTGCCGCTGACCGGCGGCAAGGCCCCCCACCAGATGGGCCTGTACGACATCGCCGCCTGGGGGCAGCAGTACGCGCCCACCGACGCAACAGCCGTACTGCCGGCGGATGCCGTACCGTCATCCCACTCCGGAGGGGACCTCGACAAGGCCGTCCTCAAGCGCGCCACCCTCCACTACCTGGACGTATCAGGCCGGGAGGTCAACACCGCAAAGCCGGGCGGGCACATATCCGCCACCGACTACGACGAGAACGGCAACGCGGTACGCGAACTGACCGCAGCCAACCGCGCGCTCGCCCTCGGCGCCAGCGGCGGCGACAAGGCGCAGCTGGCCGAGCTAGGCATCGCCGCCCTGCACAGCGCGGAACGCGCCGAACTGCTGGCAACACGCTCGATCTACAACGAGGCCGGTACCCGGGAGCTTGAGGAGTTCGGGCCGCTGCACCGCATCGACCTCACCGCTGACGTGAAGTCCGGATCCAGCACCGCCATCCCGGCCGACACGCCGGTCGCCGCGCGCGGCTGGACCGTCAACGAATACGACGCGGGCCGTCCCACAGACGGCACGGCCAAGGTCCGGGACCAGGTCACCAAGATCTCCACCGGCGCGCAGGTCCGCACCCATCCGGACACGATGGCCGACACCCGCATCACCCAGACCGTGTACGACTGGGCCAAGGGCCTGGCTACCAAGTCGATCCAGGACCCCGGTGGCCTCGCGCTGACCACGACCACGGAGTACGACGCGCAGGGCCGCAAGACCAAGGAGATCCCGCCCGGCTCGACCGGCAGCGACGCCGCGGCCCGCGTCACCACCTACTGGTCCGCCACCGGCAGCGGCGCCTGTGCTGGCCGGCCCGAATGGGCCGACCAGCTCTGCTCGGTAGGACCTGCCGGTGCCATCACCGGCGGGGGCTCCAACCCGACCCAGATTCCGACCACCACCACCGAATACAACTGGTGGGGCCAGCCCGCCAAGGTCACCGAAACCGCCAACGGCACCACCCGCACCACCACAACCACGTTCGACCGTGCGGGACGCCCGGTGACCAGCAAGCTCACGGGCGGCGTCGGCCAGGCGGTGCCCGAGTCCACCACGGTCTACGACCCCGTCACCGGCAACGAGATCAAGGCGACCTCACCCACCGGCGGCACCATCACCAAGGCGTACGACAAGCTCGGCAGGCAGATCTCCTACACCGACGCCGACGGCGCCACCACCACCACGGAATACGACCAGCTCGACCGACCGGTCAAGGTCACCGACTCGGTTCCGTCGACCGTCACCTACACCTATGACACGGCCATTGAGCCGCGCGGGCTGGCCACCTCCACCACCGACTCGGTGGCCGGCACCTTCTCCGCCCGCTACGACGCCGATGGCAGCGTCAGCAGCGAGCAGCTGCCCGGCGGCTACACCCTCACCCAGGAAGAGGACCCCACCGGCTCGCCGAGTACGCGGACCTACACCCGCGACAGCGACAAACTGCAGATTGTCGCCGACAGCGTCAGCGAATCCATCCACGGACAAGTCACCAGCCATGCCGGCTTGTCCACCCAGAACTACCGCTACGACAAGACCGGCCGGATGACCCGCGTCGAGGACACCGTGGAATCGGTGTGCACCACGCGCAGCTACGGCTTCGACAAGTCCACCAACCGCACCTCGCTGACCACCGCCTCCGCTGCCCAGGGCGCCGACTGCACCACCGACGGCGGAACCACTCGGACGTCGACCTACGACAGCGCGAACCGCATCACCAATACCGGTTACGCCTACGACGCGTTCGGCCGCACCACATCCGTCCCCGACCACGGCGCGATCGGCTACTACGCCAACGACCTGGCCTACCAGCAGACCGCCGGCCGCAAGCGGCAGACGTGGCAGCTCGATGCCGCACACCGGTTCCGGTCGTTCACTGTGGAGACCGGCAGCGGCGGCACCTGGAGCCGCGAGCAGTCCAAGCTCAACCACTACGACTCCGACAGAGACAACCCGCGCTGGATCACCGAGGACACCACGTCCGGGGCGCTGACCCGCAACGTCGACTCCGCATCCGGAGACCTCGCGGCGACCACCAGCAAAACCGGCGACACGGTCCTGCAGTTCACCAACATCCACGGCGACGTCGCACTCCAACTCCCCCTGGATACTTCCACCGCCCCCGTCGCACTGGACAGCGACGAGTACGGCCAGACACGCACGGGACAGGAGGCAACCCGCTACAACTGGCTCGGCGGCAAGCAACGCTCAGGCGAGACCCTCACCGGCCTCACTCTCATGGGCGTCCGCCTCTACAACCCCGCCACCGGACGCTTCCTGTCCACCGACCCCGTCTACGGCGGCAACGCCAACGCCTACGACTACGTCAACGCCGACCCCGTCAACATGTTCGACCTGGACGGCAAATGGGGCATCCCCAAATGGGCCAAGAAGGCCGGACGCTTCGTCAAACGCAACATCGGCACCATCGCCACCGTCGCATCCGTCGCCTCCATGTTCGTACCCGGCCTCGGCGTTGTCGCCCTCGGGCTCAATGTCTACGCCGCGAAGCGAGCCTGGTCGTCTGGCGATCGGTGGGGTGTGGCTATGGCACTTCCCGGCCTCGGGATCGCAGGTAGGTCGATCCGCATGGCCTCCAAGGCAAGGAAGGCGAAGCAGGCTTATGGAGCAGCCAAGAAGGCACGCGTGAGGAAGAAGAGCTCCACTAAACGTGCGGTCGCCCGTTCGGGCAGCCGGTACAGGTCGGCAGCCGGCAAGGCATCGCGCTGGGGCCGCTACGACACCCGTTACACCACCTTCGGCACCCATTACGCCACAGTGCAGAGCCTGTGGAATAGCCGCCGTCGGCGGTAGCACCACGCCGGGGTGGGACATCCATCGGATGCCCCACCCCCGCCAACCACGGCAGAGAGACAGTCAGTGGATCTCAACTGGTACATCGCAGGCAGAATCCTTCCCCTCGGACGCCTGATCGGCCATAACCCGCCACCCGAGGAGCGCCAGGAAGAGCGGGACCTATGCCGACGGCTGGCGCGGGGAAGCCACCTAAGGTCGGAAGAACTCGATATTTGCCTCGGCCCGGCCACGTGGGCATGGATTGGCGCCGTCATGACGACACTCGCCGTCGCGATCGTCTGCGGGTTGGCCGGGGAAGCCATCGGAACCCCTCTCAGCGATTTCTTCGGTATCGTCGACTTCGTTTTGCTGGTCGCCAACGGCGTGGCGACTGTACTCACCTTTATCTGTCTGTTCCGTAACGCAATGCTCGACCGATCCGACGAGTACAGCGATTCCTCACCCTGGGTGCAGCGCATCGCAGTCAAGCTGTACTACCCCCGCCCGTACGATTTTTGGGTTGCAATGACAGTATCGATCTGGTCTGCGTTGTGGGGGGACAGCCTGTATTCGTAGCCGCCCTGATGGTGTCATGATTGCGCCCGGCCAGGACCGTGTCCTATGTGGTGGGGCGGAAAAGTCGCTTGCAGCAGCAGATGGCACCCGGTCCTGATCGGGACCGCCGCCGGCGTCGCCACAAGACGAGGAAGCCGCGGGTGCCCTTGGGGTGCAGCACGGGCCGCAGGGGCATCAAGAAGTGGCCTGCGGTCCAGGCGGGCAGCTGGTCACGGGCGTAGGCCGGGTCCGCCCGGACCTGGGTGATCTGCGGGTGGGTGAGCCTCAGGCGCCAGAGCAGGTCACGTGCGATGATCCGCGCAAAGGGACCGTAAACGGCCTGCCACGGAGGGAAATCCGCAGGCAGGGACCGCCGCTTCGACCCGTTGTCGACGAGATAGCGGATCGCGTCGACGAGCTGCCGGCAGGGCCATTCCGATTCCGCCTTGCCGCAGCCGATTTCGCCCATCCCTCGACCGCGCTTTCAGTGCAGGTCAGCAACGGAAATCCACCCTCCCCGAAGACCTCTTTGGCCGACCGCGATTTCGGAGGGGCTGATCCGGCGCTGCTCACAAACGTGTGGTCATGTGGGGCGTGACGGACATTGCGCTCGGTTTTCCGGCCGCAGTGCTCGCCGGACTGGCAGGAGCTGCGGGGCTTGCCTCGCCGGGGCTCCGTGTCCCTGCAGCACTGCTCGCTCTCCTGTCCGCCGG
>NZ_JBVHIL010000009.1:0-52595 GCF_055560575.1 Streptomyces sp. NPDC023157
GGGGGGGGGGGGGGCGGGGGCCCCCCCCCCCCGGGGCGCGGGGGGGGGGGGGGCCCCCCCCCGCCCCCCCCCCCCCCCCCCCCGCCCCGCCCCCGGCCCCCTCCCCGCCGTTTCGGTCTGGGGGCTGCGGCCCGTCGTCTAGATCTCCAGGCCGTGGCCGTACGGGAAGACCGGGTCCTTCGTGTCGTTCGGGACGTCCGGGTGGGAGGCTTCCACGGCTGCCATGGAGCGGGGCAGCTCGAAGGGAAGGCGGCCCTCCGGCTTGGCCCGGCCGAAGGCCACGTCCAGCAGGGCCTCGTCGCTCGCCCCGTAGTCGGCGATCAGGGCCGCCGCGTGCTCCGCGATCTCCGGGAGGACGGCCGGGCGCTCCAGGTTGACGCACACCACGGTGGGGGTCGCCTTGAGGAGGGCGAGGACGCGGGTCAGTTCGGCCTCGGGGAAGGCCAGCGAGCCCGAGTGGAAGAACGACTCGAACTTGTTCGGGCGGTCCTCGAAGGGGGTGCGCAGGCGGAGGACCGCCAGGTCCGCCTCCGCCGGGGTCGCCACCGTCTCGCCGTACGCCGCCGCGACGGCCGGGTCGACGTTCTCCACGTACAGCTTCGGCCTGCCCTTGAGGGGGAGCGGGCCGTCGGTGAGGACCGTCAGGGAGCGGCGCTGCGCTGCCGCGCCCAGGGCCGTGAAGTCGGCGCGGCCGACCGTCTCCTCGGCCTCGTCGGGGTCGACGTACCGGCGCTCGTCGAAGAGGCCGAGGGTGAACTTCTCGTGCAGCAGACGCCGTACGGAGGCGTCGACGCGGGACTCGGCGACGCGGCCCGAGGTCACCAGCTCGACGATGACCTCCGGGCACTCCTCGCCGCCGAACTGGTCCGCGCCCGCGTCCAGGGCCTTCGCCGCCCGCTCGGCCACGCTCAGGTGCTCCACGCCCCAGGCCCGTGCCTCGTGCGGCTCGCCGAAGATCTCGCTCTCGTTGAGCAGGCCCCAGTCGGTGCAGACGATGCCGGTGAAGCCGAGCTCGTCGCGCAGGAGGCCCTGGATGACGCCCCGGTTGAAGCCGAAGCCGACCTCCTCCCAGTCGGTGCCGACGGGCTGGCCGTAGTACGGCATCATCTGCGAGCAGCCGGCGGCGATGGCGGCCTTGAAGGGCTCCAGGTGGTGGTCGCGCAGGCCGCCCGGGTAGATCTGCTCCTTGCCGTGCGGGAAGTGCGGGTCCTCGCCGTCCTTCTGGGGGCCGCCGCCCGGGAAGTGCTTGACCATCGCCGCGACCGAGTCCGGGCCGAGCTCCTCGCCCTGGAGGCCGAGGACGTAGGCGCGGACGAGTTCGCCGGTGAGGGCGGCGTCGGAGCCGAAGGTGCCGGACTGGCGGGACCAGCGGGGCTCGGTGGCCAGGTCGATCTGCGGGTGCAGCGCGGTGCGGAAGCCGACCGACAGGTACTCGCGGCGCACCGTGTCGGCGAAGCGGAAGACCAGCTCCGGGTCGCGGATCGCGGCGAGGCCGAGCGCCTCGGGCCAGGCGGAGAAGGCGCCGGAGTTGAAGGACGCGCCGATGTTGTCGGTGAACGCGTGCCGGGGGTCCGTGGAGAGCGAGACCGGGATGCCGAGCCGGGTGGCGGCGGCCATCTCCTGGATCGCGTTGTGCCACAGGGCCATCTCGCGGGCGCCGTAGCTGCCGAGCAGGTTGAAGTGGGTGAGCCCGCGGCCCTCGATGAGTTCCGGGGTCGTGCACTCCAGCATCGAGCCGTCCGTCTCGGTCACCGGGGTGCCGTCGGGATTCATCATCAGCATGGTGTGGAAGAGCTGTCCGGCCTTCTCCTCCAGGGTCATGCGGGCGAGGAGGTCCTCGACGCGCTCGGCGACCGGGCGGGAGGGGTCCTGGTAGGGGTGCATGTCCGTACCTGCTCTTGCGTGGCTGATCGGACGGCCAGGCTAAGCGTGAAAACCGAGTACCTACTAGGTTTGTGTCGTGTGGCGTGGGTCACAGGCTGAGGGGTGGGGTGCCTGCGCTTCGTTAGGGTGGCTCCATGGTGGAGAGTGACGGGCGGCCGGGGCGCAAAAGCGCAGGCCGGGGCAGCTATGCGGTCGGTGACGCGCGGCGGCTGAAGATCCTGGACACCGCCGTCGAGCACTTCGGGCGCTGGGGTTTCCACGCCTCCTCGCTCGCCCGGATCGCCCACGACTGCGGCATCACCCAGGGCGGGCTCCTCCACCACTTCCGCGGCAAGGAGGACCTGCTCCTCTCCGTGCTCGCGCAGAGCGAGGAGCACGACGTGGAACGGCTCTTCAGTGAGGAGCCGGAGTCCTACGCGGCGTACGTGGACACGCTCGTCGGCCTGATCGAGGACAACACCAGGCGGCCCGGCATCGTGCGCATGTTCAACGTCCTCGTCGGCGAGTCCGGCAACGTCGGCCACCCCGCCCACGCGTACTTCAAGGAGCGGTACGCGCGCGTGCTCCGGCACACCGTCGAGCTCCTGGAGGCGTGCGTCGAGAGCGGTGAGCTGCGGGCCGGCATCGACTGCGAGGCCGTCGCCAGGGAGCAGCTCGCCGTCATGGACGGGCTCCAGATCCAGTGGACGCTCGACCCGGAGTCCCTGGACATGCCGGGGCGGGTGCGGGACTTCCTGCGGCGTCAGTACGAGGAGATCAGGGCCGGGCGTCCCGTCGGCGGGCCGCCGTCCGGGAGGGGTTAGCGTCCCGTCGGCGGGCCGCCGTCCGGGAGGGCCTTGAAGACGCGGTCCAGGGCGGGTGGGCGTTCGCCGTCGCCCGCGATCACCGTCCGGTGGGCGTACGTCAGGGAGTACTGGAACCCGTCGGCGATCGGGCTGCCGGTCGGGCTGGCCGGGACCTTCGCGTACGCCGGGTCCTCCAGGGCGGCGCGCAGCTCGGCGGTCTCGGCCGGGGTCATCCGGCCGCTCTTCGACGGTTTGGTGCCGGTGCGGGTGGTGTAGGTGCCGTCGTACTTCACGGTGAGTCTGTTGTCGACGCCGGCGAGGCCGCCGGTGACCGCCACCTCGACCAGGACGTCCTGCGGGGCGGGCTGCTCGCTGCCGGTGGTGGGCGACGCGGTTGCCGGGGTGGTGGCGGGGGCCGCCGGGGCCTGGCCGCAGCCCGTCACGGTGATCGCCGCGGCCAGCAGGGCCGCGGCGCCGTACCTCTTCTCCATGGAGCCGAGCATGCCCGTTCGGCCCCCGCCGCGCAGCCGGAACGGCTCAAGCCGCGCGGACGACGCCGGTCAGCGGCCCCCGGTAGTACCAGTCGAGCGAGTCGTACAGCGCCATCCCGTCGGTGGTCGCCGCCAGTACACCGGTCTCCGCGCCCGCCTGCGCGGCGGCGGCCTCCAGGGTGCGCATGACGTTGGCGCCGAGGCCCCGGCGGCGGTGGGCGGCGTCCGTCTCGATCTGGTCGGCGACGGCGGTCTCCCCGGTCGGCGCGATCTGCCCCCGGGCGGCGAGCGTGCCGTCCGGGGCGAGGATCCGGACCCGGATCACGCCGTCCTTGGTCTCCGTCGTCCGCGCGTAGCCGTCCGGCGGCGCGGGCCGGGCCGCCGGGTCCAGCTTCTTGGTCATCATGAACCCCGGGTCGTCCGGGATGGTCCACCCGTCCGTGATCCACCGCGCCACCTCCTCGGGCGCCGCCATCACCTTGAGCCAGGCGTACGGCTCGGTGATCCCGGCGCACAGCGCGCCCACGGAGGCCGCGTCCGGGTGCGGCAGCACATGCCGGAAGGGGTGCTCGGGCAGCCCCACGTGGATCCGGTAGCCCCAGGGTTCGACGACGGCGGGTCCGGTGCCGCGGGAGACGGTCCAGCCGGAGACCCAGGCAGAGGTAATAGATGCAGTATCCATGGGGGTATTACAGTCCCTGTTCGCGGGGCGTGTGAGGGTGATCGCTCAGAGCGAACAGCGGGAGGGGAACATTCCTCGGCGCACGTGCATTGAGTCCACATAGCTCAACTTGACTGCCGAAGGGGAGATCATGGCTTCTGAGTCCATGGAGACCGCGCCGCTCACTCTGCCTGTGCTGCCGCTCGACGACGAGGTCGTGCTGCCCGGCATGGTGGTGCCGCTGGACCTGTCCGACAACGACGTCCGCGCCGCCGTCGAGGCAGCCCAGGCCGCCGCCCGCGGCGGGACGGGCAAGCCGCGCGTGCTGCTCGTGCCCCGGGTGGACGGCACCTACGCGGCGACCGGCGTGCTCGGCACCGTCGAGCAGGTCGGGCGGCTCTCCGACGGCGACCCCGGCGCGCTCGTCCGCGGGCGCGGACGGGTCCGCATCGGCGCCGGCACGACGGGCCCCGGCGGGGCCCTGTGGGTCGAAGGCGCCGCCGTCGAGGAGACCCTGCCCGATCCGCTGCCCGGCTCCGTGACCGAACTGGTCAAGGAGTACAAGGCGTTGGCCACCAGCTGGCTCAAGAAGCGCGGCGCCTGGCAGGTCGTCGACCGCGTCCAGCAGATCGACGGCGTCGGCGCCCTCGCCGACAACTCCGGCTACTCGCCCTTCCTCACCGTCGAGCAGCGGGTCGCGCTCCTGGAGACCGCCGACCCCGTCGCCCGCCTCAAGCTGGCCACCGCGCAGCTGCGCGAGCACCTGGCCGAGCAGGACGTCGCCGAGACCATCGCCAAGGACGTCCAGGAGGGCGTCGACAAGCAGCAGCGCGAGTTCCTGCTGCGCCGTCAGCTCGAAGCCGTACGCAAGGAGCTGCGCGAGCTCAACGGAGAGTCCGCCTCGGGCGCGGGCGACGAGTCCGACGACTACCGGGCGCGCGTGGAGGCCGCCGACCTTCCGGAGAAGGTCCGCGAGGCGGCCCTCAAGGAGGTCGAGAAGCTGGAGCGGGCGAGCGACCAGTCGCCCGAGGGATCCTGGATCCGGACCTGGCTCGACACCGTCCTCGAACTGCCGTGGAACGAGCGGACGGAGGACGCCTTCGACATCCAGGGCGCCAAGGCCGTGCTCGACGCCGAGCACGCGGGCCTGGAGGACGTGAAGGAGCGGATCACCGAGTACCTGGCGGTGCGCAAGCGGCGCGCCGAGCGGGGCCTCGGCGTGGTCGGCGGGCGGCGCGGCGGTGCCGTGCTCGCGCTCGTCGGGCCGCCCGGAGTCGGCAAGACCTCGCTGGGCGAGTCCGTCGCGCACGCGATGGGACGCAAGTTCGTCCGGGTCGCCCTGGGCGGTGTGCGCGACGAGGCCGAGATCCGCGGCCACCGGCGTACGTACGTGGGCGCCCTGCCCGGCCGTGTCGTCCGCGCCATCAAGGAGGCCGGGTCCATGAACCCGGTGGTCCTCCTCGACGAGATCGACAAGGTCGGCTCCGACTACCGGGGCGACCCGGCGGCGGCCCTCCTGGAGGTCCTCGACCCCGCGCAGAACCACACCTTCCGGGACCACTACCTGGAGGTCGAGCTCGACCTGTCCGACGTGGTGTTCCTCGCCACCGCCAACGTGCTCGAAGCCATCCCCGAGGCGCTGCTCGACCGCATGGAGCTCGTGCGGCTCGACGGCTACACCGAGGACGAGAAGGTCGTCATCGCCCGCGACCACCTGCTGCCCCGGCAGCTGGAGAAGGCCGGCCTGGAGCCGGGCGAGGTCGTACTGGAGGAGGCGGCGCTGCGCAGGCTCGCCGGCGAGTACACCCGGGAGGCCGGCGTCCGCACCCTGGAGCGGTCCATCGCGCGCCTGCTGCGCAAGGTGGCCGCCCAGCACGAACTGGGCGACCGGGAGCTGCCGTTCACCATCGGCCCGGACGAGCTGCGCGGCCTCATCGGGCGCCCGCACCACGTGCCGGAGTCGGCGCAGGACCCGGCCGAGCGCCGCACCTCGGTGCCCGGTGTCGCCACCGGTCTCGCCGTGACCGGGGCGGGCGGCGACGTGCTCTTCGTCGAGGCCTCGCTGGCCGACCCGGAGACGGGCGCGGCGGGGCTCACCCTCACCGGCCAGCTGGGCGACGTGATGAAGGAGTCCGCGCAGATCGCGCTCTCCTTCCTCCGCTCGCACGGCGCGGAACTGGAGCTGCCCGTCACCGGCCTCAAGGACCGCGGCGTGCACATCCACTTCCCGGCGGGCGCGGTCCCGAAGGACGGGCCGAGCGCGGGCATCACGATGACCACCGCCCTCGCCTCGCTCCTGTCGGGCCGGCTGGTCCGCACGGACGTCGCCATGACCGGCGAGGTGTCCCTGACCGGCCGGGTGCTCCCGATCGGCGGCCTGAAGCAGAAGCTGCTCGCCGCCCACCGGGCGGGCATCACGACGGTCGTGATCCCCAAGCGGAACGAGGCCGACCTGGACGACGTCCCGGCCGAGATCCTTCAGAAGCTGGAGGTCCACCCGGTGACGGACGTCCGGCAGGTCCTGGAGATCGCCCTCGCCCCGGCCCAGGTCGCGGTGGGCGCGGCGGCCTGACGCCCGTTCCCCCGTACGCCGGTGGGGCGCCCTCCCAA
Source organism: Streptomyces sp. NPDC023157 (assembly GCF_055560575.1). Taxonomy (NCBI): domain Bacteria; kingdom Bacillati; phylum Actinomycetota; class Actinomycetes; order Kitasatosporales; family Streptomycetaceae; genus Streptomyces; species Streptomyces sp. NPDC023157. The sequence continues at coordinate 6,432 of NZ_JBVHIL010000009.1, forward strand.
GAGGAGGGCGCCCCACCGGCGTTGTCAGTGGCGGCTGCGATGCTTCGGGTATGGACGAGAAGGCCTTCTGGGCGCTGATGGGGGAGCTGCGGCACCGGCCGGGGTCGCGGGACGAACGGCTGGAGTGGCTGCGGGGGGAGCTGGCGCGGGGGCCGGCGGAGGAGTGCGTGGCGTTCCAGGTGGAGCTGGAGGAGGCCTGTGACCGGGCCTACCGGGCCGATCTGTGGTCGGCGGCCGAGCGGATCCTGGGCGGCTGGTGCTCCGACGACGGCTTCTTCTACTTCCGCCTGTGGCTGGTGGCCCTGGGGCGCGAGGTGTTCGAGGAGGCCCTGGTGTCTCCCGACAGCCTGGCCGGAGTGCCCGAGGTGCTCCGGCTCGCGGGGCGGAGCACCGACTCCTGGTGCGAGGCCGAGGAGTGGCCCGACCTGGAGGAGCTGGACTACGTGGCGGCGGACGCCTACGAGGAACTGACGGGGGTGGCCGACGAGGGGGAGGCCTTCTACGACGCGCTCGACGCGGCCCAGGGCGACGACGTCCCGGACCCCGAGGCGCCGCCGCGGTGGGAGCCCCTGGAGGAGGACGGGATACCGCGGCTCGCCGCCCTCTTCCCTCCTCGGGCCGAGCTGGGCTAGCACCCGCCCGGCGGACGGGTCCTCACCGGGTCCGTCCGCCGGGCGGGTCCTCTACGGTCCGTCCGCCGGACGGGTCCTCAAGGGGTCAGGACTGGTTCCGGCGCCGTGCCAGCAGGATGCTGCCCGCGCCGAAGGCGGCGAGCGCGCCGGCGCCCGCGAGGGCGAGCGGGAGCGGGGAGGCGGGGGCCTCGGTGGTGTCGGCGGACAGGGCGGGGGGCTGCTCGTCGCCGCCGTGGCCCTTGTGGCTCACGGTGGACAGCTGGGCGCCCGCGGCGAGTTCGGCCTCGGTCGGGGCCTCGGCCTTCAGGGCCGTGGTGGCGGCGGCGGAGCCGAAGGTGACGTCCGAGCAGCTGTAGAAGGCCTCGGGGCTGTCGTTGCGCTGCCACACCATGTAGACGATGTGGCGGCCGGAGCGCGCCGGGAGCGTGCCGTCGAAGGCGTAGTAGCCGTCGGTGGCCGTGCGGGTGGTGTTGTAGACGGCCACGGGGGCGGTGTCGAGGTCGGACCACTTCAGGGGCTGGGTGGGGTCGAAGCCCTGCTTGGTGATGTACATCGTCATCGTGCCGGAGTGCGCCGCCGTGGCGCGGATCTTGAAGCCGAAGGCGCCGGGGGAGACGGCGGTGGCCGGCCAGTCGGTGCGGGCCCAGTCCAGGGCGCGGTACTTCGCGCGGTTGGCCGAGCAGAGCTTGCCGTCCGGGATCAGCGCCTTGTGCTGCCCGTCGGCGTTGGCGATGTTGACCTCGTTCCAGTCGTAGAGCGGCTGGGTGCCGGAGTCGGCGACGAGGTCCTTGCACACCTGGGACTTGGGCGTCTCCGGGCCCTCCGCGTAACAGGCCGCGACCCGGCTGACGGGGTTGAACACGGCGCCGTGCGCGCTCGCGGCGGTCGGCGTGAGGGGGACGAGCACGGCGGCGGTGAGCGCGGTCGCGGCGGCGGCGCGGCGGGAGCGGGAGGTCGTGATGCGGGGCATGGCGGAGCTCTCTCTCGTGCGTGGGGGAGTACGGGACGAGCAACGTGCGCACGGTGCGGGCGAGTTGCGGCTCGCTCGCGGCTCACCGAGGGTCGCATTGGTCCATACCAATGGGCAAGAGGTGCGTCCGAGAAAGCCGGGAAGCGCGTACACGCGAAAAGGGCGGGCCTCCCGGGTGTGCCGCCGCACACCCGGGAGGCCTGCCGCCCCGCACCGTCAGCCGTTCGCGAGCGCCTGCACCCGCGAGTAGTCCCCGTTGAAGTGGTTGTGGTCGCCGACCGTGGGGCCGGACGACGTGTACTGCCACATCGTGTAGTAGCCCCAGCCGGCCGGCAGCGTGCCGACCTCGGAGGCGTACCGCGCGACCCACAGCGGGTTGGCCGAGGCGAAGCCGCCGTAGTTGCCGGTGCACTGGGTCCACCAGCTCGTCGCCGTGTAGATCACCGCGTCCCGGCCGGTGCGGTACTTGTACCGGTCGAGGAAGTCCTTGATCCAGGCCACCATCCCGGCCTGGGTCTTGCCGTAGCAGGTCGCGCCGTACGGGTTCCACTCGATGTCCAGCGCGCCCGGCAGCGTCCTGCCGTCGCCGGACCAGCCGCCGCCGTTGTTCACGAAGTAGTCGGCCTGCGCCGCGCCCGTCGTCGTGTCGGGGGTCGCGAAGTGGTACGTGCCGCGGATCATGCCCACGTTGTACGAGCCGTTGTACTGCTGCGTGAAGTACGTGTTCTTGTAGTACGTGCCTTCCGTCGCCTTGACGTAGGCCCACTTCACCCCGCTGTTCCACAGGGTCGACCAGGCCACGTTGCCGTTGTGGCTGGACACGTCCACGCCCTCGGTCTGGGCCGCCAGGGTCGAGAGGCCGCCGGCGGGCTTGGCGCCCTGGCCGTCGTGCGCGACCACGCCCATGCCCATGTAGGCGGAACCGCGGGCGGGCGTCTGCCGGGCGCCCGGGTCCTGGGCGGCGTCGGCGGTGCCGGCGAGAGTGAGGGGGAGGAGGAGGGTCAGGGCCGCGAGGGCGGCACCGGCGAGGGTCGTCCCGGATCTGTGCACACGCATTGCGTGCCTCCGAAAGGCTCGGTGGGGGGAGCGATGTCGACGAGTCCTGGTGTGGACATGTCAGCGAAGACGCTTGGGTGAGACGCTACGCACGTAGACCCGTCCGACGGAAGAGGGCCCGACTGCTGCCGTTGGTCTACGCCTGCGAAATACTGGAGGAGCTGCGGAGATGGCCGCGGCCGGAAGAAACTTTCAGCGAGCGGAAAGCGCGTGAGGGGTGCTGACGTGCACGGAAGCGGTACAGGGAGTGAATCCGCGTCCAAGAGCGGGAGTGGTGTGGACCAGGAGTTCCTCGCCCTGGAGCGCGAACTGGCGGTCTTCCTGCGCCGCGCCCGGGCCCAGTCCGGCGAGATGGCCCGCGAAGTGCACCCCGAACTGGAGCCCGCCGCCTACGGCCTGTTCGTACGGCTCGACGACGCCGGACCCCAGCGCGCCACCGACCTGGCCGGCTACTTCGGCGTCGGCAAGGCCACGATGAGCCGCCAGCTGCGCGCCCTCGAACAGCTGGGCCTGGTCGCCCGCGACCCCGACCCCGCCGACGGCCGCGCCTCGCTGGTCCGCCTCACGGAGGAGGGCCAGGGCCGCTTCCGCAGCGTCCGGGACGCCCGCCGCGAGCGGTACGTGCGCAAGCTGGCCGACTGGGACCGCTCCGAGGTCGCCGAACTGGCCCGGCTGCTGCACCACTTCAACGTGCGCTCGGAGGGCTGACCGGGGGCACGGGCCCGCCGCGCCCCGACCCCAGAAGGATGCCGTGCCGACCGGCCCGGCTCGCCGCGTGTGCCCGCGCCGATCGGCCGGGACCCGCGGCCCGCGGCGCCCCTACAGCTCCGCGTACACCGCCGTCGCGTCGTCGTGCGGCTTCCAGCGGTGCGCGCCGCCGGCCTCCGCGTCGGCGGTCTCCAGGGCCCGCACCCTCCGGAGCAGGCCGTGCGCCCCCTCCGTGTCGAGCACCCCGAAGCACTCCCTCCAGTCGCCCGCGCCGAACAGCTCGACCCAGCGGGTCGCCCCGTCCGTGAGCGCCGCCAGGGCCCGTACCCCGGTGCGGGGCGTCGTGCCGGTCACCGCCCGCGCGGCCACCGCGGGATCGGCGGCCGCCGTGAAGAAGCCGCCCTCCCGGTTGCGCAGCCGGTCCGTCGCCTCCAGGGAGCGCAGGACCTCCTCCGGGACGCGGTCCAGGCGGTCGTCGAGCACCGCCCGTACCGAACCGTCCGGGGCGCACAGGAGCAGCGCCGCGTCCGACAGGACGAGGTGCTCCACCGTCGTCGCGTCCCAGCGCGCCATGGCCACCGTCGCCTGCGGAGTGCGCACGTGAGAAAGGTCACAGGTGTTCCGGTGGGCGTCCGCGGTGCGCCGGATTGCGGCGCCGAGAATCTCCGGCAGCGTCAGATCGCTTCGCGAAGCGGACAGTTCCGTCAAAGCGCCGCCCAGCCGTGCGGTGAACCAGGGCACCGTGTGCACACAACCCGCGTCGCCGGCCGGCGGTGTCACCCCGTCGAGGACCACGACCGTGCCGCCCGCGCCCGAGGCGGGCAGGGCTGCGGCGGCCCAGTCCTCGTTGGGTCGTTCGGGGCTGCCGGGGAGGGTGACCGCTTCGGTGCGCATGATCCCCAGTCTGCCCCGGGCGGGCCCGCCCCGCATCGCTCCTTCACAGCGTCTCCAGACACCGAATCTGGCCTGTACCAAAGGGGCCTGACGGGGCCGGAGGCCCGGAACCGCAAGCTCCGGGAAGCTGCGGGCGGGCATCCTGCCAAAGGCCGCGCGGAAGATCCAACCGGGGGTAAGTCCGGCGCCCCGGAGCTCACCGTGAGGAGTTGTTTGCCAACTCATGAGTGTTGTTCACTCGTTCGGGTGGCGGAGCGGCCGATGCGAGTCCCCTGACCAGAACCGCTGAAATGGTCGGAAGACACACCAGGGGTGGGGGCTCTCGACATGTGACCGGTCGTCACCTCTGCTTCATGGGCGGACGATCAAGAATGCGAGCACCGGTGCAGAAGAAGCGGCCTCGGAGCAACAACGGCGCGCGGAGCCAGACCCCCGGTGACCCGCAGCACCCCGGCCTGCCCGCGAACGGCACCGACAGCGCCCCCCAGGCCCCCGCCGGCCGCCCCAAGCGGGTCCGCGGGCGCCTCGTCGCCGGGGTCGCCCTGGTCGGCATCACCGTGCTCGCCGCCGGCGCCCCCGCGATCCTCACCGCCTCCGGCGACCTCGACGACTCCGTCAACCTGGTCGCCCTCGCCGAACTCGACCGGCAGGCCGTCACCCTCGCCCACTCCCTCTCCGACGAGCGCGACGAGGTCGTCGCGTACATCGCGGCCGGACGCGACGAGCAGCCCGGCGACGGTGCCGCCAAGCGGCAGGTCACCAGCGCCCGGTCCGCCCGGGTCGACCGCCAGATCGACGAGATCCGCACCGCCGCCCCCGACGAGCTGCGCCGTGACCTCTCCGGCGTGCCGTCGATCCGCCGCACCGCCCTCACCGGCAAGGGCTCCGCCCTCGAAGCGCACCGCGCCTACACCGAGGTCATCGCCAAGCTGCAGGCCCTCGCCGACCGGCTCGCCGAAGGCACCCCCGCCCGCGCCGCCGAGTCCGTCCGGGCCCCCGCCGCCCTCGGCCGGGCCACCGAGCAGGCCTCCGCCGAGCGCGGTCTGCTGCTCGCCGCGCTCGCCGTCCCCCGGCCCGAGCCCACCGGCACCACCCACTACGACCCCGCCACCGGCACCTACGTCGCCGACGAGGCGGAGGGCGCGGCCGAGGCCGACCGGCTCCGGGCCGCGCTGACCTCGGCCGCCCAGCAGGCCCGGGTCCGCGAACTCGCCGCCCTCGGCGACTTCGACCAGGCCGCCACCACCCCCGCGCGCGACTCCCTCGCCGCCACCGTCACCGGCCCCGACGTCAAGAGCGCCGAGCGGTACCTGGCCCGCCTCACCGACCGGCCCGAGCTCTCGGAATCCGAGCTCAACACCGACCCGGCCAAGCTGGACGCCGCGCTCTCCGCCCGCATCGAGCAGATGCGCGGCGTCGAGTCCGCCCTCGCCACCGAGCGCGCCGAGCGCCTCACCGCGCTGCGCGACGACGACGTCACCGCCCTCGAAGTACGCATCGCCTTCCTGGGCGGCTGCCTGCTCGTCGCCGTCGGCATCTCCACCTATGTGGCCCGCACCCTCACCCGGCCGCTCGCCGTGCTGCGCATCGGCGCCGCCCGGCTCGCCACCGCCGCCGAGCCGCACACCGAGGAGCCGATCCGCTTCACCGGCCGCAACGACGAGTTCGCCCAGGTCGTACGGTCCCTCAACACCCTCCAGGGCAAGCTGGGCGCCCTCGCCGCCCGCGCCGAGCGGCTCGACACCGAGCACGCCGACCTGACCGGCGCCCGCGAGGCCCTCGCCGCCGAGCTCGCCGCCCAGCGCGCCGAACTCCAGGGCCACAGCGCCCGGCTCACCGCCGAGCTCGAACGGCTCCGGCAGACCGTCCAGCACACCTTCGTCAACCTCTCGCTGCGCAGCCTCGGGCTCGTCGACCGCCAGCTCGGCGTCATCGAGAAGCTGGAGGAGCGCGAGCAGGACCCGGACCGCCTCGCCACCCTCTTCAAGCTGGACCACATGGCGACCGTCATGCGCCGGCACAGTGAGAACCTCCTCGTCCTCGCCGGCCACGAGCACCACCACGGGCACCCCGGCCCGGTGCCGCTCGTCGACGTGCTGCGGGCCGCCGTCAGCGAGATCGAACGGTACGAGCGGGTCAGCATCCAGGCGCTGCCGCCGCACGCCCAGGTCGCCGGGTTCGCCGCGGACGACCTGAGCCACCTGGTCGCCGAGCTCCTGGAGAACGCCACCTCCTTCTCGCCGCCCGACTCCCAGGTCCAGCTCTCCGGCTGGCTCCTGGAGTCCGGCGAGGTCATGCTCTCCGTCCAGGACGCCGGCATCGGCATCACCCCCGACCGGCTCGCCGAGCTCAACGCCCGGCTCGCCGACCCCACCCTGGCCGACACCGACGGCGAGGGACTCGGCATCCGGGTCGCCGCGCTGCTCGCCGCGCGCCACGGCGTCCGGGTCGAGCTGCGCGAGCAGAGGCCCGGCGGCGTCGCGGCCGTCGTGGTCCTGCCCCTGCCGCTGCTCCCCACCACCCCGCCGGACGCCGTCCCGTCGCCCGTCCCGGTCGCCGCCGACGCACCCGTCGTCACGCTCCCCGGCTCCGTCGCCGAGGCCAACTCCAACACGCTCCCCTCCCGCCACCGCGACCCCCTGGTGGAGGCCGCGGAACGCGCCATCGCCGCCGCGGAGGCGGAGACCCGCGCCGCGTCGGCGGCACAGGAGCAGGCGCAGGCGCAGGAGCAGGCACCCGAGCCCGTGCAGGCGCCGGCGCACGAGCCGGAGCCCGCGCAGGAGCCGGTGGCGGCGTACGAGCCCGAGCCCGCGCCCGTACTGGCGTACGAGCCGGAGCCCGCTCCCGCCCCCGTACCCGCGTACGAGCCCGAGCCCGCCCCCGTACCGGCGTACGAGCCGGAGCCCGCCCCCGCCGCCCCTGACGAGACCCCCGCCGGACCCCCGGTGGAGTCCGTCTCCGAGACCACCCTCCAGGTCCGGCTCCCCGACCCCCCGCCGGAGCCCGACGCGCACGAGCGGAGCGGTGAGGAGTCGGAGATCCCCGCGGGCGAGGCCGGGCCGCGGCCCGGGCGCTGGGAGCGGATCACCGACAAGGGGCTGCCCAAGCGGACGCCGCGGATCGTGCGGCAGGCCGGCAGCGCCACCCCGCCGATACGCACCCGCGGCGTCGACGCGGAGGCCCTGCGCCGCCGGCTCGGCGGCTTCCAGCGGGGCGCCGAGCACGGCCGCCGCGATGTGGCCGCCGAGATCGAGGCCGGACACACAGCACGTACCGAGGAGAACACGGGGGACACAGTCGAGGAGGCACGCAGTTGACTGCGACCGGAACGTTCGGGCTGAGCAGTGAGGCCCGTAATCTGCAATGGCTGTTGGGCAACCTCGTCGAGGAGGTGCCGGGGGTCCGCTCCGTCGCCGTCGTCTCCTCCGACGGGCTGCTCCTGCTCTCGTCCGACCCCGAGGTCCAGAACGCGGCGGCCGAGCCGGACCGGCCCGAGGGGCCGCGGGGCTCCACCGCCGACCTGGCCACCATCGTCTCCGGCATCGGCAGCCTCACCATCGGCGCCGCCCGGCTGATGGACGGCGGCGGCGTGAAGCAGACCATGGTCGCCATGGAGGAGGGCAGCGTCTTCGTCATGTCGATCAGCGACGGCTCGCTGCTCGGCGTGCACGCCACCCCCGACTGCGACATGAGCGTCATCGCGTACCACATGGCGCTCTTCGTCGGCCGGGCCGGCCACGTGCTCACCCCTGAACTCCGCAGCGAACTGGCCAAGTCGATGGAGAGCGCCCAGTGACGTCAGTCCCCTCGGGGGCCTCGGCCCACCACCCGCACCGGCTGCCGATACGCGGCGAGGGGCGGCGCCCGGCCCGCGTCCGCCCGTACTCGCTCACCGGCGGGCGCACCCGCTTCGGCCACATCCTCCTCGTCGAGACCTTCGTCGCCGCGCTGGAGGCCGCCCCCGAGCGGAAGGTCCTGACCGGCGGGGGGCCCGCCGCGCGCGGGCTCATGCCGGAGATGCGGGCCATCGTCGAGATCTGCCGCCGCATGCGTACGGTGGCGGAGATATCGGCGCTTCTGAAGATGCCGTTGGGAGTCGTCCGGGTGCTGCTCAGCGACCTGGCCGACCAGGGAAAGATCCGCGTGTACGGGACAGGGCACGGCACCGACCGGCCCGACCGCGCGCTCCTCGAAAGGGTGCTGAGTGGACTCCGCCGTCTCTGAACCGCCGACCGCCGTCGTCGGCATTCCCGCCCAGCCCACCGGCCCCGCCGAACCGGTACCCGAAGAGGGTGCCCAGGACTGGCAGCTGGACCACACCCGCGCCCCGATCGCGACCAAGGTCGTGGTCGCGGGCGGTTTCGGTGTCGGCAAGACCACCTTCGTCCGCGCGGTCTCCGAGATCACCCCGCTGCAGACCGAGGCGCTGATGACCCGGGCGAGCGAGGACCACGACGACCTCACCGCCACCCCGGACAAGATCACCACCACGGTGGCGATGGACTTCGGACGGATCACCCTCGACGACGACCTGGTGCTGTACGTCTTCGGTACGCCGGGACAGCAGCGCTTCTGGTTCATGTGGGACGACCTGGTGCGCGGCGCGATCGGCGCGATCGTCATGGCCGACACGCGGCGGCTGACCGACTGCTTCCCCGCGCTCGACTACTTCGAGAGCTGCGGACTGCCGTACATCGTGGCCGTCAACCACTTCGAGGGCACCGAGGTGTTCGAGACGGACGACGTGCGCGAGGCGCTGACCGTACCGGCCCACGTGCCGGTCGTGATCATGGACGCGCGCAAGCGGTACAGCGTGGTCGAGACCCTGCTCGCGATGGTCGCCCACGCGCTCGAAGCCAGCCCCGAATAGCCCCCGAGTCCCCCCTCAAGGTCGGTCGCACATGCGGAAGATACTCATAGTCGGCGCCGGTCAGTCCGGTCTCCAGCTCGCCCTCGGACTGCAGTCCAAGGGGTACGAAGTCACCCTGATGTCCAACCGCACCGCGGACGAGATCCGGTCCGGCCGGGTCATGTCCACCCAGTGCATGTTCGCCACCGCGCTCCAGCACGAGCGCGACCTCGGCATCAACTTCTGGGAGTCCCAGGCCCCGCGCATCGAGGGCCTCGGCGTCTCCGTCGGCGCGCCCGACGGCGGCCGCGCGATCGACTGGGTCGGCCGGCTCCGCGGCCACGCCCAGTCCGTCGACCAGCGCGTGAAGATGGCCGGCTGGATGGAGACCTTCGCCCAGCGCGGCGGCCAGCTCGTCATCCACGGCGCGGCCGTCGGCGACCTCGACTACTTCGCCCGCAGCTACGACCTGGTGCTGGTCGCGGCCGGCAAGGGCGAGCTGGTCTCCATGTTCGGCCGGGACGCCGCCCGCTCCCCGTACGACGCGCCGCAGCGCGCCCTCGCCGTCAGCTACGTCCACGGGCTGGGCCCGCGGCCCGAGCACCCCGACTTCGACGCGGTGCGGTGCAACGTCGTGCCGGGCGTCGGCGAGCTGTTCGTCATGCCGACCCTCACCACCTCCGGCCGTGCCGACATCCTCTTCTGGGAGGGCGTCCCCGGCGGCCCCGTCGACGCCTTCAAGGGCGTCAAGGACCCCTCCGAGCACCTGGCGCTCACGCTGGAGCTGATGGAGAAGTTCACGCCCTGGGAGTACGCGCGCGCCACCAAGGTCGAACTGACCGACGCCGGCGGCACCCTGGCCGGCCGCTACGCCCCGACCGTCCGCAACCCGGTCGGGCAGCTCCCGAGCGGCGGCCTGGTCCTCGGCGTCGCCGACGTGGTCGTCGCCAACGACCCGATCACCGGGCAGGGCTCCAACTCGGCGTCCAAGTGCGCCGCCGCCTACCTGGCCGCGATCGTCGAGCACGGCGACGGCGCGTTCGACGAGAGCTGGATGCGGGCGACGTTCGAGCGCTACTGGCAGACCGCCCAGCACGTCACCAAGTGGACCAACGCCATGCTCGCGCCGCCGCCGGAGCACGTCCTCGACCTCCTCGGCGCCGCCGGCGGCCTCCAGCCCGTCGCCGACCGCTTCGCCAACGGCTTCGACGACCCGGCCGACTTCGAGAACTTCTTCTTCGACCCGGAGAAGACCGCCGCCTACCTGGCCTCGGTCGCCGGAGCCTGAGCCGTCGGCTCCTGAGCCTCCGGTTCCTGAGCCTCCGGTTCCTGAGCCTCCGGGGCCCGGCCCTCGCCGTACCCCTCGTCCGCGCCGTCCGTGGCTCCCGCCGGGAGCTCGGGCGGCGCGTACGTCGTCAGGGCCGGAGTGTCGGGATCGGGGCGTACGGCGCCCAGGAGCGGGTTCGCGGCGAGCGGGGAGACCTTGATCCGGGCGCCGGGGCGCGGGGCGTGGATCACCAGACCGTCGCCGAGGTACAGGGCGACATGGGTGGCCTCCGGGAAGTAGACGACCAGGTCGCCGGGGCGCAGCCGGGACAGCGGGACACGCGGCAGGGTCCGCCACTGCTCCTGACTGGTGCGGGGCAGCTCGCGGCCCGCGCCCGCCCAGGCCCGCTGGGTCAGACCCGAGCAGTCGTACGTGTCGGGGCCCTCGGCGCCCCACTCGTACGGCTTGCCGATCTGCGCCACCGCGAAGCGCAGCGCCTCGGCGCCCGCCCGTGAGGGGGTGCGGGGGCCGTCGAGGACGCCGGAGCCGAGGAGCTCGGCCTGGGCGCCGGCGGTCTGGGTACGTTCCAGGGCGCCGACTCCGGCGAGTTGCTCGGGGGAGAGGGCGGCGAGCAGCCCCTCCACCTCCCGGAGCCGCCTCTGCACGTCGTCGCGGTGGGCGCGCTGCCGGGCGGCGAGGGCCGTGCGCCGGTCCAGCGCCTTGCGGGAGGCCGTCGCCAGGTCGGCGGCCCGCCGCTCGGCCCCCTGGAGCCGGGTCACGGCACCGGCGCGGTCGCGGGCGGCGCGGGCGAACAGGTGGTTCTGGTCCAGGGCGTGCTGGGGGTCGCGGGCGAGCAGCAGCCGCAGGTACGGGGAGAGTTCGGAACGCCCCTGGTACTGCTCCCGCGCGAGCCGCCCGGCCTCGTTCCGGCCCCGCGCCAGCTCGTCCCGCGCGGCGGTGAGCCGCGCGGTGACCTGGCGGGTGTCGGCGGTCTGGCGCTTGAGGGTCTCCTCGCCGGCGTTGTAGGCCTCGGTGGCCTGCTCGGTCTCCCGGTAGAGACTCCGCAGCCGCCCGAGGAGGGAACCGAGGGACTCCTGCGACGCCCCGGGGGACGCGGGAGGCGCGCCGGGGTCCGGGGCTGGTCCTGCTGCGGGAGGGGTCTCGGGGTTCGGGGTCGTTCCCGCTTCGGGAGGGGGTCCGGCGTCCGTAGCCGCTCCCGCTCCTGCTCCCGCAGTGGTCCCGGCACCGGTAGCCGTTCCCGTTCCCGCAGCGGCACCGGCGTCCGTAGCGGTCGCCCCCGTCACCCCGGTCAGGGCCGTCACCCCCGTCAGGGCGGCCAGTACCCCCGTGCAGACCGTGCGCAGCAGCCGTACCGACACGTCACCACCTCCATCGGGATGATGGCGCGGTGATTAGTGTGATGAGCGGACCGGCGTGGGGGTGTTCGCGGGGCTCACTCGTTCGGCGGAGCCGGTGTGCGGGGCTTGGACCAGGGCCAGCGGATCTCGCGGCGCTCCCGGCCCTCCGGCGCGTACACGTAGACCCAGCCCTGCTGGAGCCCGAGCCGCTTGCCGTACCCGGCGGGCTCGCGGTGGTAGGCGTACACGGCCGCGGGGCGGCCCTCGTGGGCCGGGACCGGGACCTCGTACCACTTCGGGGGGTGGCCGGTCGGGCCGAGCAGGACAGGCAGCGTCCGGCCGTCGAGGGGGCCGCCGCGGAAGGGGGTGTTCTCGCTTCTCACCCCACCAGTGTCCCCTCCGCCGGGCTCAGAGCAGGTGCGCGGCCTCGCTGACCACCGGGATGACGTTCCTGGCCAGGGTGCCGACCGGCCCCGCCGAGGTCTCCTGGGCGAGCAGCCGGGTCACCACCCGGCCGGTCTCCGGGTCGCTCGCGGCGGTCGCGGCGAGCAGGGCGACCAGATGGTCCACCAGCCAGTTCCGCAGCTCCCCGGCCGGCGGCTGCTTGCCCTCGTCGACCCAGATCAGGGAGGCCGCCTCGACGGCCGCGATCCAGGTCCGCACCATCATCCCGAGCCGCGGTCCCGGCCGGTCCGCGCCGAGGTGGAAGAGGATCTGCTCGGCCGCGGCCCGCCGGACCTCGTCGACGATGGCCGAGGTCCGTGAGGTCTCGGCGACGCTGCCGCCGCGCAGCAGCGCGGCGAACCCGGCGTCGTGCCCGTCCACGAAGGCCAGGTACCGGTCCAGGACCCGTGCGAGCCGCTCGGTCGGGGGTCCCGCCGCCGGTTCGGCGAAGCAGTGCTCCAGGGCGTCGGCCGAGGAGCGCAGCGCCGACTCGTACAACTGCTGTTTGCCGCCGGGGAAGTAGCGGTAGACGAGCGGCCGGGAGACGCCCGCGGCCTCGGCGACGTCGTCGAGGGAGACCTCCTCCGGCGCCCGGTGCGCGAAGAGCGTCTGGGCGGCGTCGAGCAGCTGGCGCCTCCGCTCCTCGACGCTGAGCCGGCGGTACGCGGGTGACGCGGGACTCGTCATGCCCGCAGCGTAACGCCGTGCGGGGCGGCGCCGGGCGGCTCCGTACGGATCTGGGCAGCTCAGGCGGGCGTTCAGGCCAGCAGCCCGGAGGACTTCCAGAGCCGCCGGCCCGCGCCGCGCAGCACGCCGATGTCGTCCAGGAAGTCGGTGAGCCGCTTCGCCCCGGACTGCATGACCTCGCGCCGGTGGCCGCTGGCCTTCACCTGGGCGACGGCCTCGCGGCGGTCCAGACCGACGTTCTCGTACACCTTCGGGTTGACGAAGCAGGTGGAGAAGACCCGGGCGGCCTCGCCGCAGCTGATCCGGGTGAACTCCTGCTCCCAGCGCGGGGCCGTCGCCATCTGCCGGCGCAGCTCCTCCCGCGCGTACCGCACGTGCCGGGCCTCCTCGACCACGTGGATGCGGGTGACGCCGCGGACCAGGGTCTGGACGCGCTCGTCGGGGAAGGTGAGCCGCTGCATCCAGTCCAGGATCTCCTCGCCGAGGAGGGTGGCGGCGAAGGAGCCGGGGGTGGTGGAGACGGTCTTCAGGACCCGGCCGAGGTTGTGGTAGATCCGCGGTACGGGGTACTCGGGGGAGCCGCCGCGGGTGATCAGCCGGGCGAACATCATCGAGTGCCGGCACTCGTCGGCGATCTCGGTCAGCGCGTAGCGGACGTGCTGGCTGGTCAGCGACTTGTCGTAGATGTGCCGGACGAGCAGCTGCATGAGGATGATCTCGAACCAGATCCCGAGCGAGGCCAGCGAGGCGGCCTCGTGCCGGGAGAGGTCGATCCGCTGCTCCTCGGACATCCGGTGCCACAGCGGGGTGTCGTAGAGGGAGACCAGCTCGGGCGGCCAGAACCACTTGCCGTCCTCGAAGGGGGCCTCCCAGTCGAGCTCGGTCTCGGGGTCGAAGGAGTGCTTGAGGGAGGACTCCAGGAGCCGCTCGGCGACCTGTTCGCGGTCGCGCAGCGGGCCGAGGGCGTCACGCAGGAGGGCGAAGTCGGGCTCGGTGAGACTGGCCATGGAACGTATAAGACTCCTCGTCAGTAACGTCGTCAATCCCTCACGCACGACTTGTTGACCCTGCGTCTACCAACGTGTGAGCCTGCTGGGAACCGTAGGAAGGAGCCGTCAGTGTCGACGCACGACCTCTATGCGCAGGCCCCCAGGGAGCCCGTCTGGCAGGTGCCCGCGACCGGCGCCGCCCGCTTCAACTGGGATTACGACGATGGACGGGACCGTCTCCTCGCCCTCTACCAGAAGGGCAAGGACAAGCAGTGGGACGGCGCCACACGGATCGACTGGGACCTGGAGGTCGACCCGTACGACCCGCTCGGCACCCCCGACGAGGCCATGTCCCTCCACGGCACCCGGCACTGGGCCAAGCTCACCGACAAGGACAAGGGCGAGCTGCGCCGGCACTACACCTCCTGGCAGTTCAGCCAGTTCCTCCACGGTGAGCAGGGCGCCATGATCTGCGCCGCCCGGATCGTCGAGTCGGTCCCGGACCTGGACGCCAAGTTCTACTCGGCCACCCAGACCATGGACGAGGCCCGGCACGCCGAGATCTACGGGCGCTTCCTGCACGAGAAGATCGGGATGCTCTACCCGATCAACGACAACCTCCAGAGCCTGCTCGGCGACACCCTGCGCGACTCCCGCTGGGACATGCCGTACCTCGGCATGCAGGTGCTCATCGAGGGCCTCGCGCTCGCCGCCTTCGGCATGATCCGCGACACCACCGACAAGCCGCTGCCCAAGCAGATCCTCGCGTACGTGATGCAGGACGAGGCCCGCCACGTCGCCTTCGGGCGGATGGCGCTGCGCGACTACTACGGGCAGCTCTCCGACGCCGAACTGCGCGAGCGCGAGGAGTTCGTCATCGAGGGCTGCTACCTGATGCGCGACCGGCTGCGCGGGGTCGAGGTCCTGGAGAACTTCGGCATCCCGAAGAAGGAGGCCGAGGAGCTCAGCGAGCAGAGCGAGTTCCTGCACCTGTTCCGCAAGCTGCTCTTCAGCCGGATCGTGCCCTGCGTGAAGGACATCGGCCTGTGGGGCGAGCGCCTCCAGAAGGCCTACCTCGACATGGGCGTCTTCGACCTCGGCGACTCCAACCTCGACCTCCTGATGACCCAGGACGAGGAGATCGCCGAGGCCCTGGACCGCGAGCGGTTCGCGGCCGAGGAGCGGGCGCGGGTCGAGGAGGTCGAGACGGCGATCGCGGAGGGCGGGGCCGACGCCGCGTAGCTCCCCGGGAACGGGCCGAGCCCCCGGCGCCTTCGCGGGCGCCGGGGGCTCGGTGTCGTGCGGGCGGCCTGGATCAGCCGAACGCCTTGACGGTCCGCCAGTCGACCGCCAGGACCGTCTTGACCGGTGCGTTGGTGTTGGTGGTGGACGGGTTGTACAGCTTGATGTTGCCGGTGTCGCCGAAGCGGGCCCAGATGTCCGGGATCCCGTCCTTGTTGACGTCGGGGATGCCGATCGCCGAGGTCACGTTGGTCTCGGTCCAGCTGGTGCCGAAGGCGACGTCGCCGTTGAGCGAGTTCGCCGCGACCTTGATCGACTCCAGGTCGACGCTGCCGGCGACCGAGCCGGGCTTGCCGTGCCGGGCGTACATGTTGCCGTTGTCCAGGTTGCGCCAGAGCAGGTCGGGCGTGCCGTCCTTGTTCATGTCCGCGATGTTGACGATGTCGCGGCGGGCCCAGGCGGTGCCCTCCATGAGCGTGGCCGTCTGGAAGGTGGCGCCGCTGTAACCGGACAGGATCCAGAACGCGGTGCCGGCGCGCAGCGCGAGGTCCGGGTGCTTGTCCCCGGTGACGTCGCCGATCGCCTTCATCTGCGTCCAGGTGCTCGGCGCGGGCGCGTTGGAGGGGAGCCGGACCTTGATCCGCTTGTCCACGTTGAACGTGCCGTAGCCGTCGCCCGGGTAGAGCCAGAACTGCTTGTCCGGGGTGACCGCGAACAGGTCGGTCGAACCGTCGCCGGGGTAGGCGTCGTTGTAGTGCGCGATCAGGGACGGCGTGCCCGCGGCGTCGACCCAGTGGTTCGCCGGATTGACCTTCTTGCCGGCGGTGACGTAGGACGCGTCCAGGCAGCTGTAGAGCTCACCGCCGGTGCCCGGGACCGCGGGGTCGGCGGGAGCGCCGACGCAGTTCTTCAGCTTGCCGTCCGCGTAGAGGACGAGCAGGTCCGGGATGTTGTCACCGCCGGTGTCCATCGGACCGTCGGCCGTGTCCCGCGGCGGCAGGTAGAAGGAGTAGTCGCCGCGCAGGCTCTGGTTGCCGTTGGCGTCGTACGCGTACACGTTGATCTGGACCGGACCCGCGTGCGGCGGGGCGACGTCCTTCAGCGTGACCTTGCCGTTGACCGGCGTCGGGGTGTCCTTGTAACCCTGGCCCTCGAAGCCGTACGAGAAGCGCGTCGCACCGGGGGCGGTGAAGGTGAAGTCACCGAGCTTGCCGAAGTTCACCTTCGCCCAGGTCTTGCCGTCCGGGGTCGCCTCGTCGAACACCGTGCTGGTGATGTCCGGCTGCGGCGGGGCGGTCGGGTCGACGGTGAGACGGCAGGGGTAGCTGCCGTCCGGGAAGAACGACGAGGTGGACCCCGCGTCGGGGTACGTCGTGTCCTCGGAGCGCACGTCCCAGAGGAACGTGGTGTTGGCCGTGATGTCCTTCAGGAGCGGATCCGTGGCCGGGATGATCACCTGCGCCCAGCCGTTGGAGTCCGGGGTGGCCAGCGGCCGGTCCTGCGCGGAGCCGCCGTCCTTCCAGAACCGGAAGCGCAGCTTGGACAGGTTCCCGTCGGCGTCGGCGCCCTTCGCCTTCAGGGTGATGTTGGTGCGGCCGATCAGCACGCCGGTGCCCGAGCTGCCCGTGACGCACGCGCCGCCGGGGGCGGAGGTGCCGGAGGTCGGCTGGGACGGCGCGCGGTTGAACTGGCCCGTCAGGGTCGCACCGGTGGCGGCGAACTTGCGCCACGTCTGGGTGTCGGACTCGCTGGTGGCCCGCATGCCGAAGGTGATGTTCGACCAGCCCTTGTCGGCGCCCTCCTGGGCGGCGGACGTGACGGTGAACGACTCGTACTCGTCCGGGCAGGCGCTCGACCAGCCGTGCGCGAAGGACTTCTTGTGCAGCGACCTCGACCAGCTCGGCTGCGCGTTCCAGGTGGTGCCCGACGAGATCCCGCCGGTCAGCCAGAACTCCATCTGCCGCTCGGTGCAGGACCAGGAGTGGTTGTTCTTGACCTTGAAGTAGGCCCAGTCGAACTTCGCGTCCTTGTAGCTGGACGAGAAGTTCATCCGCCAGAAGGAGCGGGCCAGACCACCGGTGTCGCTCTCGTAGCCGACGCGGGCGTCGGAGGTGCCCGAGGAGAAGTTCGTACCGTTCCAGAAGCTGGAGCTCGGGTACTTCTTGTACGCCACGGTCCAGGCCAGCCAGCCGGCGTTGAGCGGCGGGTCGATGAAGACCGGGTACGTGGTGTCCGCGCGGCTCAGCAGCTGGGTCTCGGCGACCTTCAGACCGACGGTCAGGTCGCCGGTGCCGTCACCGTCGAGCGCGACCGGAAGCTGGGCCGACTTCGCGCCCGGCTCGATGCCGGTCAGACCCGACAGCTTGAGCACGTCGGCCGGGGTGGCGACGGCGGTACGCGGAGCCGCGTCCGGCTTCTCGGAGTCACGGCCGGCGGAGTCCCAGGCGAACGGGGTCGGGATGGAGCCGAGCTCCTCGCCCGCCTTGTCCAGCACCTGGATCACGTTGGCCGCGGTGTTCTGCCGGAAGACGGCGGTCTTCGAGTGCACCCCGAACTTCACCGTCGCCAGGGCATCGTTCCGCGCGGCCTCGCGGTTCTTCACGATCAGGACCTGGCCGAAGCCCCCCTCCGCGCGGGCCACGAGCAGCAGGTCGACACCGGGGAAGACCTCGGGGTAGAGCGCGCGCGGGCCGTCGAGGACGGGCTCGGGAAGAGCGGTCGGCCAGGTGTACGTGACGGTGTGGCCGCCCAGGTCGACCTCGGCGAGCGGGGTGCCGTTCGACGTCCCCTCGGCCAGCGGGAGCCGGCTGAAGGACCGGTCGGCGCGCGTGGCCTTGCCGCCGCCGGAGAACCGGACCGGGACGACGGCGTTGGCCGGGCTGACGTTCAGCGGCCCGGCGGCCTTCGTCCGGTGCAGCGTGGTGTCGATCGGCGCCCACCTGCCCGCCGCGTTCTTCGCGCGCTGCGGCAGGGCGTCGATCTGGGTGAACATCTTGCCGTTGGGCTGCGCCCAGATGAGCTGGGTCGCGGTGGTCGCCGTTTCGACGAGCACCTTCTTGCCCGTCCGCTTCGCCTCGGCCACCGCGGTGGCCTCGTCTCGCGGACCCACCGACGCGTTCCGCGCTTCGGTGGAGGTCTGGGAACCCGGGACGGTCGGGCCGCTCGGCTGCCACCAGGGCAGCAGCGCGGCGGTGAGTGCGGCCAGGACGAGGCCGAGAGTGAGGCTCAGCCGTGTGCGCGTGCGCACGAACGGGCTGAGAAGGCTGGGCGGCGCGGGCACGGCGGGCGACTCCCGTGTGAACCAGAGGATTTCGGACAAGCGCAGACAGCCCCGCGGTACAGACCACGGGGCGCAGGCGCGCACACGATCACACGGCGACCAGGAGACGTCCATATCTGAGAGTTTTATGAAGATGTTATGAGGGCGTGTGTGAGAATCTGATGGAAAGTCAAGATGGTTGCATCGTGCCGATTTGTCGGAACGTTAGATTCCGGATGTCGCGACTGTCTGCTCTTTCGCAAAGATTGAAAATGCGGTGCTCTGTTTGCGAATGCACCGTGGCGAATCTCACCTCGCGCGAGCGCGGGCGTTTTCCTCGATCTTGAATCCAGAGCAGTACATGACAGAGAGTGCGCACGCACGCGCCTGATCCGGGCGCGTGCTCTTTGGTGTTTCCGCACCTCATCCGTTGTCTTGTTCGTCTGGGTGGGAGTCGACGCGTATGCGTGCTTCAGGTCCACTGTCATGGCTGGGGCGCAATCGCCTCGCCATGACGGAGTCACAACGACGACGCCGTCGGCGAAGCCGCACGGCGATCGTCCTATTGTTGTCATCGACATTGACGGTGACCAGCCTGGGCTCGCAGGCCCTGGCCGTCCCCGGAGACGGGATGAGCCGCGAGGAGACGACCGCCGAGGTCGACCTCCCGGACATCCCGGAGAGCACCACCCTGGCCGACGACATCGCGGCCCAGAAGATCCTGAGCACCGCTCAGGCCCAAGAGGTCAAGCCGTACGTGCCGCAGGCGGTCGACCCCTGGGTGGCGGACGCCGGCAAGGCCGACCCGTCCAAGGTCGAGGCGGGCAAGACCGTCCAGGTCACCAACACGGCCACCTCGGCGCTGCTGCCGGTCGGTGTCGGTGTCCCGGTCGGACAGGACCCCGCCACGATCGCGGGTGACTGGCAGGTCGCGATCAAGTCGACCACCACGTCCGAGGAGTCCGGCGTCCCCGGCATGGTCATGGAGATCGTGCCCCCGGCCACCGCCGACCCCACCGCGCAGGTGCTCCTCGACGTCGACACCAGCGACTTCAAGGACCGCTACGGCCAGCTCGCCGCCGAGCGCTTCGGCCTGATGCTGCTGCCGAACTGTGTCCTCGACTCCCCGGACACCGGCGACTGCGCCCCCGACGAGGGCGTCGAGACCATGGCCGGGAAGGCCGAGCAGGACCACGGCGTCGAGCGGCTGCGCAGCACCGTCAAGGACGTGCCGACGGCGCAGGCCGGTCTGAAGCCGACCTCGAAGAAGGGCTCCAAGACCCGGCAGATCCTGTCGGGAACCGTTCCGGTCGCGAACCTGCTGCCGGACGCGGGTGCCGCGTCGCAGACCTCCGGCGCCTCCGCGCGCAAGGCGTCCCTGCCGGCCGCGGACGGCCTCCAGGTCGTCGACGCCTCCGGCCGCCAGGTCGTCGGCGCGATGGACACCGGCTCCTCGGCGTCCGGTGACTTCACGGCCTCGCCGCTGCTGTCCGCCGGTTCGTGGGCGGCGGGTTCCTCCAACGGCGCCTTCACCTACGCGTACCAGGTGCAGACCCCGGAGACCGCCGGCGGCCTGATGCCGAAGGTGAACCTGTCGTACAACTCGCAGTCCGTCGACGGCCGCACCTCCTCGTCGAACAACCAGGCCTCCTGGATCGGCGACGGCTGGGAGTACAACCCGGGCTCCATCAGCCGGAACTACACCAACTGCCGCCAGGACTCCAAGAAGGCCGGGGCCAACAACAAGGACCACCGCACCGCGGACCTCTGCTGGGGCTCCAACAACGCCACCCTCTCGCTCGGCGGCATGACCACCGAGCTGGTGTGGGACGCGGGCAAGAAGCAGTGGTTCACCGCCAACGGCGACGGCTCCACGATCCAGCAGGTCACCGGTGAGGACACCGACAACAAGGCCCGCAACAACGAGTACTGGATCGTCACCACCAAGGACGGCACCAAGTACCACTTCGGCCTGAACCGCCTCCCGGGCTGGTCGAACCACGGCACCGACCCCGACGACCCGACCACCGACTCCGTCCTCACGGCGCCCGTCTACGGCAACCACCCGGACGAGCCCTGCTACGCGGGCCCGACCAAGGAGGACTGGAAGAAGTCGTCCTGCACCCAGGGCTGGCAGTGGAACCTCGACTACGTCGAGGACATCCACGGCAACGCCATGTCCTTCTGGTGGAAGAAGGAGCAGAACTACTACGCGAAGAACTTCTACTTCAAGGGTCCGGTCAAGTACGACCGCGGCGGCTACCTGTCGCACATCTACTACGGCCAGCGCAAGGACTCGATCTTCACCGCCACCGCGCCGGCGCGCATCGGCTTCGAGGTCGCCGAGCGCTGCTACCCCGAATCCACGCTGACCTGCTCGGACGAGAACTTCGCGTCGCCCGACCCGGGTAAGTACCGCATCTGGTACGACACCCCGGCCGACCTGCGCTGCCAGGCCGTCACCTCGACGTACAAGCGGAAGTGCTGGAACGCCGGTCCGACGTTCTGGACCACCAAGCGCCTGGACAAGATCACCACGTCCGCGCAGCGCCTGACCACCACCTCCGCGCGCCAGGTCGTCGACGAGTACCAGCTCAAGCAGAGCTTCCCGGTCCTCAGGACGGGCGCCAACACGGCCCTGTGGCTTGAGTCGATCCAGCGCACCGGTTACGGCCGCAAGGGCACGACCGACGCCAAGGTGGAGCTGAACCCGGTCCGCTTCGAGTACAACGCCGACGACATGCCCAACCGCGTCCTGCGCGGCGGCAGCGAGGCCACCGACCCGCGCCCGGGCTTCTCCCGGCTGCGTGTCGCCCGCGTCGTCAACGAGTACGGCGGCGAGACCGTCGTCGAGTACAAGAAGCGCGAGGACCAGTGCCTCTCCGGCACCGGCCTGCCCGGCAAGAGCGACACGGCGGCGCTGAAGTCCAACACGCGCCTGTGCTACCCCTCGTACTGGCACCCGGACTCCGAAGTCGAGGACATCGACTGGTTCAACAAGTACGTGGTCGACTCGATCGAGGAGCTGCCGAACGTCGCCGGCTCGTTCTCGACGACGACGGCGTACGACTACAAGAATGCCGGCTGGAAGCTGGCCGAGGCCGAGTTCACGAAGAAGTCCACCCGGACCTACTCGCAGTTCGCGGGCTTCGAGCAGACCACGGTCATCACCGGCGAGCGCAAGGCCGCCTCCGACAGCGGCGAGGGCTCCACCCCCGGCGAGGACACCCCCGGCCAGGGCGGTCCGGGCGCCGAGGCGCCCAAGACCAAGGCCGTCACCCGCTTCTACCGCGGCATGGGCGACAACGTCCCCATGACGGACATCCACGGCAACCCGATCAAGACGGCGGCCGGCGCCCAGGTCTACGACCGCGACGCCTTCGCGGGCCGCATCGCCGAGGAACTCTCCTACAGCAACGCGACGGACGCGGACGCCAACTGGCTGACCCGCGGCGTCACCGTCCTCGACGCCACCGAACTGGCGAGCCGCGACCGCGGCGACGGCCTGACCCCGCTGAAGGCGTGGCGGGTCACGGAGCCGGAGGAGGTCGCGTACACGAAGTCGTCCGGCACGGGCGACGACAAGCGCACCCTGCGGACGGTGCGGACCAGCACGAGCTACGAGTCGACGTACGGTCTGCCGACCCAGGTGGAGTCCCTCGGCGACGACGGCAAGACCGGCGACGAGTCCTGCACCAAGCTGGAGTACCTGCACCAGACGGACAAGAACCTGATCGGTCTGTCCAAGCAGGTCCTGGTCTCGCCGACGCTGTGCGCCGACGCCAACTGGAGCAACCTGGCCACCCTCAGCGGCGGCCAGCGGACGTCGTACGACGGAACGGCGTACGGAACGGCGCTCGGCGCCGCGACCCGTGGCCTGGCCACCGAGTCGTGGTCGCTCAACCGCACCGGCACCGCCTTCCAGACCAACGGCACCAACGGCTTCGACGAGATCGGCCGGGTGATCCGGCAGACCAACTCCGAGCAGCTGACGAAGCCGACTCCGAAGTCCTCCACGATCACCTACGCCACCGAGGGCCCGGCCACGGGCCAGGTCTTCAAGGTCACCACGACCAACGTCCTCGGCCACAGCCAGATCCAGGAGCTGGAGCCGGGCCGTTCCGTCGCGCTGAAGACGACCGACGCCAACGGCTACACCAGCGAGGCGGTCTACGACCCGCTGGGCCGTATGGCCGAGGCCTGGGCGACGGGCCGCACCCCGGGCTCCGGCGTGGCGGACTTCCGCGCCGAGTACGTGATCCCGAAGGAGGAGACGGACCCGGACGACCCGGACGGCAAGAAGATCCGGAAGCCTCCCTACGTCGTCACGTACGCGCGCGGCTACGAGGACCGGATCGAGAAGTCCGTCACGATCTATGACGGCATGGGCCGCGAGCGGCAGTCGCAGGAGCAGGCGGACGGCGGCGGCCGTCTGATCACCGACACGCTGTACGACAGCGCCGGTGAGATCTACCAGACCAACAACGCCTACCTGAACCAGGACGCCCCGAACGGAGAGCTGTTCACTCCGCTCGCGGACACCACGGTCCCGAACATCACCCGCTACGAGTACGACGGTCTCGGCCGCGTGCTCACGGAGATGCCGGTCCTCAAGGTGAAGGCCCCGGGCACGACCGAGGCCATCTCGCAGGAGGTCCCGGAGAAGGCCGTCCGCTACGAGTACGGTGCGGACTGGTCGAAGGTCATCCAGCCGCAGGGCGACTCGACCTACCGCGTCTGGACCGACGCGCTGGGCCGTTCCGTCCGGACGGACACGTTCAACCCGGCGGCGCCGGGCGGCTTCACGTCGACTCGCTACGAGTACGACGCGGACGGCCAGCCCGTGAAGGCGACCGCCTCGGCGGACCCGACGCACCCGTGGTCCTGGACGTACGACCACCGCGGCAACATGGAGACCACCACCGACCCGGACAAGGGCACCACCCGGATCGAGTACGACTCCTACGACCGCGCGCAGACCACGAGCAACGCCCGTGGCGTCAAGGTCTGGACCGGCTACGACGAGCTGTCGCGGCCGATCCAGACGCGTGAGACGAGCGCTTCCGGCAAGCTGCTGGAGGACCTCACCTACGACTCCGTCCCGGGCGGCAAGGGCATGCCCGCCACCGCCACCCGCTACACGGACGCGATGGCGTACACGCAGAAGGTCAACGGCTACACGAAGGACTACCAGCCGACCTCGACCACCCTGTCGCTGCCGCAGTCGATCGTCGACACGTGGGGCTTCGCCAAGGACTACACGTACGACTACGTGTACTCCGACAACGGCATGCTGAACGAGAGCACCCTTCCCGCGGCCGGCAAGTTCGCCAGCGAGAAGCTGGTCGTCCGCTACAACGAGGACGGCAAGCCGGTCGGGATCTCCGGAAAGGACTGGTACGGCTCCGAGACGATCTACTCGCCTTACGGCCAGGTGCTCCGTTCCACCCTCGGCGCGATGCCGTACCGGGTGTGGACGCAGAACACGTACGACGAGAGCACCGGTGAGCTCACGGAGCAGTCGGTCCACCGCGAGAAGGGCGGCCCCAACGACACGACCGCCGACCGGACCCTCGTCGGCGGGACCCTGGTGTCGAACCGGGCGTACTCCTACGACCCGGCCGGCAACGTCAGCTCGATCCAGGAGAAGTCCGTCGGGATCGAGGAGCGTCAGTGCTTCTCCTACGACCCGCTGGGCCAGCTGAAGTCCGCCTGGACCAACAAGGCGCCGGCGACGCAGGGCTGCACCACCCCGAAGAACACCGACGGCACGCTCAACGCCGTCTCCGGCACCGACGGCTCCGGCTACTGGCAGGAGTACGAGTACGACCTTCTCGGCAACCGCACCAAGCTCACCGAGAAGGACCTCACCGGCAACACCGCCAAGGACGCCGTCAGCACCTACGGGTACGGCAAGACCGACGGCAGCCAGCCGCACACGCTGACCAAGGTGTCGAAGACCTACACCACCCCCGCGGGGCAGCAGGTCAAGGCCGAGGCCACGCGTCTGTACGAGCTGACCGGCGAGACCAAGACGATCACCTCGGTCGAGAACGGTGACAAGCAGGAACTGTCCTGGACCTACGACGGTCAGGTGGACCGGATCACCGGTCAGGGCTCGGGTGGCAAGACCCCGTACGTGGGTCTGGGCCAGAAGTGCCTCGACCTGAAGTCGGGTCTCGCGTCCGCCGGCCAGGCGATCCAGCTGTACGCCTGCAACGGCACGGTGGCGCAGAGCTGGCAGTTCGAGCCGGTCCCCGGTACGCCGCAGGCCCCGCAGGCCGACGCGAACCTGGGCACCCTGAAGGTCTACGGCAACTGGTGCCTCCAGCCGGCCGCCAACACGGCGGGTTCCGCGCTCCAGCTGCAGAAGTGCAGCGGCGCCGCCAACCAGCAGGTCAAGCGCAACGCCTCCGGTCAGCTGATCCACGTCTCCTCCAACCTGTGCCTCGCGGCGCAGGGGGCGGTGAACGCGAACGGCACGCTGATCGTGCTCGCCACCTGCGACGCCGCCGCGGCTGCCCAGCAGTGGCTGCCGCAGAACGACACCCGTCACATCTACGGCCCCGGCGGCAGCCGCCTGCTGACCATCCAGGGCAAGCAGGCCACGCTGCACCTGGGCGAGACGCAGGTCACCGTCCAGCAGGGCGGCATCCTGGTCCGCAGCGAGCGCACGTACTCGACGCCCGACGGCGCGATCCTGCGCTACGCCAACGGCACGGGCGGCGACGCGCTCACCGCGCTCGCCACGGATCACCAGGGCAGCGTGTACGCCGAGGTCGGCCTCTACACGGCCATGCCGGTGCGGATCCGCAAGCAGGACCCCTTCGGCAACCAGCGCGGTGCCGACAAGGCCGGGCAGAACATCCAGACCAGCAAGGGGTTCCTGGGCCAGACACGTGACGACTCCTCCGGCTTCCAGCCGCTGGGTGCCCGTCTCTACGACCCGGTGGTCGGACGCTTCCTGTCCGCCGACGCCGAGGTCGATCTGAACGACCCGCTGCAGTCAAACGGGTACGCGTACGCGCAGAACAACCCGCTCACGTACGCCGACCCGAGCGGTCTCGCGATCACCCTGACGGCCTCGGAGAAGAACGCGGCCCTCACGGGCGCGGGTCTGTCCCCGGCGCAGGTCGCCCAGGCGCAGTCCATGATGGGCAAGTCGCTGTCCTCGGTGATCCTCTCGATCGCCTGGTCGACGCTGAAGGACTTCATCGGCATCACCGACGCCATGGCCTGCTTCGGCGGTGACATGTGGTCGTGCGGCAGCATCATCCTGGACGCCATTCCGTGGTCGAAGCTGGGCAAGATCCCGTCGGTCCTGAAGGCGATCAACCGCACCATCGACGCGATCAAGGCGTTCAAGGCCGCGAAGAAGGCCGCCGAGATCGTCCTCAAGGCCGCCAAGGCGGCCGAGGCAGCGGCCTTGAAGGCCAAGAAGCTGGCCATCGAGAAGGCCAAGAAGGAAGCCGCGCAACGGGCCAAGAAGAAAGCCGCCGAAGCAGCCAAGAGAAAGGCCGACGCGGCAGCCGCGGCCAAGCGCAAGACGGGTAACAACACCCATAAGGCGGCCCAGTCCAAGGCGGCGCCCAAGCCCTCCTCCATGCCGCAGCGCAAGCCCGCCGCCGGCAACGGCAAGAGCTCCGGTGGCGGAGGCGGCGGCAAGTCCGGCGGCTCCTCCCGCAGCAACGGCGGCTCCAGCGGCAGCGGCGGCTCCGGCAAGGCCGACGGCGGCGGTGGCGGCGGCGGTGGCGGCGGTGGTGGCGACGCGGAGGGAGAAACTTTCTACCGGTCGATGAGCGAGGCGCACTTCAAGACGCTGCAGGAAGGTGGCGGCCTGTCGGCGACCGGAGAGACGTTCACCTCACCGACGCAGGCCTTCTCGGAGGACTATGACGGTGTTCTCGTCAAGTTCACGGTGAAGCCGGGCACCAGGGCGGCACTCGCGAAGATCGGGGTGCGGGACGAGTCCGCGATGGTCCTGGCGGAGTTCCCGGACATGCCTGCGATCACGTCCGTGAAGAAGTGGAACAGGAACTACGCGCAGTTCAAGCAGGAGGGCGACCAGATCAACGTCGGCCTGGGCCGGGGGAAGGCGCTTAAGCTGTTCAACGAGAACGTCACTGGATGGGAGGTGATCAGGCGATGACTCCGGAGGAGCGGGAACTGATCATGGGCCTGGTCTTCGTACCGGGCAAGGGCCGTGCGCGCACGCTCGACGAGGTGCTCGCCCACTACGGCGAGTCCGACGGTGGGGCCTTGGCCCTCCGGCTGCTCAGGCAGGCCGTGGAGCGCCGGGACGCCGGTGACGTCGAGATGGCGTTGATCGTCAAGGCCAACGCCGGCGCCTCGGGTGACGAGTTCCTGGAGCCGTTGATCGAGCTGGCCGGTGCCGACTGGCACAAGCGCCACGAGGACGTCGTGTCCTCGCTGGCCAAGCTCCGCTCGCCCGAGACGGTGCAGGCGCTGGCCCTGGCGACCCGCTGGGTTCCCGAGTACCTGGAATACGACGAGGCCCGGGCGCTCGCGGTGAAGGCGATCTGGGGGCTCGGCGCCATTCCCGGCCCCGAGGCGCGGGAGGTTCTCGAAGGTCTGCGCGACGACGAGAACGAGGTCATCCGGGAGAACGCGCTGAAGCAGCTCGCACGCCGCGGCGAGCTCTGACCGCGAAGCAGTAACCGGTCATCCGGGACGCCCGGCCGAGTCTCCTCGGCCGGGCGTTCAGCCGTTTCAGGGCCGTCTCCCCGCGCCTCACCGCCCCCGCCCCTCCGCCTCCAGCCGCAGCCCCTCCTCCATCACCGCCCGCGCGATCGGCGCCGCGCTGCCGCCGCCGCTGATGTCCGTCCGGTTCGCCTCCGCGTCCTCCACGACCACCGCGACCGCGACCGCCGGCTGGGCCGAGTCCGTGGCCTGGGCCCAGGCGATGAACCAGGCGTACGGGGTGCCGGTGTTGCCGAGGCCGTGCTGGGCCGTGCCCGTCTTGCCGCCGACGCGGGCGCCGGGGATGGCGGCGTTCGTGCCGGTGCCCTCCTCCACCGCGCGGACCATCAGGTTCTGGAGCTGGTTCGCGGTCGAGGGGCTCATGGCCTGGCGGTAGCTGCGGCGGCCGGTGGTGTCGACGGTGGTGCCGCGCGCGGTGGTGGTGCGGTCGATCAGGTGGGGGGCGGCGATCTCGCCGTTGTTGGCCACCGCCGCGGCGACCATCGCCATCTGGAGCGGGGTGGCGGCCGTGTCGAACTGGCCGATCGACGACAGGGCCAGCTGGTCGTCGCTCATGTCGGTGTCGAAGGTGGACCTGGCCACCCAGGACGGGACCCGCAGGCCCGTGTCGTTGAAGCCGAACTTCCCGACCGCCGTCACCATGTCCGCCAGGCCGACCTTCACCCCGAGGCCGGCCATCACCGTGTTGCAGGACCACTGGATCGCGTACGCGAGGGAGGCGTTCCCGCAGCCCGTGGCCTCGTTGGGGAGGACCCGGCGGGTGCCGGGCAGGACGAACGGGTCGGGGGTGCGGGTGGGGGCGTCGACGTCGGTGACCACGCCCGCGTCGAGGGCCGCCGCCGCGGTGACGATCTTGAAGGTGGAGCCGGGCGGGTAGGTCTGGCGCAGCGCCCGGTTCAGCATCGGCTGGTTCGGGGAGGTGGTGAGCCGCTTCCAGGAGTCGGCCACCGCGGGGCCCGTGCCGGACAGGACGCCCGGGTCGTACGAGGGGGAGGAGACCAGCGCGAGGATGCGGCCGCTCGCCGGTTCGATCGCGGCGACCGCGCCCCGCTTGCCGTTCAGGCCGCGGTAGGCGGCCTCCTGCATCCGGGCCCGGATGGTGGTGACGACGTCGCCGCCGGGCTGCCGGCCGCGGCTGACGTCGTTCCACAGCGGCAGCGGCGCGAGCATCGGGTCGGTGCCGGAGAGGAGGTCGTCCTCCGCGTTCTCGACGAGGGTCGTGCCGTACGTCTGGGAGGCGTAGCCGGTCACCGGTGCGTACAACGGGCCCTGGGTGTACGTGCGTTCGTAGCGCAGTTGCTGGCCGCTGTCGCGGGAGCCGGTGACCGGGTGCCCGTCCACGACGATCTCGCCGCGCGGCTCGCCCCAGCGGGTGATCGCGATCCGGCGGTTGGCCGGGTTGGCGTCGTACGCGTCGGCCTCGAAGACCATGACCCGGGCCGCGTTGACGAGCAGGGCGACGAGGAGGACCAGGCAGAGGGCGGCGGCCCGGCGGATGTAGCGGATCACTTCACGTGCCCCAGTTCTTCTCTCGGCTCACTTCGCGTCCTCCACGATCGGTGCGATGACCCCGCCCTCGGCCATGTCGGGGCGGGGGGCCCGGGCCGAGTCGGAGGCCCGGACCAGGAGGGCCACGATGATCCAGTTGGTGACGACCGAGGAGCCGCCCTGGGCGAGGAACGGCATCGCCATGCCGGTGAGCGGGATCAGGCCCATCACCCCGCCGGCGATGACGAAGACCTGGAGGGCCAGGATCGAGGCGAGGCCGATGGCGAGGAGCCGGCCGAAGGGGTCGCGCAGGGCGAGCCCGGCGCGGTAGCCGCGGGCGACGAGCAGGGCGTACAGGAGGAAGAGGGCGGTCAGGCCGACCAGGCCGAGTTCCTCGCCGGCGGTGGCGAGGATGAAGTCGGACTTGGCGGCGAAGCCGATGAGGACGGAGTGGCCGAGGCCGAGGCCCGCGCCGAGCATCCCGCCGGCGGCGAAGGCGAAGAGCGACTGGGCGAGCTGGCCGGGTCCGTCGCCGGCCCGGATCGAGGCGAAGGGGTCGAGCCAGTCCTGGACCCGGCTGTGGACGTGGGGTTCGAGGGAGCCGACCAGGAAGGCGCCGGCCGCGGCGAGGACGAGCCCGACGGCGATCCAGCCGGTGCGGCCGGTCGCCACGTACAGCATGATCACGAAGAGGCCGAAGAACAGCAGCGAGGTGCCCAGGTCGCGTTCCAGGACCAGGACGCCGACGCTGAGGAGCCAGATCGCGACGATCGGGCCGAGCACGCGGCCGGTGGGGAACTGGAACCGCCAGACCGTGCGGCCGGTGTAGGCGAGGGCGTTGCGGTTGGCGGCGAGGTACGCGGCGAAGAAGACCGCGAGCAGGATCTTCGCGAACTCCCCGGGCTGGAAGGAGAGTCCGCCGAGCCGGATCCAGATCTTGGCCCCGTTCACCGCGGGGAAGAAGATCGGCAGGATCATCAGGACCAGCGCCGTCGCCACCGACAGGTACGCGTACCGCTGGAGCACCCGGTGGTCGCGCAGCAGCAGCACCACCACGATGAACAGGCCGACGCCGAGGGTCGACCAGACCAGCTGGGTGGGGGCGGCCCGGTCGCCGGGGGTCTCCAGGTCGAGCCGGTAGATGAGGACCAGGCCGAGTCCGTTGAGCAGGACGGCGATCGGCAGCAGCAGCGGGTCGGCGTACGGGGCGCGCCACCGGACCGCGAGATGCGCGAGCAGGGCGAGCAGTCCGAGCCCGGCGCCGTACCGGGCGGCGTCCGGCGGCACGGCGCCGCTGCGGGCCAGGCCGACCTCCGCGTAGCCGTAGACGCAGATGAGGACGGCGCAGACGAGGAGGGAGAGTTCCACGCCGCGGCGCTTGGGGATGCGCAGCCCCGGCGGGGGCGCGTCCCGCGCGTCCTTCGTGTTCGCCGGCGGCGGTGCGGTCATGGTCCGCAACGTAGCAAGCAGTAAGCCTTATGTCCCTTTTGTGTGACGGTGTGCCGTGGGGCGGCCGTCAGTTCGCCTGGGTCCCACGCCCGGCGTTCCCGGCGGTGTCCGTCCCGTCGTCCGGATCCGTGCACGGCACGTACTCCGGGAGCGTCAGCCGGGCCACCGCCCCGCCGTCCGGCGCGTTGGCGAACACCAGCTCCGCGCCGATCACCTCGGCCTGCCCCACCGCGATCGTCAGACCGAGCCCGTGGCCCTTGCCGCCGCTCTCCGTACGGAACCGCTGCGGGCCCGTGGCCAGCAGGTACTCCGGATACCCGGCGCCGTGGTCCCGTACCGTCACCACCGGCCCGTCCACGCTCAGCACCACCGGCGGCAGCCCGTGCCGGTGCGCGTTGGCGACCAGGTTGCCGAGCACCCGCTCCAGGCGCCGCCGGTCCGTCTCCACCGTCGCGTCGCGCGCGATCCGCACCTCGGTCGGGGTGCCGGAGCCGCGCACCACTCGTTCCGCCAGCGGCCCGAGCTCGTGCACGGC
Source organism: Streptomyces sp. NPDC023157 (assembly GCF_055560575.1). NCBI lineage: Bacteria > Bacillati > Actinomycetota > Actinomycetes > Kitasatosporales > Streptomycetaceae > Streptomyces > Streptomyces sp. NPDC023157. The sequence goes on from NZ_JBVHIL010000009.1 coordinate 36,980, forward strand.
GAGGTCCACGGTCTCGGTGCCCGCGTCCAGGCGGGAGATCTCCAGGAGGTCCTCGGTGAGCCCGCGCATCGTCCGCACCCGGTCCCGCACCAGCTCCGACGGGCGCCCCTCGGGCAGCAGTTCGGCCGCGGCGGACAGGCCGGTCAGCGGGGTGCGCAGCTCGTGCGCCACGTCGGCGGTGAAGCGCTGCTCGGTCTGCAGCTTGCGCTGGAGCGAGGAGGCCATCGTGTCGAGCGCCCCGGAGACCGTCGCCACCTCGTCCTGGGGGCGCGAAGGGTCCTCGGTACGGGGGTCGTTGACGCGTGCGTCGAGGTCGCCGGCGCTGATCCGCCGGGCCACCTGCGCGGTCAGGTGCAGCCGCCGGGTGATCCGGGTGACGGCGAAGGCGCCGACGAGCAGGGTGGCACCGATGGCCAGCACCGAGGAGCCCAGGATCGAGCGGTCCAGGCCGTCGATGGTGGCCGCGCCGCTCGTGTAGTCGACGCGGACGGCGAGGGCCCTGCCGTCCGCCGGGCCCGCCGCCCACATCGTCGGCCGCCCCCGGTACTCGGTGACCATCGTGCCCCGGTCGCCGCGCACCGCGAGCGCCCGCAGCGAGGCGGGCAGCCCCTCCGGGTCGACCCCGGCGAAGCGGGGGAGCGGCTCGCCCGCCTCGTACAGCCCGCTGACCTCGTCGAGCCGGCCGAGCGCCTTGTCGCGGGAGTCCCGCACCGTCTGGCCGGCCACCGACACATGGACGAGCACGCCGAGCAGCGCCGCGAGCGCGCAGCACATGACGGTGATGAAGACCGCGGCCTTCCAGGTGAGCGTCGCGGTCCAGGCGGGCAGCCGGGGCCGCCTCACCGGATCACCTCGGGCGGAGCCGCCTCGGGCCGCCCGGCGCCGGGTGCGGCGGGCGGCGGCGTGGCCGGGGCCGGGGTGGCGCTGGGGCTGACGAACGCGGGCGCCGGGACGACCGAGGTCCCGGGCCCCGGCGGCTTGACCCGCACGATCTCGTCCCGCGCGGGCAGCATCGTGCGCTGCTGCTCGTCCCAGGACCAGGCGGTCCGGTACTCGTAGCCCGGGATGCCCGCCGAGCTGACCCGCGTGATCAGGTCCCGGCCGGCCAGTTCGACGCTGACCACCTGGTCGACGGTGGACATGATCCGGGTCAGCCCGCCGTTCTCGGCGAGGTAGACCCGCACGCCGAGCTGCTGGTCGGGCATCCGGATGCCGACGATCAGCTCGTCGCGCCCGTTGCCGGTGAGGTCGCGGTAGTACGGGGCGAGGACCGGGCAGCCCGCGCGGTCGGTGGTGCAGGCGTCGATCGCCCGGACCGTCTGCTCGTACAGCCCGTCCGCGCCGCTGCGGGCGTCGCCGTGGGCGCGGACCTCGGCCTGGACGACCGCCACCGCGTCGAGCGAGTGGACGTCGTTGTCGGGGACGTCGACGCCGGGGACGCGCTCGGTGTCGGACTCGCCGAAGTCGATCGGCGGGTTCGTGGCGGGCGGCAGGTCGGGCCAGAGCCGGACCGGTCCCACGGCGGCGGGGGTGGGGCCCGCGCTCCGCAGTTCGCCCTGGCTGCCGCAGCCGGTCAGGGCGAGCACGCCGAGCAGCGCCACGGCCGGGACGGCCGCGGCGCCGACGAGCTGCACTCCGCGCGGTCTCACGCTGTTCCCTCGCGTCTCACTTCACCAGGCCCAGGTCGGGGAAGACGATGATGGGGTCGTCTTCTCATAGACCTTATTCGCAGGGAAGTCCTTTTTGTCTATCCGCTGTGTCGAGCGGACCGCGAACGGGGTCGTGAAGGAGGAGCGCGCCACCGGGACGGCAGCGCCGCGCGGGCTCCGATCCGGGCCTCACCGAGGGCCGAGTCCGAACCTGAAGGACGTCATGTGACGTTGTCTACAGTCGGGGAACGGCCGGCCGGCGCCGGGCCCGCGAAGCAGTCACATCCGGTGCCGCTCCATCCGGGCCAGCGCCGCCCGGCACAGCGTGAGCAGCTTCTCGTCGTCGTGCACGTCGTGCGAGCCCGCACCGTCCTCCCGCGCGTTGTGGCGGTGTCTTCGGGCCAGCTCGGTACGGATCGCGAACTCCGCCTCCGCCGCCGCCGGACCCATCTCCGCCAGGCACTCGGCCACCGTCACCCGCGTGTGCCGGTTCTCCTCCCAGGCCGCCAGCAGCACCGGCAGCACCGTCTCCGCGTCGCCCGACACACGCCACAGCGCCGCCGCCGAACGCACCCGCACCCACAGGTCCCGCGCCCCGAGCCCCGCCCGCAGCGCCGGGGCCGCCGCGGCCGCCGCCGGGCCGATCGCGCCCAGCGCCCGCGCCGCCGCGCACCACTCCGCGCCCGAGGCACCCGGCCGCAGCCAGCGCCCCAGGGCCTCCAGCGCCTCCGCCGGCGAACCGTCCAGCGCCCACACGGCCTGCGCCGCCATCGAGGACACCGCCGCCGACTCGGCGCCGAGCAGCGCCCGCGCGTCCTCCAGCGCCTCCCGGGCCGAGGGCCCGAACGCCGCCAGCGTCCGCAGACACGCCTCCCGCACCCAGTCCCGCCGGTTCGGCGGCGCCCCGCGCAGCACCCGCAGCACCTCCGGCAGCGCCTGCACGCCCCGGACCGCGCCCAGCGCGCACAGCAGCGGCGCCGCCCGGTCGTACAGGAGCTCGTCCAGCTCCACCTCGGCCAGCCTGCGCCGCAGCGCCGGGGCGAGCGGCAGCGCCGCCGGGCCCAGCGCCTTCACGGCGTACAGCAGCTCGCGCCGCACCTCGCCCTCCTCCAGGGCCCGCGCGAGCAGCGGGATCGCCCGCGCGTCCCCGCAGCGCGCCAGCGCCAGCAGCGCCCCGCCCCGCCCGGCCCGCGCCCCCGGACCAGCCAGGCCCAGCGGCCCCTGCGGGGCGGCGGCGAGCCGCACCGCCAGCGCGTCCGCCGAGGGGCCCGCCAGCTCGAAGAGGCGCTCCAGGAAGGAGGTCGCGGCCTCGCGCAGCCGCGGCTCCGGGTCGCTCAGCTGCGCGCCGACGAGCCGGACCACCTCCTCGTACCGCCCGCGCCACACCCGTATCAGGGCGCCGCACAGCCAGATCGCGTCCGAACGCTGCCCCCAGTCGGGGCTGCGCAGCTGGGCCAGGATCAGCGCGATGCGGTCGTCGACCCGGTCGTCGAGGGCCGTGTGCAGGGTGCGCAGCAGCTCCTCGGTCCACGGCGTGGGGCGGCCCGCCGAGTGCTCCTCCAGGAGCTCGCGGACCTGCCCGATGAGGGTCGGGGTGGCCGCCCGCGGGGTCTCCCCGGCCGGCTCGCCCGGCGTGGTGCGGACCTCGTCGAGGAGGACGGTGACCCGCTCCACCACGTCGTGCGGGATCTCGGCGGGCGCGACCCGGGCCAGCTGGGCGAGGGCCGCGAGCCGCAGCCCGGGCGCCTGCGCGGCGCGCGAGAGCCAGGCCAGCCAGTCCGCGGTCTCGGCGCGCAGCGTCTCGTGCCGCAGCGCGAGCCGGCCGACGGCGTGGACCAGCGCCAGCCGCACCTCGGTGTCCCGCTCGACGGTGAGCCGTTCCCGCAGCAGGCCGAGCACCCGCACGGGGTCGGGGTGCAGTGAGGCGAGCGCGCACGGGGCCGCGATCCGCACCTCGGGGTCGGGGTCGCAGACCAGGCCGAGGAAGACGTCGGCACCGGCGGCGATGGCGGCGGCGGCCATCGCGTAGTTCGCCGCAGGTATGAAGTCCTCGTCCTCCGCGTCGAGTTCGGCGATCTCCTCGTCGTCGCCGAGGTCGATGCCGCCGATGCTGGTCAGCAACTCGACGATGCAGCCCCGGTCCTGGACCTCGGGGTCGGCGACGAGTTCGAGCAGGAAGGGGATGCAGGCGAGCGTCGAGTCGTACACGTCGCCCTGGTGGTGGACCGCCCCGTACATGCCGTCGATCGCGTTCTCCCGCTCGGCGGGATCGGCGGAGGCGAGTCCACGGAGCAGCTCCGGCACATCGTCCGCCGGGCCGTACGCGTGCCCCAACGAGGCCCAGTCGACCTCCTCGATCCCCGTCAGCATGCCAGGCCGCCTTCCCCGTGAGCGCTGTACCAGGCAGCAAGTGTGCACCAACGTGCCGACAACGAGGGCCCGCCTGCCGGACGCTCTCGGCGAACCCCCGCGCGGCCGCTCGCTTTGCGCCACCCGGTGGAACGCCCGTCGCCCCGCCGGAGCCCCGCGGGACCCCTCCCGGACCCCCTCAGGACCCTCACGAGGCCCCCGCACCCGGTCCATACCCGTACCCACGGACGGCCGACCGGCCCTGTTCCGCACCGGGTGGGCCGTCGGGCGGCCGCGGCGGTGTTTGCTGAGTTTGTCCTGAACGGAGCGCCGGAGGAGGGGGACGGAGCGGGCGGGGGAATCAGCCAGGGGGCTCGTTCGCGGCTTGGTCGGTGCCGGTGCCGGTGCCGGTGCCGGTGCCGGTGCCGGGGTCCGGGTCCGGCTCCTGGTCCGGGTCCTGGCCCTGGTCCCGGTCCGGCTCCTGGTCCGGGTCCGGGGCAGGCTTTCGCTCCCCGTCCCCGTCCCGTACCCGGACGAACCGTGCGGTGTCCTGGCGGCCGGCCGGCATGCGCAGCTCGACGGGCAGGTGCTCGGTCAGCGGGCGTACGGTCCCGTGCTCGGGGTCGGCCATCGGCCCCGCGAGGAGCCCCGCCGTCCGCTCGGCGACCTCGCGGGCCTGCGGTGCGGTCAGCCGGGGGCTGGTGCGCAGGGTGCGCCCGTCGGGCAGCCGGACGAGCACGGCGTGCGGGCGGTCGGGCGGGCCGAAGACGCCGGCCAGGACGGCGTCCCGGGTGTCCGCGTACCGCACCTTCCGCCAGGACCAGGTGCCGCCCGGGCGGTACGCCGAGGTCCAGGCCTTCGCCACGATCCCCTCGACGCCCGTCTCCCGCAGGCTCCCGAACCACTCCCGCGCGGTGTCCTCGTCCTCGGTCGCGAGCACCCGCTGGAGCGGCGGGCCGGTCTCGGCGAGGGCCGCGCCGAGCAGCTCCCAGCGCTCCCGCAGGGGCCGGGCCCGCAGGTCGTGGCCGGGGAGGGCGAGCAGGTCGAAGGCGATGTACGAGACGGGGACGCCGGCCCGCTCCCGCTCCCGGGGCGTGCGGAGCAGGTCGGTGAAGCTCAGCCGGCCCTCGCGGTACGCGCAGAGCTCGCCGTCCAGGACGATGCCCGGCGGCAGCCGCTCGCCCAGGTACGCGGCGACGGCCGGGAACTCGGGGGAGAGGTCGCGGCGGGCCCGGGACTGGAGGAAGACCTGGCCCCCGTCGAGGACGAAGGCGAGGGCGCGGAAACCGTCCAGCTTGAGGGAGTACTGGAGGCCGCCGGGGACGCTGCCCTGTGCCGGGATCTCGTCGGCGGACCGCGGCCGCATCACGTCGACGGGCGGGCGGAGCACGACGGCGGGGTCGGGGGTCCGGTCCGTGGTCATGGGCCTCCTCCGGGGGTACGGGCGCCGTTGACGGCACGAGGGGCGCCGGCCCGGTCGCCGGTCGCGTCGCCGCTCGCGGCACCAGGGGTGCGGGCGCCCGCCCCGGTGCCGTTCACGGCAGCGCTCCCGCCGCCGCCGGGTCGAAGAGCGGGGCGAGCAGCTCCCCGTACCGCTCCAGGCGCGGGGCGATGTCGTCCAGGAGCAGGACGAGCCGGTCGGGGGAGGTGCAGGCCTCGACCTCGGCCCAGGTGACCGGTGCCGAGACGGCGGGGAGCGGGCGGGCCCGCAGGGTGTAGGGGGTGGCGGTGGTCTTCGCGGCGGCGTTCTGGCTGTGGTCGACGAAGACCTTGCCCCGCCGCAGCGCCTTGGCCATGCGGTGGACGACCAGCCGGGGGAGCTCCGCCTCGGCCTCGACGGCGAGCCTGCGGGCGTACGCGGAGACCTGCTCGGACGGGGTCGGCTCCAGCGGGACGAGCAGGTGCAGGCCCTTGGAGCCGGAGGTCTTCGCGTACGCCGTCAGACCGTCGGCGGCGAGACGTTCCCGCAGGTGGCGGGCGACCAGGCAGCACTCGACGACGCTCGCGGGCGGTCCCGGGTCGAGGTCGAGGACGAGCCGGTCGGCGACGGCCTGGGCGCCCGCCCGCCACTGCGGGGTGTGGAACTCGACGACGAGGTTGGCCGCCCACATCAGCGAGGCCAGGTCCTGGACCATCACCTGCCGGGCCCGCGGGTCCTCGGAGCGGGGCACGGGGGTGGTCTTCACCCAGGCGGGGGTGCCGGGCGGCGGGTTCTTGGTGAAGAAGAGCTGGCCGTCGGGACCGTCCGGGTAGCGCAGGAAGGAGACCGGGCGGTCGCGCAGATGGGGCAGGATCGCGGCCCCCACGGTGGCGTAGTAGTGGAGCAGCTCGCCCTTGGTGGTGCCGGTGGCGGGGTGGAGGACCTTGTCCAGGTTGCTGAGCGCCAGCCGCCGCCCCTCCACCTCTGTGATGGGCGTCATACGATGAGAATCCCATGATTCCCGACTTAACGGGATGATCACGGTCAAACGGCTCGAAAGGTGATGAAACGTGCGATCCATCTGGAACGGCGCCATATCCTTCGGGCTGGTCAGCATCCCGATCAAGCTGGTGAACGCCACCGAGAGCCGGTCGGTCTCCTTCCGCCAGATCCACCTGGAGGACGGCGGCCGGGTCCGCTACCGCAAGGTGTGCGAACTCGACGGCGAGGAGGTCTCCGCGGCGGAGATCGGCAAGGCGTACGAGGACGCCGACGGGTCCATGATCCCGATCACCGACGAGGACCTGGCCGCCCTGCCGCTCCCGACGGCGAAGACCATCGAGATCGTGGCCTTCGTCCCGGCGGGGGAGATCGACCCGCTCCAGATGGACGCCGCGTACTACCTCTCCGCGAACGGTGTGCCCGCCGCCAAGCCGTACACGCTGCTGCGCGAGGCGCTGAAGCGCAGCGACAAGGTGGCGGTGGCGAAGTACGCGCTGCGCGGGCGGGAGCGGCTCGGCATGCTGCGGGTGGTCGACGACGTGATCGCCATGCACGGGCTGCTCTGGCCGGACGAGATCCGGGCCCCCGAGGGGGTCGCGCCCGAGACCCCCGTCACGGTGCGGGACGCCGAACTCGACCTGGCGGACGCCCTGATGGCCACCCTGGGCGAGGTCGACATCTCCGGTCTGCACGACGACTACCGGGAGGCCGTGGAAGAGATGATCGCGGCGAAGGCCGAGGGTGGCGCCGCCCTGGCGCCCGCCGAGCCCGAGGCGGAGGGCGGCGGGCAGGTCATCGACCTGATGGCGGCCCTGGAGAGCAGCGTCCGCGCGGCGAAGGAGGCCCGGGGCGAACCGGCCGGGGAGAAGGTCGCCGAGGTGACCGAGCTCAAGCCGGGCAAGAAGGCGGCACGGGCACCCGCCGCGCCCAAGGAGACGGGCGCGAAGAAGTCCACCGCGCGGACGGCGGCGAAGAAGACGGCGGCACCGGCCCGCAAGTCGACGTCCAGGGCGGCGACTTCCGGCGGATCCACCGCGAAGGGCACGGCCAAGAGCACGGCCAAGAGCACGGCCACGAAGAGCACCGCCGCGAAGAGCGCGGCCACGAAGAGTGCGGCCAAGTCCAAGGCGGCCGGGGCGGCCGGGGCGGCCGGATCGGCCGCGACGAAGCGGCAGGCGAAGAAGGCGACCCCGCGCAAGCGGTCCGCGTGATCCGGCGGGGGTGGCCGGAAGTGACTCCAGCCACACTCCGAATGGGTCACAGGTAAAGAATTCACCATGACGCCCCGGCGATGTCTCGATATGTGGTCAAGGGGTCTCGCGTACACGTCTGTGGGTAGCGCACACGCGTGTTCCTGACTGTTTTCGGTCGCGCGGCGCGTCGGCCGGGGGGCGCCCCGACCTGCTGGCGGCCCGGCCGGGGTGGGGCGGGTGTGTCCGGAATGCTTCGGCCGCCAGGGGCCGTACATGCGGCCGGTGTATCCTCGGGGATCAAAAAAGGTCCGGAAAATTTAACCGGAATTCAATGTTCCCCTTTACTTCGCGGACACAGCCCGTTTACGGCGTCGATCTTTGACAAAGCGAAGCGGTGGTTTTTAGACTCGTTGGACAACAGTCTAGGGGGAGACGATGAGTCAGCGTACGCAGGAAAAACCGAAACCTCTGATACCCGACGTTTATATCGGACGTGATTCCGTCGGCTGTGACAGCTGGCGGATCCTCGTGGTGGAGAGCGAGCTCCGGTACGCCGAGTCGCTCGTGACGGGCCTGCGCCGGCACGGCCACCAGGTGTCCACCGTCGAGACCGGCGGCGCCGCGCTCCAGGTCTACACCTCGGCCGACCTGGTCCTGATCGATCTCGAACTGCCCGATCTCGACGGTCTTGAGGTCTGCCGGGCGATTCGAGCCGCCGGAGACACCCCGATCATCGCCGTCACCGCCCGCGGCTCCGAACTCGACCGGGTCCTCGGCCTCCAAGCCGGCGCCGACGACTACATGGTCAAGCCGTACGGATTCCGCGAGCTCATGGCCCGTATGCAGGCCGTCATGCGCCGCGCCAGGCCCCGGCCGCGCGTCGTGGACGTCATCGACCAGGGCCCGCTCCGCATTGACGCCGGAGCCCGTCAGGTCAGCCTCCACGGAAAGCAGATAGACGTCACCCGAAAAGAGTTCGACGTCCTTTATCTGCTCGCCTCGAATCCCGGAAACGTCGTCCCCCGCAAAAGGCTCATGCAGCAGATATGGGGAGATTCCTGGTCCCGTAGAACCGTGGACACGCACGTGAGCAGCCTCCGCAACAAGCTGGGCTGTCGGGACTGGATCGTCACCATTCGCGGTGTCGGATTCAAGCTCGGCCAAGTGTAATAAGCAGCGTCGGCGCACGGATTCGGAACACGGAGAATCGGAAAATGGCTCACCCGGCGACGCACCTGCCCCCGCGGGCCGTGTGCGTGGGCGAGGACTGCAGGCGGAGCGCCGTCGACGGCGGCGGCAAACGACGGGTACGGCCGGATCTCCGGCTCTGCCCCCCATGTCTGGGCCGGCTCGTCGCGGCCCTCGAAGAACTTCCCGGTCTCTACGCCGCGTGCGAGCGGGTGCTCGGCGGCGCCGGCCCGGCGCGCGGGTCCGGCGAACGGCGCGGCACCGGCGGCGGCACCGCCGGAATCCCGCTCAACGGCCCGGCGGCCGAGGTGCGTTCGGCGATCGTCGCCACCCTCGGCTCCTGGAGCGGACTCGTCGCCGACGAGCGGGGCTTCCCCGCACCCCGGCGCACCCCCGTCCACCTGGCGGCCTTCCTGCTGCGCAGCGCCGAATGGCTGGCCGCCCACCCCGCCGTCGCGGACGCCACCCGCGAGCTGGACCGGCTGGTCGGCGCCGCCCGGCGCGTGGCCCGCGAACCCGTACGGCACCTCCCGGTCGGCCCCTGCGTCGAACCCGGCTGCACGGGCGGCCTCGCGGTCGTCGGCGGCACCCGGCGCATCCTGTGCGACGCGGACCCGGCCCACCAGTGGGCGAGCCACGAATGGACCCGGCTGCGCCGCGCCATGCCCGGCCAGCGGATGCCCGCCCAGGGCGCCGCGCGGGTCCCGGCCCAGGGCACGCCACGCGTGCCCGCCCAGTCCACGGCGCCCGCGCCCGAGCCCGTCGAACGCTGGCTCACCGCACGGGACATCGCGGACCTGTGGGGCGCGCCCACCGGCACCGTGTACCGCCTCGCCAGCGAGCAGCGCTGGCGCAGACGCAACCGCTGTGGCCGCACGTACTACGCGGAGAGCGACGTCCACGGCAGCTTCAGCACCCGCCGGCCGCGCACACCCGCGATGAAGTGACACGGAGGGCCGGGGACCTGGGGCCGGAACACCCGCCCCGGGCACCCGCCCCGAGCCCATGCCCACCACCCCGACGCCCCGCCCCGGCTCCCGTCCGGACGGCGGGGCGTCGCCGTTCCCCCGTACACCCACACCCACACCCACACCCGCGCCCACACCCACACCCACGCGCACACCCACGCCCACACCCCCGAGGAGACCCCCGCCCCATGCAGGCCGAAGCCTGGTTCCTTGAGGTGGACACCGTCCTGTCCGCCGACGCGCTCGACACCACCGTCCTCGACGCCCACGAGCGGCAGCGCGCCGCGTCCTTCGTGCGGGCCTCCGACCGCGTGCTGTACACCGTGGCGCACCTCGCCCTGCGCACGCTCCTCGCGCGGCAGGCCGGGGGCCGTCCCGAGGAGCTGGTGTTCGCGCGCGAGCCCTGCCCGTGCTGCGGGGCCGCGCACGGGCGGCCGGTGCTCGCCGTCCCCGAACCGCCGGTGCACTTCTCCCTCTCGCACACCCAGGGCCTGGTCCTCGTCGCCACCGCCCCCGTCCCCGTCGGCGCCGACGCCCAGCTGCGCCCCGCGCCCGAGGACGTACCCGGACTGCTGCCCGCGCTCCACCCCGGCGAACGCGCCGTCCTCGCGGCCGAAGCCGACCCCGCCCGGCGGGCCGCCGCTTTCGGCCGGATCTGGGCCCGCAAGGAGGCGTACCTCAAGGGCCTCGGCACCGGCCTCGGCCGCGACAGCACCCTGGACGACCTCGCATCCGACCCGGCCGGCTGGACCGTGGACGACCTGCCCTGCGGCCCCCGCCACCACGCCGCCGTCGCGCTGCGCGCCCCCCGCCCCGGCACCCGGCCCCCGGTGGCGCACCACGTGACGTCCCTCACGGAGCTGTGAGAGAACCCGCGCAGCCCGACCGGGATTTGAGAAACCCGACACAGCTCTGACACAAGCCCCATTGAACGCCGGCGCCCGTCCGAAGAAGCTGGACGTGAAGGTCGGTGCGCTGTCTCCACCGCGCGGCCCGCCCGGCCGGATCCACCGTTCCCGGCCGCCCCCACGCCGTCTCCGTCGCCGTCGTGCTGCCCATCCCGCAGCCGGCGGCGGCCGTGTTCCGGCACCCGTCGCGCGCCCTCCACGGGGCCACCGCACCACACACCGCACACCAGAGAGAGGACATCGCCATGACCGTGGCCATCCCATCGACCCGGACCGTCGCGGACCTGCTGCTCCAGGCGGCGGAGGCCCACCCCGGCTCCGGCGTCCTCCACCACGAGGGCGACGCCGGCGCCGCGGCAGCGCGGCTCCAGACGTACCCGGAGCTGGTGCACGAGGCCCGCCGGGTCCTCGCCGGCCTGCGCGCCCGCGGCCTCGCCCCGCAGGACAAGGTCGTCCTGCTCCTGGAGCGTCCGCAGGAGTTCCTCACCGCCTTCTGGGCCTGCCTCCTCGGCGGCTACGTGCCGGTGCCGATGGCTCCGCTCGGCGGCGACCCGGAGCGTTGGGCCGCCCAGCTCGGCCACGTCCACACCCTGCTCGACGGGCCGCTGGTCGTCACCAACGACAGCCTGGCCGCCGAGCTGCCCCGCGTCGACGGCCTCGCCGTCACCGCCCTGGACACGCTGTACGGCGCCGAGCCGGCCGAGCTGCTGCACGAGGCGGCCCCCGAGGACACCGCGCTGCTCGTCCTCACCTCCGGCTCCACCGGCAACTCCAAGGCCGTGCGCCTCACCCACGCCAACCTGATCGCCTCCATGGCGGGCAAGAACACGGCGCACCACATCGGGCCCGAGGACCTCTCGCTCAACTGGGTCTCCTTCGACCACGTCGCCGCGCTCCTGGAGTGCCACCTGCTGCCGCTGTCCGTCGGCGCCACCCAGCTGCACGTCGAGGCCACCGTCGTCCTCGGCGAACCGCTGGACTTCCTGCGGCTGATCTCCCGCTACGGCGTCACCATGACCTTCACCCCGAACTTCCTGCTCGGGCTGCTCAACGCCTCCGCCGACCGGCTCGACGAGCACGGCCCGGTCGACCTGTCGAAGCTGCGGCACATCATCAGCGGCGGCGAGGCCGTCGTCCGCACCACCGGCGAGGCCTTCCTGGCGCACTTCGCCCCGTACGGCCTCCAGGGCGACACCCTGTGGCCCGCGTTCGGCATGACCGAGACCTGCGCCGGGTCCATCTACTCGCGCGAGTTCCCCGCCTCCGACCAGGGGCAGGAGTTCGCCAACCTCGGGCGCCCCGTCGACGGCCTGCGGATCCGCGTCGCCGACGAGCAGGACCGGCCGCTGGGGGAGGGGCGGACGGGCGAACTCCAGCTCATCGGCCCCATGATCACGCCCGGCTACCACAACAACGAGCAGGCCACGAAGGACGCCTTCACGGCCGACGGCTGGTTCCGCAGCGGTGACCTGGGCCGGATCGACGACGGGCGCCTCACCCTCGTCGGCCGCAGCAAGGACAGCATCATCGTCAACGGCGTCAACTACTTCAGCCACGACATCGAGACCCTGCTCCAGGAGCTCGACGACGTCGCCCGCTCCTACGTCGCCGCCTTCCCCACCCGCGCCCCGGGCTCCGACACCGAGCAGCTCGTCGTCGCCTTCCACCCCGAGGTCGAGGACGGCGACGAACTCGCCCTCTACCGGGTCCTGTCCGCGGTCCGCGCCAGCGTCGTCATGCACTGGGGCTTCCGCCCCTCGCTGATCCTCCCGCTGCCGAAGGAGGCCTTCCCGAAGACCAGCCTCGGGAAGATCCAGCGCCCGCTCATGCGCAAGCGCCTCGAAGCCGGGGCGTACACGGAGACCGCCGACGCCGTCGCCGACCTGATCCTGCGCCGCCTCGGCGGCTACACCGCGCCCGAGGGCGAGACCGAGACGGTCCTCGCCGGGATCTACGCGGAGATGTTCGACACCGACCCCGCGAAGCTGAGCGCCACCGCCAACTTCTTCGACCTCGGCGGCACCTCGCTCGACATCCTGCGGCTGCGCAGCCTGGTCGCCCGCCGCCTCGGCGCGAACGACCTCCAGATCATCACCGTCCTGATGGCGCCGACCGTCCGCGCGCTGGCCGCCCGGCTCGCCGAGGACGCGGCCGGCGGGGCGGCGGAACGCCCGTACGACCCGATCGTGCCGATGCAGGTCGTCGGCGACAAGACGCCGCTGTTCTGTGTCCACCCCGGCGTCGGCGAGGTCCTCGTCTTCGTCAACCTCGCCAAGTACTTCGTCGGCGACCGGCCGTTCTACGCCCTGCGCGCCCGCGGCTTCAACCCCGGCGAGAAGCCCTTCGAGAGCTTCGAGGAGATGGTGAGCACCTACGTGGCCGCCATCCGCGAGAAGCAGCCGCACGGCCCCTACGCCGTCGCCGGCTACTCGTACGGCGGGGCCGTCGCCTTCGAGATCGCCAAGGTCCTGGAGGCCGAGGGCGAGCGGGTCGACTTCATCGGCAGCTTCAACCTGCCCCCGCACATCAAGTACCGCATGGACGAGCTGGACTTCGTCGAGACCGCGGCCAACCTGGCCTTCTTCCTGGCCCTCATCGACAAGAAGCAGTCGCTGGAGCTGCCGAAGCAGCTGGGCCACCTGTCGAAGGAGGAGCAGCTGGCCTACTTCATCGAGCACGCGCCGCAGGCCCGGCTCGCCGAACTCGACCTGGACCTGGCCAAGTTCACCGCCTGGGCCGAACTCGCCGACGGGCTCACCGACCTCGGCCGCAGCTACTCGCCGTCCGGCCACGTCCGCGGCATGTCCGTCTTCTACGCGATACCGCTGCGCGGCACGAAGGAGGACTGGCTGAACAACGAGCTCAGCCGCTGGAAGGAGCACGCCGACGACGTCAACTTCATCGACGTCCCCGGCGAGCACTACACGCTGATGGGCCCGCAGCACGTGGCCGGCTTCCAGTCGATCCTCCGCAAGGAGCTCGACCGGGCGCTCGGCGACGGCAAGTAAGCACGAATCAAAGGGGATTGCACAGATGAACGGCAAGAAGATCCTGGTCACCGGCGGCACGGGCCAGGTGGCCGGACCGGTCGCCAAGGCGCTCGCCCAGGACAACGAGGTCTGGGCGCTCGGACGCTTCGGCACCCCCGGCTCGGAGGACGCCCTGCGCGAGCACGGCATCACCACCTTCCGCTGGGACATGGACGACACGAGCGAGGACGCCCTCAAGGGCCTGCCCGAGGACTTCACCCATGTCATCCACTCCGCCGTGAACCGCGGCGAGGACGGCGACTTCAACCGGGCGGTCGAGGTCAACACCGTCGCCGCCGGGCGCCTGATGACCCACTGCCGCACCGCCGAGGCGTTCCTGTACGTCTCCACCGGCGCCCTCTACAAGCGCCAGACCCTCGACCACGCCTACCGCGAGGACGACCCGGTCGACGGCGTCGCCGACTGGCTGCCCGCCTACCCGGTCGTCAAGATCGCCACCGAGGGCGCGGTCCGCGCGTACGCGGCGACCCTCGGCCTGCCCACGATCATCGCCCGCCTCAACATCGCGTACGGCCCCGGCGGTTACGGCGGCGTCCCGATGCTCTACTTCAAGCGGATGCTCGCCGGCGAGCCCATCCCGGTCCCGGTCGAGGGCCAGAACTGGTGCTCCCTGCTCTACACCGACGACCTCGTCGAGCAGGTCCCCCACCTGTGGAACGCGGCGACCGTGCCCGCCACCCTCACCAACTGGGGCGGCGACGAGTCCGTCGGCATCACCGACTGCGTCCGGCACCTGGAGGAGCTCACCGGCGTCCAGGCCAAGCTGGTGCCGAGCGAGGTCACCCGCGAGACCTACCAGTTCGACCCGACGCTGCGGAAGCAGCTCACCGGGCCGTGCAAGGTCGACTGGCGCGAGGGCATCCGCCGCACCGTCGAGTCCATGTATCCCGAGTACGCGAAGCAGCGCTGAGGAGCGGCGAGCGATGACCACCACCACCAGCAACCTGGACCTGATCCACGCGGCCTACGCCGCCTTCCGCGACCGTGACGTCGACGCGCTCGTCGCCACGATGGCCGAGGACATGGAGTGGATCCACCCCGAGGGCATGCACGCCTACGGCCTCGGCGGCACCAAGCACGGCCACGCCGGCGTCCGGGGCTTCCTGGCCCACGTCCCGACCGTCCTCGGCGGGATGAGGCTCCAGCCCCTGGAGTTCCTCGACCACGGCGACCGGGTCGTCGTCTTCGGAGTCCGTGACGTCACCTCCCGCACCGGCCACACCGAGACGCTGCAGTTCGTCCACTCCTGGACGTTCCGCGACGGCAAGGCCGTGCGCATGGAGGACATCTTCGACACGGTCGCGTTCCACCGGGTGATCGAGAGCTGACGGGCGCCCTCGGCCATGACATCCGCCACCGCGTACGCCTTCCTGGGCCCCGAGGGCACCTTCACCGAGGCGGCGCTGCGCAGACTCCCCGCGTACGCCGCCCACGGTGAGGAACTGCCCCGGCGCCCGTACCCCAGTGTCCCCGCGGCCCTGGACGCGGTCCGCCGCGGCGACTGCGCGACGGCCGTGGTCCCGCTGGAGAACTCGGTGAAGGGCGTGGTCCCCGCCACCATGGACCAGCTGGCCGAGTCCGGGCTGCACATCACCGGCGAGGTCGAACTCCCGGTGACCTTCGCCCTGATGGCGCCGGCCGGCACCGACCTGGGTGACGTACGGGAGGTGTACAGCCACCCGCACGCCCTCGCCCAGTGCGCCGGGTGGCTGGACGAGCACCTGCCGGGCGCCCGGGCCGTGCCCGCCGACTCCACGGCCGCCGCCGCGCACGAGGTGGCGCGGCGGCCGGGGGGGGGGGGGGGGGGGCCCCCCCCCCCCCCCCCCCCCCCCCCCCCCCCCCCGCGGGGGGGCGGGGCCCCCCCCCGGCCCCCCCCCCGCGCGGGGGCC
>NZ_JBVHIL010000009.1:52605-215191 GCF_055560575.1 Streptomyces sp. NPDC023157
ACCCGCACGCCCCCCCCCTGGGGGCGGGGGGGGGGGGGGCTCCCGGGGGGGGCGCGGGGGCGGCCCCCCCCCCCCCCCCGCCCCCCGCCGCCCGGGGGGGGGGGGGGGCCCCGGCCGGCGGGGCGGCGGCCATCGCCGCCCCGCCGGCCGCCGAGCGCTACGGCCTGCGGGTCCTGGCCGCCGGCCTCGGCCGCCGCGGCGGAGCGGTCACCCGCTTCGTCGCGGTCTCCGAGGCCTGGTTGCCGCCCGCCCGCACCACCCGCGACCGCACGTCCCTGGTCGTCACCACCGAGGACGGCGGCCCTGCCCGGCTCGCCGCCATCCTCGCCCTCTTCACCGACCGCGCCATCGAAGTGAGCCGCGTCCACGCCTGGCCCACCGGCGAACGCCTCGGCAGCTACCGCTACTTCGTCGACGTGGACGGCCATGTGGAGAACCCGGCGGTGAGGGGAGCACTGTCCGCCCTCCCCGCCGCCGGAGCCACCGCCCGCTTCCTCGGCAGCTACCCGAGATGGCCGGCCACCCCGCCCCGCCCCGCCCCTGCCCCCGCCGTCGTGGGCAGCCGTTCCACCCCCACCCCCGCCCCCGCCGTCGTGGGCAGTCGTTCCGCTGGGCTGGGGGTCCCCCCGGACGAAGTCCGGGGGAGGGTGGGCACAACGGAACGGCGCCTGGGCGGGCGCCTCCGCTCCGACCACCCCGCCCCGAGTACCCGCACCTAGGGGCCGCCCCGAGCACCCGCACCTAGGGCCGGCCCCAAACACCCGCACCCAGGGGCGTCGCGGACCACGCCGGGCCCGTCACCGCCGCCGGGCCCGTCACCGCCGCCGGGCCCGGCGGAACCCCCGTCCCAGGAGAGGTCCCCCATGCCGCCCACCCTGCTCCACATCGACACCAGTGCCCGCCTGGGCTCCACCACCCGCCGTGTCACCGCCGAGTTCGCCGCCTCCTGGCGCGCCGCCAACGAGGGCGGCACCCACCTCTACCGCGACCTGGCCGCCGCCCCCGTGCCGCACGTCGACGGCGACCAGATCGCCGTGACGCAGCGCATCGAGGCGTCCGGGGTCCGCGACCTGGACGAGGCGCGGAACGCGGCCCGTACGGTCGGCGAGAAGGAGAGCTGGGCCGGCACCTGGGAGCTGGTCGACGAGCTGCTGGCCGCCGACACGATCGTCCTGGGGCTGCCGATGCACAACTTCTCGCTGCCCTCCACGTTCAAGGCCTGGCTGGACCGGGTCGTGATCCCGCCGCTCGTCGTCGACCCGGAGACCGGCACCGGCCCGCTGGCCGGCAAGCACGTCGTGGTGGTCACGGCCCGTGGCGGCGCGTACGGCCCGGGCACGCCCCGGCAGGCCTACGACTTCCAGGAGCCCTATCTGAGGGCCGCCTTCGGCATGGTCGCCCTCGCCGACGACCTGGTCTTCCTGCACGCCGAGCTGACGAAGTCCGGGCACGTGGCCCGGCTGGCCGGCTTCCAGCGGCTGGCGGCCGAGTCGCTGAAGGAGGCGCTGGAGGGCGCCCGCAAGCATGCCCGGCGCGTGCACCTCTGACGTACGGAACGTCTCTGTCCTCCCCACCTTTTCTTCCTCTCCGAGAGGTTTCGCCATGGAGACCCTGAAGCCCGAGACCCCTGAATTCGAACTGGTGAACACATGGGCCGGCCTCCCCGCCGCCCAGCAGCCCGAGTACCCCGACCCGGCCGCCCTCCACCGCGTCACCCGCGAGCTCGCCACCGCCCCGCCGCTGGTCTTCTCCGGCGAGTGCGACCGCCTCAAGGACCGGCTGGCCGCCGTGGCGCGCGGGGAGGCCCTGCTCCTCCAGGGCGGCGACTGCGCGGAGACCTTCGACCGGGTCTCCGCCGAGACGGTGCACAGCAAGCTCAACACCCTGATGCAGATGTCCGCGGTCCTCACGTACGCGGCCGCGATGCCCGTCGTGAAGGTCGGCCGGATCGCCGGGCAGTACGCCAAGCCCCGCTCGCAGCCCACCGAGACCCGGGACGGTCTCACCCTCCCCACCTACCGCGGCGACGCCGTCAACGGCCTCCCCTTCACCTCCGAGGCCCGTGTCCCCGACCCGGAGCGCCTGCTTCGGATGTACCAGGCCTCCTCCAACACCCTCAATCTCGTACGGGCTTTCACGGCCGGCGGCTACGCGGCGCTCAGCCAGGTGCACGAGTGGAACCGCGACTTCATCGCGGGTTCGCCGCTGCGCGAGCAGTACGAGGCCATCGCCAACGGCATCGACCGCGCGCTGAAGTTCATGCACGCCACCGGCGCCAGCCCGCGCGCCTTCGACGACTCCGAGTTCTACGTCTCCCACGAGGGCCTGCTGCTCGACTACGAGGCCCCGCTGACCCGCCACGATCCCGACACCGGCCGGGTCTACGCCACCTCCGGGCACATGCTCTGGATCGGCGAGCGCACCCGTGACCTGGACGGCGCCCACGTCGAGTACTTCTCCCGCGTCGCCAACCCCATCGGCGTGAAGCTGGGCCCCGGCACCACCCCGGACACGGCGCTGCGGCTCATCGACCGGCTCGACCCCGACCGGGAGCCCGGCCGGCTGACCTTCGTCGTACGGCTCGGCGTCGGCAAGGTGCACGAGGTGCTGCCCGAGCTCGTCGAGAAGGTCACCGCCTCCGGCGCCCGGGTGGCCTGGGTCTGCGACCCGATGCACGGCAACACGGTGGGGGCCCCCTCCGGCCACAAGACCCGGCACTTCGACGACATCCTCGGCGAGGTCCGCGCCTTCTTCGAGGTCCACGGCGCCCTCGGCACCCACGCGGGCGGCATCCACGTCGAGCTCACCGGCGACGACGTCACGGAGTGCGTCGGCGGCGGCCACGACCTCGGCTTCCCCGACCTCTTCGCCCGGTACGAGTCGGCCTGCGACCCGCGTCTCAACCGCAGCCAGTCGCTCGACCTGGCCTTCCTGGTCGCGGAGTTCCTGCACGCCGAGGAGGGCGTGTGACGGCGCCCGCCCGGCTGGAGGCCGAGGAAGGCCGCATGACCACCGCCCGTGCCGAGCTCGGCCAGCTCCGCGACAGCATCGACAACATCGACGCCGCCGTGGTGCACCTGCTCGCCGAGCGTTTCACCCACACCCGCCGGGTCGGCGAGCTGAAGGCCCGGCACGGCCTGCCGCCCGCCGACCCCGGGCGCGAGGCCCGGCAGATCGCCCGGCTGCGGAGCATCGCGGAGTCGGCCCGGCTGGATCCGGAGTTCGCCGAGAAGTTTCTCAGCTTCATCGTGGCGGAGGTGATCCGGCACCACGAGTCGATCGCCCGATCCGCTACGGAACATCGAATTCCGGCCGCGCGTGACGGGGGTGTTCCCGCGCCCGTCCTAGCGGAATATTGACATTCGCTTGGCGAAAACCGACAGAGCATGTGCACGACCTGCGAAAGTGCGCACAGCCCTGAATCCCCGTCCGTTGATCGAGGTTTCCGGCCCACCGGAGAATCAAGGCCATGATCCGGCCCGATTCTCCGTGGCCGGACTCTCTCGTTCACGACGGACACCCGGCGTCTTCTTTCCGGGATCACCATGGGGGATTTCGTGATCAGTCGCAGAAACATGCTCAAGGCGGGCGTCGCCACCGGTGCGGTCGGCGCCGCCGGCCTGCTGGTCCCGGCGACGGGGGGCTCCGCCGAGGCGGCCGACCTCGACCCGGCGGGCATCCCCAAGTTCACCCAGCCCATGCCCCTGGCGCCGACGCTCGCCCCGTACTCCTCCACGGGCACCGCGGACTACTACGCGATGACGATGAAGGAGGCGGATGTCGAGATCATCCCCGGCCGCCTCACCCGGGTCCGCACCTTCAACGGCAGCTTCCCGGGCCCCGTCATCCGCGCCAAGTCGGGCGTGCGGGCCGTGGTGCAGCAGACCAACACCCTGTCCGTGCCCACCTCGGTGCACCTGCACGGCGCGCACGTGCCGCCGGACAGCGACGGCGGCCCGATGGACCTCCTCGCGCCGGGCGGCGGCACCAAGACGTACACGTACCCGAACCAGCAGCCGCACGCGAACCTCTGGTTCCACGACCACGCGCACCACCAGGAGTCCGAGAACGTCTTCATGGGCCTCAGCGGCACGTACCTGCTCACCGACGACGTCGAGCAGGGCAACATACTGCCGAAGGGCGCGTACGACATACCGATCCAGCTGCGCGACGCCCGCTTCGACGACAAGGGCCAACTCGTCTACGCCATGGACGACTTCCTCAACCGGAACGTCATCCTCGCCAACGGCAAGGCCTGGCCGTACTTCGAGGTCGCCCGCAAGCTGTACCGCTTCCGCATCTTCAACACCGCGAACATGCGGTACTTCAAGCTCAGCCTGACAGGCAACGCGCCCTTCACGCTGATCGGCACCGACGGCGGACTGCTGCCCAAGCCGCAGGAGGTCACCAGCGTGACCCTCTCCCCGGGCGAGCGCGCCGACATCATGATCGACTTCTATGAGTACCCGATCGGCACCACGCTGGAGCTCAAGAACGCGCCCGACGCGATGCCCGGCGGCCCCGCCGACTCGATCACCAAGGTGATCCAGTTCCGCGTCACCGGCACGGGCAAGGAGTTCGGCACCATCCCGTACGAGCTGCGCACCCTGCCGGCCCTCCCGCCGGCCACGGTGAACCGTTCCATCACGCTCAGCATGGACGAGAACGGCATGGCCTCGGACATGGGCTACATCAACGGCCTCGTCTACGACATGGACCGGATCGACACCCAGATCACCTACGGCACCACGGAGATCTGGACCGTCACCAACGCCAACACGATCATCCCGCACAACTTCCACATCCACCTGGTGCAGTTCAGGGTGCTGGAGCGCAACGGGGTGCCGGTGACCTCGGGTCCGGAGGTCGGGCTCAAGGACACGGTGAACCTGAACCCGGGGGAGACGGTCAAACTCCAGGCCACGTTCACCGGTTACCGGGGCACGTACCTGTACCACTGCCACATCTTCGACCACGCGGCGATGGGCATGATGGCCACGATGAAGATCGTCTGACGGGGACGGGCGCGGGAACGGGCGCCGGACGAGCGCGGGAACGAGAGATACGCGTACGGGGCGGCTGCGGTCGCCCCGTACGCGTATGGGTCACTCGGAGTCGAAGGTGCGTCGCGACATGCTGATGTACTCGCGATGCCGCTCGGACCACTTGATGAGGGAGCCCACCTCCGTGGACAGGGTGTGCCCGACCGGCGTCAGCTCGTAGTCGACCCGCGGTGGCGTGCTGGGCGTGACGGTCCTGATCACCAGGCCGTCGCGCTCCAGGCTGCGCAGGGTGAGCGTCAGCATGCGCTGGGAGATGCCGTCGATCGAGCGGCGGAGCTCCGAATAGCGCCGGGGCCCGTCCCCCAGGATCGCCATGATCAGAACGCTCCACTTGTCGCCGACCCGGTCGAGCACATCACGCAGCTGACAGATGGCCAGACCCTCGCTGACCTGGTCAGGAACATTCATGTGCGTAGCGATCTTTGAAGTGCCGTCTTCTGCCACCCCTGCAGCATCGCCCAGAATTCTCGTGGAAACAAGAAGTAACCAGCGCACCTTTTGTGCGCGCCTTTGCCGCGCCCCGCACCGGAGGAAACCATGGCCGTCGACCTGAGCGTTCTGCCCCCGCGTAAGGGACCCCGTCCCGAGACGACCGGCCGGGAGATCCCGCACGATCAGCTGGAGGACTTCTCCCCGCCGGCGATCCGTGACGCCCTGGTGGCGCGCGCCCAGCAGCTTCCGGGCGTCTTCACCAGCCCCAGCCTGGTCTCCGAGCCCGGCTCGATGGCCCTGCGGCTGAAGCGCAGCAACCGGCCCTTCGAGGCCTTCCTGCACCCGTCGGTCGACGAGTTCGGGCACATCCACCGGTCCGGGTTCATGCACCTCGCGGTGCCGGTCGAGGCCCTGCCGGCGCTCACCGAGCTCGGCTGGATCGAGCCGCACCCCATCACCCGGCGCGCGGAGTTCCCGGACAGCATCGTGATGCTCTACGCGCCCCGCGACGAGGACGAGCTGGAGGTCGCGGCGGTCGTGCTGCAGGCCTCGTACGAGCAGGCCGTGGCCTGAGCGCCCGCACCACCCCCTTCCACTCACTGATCCACCGTTCTTCCGTTCACCGGGAAAGAGGAAACACCCCATGCGTGCAGTGACCATCGAGGAATTCGGCGCCGCCCCCACCGTCAACGAGGTGGCCAAGCCGGTCCCCGGCCCCGGCGAGATCCTGGTCAAGGTCAGCCACTCCTCCCTCAACGGTTTCGACGGCGCCGTGATCTACGGCTTCCTCAAGGACGTCCTTGAGCACAAGTTCCCGGTGACCCTCGGCAAGGACTTCGCGGGCACGGTCGAGGCCGTCGGCGAGGGCGTCGGCCGCACCGCCGGCCAGCGGGTCTTCGGCGTCGTGATGAAGCCGGTCGTCCAGGACGGCGCTCTCGCCGAGTACGTGGTGGTGGGCGAGGGCTACGGCATCGCCGCCGCCCCCGAGGGCCTGGACTCCGCCCACGCCGGCGCGCTCGGCCTGGCCGGCTCGGCCGCCGTCGGCGTGATCGACGCGCTCGCCCCGCAGCAGGGCGAGACGGTGCTGATCATCGGCGCGACCGGCGGCGTCGGCGCGTACGCGGTGCAGCTCGCGGCCAAGACCGGCGCGACCGTCATCGCCACCGCCAAGCCGGGCGCGGAGACCGAGTTCGTCAAGGGCCTCGGCGCCACCCACGTCGTCGACCACACCGGCGACCTGGCCGCCCAGATCCGCGCGCTCTCCCCGGGCGGTGTGCACGCCGCGGCCCACCTGGCCGGCGACCCGGGTGCCGCCGCCGCGCTGGTCGCCGCGGGCGGCCGGCTCGCCTCGACCCTGGGCTTCGGCCCCGAGGCCGCCACCGAGCTCGACATCACCGTCACCTCAGTGATGGCCAACCCCGACCCGGCCACCCTGGAGCGCCTCGCCGACGCCGTCGTCTCCGGCGCCCTGACGGTGCCGATCGCCGAGACGTACGGCCTGGACACGGTCGGCCAGGGCTTCGCCGCCTTCGGCGCGGGCACGGTCGGCAAGATCGGCGTCTCCGTCGCCTGACACCCGCACCACCTGCGTACGGGGTGGCCGGGGCCCACGGGCCTCGGCCACCCCGGCACGGCCGCACGCCGCACAGCACGCCCCAGAGCAACGCTTGCCTCCTCGCCCGTACGACGTCACGCAGTCAGAGCCCCGGAGACTTCCCCATGGACGCACCCACCAGCGCCGCCGCCGAGCAGCGCCAGCCCGACTTCGGCCGGATGTTCGAGATGGTCACCAGCTTCTGGGTGGCCCGCGCCGTGCACGCCGGCACCGTGCTCGGCCTGCCCGACCACGTCGCCGAGCGGCCCCGGACCTCCACCGAGCTCGCCACCCTGACCGGCACCGACCCGCGCTCCCTGCACCGGCTGCTGCGCGCGCTCGCCGGCGTCGGCGTGCTGAGCGTCGACGAGCAGGGCCGGTACGCGACGACGGCCCTCGGCGACACGCTGCGCACCGACCTCCCCGGCTCGCTCGCCTCCTTCGTCCAGCTGGAGCTCGGCGCCGCGCACCACGGCACCTGGGGCCTGCTGGCCGACTCGGTACGCACCGGGGAGCCCGTCTTCGCGGCCGCGTCCGGCCACCCGATCTGGGAGTACTTCGAGCGCACTCCGGAGATGGCCGACCACCTCGGCAAGGCCATGACCGGGCTGACCGCGATGGTCGCCGACGCCGTCCTGGAGGTCTTCGACTTCTCCTCGTACGCGAAGATCGTCGACGTCGGCGGCGGCGAGGGCGGCTTCCTGAGCGCGATCCTCCGAGCCCACCCCGAGGCGTCGGGCATCGTGTTCGACCTGCCCCACGTGGTCGCCAACGGCCGGACGCGGATCGCCGAAGCGGGCCTCGCGGACCGCTGTGAACTGGTCGGCGGCAGCTTCTTCGAGAAGGTCCCCGAGGGCGGCGACCTCTACACGATGAAGTGGGTCCTGCACGACTGGAACGACGAGTCCAGCATCGAGATCCTCAAGTCCGTACGGCGCGTGATGCCGGACGGCGGACGGCTCCTGGTGGTGGACACGGTCGTCCCGGAGGACGGCGGCTTCTCGCCGAGCAAGATCATCGACCTCAACATGATGGTCCTCAGCGGCGGCCAGGAGCGCACGGCGGAGGAGTTCCGCGCCCTCCTCGACACGGCGGGCTTCACGCTCACGCGCATCCTGCCGACGGCGTCGCCGAGCAGCGTGATCGAGGCGATCCCGACGCGCTGAGCGCGGCGCGCACGGGCCCCGCACCTCCCTCCCTCCCTGCCCCCTTCCCCACCCCTATCCCCAACCCCACCCGCTCAAGGAGCAACCGTGTTCATCGCATACGTCGTCCTGGCGATCCTGGTCTCGCTGGTCCTGCTCGGATCGGCGCGCGGCAAGCTGGTGCGTGACGAGAAGATCGTCGCCGGCATGCAGAAGGTCAACGTGCCGGACAGCTGGCTGCCCCGCCTCGCCACGCTGGAGATCCTGGGCGCGATCGGCCTGATCGCGGGCATCTGGTTCCGTCCCCTGGGTATCGCCGCCGGCGTGGGCGTGGTCCTCTACTTCCTCGGGGCGATCGTCACCCACATCCGCGCGAAGGACGGCAAGGGCGCCCCGGTGCCCGCGGTCCTCGCGCTGCTCGCGGCCGCGCCGGTCGTCCTCGGCATCGCCGCCAACTGACCCGTCACCGCAAGGAGGAGTCCCATGACCGCCGCCACCGAGAACCCGACCCCGGTCGACTTCTGGTTCGACCCGCTGTGCCCCTGGACCTGGCTCACCTCGCGCTGGCTGGTGGAGGTGGAGCGCCAGGGCCTCGTCGAGATCCGTTGGAATGTCATGAGCCTGGCGATTCTCAACCAGGACCGGATCGACCAGATCCCGGAGCAGTTCCGGGAGTTGCTGGGCCCGAAGGGCTGGCGCCCGGTGCGCGCGCTGGTAGCGGTCAAGGACAAGTTCGGCAACGAGGCGGCCGGCCGCCTCTTCGCGGAGCTGGGCGAGCGCTTCCACCCCGGCGGCCAGGGCCCCGAACTCGACGTGATCCGCGAGGCGCTGGAGGCGGCGGGCCTGCCGGCCGCCGAGCTCATCGCGTACGCGGAGAACGACACGTACGACGGTGAGGTGCGCACCTCGCACGAGGCGAGCCAGGCGGCGGTGGGCGAGGAGGCCGGCAGCCCGGTCCTCGCGGTGCCGGGACCGGAGGGGGAGCCGCTGGGCTTCTTCGGCCCGATCCTGTCGCGGGTGCCGCGGGGCGAGGCGGCGGCACGGCTGTGGCAGGCGACGCGACTGGCGGCGTCGGTGCCGGGCTTCGCGGAGTTGAAGCGGGCGAGGGTGTCGGGCCCGGTCTTCGACTGACGGGGACCGGGCCGGGCCCGGGCCGGAACGGAACGGAACGGACTGGAACGGATCGGAACGGATCGGATCGGAACGGATCGGACCGGAACGGCGGAGAGGGAGCGGCGAAGCACTTCGCCGCTCCCTCTCTGTTGCCTCCCCGCCACCTCTCCGCCCCCTCCCCGCACTCCCTCCAACCCCGTCCCCCCCTCCCACCCCCCCTCCCACCCCCCACCTCGACCCCACCCCGCCCCCACTCCACCCCTACACCACCCTCAGGGCGGTCAGCTCCCCGCATAACGGACGGAGTTGGCCGCCCTTCGGACAACTGATGGTCAAATCCTTGTTGCGGACCTGTCATTAACGCTCGTTCGCTGGCACGCTCGCTGCTCGCACCACCCCCCACAATCCCCCCACGCTTCACAGCGAAGGAGCCCGCGTGACCCGCCAGCAGTCCTCGCACCGCCGTACCACCGTCCGCGCCGCCGCCCTGCTCGCCTCGGCCGCCATGGTCGTCGTCGGAGTCCAGTCCGGATCCGCCAGCGCCGATGCCCAGCGCGAAGCCGGCGCGACCGCCCTCGCCCTCAGCAAGACGCAGCGCGCCGCCGCCATCCAGGACGCCCAGGCCGGCGCCGCCGGCACTGCCGAGTCCATCGGCCTCTCCGCCCAGGAGAAGCTGGTCGCCCGTGACGTCGTCAAGGACGCGGACGGCACCGTCCACACCCGCTACGAGCGCACGTACGAGGGCATCCCGGTCCTCGGCGGCGACCTCGTCGTGCACCAGAAGAAGAACGGCGCGCGCTCGACCACCAAGGCGACCCAGGCCCGGATAGCCGTGGCGGACACGGCCCCGGCGCTCTCGGCGGCGGTCGTCGGCAAGTCGGCCGTGGCGTCCTCGGGCGCGCGGTCCGCTGCGGCCTCCTCGGCCCGCAAGGTGATCTGGGCGGCGACCGGCAAGCCGGTCCTGGCGTGGGAGACCGTGGTCACGGGCACCCAGGCCGACGGCACGCCGAGCCGCCGTCACGTCATCACCGACGCGACCAGCGGCAAGGAGCTGTACGCGTACGAGGCCATCGAGACGGGCATCGGCAACACCGAGTACAGCGGCCAGGTGACGCTGGGCACCTCGGGCTCGTACACGCTGACCGACGCGGGTCGCGGCGGCCACAAGACGTACGACCTGAAGGGCGGCACGTCCGGCACGGGCACGCTGTTCACCAACTCGACGGACACGTGGGGCAACGGCCTGGCGAGCAACCGCGAGACCGCGGCGGCGGACGCGCACTACGGTGCGGCGGTCACCTGGGACTTCTACAAGAACGAGCTGGGCCGCAGCGGCATCCGCGGCGACGGCGTCGCGGCGTACTCGCGCGTGCACTACGGCAACGCGTACGTCAACGCGTTCTGGGACGACGCGTGCTTCTGCATGACGTACGGCGACGGCACGAACAACTCGGCGCCGCTGACCTCCCTGGACGTGGCGGGCCACGAGATGTCCCACGGCCTGACCGCCTCGACGGCGAACCTGCGCTACAGCGGTGAGTCCGGCGGCCTGAACGAGGCGACGTCCGACATCTTCGGCACGTCGGTCGAGTTCTACGCGGCGAACTCCACGGACGTCGGCGACTACCTCATCGGCGAGAAGATCGACATCAACGGTAACGGCACCCCGCTGCGCTACATGGACAAGCCGAGCAAGGACGGCAGCTCCGCCGACTACTGGTCGAAGACCGTCGGCCGCCTGAACGTGCACTACTCGTCGGGCCCGGCGAACCACTTCTTCTACCTGCTGTCCGAGGGCAGCGGCACGAAGACGGTCAACGGCGTGACCTACAACTCCCCGACCTACGACAACTCGACCCTCGCGGGCATCGGCCGCCAGAAGGCCTACAAGATCTGGTACAAGGCCCTGACCACCTACATGACCTCCTCCACGGGCTACTCGGGCGCCCGCACCGCCACGCTCTCCGCGGCGACCGACCTGTACGGCGCCGGCAGCGCCGAGTACAACGCGGTGGCGGCGGCGTGGAAGGCGATCAACGTCAAGTAACGCACCGGGACACGAAAAGGGCCGCGCGGCAGCTGAACTGCCGCGCGGCCCTTCCCGTTTCACTCGCCGTGATGAACCTCTCCGGTCATGGCGTCCATGGAGGGATGCATCTTCATGGGCCCGTAGTCGTCGATGTCCGAGGGCCGGGGCTTCTCGGGCCCGTCCGGGCCGAAGCGGACGATGCGCTCGACGCGACAGATCCGGAACAGGCGGTCGTCGACCATGAGTTCGTCGGCCCGGTCGGCGGCACGGTACTTCTCGGCGATCCGGGCATACCGCTCGCGCTTGGCCTCGTCGAACCGGTAGAGCAGCGGCCAGATCCGGGTGAGCGCGGAGTAGAGGAAGCGCCGGGCGTCGTGCGGGGTGGCCAGGAGGGAGCCCTCGGGCCGCCAGGTGTCACCGGTCTGCTCGACGACGCCGAAGGTGACGGGCATCAGGGCGATCTCGGGATGGCGTACGACGGCCCGGCGGGAGTCCTCGCGTACGGCGGCGGGGTAGCGCTTCCCGGAGTACTCGAAGCTGCGCAGGCCGAGCCGCAGGGCCTCGGACATGAGCCCGCGCTCCCTGAACGGGTCGAGCACGAAGTCGACATCGGGCGAGCCGGCCGAGCCCCGGTCGTCCCAGGTGCGCTCGATCGGCTCCACGTCGGTGGGCCGGGGCGGCTCGAGACCGTCGGGCCCGCTCCGGGCGAGCTCGTCCCCCCGGACGATCCGGTACCGCTCGTCGAGCACCTCCACCTCGTCGACGGCCTCCCGCTCCAGCACGGCCACCGCGGCGAGCAACTCCCGCCGCACCCGCGGGTCGTCGGTGTCGTCCTTGGCCCGGAACCAGAGCTTGGAGTTCAGGCTGTCCCGCGAGACCTGCGGCATCCCGTCCTGCAAGGGCGTCACCATCCGCCACTCCCCACCCCCCTCCTCGCCCTTCCGCTGCACGGCCACCCCGAACAGGGCACCCCGCACAGCGAGAGACGGAAACCGCAGCGAGGCCTGCACGGCATCGGCCTCGCTCACCCAGGCGACGGGATCCCCACTGACGACGAGATCCCGCTTCATGCGCTCCAGCCGTAGCTTCCAGTCATCGCTCATGCGCGCATTGTTGCGCCGAGGGAGGGGGCCCTGGCCAGACTTCCAAAAGAACGACCCGCGCAGTTGGGTTGCCCAGGGGGCGCACACCCCACCCCCCTCCCACACCCACCACGACAACACGCCCACCCCGAGCAGGCATGAAGCCGGCACACAGGAGGTCGGGACACCGGAAGCCGGCCCACAGGACGTTGGTGCGGCGGAAGCCGGCACACCGGACGTCGGGGCGCCGCACATACAACAAGACCCCGTCCTCAGTGTGTTCACTGAAGGCGGGGCCTGTTCGGCACTTCTCGCGAAGTGCCCCCGGCAGGATTCGAACCTGCGCACACGGCTCCGGAGGCCGTTGCTCTATCCCCTGAGCTACGGGGGCGTCCGCCGCGTTCGGCGGCGACGGGTAGAACCCTACCAGCTCGTGAGGCGTGCCTGTGAACAGGTATTTCCGCCGCGTCACCAGGGGGTGTTCCCTCGCGTGGGTCGGAAGTGGGCAAAAGCCGGACGTGGCCCTTCCCGTAGACCTACTCTCGACGTGTGTCAGGCGTGTCCGGGCGGGTGCTCGTTGTCGATGACAACCGGGTGATCCGCCAGCTGATCAGGGTCAATCTCGAACTCGAGGGGTTCGAGGTGGTGACCGCGGCCGATGGTGCCGAGTGTCTGGATGTCGTGCATCGGGTCTGTCCTGATGTCGTCACCCTCGATGTCGTCATGCCCCGGCTGGACGGGTTGAAGACCGCCGCCCGCCTGCGGTCCGATCCGCGGACCAGTCATCTCCCCGTGGCGATCATCAGTGCCGGCACCGAATACGAGAGGGAGGGCGGCGCCTCCGGCGTCGACGCCTTCCTCGCCAAGCCCTTCGAGCCGTCCGAGCTCGTGCGGGTCGTGCGTCAGCTCATGCACCGGGAGCGGCGCGGGCAGCACGGTGACGGTGGCGGACAGGAGCAGGAGGGCGGCGAGGAGCCGCCCGCAGCGTGGAGAGCGCGCGGCTGGGTGCGCTAGGGCCGGGGGCGGGCGCTCACGTGCGGAAACGTCGGGTCGGCCGCCTTCACCGCCCACATGCCGAAACCGGTTCGCGTTCCCACCCCCCTCCTCCCCTAGGCTGGTCCCGTGACCCCCGCGGACCTCTCCCTCACCGTGCTGCACGCCGTGCGCCGTGCGGTCGACGAGGGTGCGCTGCGGGTCGACGTGCCCCCGCGCGTCAAGGTGGAGCGGCCCCGGCCGGGCGGTGTCGGCGACTACGCCAGCAGCATCGCCCTCAGCCTCGCGCGGCCCTCCGGGCGACAGCCCCTCGACGTCGCCGGGATCCTCAAGGAGCGGTTGCACGGCAGCCCCGGGATCCGCGCCGTCGACATCACCGGGCCCGGGTTCCTCAACTTCACCCTCGACGTCGGACAGGGCGCGCGGCTCGTCCGGGAGGTGGGGGAGGCCGGGCTGCGGTTCGGGTATTCCGACGCGCTCGCGGGGAGTGTCGTGCGGCTCGCCGATGCCGGCGAGGACCGTGCCCGGCTCGTGAGCGAGACCGTCGTCCGGTTGCTCCGTTCCCAGGGGGCCGAGGCGGAGGTCGGTGGCGGTGGTGCGTGCGAGCGGATTCATGTCGTTCCCGCACCCTTCGAGCCCGACCTCCTCGGTTCCGACGCCGCCCGCTGGGCGCTTCTCCGGCCCGCGCCCCACGATCACGCCCTCCCCGGCGGCCCCCTCCTCGTCCAGCACGAGCGCAACGCCCTCTTCCGCGTGCGGTACGCCCACTCCCGGGCCCGGGCTCTGATCCGTAACGGCGCACAGCTCGGGATCCGGGCCGCCGGGTACGAGGTCGAGTCGGATGCCCTCGCTGGTGGCCGCGTCGACGGCCGCCCCCACGCCCCCGCCGACGGCTGCCACATCGACGGCCGCCCTGGTGCCCACCCCCACGCCCCCGCCCTCGTCGCCCTCCTCGTCGATCACCCCGCCGTGCTCCTCGCCGCCGCCCGTCACCGCGCGCCCGACCGGCTCGCTCGGCATCTCGAAGGTGTCGCCGACGTGCTCCTCGGGTTCCAGCACTCCGTGCTGCCTCTCGGTGACGAGAAACCCTCGGCCGCCCATCGTTCCCGGCTCGCGCTCGCCGAAGCCGCCGGGACGGTGCTCGCCGGTGGCCTCTCCCTGCTCGGCATCAGCGCACCCGACCAGATCTGAAAGAGCCAGTCGCCATGAGCCGTTCCGCACACCCCGCCGGGCCCCGTCACGCCGATGTCCTTCCCGAGGGGCACTACTCCGCTCCGCCCGCCGATCTCAACCAGCTCGACCCCAAGGTCTGGGCGCGGACCGTCGGGCGGGACGAGCGGGGGGTCGTGACCGTGGGCGGGATCGGAGTCGACGCGCTCCAGCGGGAGTTCGGCACGCCCGCGTACTTCCTCGACGAGGACGACTTCCGGGCGCGCTGCCGGGCCTGGGCCGACGCCTTCGGCAAGGACGCCGACGTGTTCTACGCAGGCAAGGCGTTCCTGTCGCGGGCCGTCGTGCGGTGGCTCAAGGAGGAGGGGCTGAACCTGGACGTGTGCTCCGGGGGCGAGCTCAGCACCGCGCTCTCGGCCGGGATGCCCGCCGAGCGGATCGCCTTCCACGGGAACAACAAGAGCGAGGGCGAGATCCGGCGGGCCGTCGAGGCCGGGGTCGGGCGGATCGTGCTCGACTCGTTCCAGGAGATCGTCCGGGTCGCGCACATCGCGCAGGCGCTCGGCAAGCGGCAGCGGGTGCTGATCCGGGTGACGGTGGGCGTCGAGGCGCACACGCACGAGTTCATCGCCACCGCCCACGAGGACCAGAAGTTCGGCATCGCCCTCGCGGGCGGCCAGGCCGCGGAGGCCGTGCGGCGCGCGCTGTCGCTCGACGGGCTCGAGCTCATCGGCATCCACTCGCACATCGGCTCGCAGATCTTCGACATGGCCGGCTTCGAGGTGTCCGCGCGGCGGGTCGTGCGGCTGCTCGCCGAGGTGCGGGACGAGCACGGGGTCGAGCTGCCCGAGATCGACCTCGGGGGCGGCCTCGGCATCGCGTACACCTCCGACGACGACCCCCGCGAGCCGCACGACATCGCCAAGGCGCTCTCCGAGATCGTGACGCGCGAGTGCGAGTCCGCCGGGCTCGCCACGCCGCGGATCTCCGTCGAGCCGGGGCGCGCCATCGTCGGGCCCACCGCCTTCACCCTGTACGAGGTGGGGACGGTCAAGCCGCTGGAGGGGCTGCGCACGTACGTCTCCGTCGACGGCGGCATGTCGGACAACATCCGCACCGCGCTGTACGACGCCGAGTACAGCGTCGCCCTCGTCTCGCGGACGAGCGACGCCGAGCCCCTGCTCGTGCGCGTCGTCGGCAAGCACTGCGAGAGCGGCGACATCGTCGTACGCGACGCCTTCCTGCCCGCCGACGTGGCGCCCGGCGACCTGCTCGCCGTACCGGCCACCGGGGCGTACTGCCGCTCCATGGCGAGCAACTACAACCACGCGCTGCGCCCGCCCGTCGTCGCGGTGCGGGACGGCGAGGCGCGGGTCATCGTGCGGCGCGAGACGGAGGAAGATCTCCTGCGTCTCGACGTCGGGTGATGAAATAGTCAGGTGATGGAATCGATGTCTCAGGATGCGGACCAAGGGCGGAATCGCCCGTCCGGTGAGTGAGACTGGTTCCCACCGTAGGAAACCGTAGAGATACGAAGACCAAGAAGTACGAGAAACGAGGTCGGATGATGCGTACGCGTCCGCTGAAGGTGGCGCTGCTGGGCTGTGGAGTGGTCGGCTCAGAGGTGGCGCGCATCATGACGACGCACGCCGACGACCTCGCCGCGCGCATCGGCGCTCCGGTCGAGCTCGCCGGCGTGGCCGTCCGCCGGCCCGACAAGGTGCGCGGCGGCGTGCCCGCCGAGCTGATCACCACCGACGCCACCGCCCTGGTCAAACGCGGGGACATCGACGTCGTCGTCGAGGTCATCGGCGGGATCGAGCCGGCCCGCACCCTCATCACCACCGCCTTCGAGCACGGCGCCTCCGTCGTCTCCGCCAACAAGGCGCTGCTCGCCCAGGACGGCGCGGCCCTCTACGCGGCCGCGCAGGAGCACGGCGAGGACCTCTACTACGAGGCCGCCGTCGCCGGCGCCATCCCGCTGATCCGTCCGCTGCGCGAGTCGCTGGCCGGCGACAAGATCAACCGCGTGATGGGCATCGTCAACGGGACGACCAACTTCATCCTCGACAAGATGGACACCTCCGGGGCGGGCTACTCCGAGGCCCTGGACGAGGCCACCGCGCTCGGGTACGCCGAGGCCGACCCGACCGCCGACGTCGAGGGCTTCGACGCCGCCGCCAAGGCCGCCATCCTCGCCGGGATCGCCTTCCACACCCGCGTGCGCCTCGACGACGTCTACCGCGAGGGCATGACCGAGGTGACCGCCGCGGACTTCGCCTCGGCGAAGCAGATGGGCTGCACCATCAAGCTGCTCGCCATCTGCGAGCGGGCCGCCGACGGCGAGTCCGTCACCGCCCGCGTGCACCCCGCGATGATCCCGCTCAGCCACCCGCTCGCCTCCGTCCGCGAGGCGTACAACGCCGTCTTCGTCGAGGCGGACGCCGCCGGGCAGCTCATGTTCTACGGCCCCGGGGCCGGCGGCTCGCCGACCGCGTCGGCCGTCCTCGGCGACCTGGTCGCCGTGTGCCGCAACAAGCTCAACGGGGCCAACGGCCCCGGCGAGTCCGCGTACACCCAGCTGCCCGTGAGCCCCATGGGCGACGTGGTGACGCGCTACCACATCAGTCTCGACGTGGCCGACAAGCCGGGCGTCCTCGCCCAGGTCGCGACGGTCTTCGCCGAGCACGGCGTGTCGATCGACACCGTCCGCCAGACGGGCAAGGACGGCGAGGCCTCCCTCGTCGTCGTCACCCACCGCGCGCCCGACGCCGCCCTTTCCGGGACCGTCGAGGCGCTGCGCAAGCTGGACACCGTACGTGGTGTCGCCAGCATCATGCGTGTTGAAGGGGAGTAAGGACCCATGACCACCAAGGGCACCCACCAGTGGCGCGGCATCATCGAGGAGTACCGGGACCGTCTTCCGGTCACGGACACGACGCCGGTCGTCACGCTCCGTGAGGGCGGCACGCCGCTCGTCCCCGCTCAGGTGCTCTCCGAGCGCACGGGCTGCGAGGTGCACCTCAAGGTCGAGGGCGCCAACCCCACCGGCTCCTTCAAGGACCGGGGCATGACCATGGCCATCAGCAAGGCCAAGGAGGAGGGCGCGCAGGCGGTCATCTGCGCGTCCACCGGCAACACCTCCGCCTCCGCCGCCGCCTACGCGGTGCGCGCCGGCATGGTGTCGGCGGTGCTCGTCCCGCAGGGCAAGATCGCGCTCGGCAAGATGGGCCAGGCGCTCGTGCACGGCGCCAAGATCCTCCAGGTCGACGGCAACTTCGACGACTGCCTCACGCTGGCCCGCAGCCTCTCCGAGAACTACCCGGTGGCGCTGGTCAATTCGGTGAACCCGGTCCGTATCGAGGGCCAGAAGACCGCCGCCTTCGAGATCGTGGACATGCTGGGCGACGCCCCCGACATCCACGTGCTGCCCGTGGGCAACGCCGGCAACATCACGGCGTACTGGAAGGGGTACCGCGAGTACGCGGCGGACGGCCTGGCCACCCACCGGCCGCGCATGTGGGGCTTCCAGGCCTCCGGCTCCGCGCCGCTCGTGCGCGGCGAGGTCGTCAAGGACCCGTCGACCATCGCCACCGCGATCCGCATCGGCAACCCGGCCTCCTGGGACTACGCGATCGCCGCGCGCGACGAGTCGGGCGGCTTCATCGACGAGGTGACGGACCGTGAGATCCTGCAGGCCTACCGCCTGTTGGCCGCGCAGGAGGGCGTCTTCGTCGAGCCCGCCTCGGCCGCCTCGGTGGCCGGTCTGCTGAAGGCCGCGGCGCAGGGCAAGGTCGACCCGGGCCAGCGGATCGTCTGCACCGTCACCGGCAACGGCCTCAAGGACCCCGACTGGGCCGTCGCGGGCGCTCCGCAGCCCGTCACCGTCCCGGTCGACGCCGCGGCCGCCGCCGAGCGGCTCGGCCTGGCCTGACCCCAGGTGCCGTACGGTTCCTGATCGGGGTCACACCCGATCAGGAACCGACAGAGGCGCACAGGTTGGCGCGCGACACGCATCGTGCGCCTCCTGTGCGCCCTATGTCGCCACAGAACCTTCCTTCGATAGGCTGTACCGAACCCGCCCCGTTGCATATGCGCGGTGCTGTTGCCGTTGTCGCCTCCGAGGCACGAGCGGCCCCCGGGTTCTCCGTACCTCCGCAGTCATCCCCATAGCCCTCACGCAGTCCCCACGCAGTCACGCATCACCACGCAGAGCCGCAGTCACCACGCGGCGCCGCGGTTCTTCCCCCGCACAGTCCCCGCAAGTCAAGGAGAGTCAACGAGCGATGGCCGGTCCCGCGTTCCGCGCCGCCGCCGTACGGGTGCGCGTCCCCGCTTCCAGCGCCAATCTGGGCCCGGGCTTCGACGCCTTCGGCCTGTCGCTGGGGCTCTACGACGACGTGGTCGTCCGGGTCGCCGACTCCGGGCTGCACGTCGACATAGCCGGTGAAGGTGCCGACACCCTTCCCCGCGACGAGAGCCACCTGCTCGTACGCTCGATGCGCACCGCCTTCGACCTGCTCGGCGGGCAGCCGCGCGGCCTTGAGGTCGTCTGCGCCAACCGCATCCCGCACGGCCGCGGCCTCGGCTCCTCCTCCGCCGCCATCTGTGCCGGCATCGTCGCCGCCCGCGCCGTGACCATAGGCGGTGACGCCCGCCTCGACGAGGCCGCGCTGCTCGAACTGGCCACCGAGATCGAGGGACACCCCGACAACGTCGCGGCCTGCCTGCTCGGCGGCTTCACGCTCGCCTGGACCGAGGGCGGGGCCGCCCGGGCGATCAGGATGGAACCCTCGGATTCCATCGTTCCGGTGGTTTTCGTCCCCGGCAAGCCCGTGCTCACCGAGACCGCCCGCGGCCTGCTCCCGCGCACCGTCCCGCACGTGGACGCCGCCGCCAACGCCGGGCGCGCCGCCCTCCTCGTCGAGGCCCTGACCCGCCGCCCCGAGCTGCTGCTCGCGGCCACCGAGGACCGGCTGCACCAGGAGTACCGGGCCCCCGCGATGCCCGAGAGCATCGCCCTTGTGAACCGGCTGCGGGCGGACGGTGTGCCCGCGGTCATCTCCGGCGCGGGCCCCACGGTCCTCGCGCTGGCGGACCACGCCACGGCCGACAAGGTCGCGCTGCTCGCGGGGGAGGGATGGGCCGCGAACCGGCTCGATCTCGACGCGCCCGGAGCAAGCGTCCTGCCGCTCGCGCCCTGACGGGCAGCCCGTGCGGCTCCTGAGCCGGGGCCGCACGGACACCTGATTGCCGGTGACGGAGAGGGGGAATGTTTGTTGGAGCCGGTAGTGTTAACCTCAAGTCTGCACCCGACGTCTTTGTGGCGCGGTGCTGAGTGTCCCCATCAGGGACCACCAATTCTTCCGGGAGCCTCCTCCACTGCCTGAGCAGCCTGCCTGAGCAGATTCGAGCACGCTCCGGAACCGGCACGACACCCCTCGCTTTTCTTCTTCGAGGGCCGAGCAGGGGGCGCTCGGGCCGGACCCACAGCTTTTTTCTCTCTTCCGCCGTACCCGGCGGGACCACCGCCCCGACACGGTCCACCAAGCAGGACCGCTGTCGGACAGCACAACCGGTCGCCGAGCCAGATGGCCGACGTCCGCTCCAGGGAAGGACCCTTCGTGAGCGACACCACCGATCTGATGGGCGTGACTGCCGACAACAGTGTCGACACCTCCGCGCCCGCCGAAGGTGCTGCCTCCGGCACCACCGCACGGCGCCGCCGCTCCGGCACCGGCCTTGAGGGCATGGTCCTGGCCGAGCTGCAGCAGGTCGCGTCCGGCCTCGGCATCAGGGGCACCGCGCGGATGCGCAAGAGCCAGCTGATCGAGGTCATCAAGGAGGCGCAGGCCGGAGGGGGCTCCGCCGCCCCCGCCAAGTCGGCCGACGCCGCCGAGACCAAGCCCAAGCGCCGCACCGCCGCCAAGGCCCGTACGAGCGACGCCGAGGCCGCGCCGAAGGCCGAGAAGGCCGAGCCGGTGGCCCAGCAGCAGATCGAGATCCCGGGCCAGCCCGCCTCCGACGACGCCCCGGCCGGCGAGCGCCGCCGCCGTCGTGCCACCGCCCCCGCCGGTTCGCCGGAGGGCGAGGCCAAGGCCGAGGCCGCGCAGGTCGTCAAGACCGAGGCCCGCACCGAGACCAGGACCGAGGCGCAGGGCGACGCCAAGGCCGAGGCCGCCGTCGACGGCGCCGAGGGCCGTGGCCGTCGCGACCGCGGCGAGCGCGGGGAGCGGGGCGAGCGCGGTGACCGCCGCGAGCGTCAGCGCGACCGCCGTGACCGTGGCAAGGGCGACGAGCCGCAGGGCGGTGGCCAGGGCGGCCAGCGCCAGCGTCAGGGCCAGGGTCAGGGCCAGGGTCAGACCCAGGTCCAGGGCCCGCAGGGCGGCCTGCCGGCCGGTCCGCAGGACGACGACGACTTCGAGGGCGGCCGTCGCGGCCGTCGCGGGCGCTACCGCGACCGTCGTGGGCGTCGTGGGCGTGACGAGTTCGCCGCCGGTGAGCCGCAGGTCTCCGACGACGACGTCCTGATCCCCGTCGCGGGCATCCTCGACATCCTCGACAACTACGCGTTCATCCGGACCTCCGGCTACCTGCCCGGCCCGAACGACGTGTACGTCTCCCTCGCCCAGGTCCGCAAGAGCGGTCTGCGCAAGGGTGACCACGTCACCGGTGCCGTGCGCCAGCCGAAGGAGGGCGAGCGCCGCGAGAAGTTCAACGCGCTGGTGCGCCTCGACTCGGTCAACGGCATGGCGCCGGAGTCCGGCCGCGGCCGCCCCGAGTTCAACAAGCTCACCCCGCTGTACCCGCAGGACCGCCTCCGTCTGGAGACCGACCCGGGCGTGCTGACCACGCGGATCATCGACCTCGTGTCGCCGATCGGCAAGGGCCAGCGCGGTCTGATCGTGGCCCCGCCGAAGACCGGCAAGACCATGATCATGCAGGCGATCGCCAACGCGATCACCCACAACAACCCCGAGTGCCACCTGATGGTCGTCCTGGTCGACGAGCGTCCGGAAGAGGTCACCGACATGCAGCGGTCGGTCAAGGGCGAGGTCATCTCCTCGACCTTCGACCGCCCGGCCGAGGACCACACCACCGTCGCCGAGCTGGCCATCGAGCGCGCCAAGCGTCTCGTCGAGCTGGGTCACGACGTGGTCGTCCTGCTGGACTCCATCACCCGCCTGGGCCGCGCGTACAACCTCGCGGCGCCGGCCTCCGGCCGCATCCTGTCCGGTGGTGTCGACTCGACCGCGCTCTACCCGCCGAAGCGCTTCTTCGGTGCCGCGCGCAACATCGAGGACGGCGGCTCGCTGACCATCCTGGCCACCGCGCTGGTCGACACCGGCTCGCGCATGGACGAGGTGATCTTCGAGGAGTTCAAGGGCACCGGCAACATGGAGCTCAAGCTGGACCGGAAGCTCGCCGACAAGCGCATCTTCCCGGCCGTCGACGTCGACGCCTCGGGTACGCGCAAGGAGGAGATCCTGCTCGGTGCCGACGAGCTCTCCGTCACCTGGAAGCTGCGCCGCGTCCTGCACGCGCTCGACCAGCAGCAGGCGATCGAGCTGCTCCTCGACAAGATGAAGCAGACGAAGTCCAACGGCGAGTTCCTGCTCCAGATCCAGAAGACCACCCCTGGAGCGGCGAACAACGACTGACGCGAGACGTCGGTCACACGGCCGCGGGCCGGCTTCGGCCCCGTGATCAAGCCGTGACCTGCATGAACGATGGCGCCCACTGTGTCCGCACGGTGGGCGCCATCGCGTTACCGTCCGTAGCCCTCCGAAACCTCACAGCCTGCTGTGCAACCCTTTTGGGTGTTTCGCCGTCACAGAAGGTGAAACCGAGGCCCGAGGGATGACGATGACCGAGCACAACCAAGGCACCCGAATACGGGGTACCGGCCGCCGCCGGAAGCCGCCCACCAAGGGGCGCCGCGCGGTGACCGTGGCGGCGTGGAGCGCCGCCGCCCTCGTCGTCCTCGGCGGAGCCGGACTCGGCTACGTGTACGTCAAGCTGGACGGCAACATCCAGGGCGTCAACATCAACGCCCAGCTCGGCAAGGACCGTCCCGAGGACGTCGACAACGGCTCGATGGACATCCTCGTCCTCGGCTCCGACTCCCGCTCCGGCGCCAACAGCGCGTACGGCAAGGACGAGGGCGGCGCCCGCTCCGACACCGCGATGGTCGTCCACGTCTACGAGGGCCACCGGAAGGCCTCCGTGGTCTCCATCCCGCGCGACACCCTGATCGACCGCCCGCGGTGCACCGACTCCGAGGGCGCCACCGTGCCGGGGGAGCACCGGGCCATGTTCAACACGGCGTACGAGGTCGGCGGCCCGGCCTGCGCCGTGAAGACCGTCGAGTCGATGTCCGGGATCCGCATGGACCACTACATCGAGGTCGACTTCACCGGCTTCAAGAAGCTCATCGACCGGCTCGGCGGCGTCGAGATCACCACGACGAAGGCCATCAAGGACGGCAAGAGCCACCTCGACCTCGAGCCCGGCACCCACACCCTCGACGGCGAGCAGTCCCTCGGCCTGGTCCGCACCCGCAAGAGCGTCGGCGACGGCAGCGACCTCGGTCGCATCCAGCTCCAGCAGGCGTTCATGAAGGCCTTCATCGAGCAGGTGAAGAGCGTCGGCGTCTTCACCAACCCCAAGACGCTCTTCGACCTCGCCGACACCGCCACCAAGGCCATCACGCCCGACTCCGAGCTCGACTCGGTCAACGAGCTCATGGGCTTCGCCAAGGGCCTGTCGGGCCTCGGCGCCGACGACGTCCACATGGTCACGCTGCCGGTCGAGTACGACCCGCGCGACCCCAACCGCGTCATCCCCCTGGAAGCCCAGTCCCAGCAGGTCTGGAAGGCCCTCAAGGCCGACAGGCCGATCCCGGACTCGGCCACGAAGGACGGCGCCACCGGCAAGGCCGACGGCCTCGTGAAATAGCCCGGGGGGGGGCACCGGGGGGCGCCGGGGGCACCCCCGGGCGCCCCTCGGACGAAGCCCAGGAATAGTTTCGGCCATACCCCGGTTTTGGGAGATGCGGCCGGTCCTGGCAGACTGGTACGTCGGCCCCGGTTCACGCAGGTGCAGCCCGCACGGCGACCCGGAGCCCTCCCGAAACTAGGAGACACCTTGAAGCGCGAGATCCACCCCGAGTACGTCGAGACCCAGGTCAGCTGCACCTGTGGCGCGTCGTTCACCACGCGTAGCACCCTGACCGAGGGCACCATCCGTGCCGAGGTCTGCTCCGAGTGCCACCCGTTCTACACCGGCAAGCAGAAGATCCTCGACACCGGCGGCCGCGTCGCCCGCTTCGAGGCCCGCTTCGGCAAGGGTGCGGCCAAGAAGTAGCACGTCACTGCGCCGGT
Source organism: Streptomyces sp. NPDC023157 (assembly GCF_055560575.1). Taxonomy (NCBI): domain Bacteria; kingdom Bacillati; phylum Actinomycetota; class Actinomycetes; order Kitasatosporales; family Streptomycetaceae; genus Streptomyces; species Streptomyces sp. NPDC023157. The sequence continues at coordinate 76,610 of NZ_JBVHIL010000009.1, forward strand.
CCTTGGTCGCTCCCGCTCGGGGGCACCGGACCGGCGCTTTGCCGTCCCCGCAGTGGTTCCCGCAGCAGCCCTTTCCGAAATTCACCCCAGGAGCACCCGATGTTCGAAGCGGTCGAGGAACTGGTCGGCGAGCACGCCGACCTCGAGAAGAAGCTCGCCGACCCTTCGGTCCACTCCGACCAGGCGAACGCGCGCAAGCTCAACAAGCGTTACGCGGAGCTGACCCCGATCATCGGCGCGTACAAGGCCTGGAAGCAGACGGCGGAGGACATCGTCACCGCCAAGGAGCTGGCCGCCGACGACCCCGACTTCGCCGCCGAGGTCAAGGAGCTGGAGAAGCAGCGCGAGGAGCTGACGGACCGGCTCCGGCTGCTGCTCGTCCCGCGCGACCCCAGCGACGACAAGGACGTCATCCTGGAGATCAAGGCCGGCGCGGGCGGCGACGAGTCCGCCCTGTTCGCCGGCGACCTGCTGCGGATGTACCTGCGCTACGCCGAGCGCGTCGGCTGGAAGACCGAGATCATCGACGCCACCGAGTCCGAGCTGGGCGGCTACAAGGACGTCCAGGTCGCCGTGAAGACCAAGGGCGGCAACGGGGCCACCGAGCCCGGCCAGGGCGTCTGGGCGCGCCTGAAGTACGAGGGCGGGGTGCACCGCGTACAGCGCGTGCCCGCCACCGAGTCGCAGGGCCGCATCCACACCTCCGCCGCCGGCGTGCTGGTCACCCCGGAGGCCGAGGAGGTCGACGTGGAGATCCACGCCAACGACCTGCGCATCGACGTCTACCGCTCGTCCGGTCCCGGCGGCCAGTCCGTCAACACCACCGACTCCGCGGTCCGCATCACCCACCTGCCGACCGGCATCGTCGCCTCCTGCCAGAACGAGAAGAGCCAGCTCCAGAACAAGGAGCAGGCCATGCGCATCCTGCGGTCCCGGCTGCTCGCCGCCGCGCAGGAGAAGGCCGAGGCCGAGGCCGCGGACGCGCGCCGCAGCCAGGTCCGCACGGTCGACCGCTCCGAGAAGATCCGGACGTACAACTTCCCGGAGAACCGCATCTCGGACCACCGCGTCGGCTTCAAGGCGTACAACCTGGACCAGGTGCTCGACGGCGAGCTGGACCCGATGATCCAGGCCTGTGTCGACGCCGACTCCGCCGCCAAGCTGGCCAACGCGTAAGTCCGCGCCCGCCCTTGTAAAGCCCCACCCGCACCACGGAGGACCAGCGTGAACCTGCTGCTTGCCGAGGTGGCCCAGGCCACCCAGCGGCTGGCCGACGCCGGCGTTCCCTCACCGCGTTTCGACGCCGAGGAGCTCGCCGCGTTCGTGCACGGCGTCAAGCGGGGGGAGCTGCACAACGTCAAGGACGCGGACTTCGACGCCCGCTACTGGGAGACGATCGCGCGCCGCGAGGCGCGCGAACCCCTCCAGCACATCACCGGACGGGCCTTCTTCCGCTACCTGGAGCTCCAGGTGGGCCCCGGCGTGTTCGTGCCCCGCCCGGAGACCGAATCGGTCGTCGGCTGGGCCATAGACGCCGTACGGGCCATGGACGTCGTCGAGCCGCTCATCGTCGACCTGTGCACCGGCTCGGGCGCCATCGCGCTCGCCATGGCGCAGGAGGTGCCGCGCTCGCGCGTGCACGCGGTCGAGCTCTCCGACGACGCGCTCGTCTGGACCCGCAAGAACGCCCAGGGCTCGCGCGTCACCGTGCACCAGGGCGACGCGCTGACCGCGCTCCCGGAGCTCAACGGCCAGGTCGACCTCGTCATCTCCAACCCGCCGTACATCCCGCTCACCGAGTGGGAGTACGTGGCCCCCGAGGCCCGCGACCACGACCCGGACATGGCCCTGTTCTCCGGCGAGGACGGCCTCGACACCATCCGGGGCATCGAGCGCACCGCGCACCGGCTGCTGCGGCCCGGCGGGCTCGTCGTCATCGAGCACGCGGACACCCAGGGCGGGCAGGTGCCGTGGATCTTCAACGAGGAGGCCGGCTGGGCGGACGCCGCCGACCACCCCGACCTGAACAACCGGCCGCGCTTCGCGACCGCCCGCAAGGCCACCCCATGACCAACCAGTCCAGGCACGACGCGTACGAGAAAGCAGGCGAGTGATGGCCCGGCGATACGACTGCAACGAGGCGACGGACCGGGCGACGGGTCTGCGTGAGGCCGCGTCCGCCGTACGCCGCGGCGAGCTCGTCGTGCTGCCCACCGACACCGTGTACGGGATCGGCGCGGACGCCTTCAGCTCGGAGGCCGTCGCGGACCTGCTCGCGGCCAAGGGCCGCGGCCGGAACATGCCCACGCCCGTCCTCATCGGCTCCCCGAACACGCTGCACGGCCTCGTCACGGACTTCACCGAGCAGGCCTGGGAGCTCGTCGACGCCTTCTGGCCCGGCGCGCTCACCCTGGTCGCCAAGCACCAGCCCTCGCTCCAGTGGGACCTCGGCGACACCCGGGGCACCGTCGCGATCCGCATGCCGCTGCACCCGGTCGCCATCGAGCTGCTCACCGAGGTCGGCCCGATGGCAGTCTCCTCGGCCAACCTGACCGGACACCCGTCGCCGGAGGACTGCGACGCCGCCCAGGGCATGCTCGGCGACTCCGTCTCCGTGTACCTCGACGGCGGGCCGACCCCCGGCATCGTCCCGTCGTCGATCGTCGACGTGACGGGCAAGGTGCCCGTGCTGCTGCGCGCCGGCGCGCTCACCGCGGAGGAGCTCCGGAAGGTGGTACCCGACCTCGAGGTGGCGAATTGACCGCCCCTGAGGGGCGTGGCATAGCGGGGCACCCGAACGACGGCACCACCTTCCGCATCCTCCACGTCAGCACCGGCAACGTCTGCCGCTCGCCGATCACCGAGCGGCTGACCCGGCATGCCCTGAGCGACCGCCTCGGCGATCCGCTGGGCGGCGGCCTCATCGTGGAGAGCGCGGGTACCTGGGGCCACGAGGGCGCCCCCATGGAGGCCAACGCGGAACTGGTCCTCGCCGACTTCGGCGCCGACCACACCGGCTTCGTGGGGCGCGAGCTCCTCGACGAGCACGTCATCCGCGCCGACCTGGTCCTCACCGCGACCCGCGACCACCGCGCGCAGGTCATCTCGATGGGCCACTCGGCGGGCCTGCGCACCTTCACCCTGAAGGAGTTCACCCGCCTCGTCCGGGCCATAGACCCGACGACCCTCCCCGACCCCCGCGACGGCCACGACACGATCGACCGCGCCCGCGCCCTGGTCCGTGCCGCCGCCGCTCTACGCGGGTGGCTCCTGGCCCCGTCGGCCGAGGCGGACGAGGTGAACGACCCGTACGGGGCGCCCATCACGTTCTTCCGCTCGATCGGCGACGAGATCCAGCAGGCGCTGGACCCGGTGGTCACGGCGCTGACGGGCGTGGCCGCGAAGCGCTGACGGGGCCCGCCCGCGAAGCGCTGCAAGGGGGCTCCGGCGCGTCGGCAGGGGCCGGTCGGCCCCGGGTGGCCCCGTGGGGCGGCGAAGGCGGCTCGGCGTGCCTACAGTGGATTTCCAGACCGCTCACGCCCGGAGCCCCCCATGCCGGTCACCGCGCCTCCCGAGGCAGAACACCAGAGCCCGCTCGACGTGCTGCGCCGCCAGGACCCCGAGGTCGCCGACGTGCTGCTCGGGGAGGCGCGCCGGCAGGGGGACAGCCTCCAGCTGATCGCCGCCGAGAACTTCACCTCGCCGGCCGTCCTCGCCGCCCTCGGCTCGCAGCTCGCGAACAAGTACGCCGAGGGATATCCCGGCGCCCGGCACCACGGCGGCTGCGCGTACGCCGACGCCGCCGAGCGGATCGCCGTCGACCGGGCGCGCTCCCTCTTCGGCGCCGAACACGCCAACGTACAGGCCCACTCGGGCTCCTCCGCCGTCCTCGCCGCCTACGCGGCACTGCTGCGCCCCGGGGACACCGTGCTCGCCATGGGACTCGCGTACGGCGGGCACCTCACGCACGGCTCGCCCGCGAACTTCTCCGGCCGCTGGTTCGACTTCGTCCCGTACGGCGTGGACGCGGAGACGGGACTCGTCGACTACGAGCAGGTCGCCGCGCTCGCCCGGCACCACCGGCCCAAGGCGATCGTCTGCGGCTCGATCTCCTACCCCCGGCACCTGGACTACGCGGTCTTCCGGACCATCGCCGACGAGGTCGGCGCCTATCTGATCGCCGACGCCGCCCACCCCCTGGGCCTGGTCGCCGGCGGCGCGGCCCCGAGCCCCGTCCCGTACGCGGACATCGTCTGCGGCACCACGCACAAGGTGCTGCGCGGCCCGCGTGGCGGGCTGCTGCTGTGCGGGGCGGAGCTGGCCGAGCGGGTCGACCGCGCGGTGTTCCCGTTCACCCAGGGCGGGGCGCAGATGCACACCATCGCCGCCAAGGCCGTCGCCTTCGGCGAGGCGTCCACGCCGGCCTTCACCGAGTACGCCCATCAGGTGGTCGAGCACGCCCGCGTGCTGGCCGCCGCGCTCGCCGCCGAGGGCTTCGCGCTGACCACCGGCGGCACCGACACCCACCTCATCACCGCCGACCCGGCGCCGCTGGGCGTCGACGGGCGCACCGCCCGGACCCGGCTGGCCGCCGCCGGTGTGGTTCTCGACACGTGCGCGCTGCCGTACGGGGACGGCCGGGGCATCCGGCTCGGCACGGCCGCCGTGACGACGCAGGGGATGGGGGCGCCGGAGATGGCCCGGATCGCCGCGCTGTTCACCGCCGCGCTGCGGGACGACCCTCGGGAATCGGCCAGGGTGCGCGCCGAAGTGCGGGAGCTGACCGGGCGTTTTCCCCCGTATGGCCGGTAAAAGGCGGGTCGCCGCAACCATGCGCGCGGCTGGTGTGTCCTCGACCATGGGGACGGCCCGGCTAGGGTGTGGGGCTTAGATGGCCAGCGATTCCTGTGGGGCAGCCCGTGCGTGATTACCTGCTGACGCTCTGTGTCACGGCCGCGGTGACCTATCTGCTGACCGGTCCGGTGCGGAAGTTCGCCATCGCGACCGGGGCGATGCCGGAGATCCGCGCCCGCGACGTACACCGAGAACCGACACCGCGGCTCGGTGGCATCGCCATGTTCTTCGGGCTGTGCGCGGGACTTCTGGTCGCCGACCACCTGCAGAACCTCAACAGCGTCTTCGAGCTGTCCAACGAGCCGCGCGCGCTGCTCTCCGGCGCCGCCCTGATCTGGCTGATCGGTGTCCTCGACGACAAGTTCGAGCTGGACGCGCTGATCAAGCTGGGCGCGCAGATGATCTCCGCCGGCGTGATGGTGATGCAGGGTCTGACCATCCTGTGGCTGCCGATCCCCGGCGTCGGCACGGTCGCGCTCACCCAGTGGCAGGGCACCCTTCTGACGGTCGCCCTGGTCGTCCTCACCATCAACGCGGTGAACTTCGTCGACGGTCTCGACGGTCTCGCCGCCGGCATGGTCTGCATCGCCGCCGCGGCCTTCTTCCTGTACGCGTACCGGATCTGGTTCGGCTACACGATCGAGGCGGCGGCGCCCGCGACCCTGTTCGCCGCGATCCTGATGGGCATGTGCCTGGGCTTCCTGCCGCACAACATGCACCCGGCGCGGATCTTCATGGGCGACTCGGGCTCGATGCTGATCGGTCTGATCCTGGCGGCCTCGGCCATCTCCATCACGGGCCAGGTCGACCCGGACGCGCTGAAGATCTTCGAGGGCTCGACGAAGGCGGCCACGCACGCGGCGCTGCCGGTCTTCATCCCGCTGCTGCTGCCGCTGACCATCATCGCGATCCCGATGGCGGACCTGGTGCTCGCCATCGTGCGCCGCACCTGGAAGGGCCAGTCGCCGTTCGCCGCGGACCGCGGGCACCTGCACCACCGGCTCCTGGAGATCGGGCACTCGCACAGCCGTGCCGTGCTGATCATGTACTTCTGGTCGGCGCTGATCGCCTTCGGCACGCTGGCCTACTCGGTGCACTCGACGTCGATGTGGATCGTCCTCACCGTGGTCGTCCTGAGCGCGGTCGGTCTGGTGCTGTTGCTGCTGCCGCGGTTCACGCCGCGTGCCCCGCGCTGGGCGGAGGCGGTCGTGCCGCCGCGCTACCGGCGCCGCAAGGCCGTCCCGCTCGCGGAGTTCCCCGAGGAGCCTGCGGAGGAGCGCGTTCCGGTGCCCGCGGGGGTCAACGGATCGACCGCGATCGGCAACCGGGCGCGCTTCACCGACCGGAGTAAGGCCGGAGCGCGTGGTTGACGCACCCGTTTGCGAATGCCGCATCGGATGCCAATACCAGACAAGTCGCCCCGCTGTCCTGCACACACGGGCGCGTTAACTCTCAGGTGTGACAGTTGGCACACCTCACGAGTAAAGACCTATTCAAATAGTTTGTGATACGGTTCACGAGACCCGGCGCCAGTGCCGAAAGACCGTAGTGCGACGGTCTGTTGGCCCCGAGACCCACCTCGGACCGGGCTTACGCTCGTCCTTGACGACACCATCGCCCCCTCCAGCAAGCGGAGACACCGCCATGCCGTCCAACGACGCACGCCTACTGCTGCACACCGCCGTACCCACCGCTGCCGCCGGCGCCATCGCGACCGTCGTCAGTGGTGTCGTCGCGGGCGGCAAGGGCGCTCTCGGCGCCGTCGTCGGCACCCTGGTGGTGCTCCTCTTCATGGGGCTCGGGCTGGTGGTCCTGCAGCGGACGGCGAAGAAGCTCCCGCAGCTCTTCCAGGCCATGGGGCTCATGCTCTACACGGCCCAACTGCTGGTGCTCTTCATCTTCTTGGCCTTGCTGAAGGACACGACCGCGTTCGACTTCAAGGCCTTCGCGTTCACGCTTCTCGCCACGACCGTGGTGTGGGTCGCCGCCCAGGCCCGGGCCTATATGAAGGCCAAGATCATGTACGTCGAGCCCGAGAAGTCGGGGCCGAAGTCATGAAGGGTAGGGCCGGGATAAAGACGAGTTCGGCTTCCTGCTATCGTCCGGTGCCAACTGCGGCACTGCGGGCGTGGGCATCCGAAACGGCGCCTGTCCCAGCGCGAGGCTCGATGCCGAACCGCCGCCCCCTTATCCGTAAGACCAGTCCAGTGCCGACCCGCGGCTGCGTGCCGCGCCGACACAACGAGGTTGCCGTACCTATGCGCCACGCTGAAGGAGCCCGCGGTGAGTGCTGACCAGACGCTTGCCTTCGACCCGGATTGCCACATCTTCACCGGATGCGGCTTCCCGGCGCCGGGGCTGCACACGTTCATGTACGAGCCGATCGCCACATGGGGGAGCTTCGAGCTCACGAAGCCCATGCTGCTCGCGATCCTGGGCTCGATCGTGGTCGTCGGCTTCTTCTGGGCCGCTTTCAACAAGCCCAAGCTGATCCCCGGCAAGATGCAGATGGTCGGCGAGGCCGGTTACGACTTCGTGCGCCGCGGCATCGTCTACGAGATCATCGGCAAGAAGGACGGCGAGAAGTACGTCCCGCTGATGGTGTCGCTGTTCTTCTTCGTGTGGATGCTCAACCTCTGGTCGATCATCCCGCTCGCCCAGTTCCCGGTCACGTCGCTGATCGCCTTCCCGGCGGCCCTCGCACTGATCGTGTACGTCCTCTGGGTGTCGCTGACCTTCAAGAAGCACGGCTTCGTCGGCGGCTGGAAGAACATCGTCGGCTACGACAAGTCGCTCGGCCCGATCCTTCCCCTGGTCGTCGTTCTCGAGTTCTTCTCGAACCTGCTGATCCGGCCCTTCACGCACGCGGTCCGACTGTTCGCGAACATGTTCGCCGGTCACCTGCTGATCGTGATGTTCTCGCTGGCGACGTACTACCTCATGCACGGCCTCGGCTTCGTCTACGCCGGCGCCTCGTTCGTGATGGTTCTCGTGATGACCGCCTTCGAGCTCTTCATCCAGGCCGTCCAGGCGTACGTCTTCGTCCTCCTGGCCTGCAGCTACGTCCAGGGCGCGCTCTCCGAGCACCACTGAGCCGACCCGGCCCGCAGCACCACACCTCCCAACCCACAGTCGTCCGGTGGCCAACCCCCACCGGGTCCTTGAAAGAGAAGGAAGAACCGGCATGTCCGCTCTCGAGACTCTCGCCGCCGTCAACGGAAACGTCGCCTCCATCGGCTACGGCCTCGCGGCCATCGGCCCCGGCGTCGGCGTCGGCATCATCTTCGGTAACGGCACCCAGGCCCTCGCCCGTCAGCCCGAGGCGGCCGGCCTGATCCGTACCAACCAGATCATGGGTTTCGCCTTCTGTGAGGCGCTTGCCCTCATCGGCATCGTCATGGGCTTCGTCTACAAGTAAGCCGGACCGACAGCCCGACCCTTTTTACGGAAGGCACTGATGTGAACGCTCTGCTTCTTGCGGAAGCGGCGGAGCCCCAGCCTCCGCTCATCCCGCATCTCGATGAGCTCGTCATCGGCCTGATCGCCTTCGTCATCGTCTTCGGCTTCCTCGCCAAGAAGCTCATCCCGAACATCAACAAGGTTCTGGAAGAGCGCCGCGAGGCCATCGAGGGTGGCATCGAGAAGGCCGAGTCGGCCCAGATCGAGGCTCAGAGTGTGCTGGAGCAGTACAAGGCCCAGCTCGCCGAGGCCCGCCACGAAGCCGCGCGTCTCCGCCAGGAGGCGACGGAGCAGGGCACCGCGATCATCCAGGAGATGAAGGCGGAAGGCCAGCGCCAGCGCGAGGAGATCGTGGCGGCCGGTCACACCCAGATCGAGGCCGACCGCAAGGCCGCGTCCACCGCGCTGCGTCAGGACGTCGGCAAGCTGGCCACCGACCTGGCCGCGAAGCTGGTCGGCGAGTCCCTCGAGGACGTCGCCCGCCAGAGCCGCACCATCGACCGCTTCCTCGACGAGCTCGAGGAGAAGGCCGAGGCCGTCCGATGAACGGAGCGAGCCGCGAGGCACTGGGCGCCGCACGTGAGGCCCTCGACGCGCTGACCGACAACACGTCGGTCGACGCGGCGAAGCTGGCCGGTGAGCTGGCCGCGGTCACCGCGCTGCTCCACCGCGAGGTGTCGCTGCGCCGGGTCCTGACCGACCCGGCCCAGGCGGGCGAGGCCAAGGCCGAGCTCACGCAGCGACTCCTGGCCGGTCAGGTGGGCGGCGAGACCGTCGACCTGGTCTCCGGACTGGTCCGCGCGCGCTGGTCGAGCTCCCGTGACCTGGTCGACGCGGTCGAGGAGCTGGCGAACATCGCCGACCTCACCGCCGCCCAGCGGGCGGGCGCCCTCGACGACGTCGAGGACGAGCTGTTCCGGTTCGGCCGGATCGTCTCGTCCAGCACCGAGCTCCGCTCGGCGCTGACGGACAAGACCGCCACGGCCACGGCCAAGGGCGAGCTGCTGCGCAGCCTGCTCGGCGGCAAGGCCCACGCGGTCACCGAGCGACTCGTCGTCCGTCTGGTGACCCAGCCCCGGGGACGTAGCCTGGAAGCGGGACTCGAGTCCCTGTCCAAGCTCGCCGCGGCGCGCCGGGACCGGATGGTCGCGGTCGTCACCTCGGCGGTGCCGCTGAGCGATCAGCAGAAGCAGCGCCTCGGTGCCGTGCTGGCCAAGCTGTACGGCCGGCAGATGCACCTGAACCTGGACGTGGACCCGGCGGTCCTCGGCGGGATCACCGTGCGGGTCGGCGACGAGGTCATCGACGGCAGCATCGCGGAGCGCCTCGGTGAGGCGACCCGGCGACTGGCCGGCTGACACCAGCCGCCACACCAAGCAAGACAGCAACATGCGGCCCGGTTGGGCCGTGCAGAGATTGCAGAAGTTCCTGGGGGTCGGCCCCCAGACCCCTAAGAAACTTCGGGCCCAACAAGGAGAGCAGGGAACCCAGATGGCGGAGCTCACGATCCGGCCGGAGGAGATCCGGGACGCGCTGGAGACCTTCGTCCAGTCGTACCAGCCGGACGCGGCCTCGCGCGAGGAGGTCGGCACGGTCAGCCTGGCCGGCGACGGCATCGCGAAGGTGGAGGGTCTTCCCTCGGCCATGGCGAACGAGCTGCTGAAGTTCGAGGACGGGACCCTCGGTCTCGCGCTGAACCTCGAAGAGCGCGAAATCGGCGCGATCGTCCTCGGCGAGTTCAGCGGCATCGAGGAGGGTCAGTCGGTGCAGCGCACCGGCGAGGTCCTCTCCGTCGGTGTCGGTGAGGGTTACCTGGGTCGCGTCGTCGACCCGCTCGGCAACCCGATCGACGGTCTCGGCGAGATCGCGACCGAGGGCCGCCGCGCCCTCGAGCTGCAGGCCCCGGGCGTTATGGCCCGTAAGTCGGTCCACGAGCCGATGGAGACCGGCTACAAGGCCGTCGACGCCATGACGCCGGTCGGCCGTGGTCAGCGTCAGCTGATCATCGGTGACCGTCAGACCGGCAAGACCGCGCTGTGCATCGACACGATCATCAACCAGCGTGACAACTGGCGCTCGGGCGACGTCAACAAGCAGGTGCGCTGCATCTACGTCGCCGTCGGCCAGAAGGGCTCCACCATCGCGTCCGTCCGCGGCGCGCTGGAGGAGGCCGGTGCCCTCGAGTACACGACCATCGTCGCCGCCCCGGCGTCCGACCCGGCCGGCTTCAAGTACCTGGCGCCGTACACCGGTTCCGCCATCGGTCAGCACTGGATGTACCAGGGCAAGCACGTCCTGATCGTCTTCGACGACCTGTCGAAGCAGGCCGACGCCTACCGCGCCGTGTCGCTGCTGCTGCGCCGCCCGCCGGGCCGCGAGGCCTACCCGGGTGACGTCTTCTACCTGCACTCGCGTCTGCTCGAGCGCTGCGCGAAGCTGTCGGACGAGCTCGGCGCGGGTTCGATGACCGGTCTGCCGATCGTCGAGACGAAGGCGAACGACGTCTCGGCGTTCATCCCGACCAACGTCATCTCCATCACCGACGGCCAGTGCTTCCTGGAGTCCGACCTGTTCAACGCCGGCCAGCGTCCGGCCCTGAACGTCGGTATCTCGGTCTCCCGAGTCGGTGGCTCCGCCCAGCACCCGGCCATGAAGCAGATCGCCGGCCGCCTCCGCGTGGACCTGGCCCAGTTCCGTGAGCTGGAGGCCTTCGCCGCCTTCGGTTCGGACCTGGACGCCGCGTCGAAGGCGCAGCTGGAGCGCGGTCAGCGCATGGTCGAGCTGCTCAAGCAGGCTCAGTACCAGCCGATGCCCACGGAGAACCAGGTCGTCTCGGTCTGGGCCGGCACCACCGGCAAGATGGACGACGTCCCGGTCGCCGACATCCGTCGCTTCGAGGCCGAGCTCCTGGCGTACCTGCGCCAGAGCCACTCCGGTCTCATGACCTCCATCCGTGAGGGCAAGAAGATGTCGAACGACACCCTGACGGCCGTCGCCGACGCCATCGCGGAGTTCAAGAAGCAGTTCGAGACGTCTGACGGCAAGCTGCTCGGCGAGGACGCTGCCGCCGTCAACGTCTCGAAGTGACGACGGAAGGGACCTGACTCATGGGAGCGCAGCTCCGGGTCTACAAGCGTCGCATCAAATCCGTCACCGCGACGAAGAAGATCACCAAGGCGATGGAGATGATCGCCGCCTCGCGCGTCGTCAAGGCGCAGCGCAAGGTGCAGGCGTCGACCCCGTACGCCACCGAGCTGACCCGCGCGGTCACCGCGGTGGCCACCGGGGCCAGCGACAAGCACGCGCTGACCACCGAGGCGGAGAACCCCAGCCGTGCCGCGGTCCTGCTCCTTTCGAGCGACCGCGGTCTGGCCGGCGCGTTCAACTCCAACGCCATCAAGGCGGCGGAGAAGCTCATCAAGCAGCTGGAGGGCGAGGGCCGCGCGGTCGACATCTATGTCGTCGGACGCCGTGGTGTCGCGCACTTCAACTTCCGTGAGCGGAAGCTGAGCGACACGTGGACCGGCTTCACGGACGAGCCCACGTACGCGGACGCCAAGACGATCGCGGCACCGCTGATCGAGGCGATCGAGAAGGACACGGCCGAGGGTGGTGTGGACGAGCTCCACATCGTCTACACCGAGTTCGTCTCGATGATGACGCAGACGGCGGTCGAGGCCCGGCTGCTGCCCCTCAGCCTCGACGAGGTGGCGAAGGAGGCCGGCGAGTCGGACACGCTCCGCCCGCTGTACGACTTCGAGCCGTCGGCGGAGGACGTCCTGGACGCCCTCCTGCCGCGCTACGTCGAAAGCCGGATCTACAACGCGCTGCTCCAGTCGGCTGCTTCCAAGCACGCCGCCACGCGCCGCGCGATGAAGTCGGCGACCGACAACGCGGGAGACCTGATCAATAGCCTCTCCCGACTTGCCAACGCGGCCCGACAGGCCGAAATCACCCAGGAAATCAGCGAGATCGTCGGTGGCACCGCAGCCCTGGCCGACGCGACCGCGGGGAGTGACAAGTAATGACGACCACTGTTGAGACGGCCGCCGCCACGGGCCGCGTCGCCCGGGTCATCGGCCCGGTCGTCGACGTGGAGTTCCCCGTCGACGCGATGCCGGAGATCTACAACGCCCTTCACGTCGAGGTCGCGGACCCGGCTGAGGACGGCGCGCTGAAGACGCTGACCCTCGAGGTCGCGCAGCACCTCGGTGACGGCATCGTCCGTACCATCTCGATGCAGCCCACCGACGGTCTGGTCCGCCAGGCCCCCGTGGTCGACACCGGCAACGGCATCACGGTGCCCGTCGGTGACGTCACCAAGGGTCGCGTGTTCAACACGCTGGGCCAGATCCTGAACGAGCCCGAGGCGGAGTCGGAGGTCAGCGAGCGCTGGTCCATCCACCGCAAGGCCCCGGCGTTCGCGGACCTCGAGTCGAAGACCGAGATGTTCGAGACCGGCCTGAAGGTCGTCGACCTTCTCACCCCGTACGTCAAGGGTGGAAAGATCGGTCTGTTCGGTGGCGCCGGTGTCGGCAAGACCGTTCTGATCCAGGAAATGATCATGCGTGTGGCCAAGCTGCACGAGGGCGTTTCCGTCTTCGCCGGCGTCGGCGAGCGCACCCGTGAGGGCAACGACCTCATCGCGGAAATGGAAGAGTCCGGCGTTCTGGACAAGACCGCGCTGGTCTTCGGCCAGATGGACGAGCCCCCGGGCACCCGTCTCCGCGTCGCCCTCGCCGGTCTGACCATGGCGGAGTACTTCCGCGATGTGCAGAAGCAGGACGTGCTGTTCTTCATCGACAACATCTTCCGCTTCACGCAGGCGGGTTCCGAGGTGTCGACCCTGCTCGGCCGTATGCCCTCCGCGGTGGGTTACCAGCCGAACCTGGCCGACGAGATGGGTCTCCTCCAGGAGCGCATCACCTCGACCCGTGGTCACTCGATCACCTCGATGCAGGCGATCTACGTCCCCGCGGACGACCTGACCGACCCGGCCCCGGCCACCACCTTCGCCCACCTCGACGCGACGACGGTTCTCTCCCGTCCGATCTCCGAGAAGGGCATCTACCCGGCCGTGGACCCGCTGGACTCCACGTCCCGGATCCTGGACCCGCGCTACATCGCGCAGGAGCACTACGACGCCGCCACGCGCGTCAAGGGGATCCTGCAGAAGTACAAGGACCTCCAGGACATCATCGCGATTCTCGGTATCGACGAGCTGAGCGAGGAGGACAAGCTGGTCGTCCACCGCGCGCGCCGTGTCGAGCGCTTCCTGTCCCAGAACACCCACGCGGCGAAGCAGTTCACCGGTGTGGACGGTTCGGACGTTCCGCTCGACGAGTCGATCGCCGCGTTCAACGCGATCTGCGACGGTGAGTTCGACCACTTCCCGGAGCAGGCCTTCTTCATGTGTGGTGGTCTCGAGGACCTCAAGAAGAACGCCAAGGAGCTCGGCGTCTCCTGAGCCCCGTGCTCGCCTGAGGGGGGCGGGAGACGTTCCCGCCCCCCTCTTCACGCCCCTTAGAATTGATCCCAACACCCGGCAGCACCGCCGGGTGGTGACCCGAGGAGCCACCCTTGGCTGCTGAGCTGCACGTCGAGCTGGTCGCCGCGGACCGGAGTGTCTGGTCTGGCGAGGCCACCCTGGTCATCGCGCGTACGACCTCCGGCGACATCGGCGTCATGCCCGGTCACCAGCCGCTGCTGGGTGTGCTGGAGTCGGGCCCCGTGACCATCCGTACGAGCGAGGGCGGCACTGTCGTCGCCGCCGTCCACGGCGGTTTCCTCTCGTTCGCCGATGACAAGCTGTCTCTGCTCGCGGAGATCGCCGAACTCGCGGACGAGATCGACGCCCAGCGCGCCGAGCGCGCGCTGGAGCGCGCGAAGACGGATTCGGACGCCGCCGCCGAGCGGCGCGCCGAGGTCCGGCTGCGCGCGGTATCGGTCCGCTAGCGGACCGCGCGAGAGCCCAAGCCCTCAGCCGCGGTACGGTCCGGAATTTTCCGGACCGTACCGCGGCTGAGGCGATGCAGATGCAGGTTGTATTCGGTACGGCCGGGTCCACCGGTTACGGGACGCAGCGAGGAGGTCGGTGAAGATGTTCCTCGCTCTGCTCGTGTGCGGCCTGGTCGTCGCACTGGTGGTGATCGGACTCTTCGTCTTCGGCTTGCGCCGCAGGCTGATCCAGCGCGCCGGCGGCACCTTCGACTGCTCCCTGCGGTGGAACGTCGCCGACGAGCCGGACCCCTCCGGCAAGGGCTGGGTGTACGGCGTCGCCCGCTACAGCGGTGACGCGATCGCCTGGTTCCGTGTCTTCTCGTACGCCCCCCGCCCGCGCAGGGTCCTGGAGCGCTCGGCCATCGAGGTCCTGGAGCGCCGGATGCCCGAGGGCGAGGAGGAGCTCGCGCTGCTCTCCGACTCGGTGATCCAGGGCTGTCTGCACCGCGGCACCCGCCTGGAGCTGGCGATGAGCGAGGACGCGCTCACCGGCTTCCTGGCCTGGCTGGAGGCGGCACCTCCGGGCCAGCGGGTCAATGTCGCCTGACTCCTTCTCCTCCGTTCGGCCCGGCGAGTGCCATGTGTGGACCGCCCGGGCCGTTTCCGTGTCCGCTTCCGCGCACCTGTGCGCCCTGCTCGACGCGCGTGAGCGGCGGGTGTACGAGTCGCTGACCGGGGAGCCGGCGCGCGCGCAGTACCTGACCGCGCACGCCCTGCTGCGCTCGGTGCTCGGCGCCGCCCTGGACCGGGATCCGGCGGGTCTGGCCTTCGCGGCGGGGCCGCACGGCAAGCCGTATCTGACGGACGCCCCGGCCGAGTTCTCCATCTCCCACTCGGGCGAGCTGGTGGCGGTCGCGCTCTCCGCCGGCGCGCCCGTCGGGGTGGACGTCGAGCGGGTCACCGAGCTGGCCGAGCCGCGGCTGCCGGTGCTCTCGGAGCGGGAACGGGTGGCGTTCGACCGGGTGCCGGGGCCGGCGCGGGCGGTGGCCTTCACCTCGTACTGGGTGCGCAAGGAGGCCGTGCTGAAGGCGACGGGGGAGGGGCTGCGGGTGGATCCCGCGCGGCTCACGGTCTCCGCGCCCGACCGGCCGGCCGAGCTGCTGGCCTGGCGGGGCCGGGACGGCGGACAGCCGCACCCGGAGGTGCGGCTGTACGACCTGGACGCGGGGGAGGGCTATCGGGGCGCCGTCGCCCTGCTGGGCGGGGCGCACCGGATCGTCCGGCACGACGGGGGCGGCGTGCTGCACCGCCCCCGCCGGACCGTGGGCTAGTTCAGCCCGCTGTTGATGGCGCCGACCAGCTCGCCGTTGCCGGTGTCGCCGCTGAACTCCCAGAAGAAGGCGCCGCCGAGGCCCTGGTTCTTGGCCCAGCTCATCTTCGAGGTGACGGTGGCGGGGGTGTCGTAGCTCCACCAGTTGGTGCCGCAGTAGGCGTAGGCGGTGCCGGCGACGGTCCCGGTGGCCGGGCAGGAGTTCTTCAGGACCTTGTAGTCCTCGATGCCCTGCTCGTAGGTGCCGGCGGCCGGTCCGGTGGCGGTGCCGCCGGGCGCGGCCTGGGTGACGCCGGTCCAGCCGCGGCCGTAGAAGCCGATGCCGAGCAGCAGCTTGTTGCCGGGGACGCCCTGGGCCTTGAACTTGGCGATGGCCTCGGCGGAGTTGAAGCCCTGCTGCGGGATGCCGGCGTACGAGGTGAGCGGCGAGTGCGGGGCCGTCGGGCCCTTGGCCGCCCAGGCGCCGAAGAAGTCGTACGTCATCACGTTGAACCAGTTCATGTACGGTGCCGCGCCCGCGTAGTCGGTGGCGTCGATCTTGCCGCCGGTGGAGGCGTCGGCCGTGACGGCCGCGGTGACCAGGGCGTTCGCGCCGAACTTGGCGCGCATGGCCTGCATCATGTTCTTGAAGGCGGCCGGGCCGCTGGTGTCGCAGGACAGGCCGCAGGCGTTCGGGTACTCCCAGTCCAGGTCGATGCCGTCGAAGACGTCGGCCCAGCGCGGGTCCTCGACCAGGTCGTAGCAGGACTGGGCGAAGGCGGTCGGGTTCTGGACGGCCTGGCCGAAGCCGCCGGACCAGGTCCAGCCGCCGAAGGACCAGATGACCTTGATGTTCGGGTAGGCCTTTTTCAGCTTGCGCAGCTGGTTGAAGTTGCCGCGCAGGGGCTGGTCCCAGGTGTCGGCGACGCCGTCGACGGACTGGTCGGCGGTGTAGGCCTTGTCGTAGTCGGCGTAGGAGTCACCGATGGCGCACTTGCCGCCGGTGACGTTGCCGAAGGCGTAGTTGATGTGCGTGATCTTGGCGGCGGAGCCGGAGGTCACGATGTTCTTCACGTGGTAGTTGCGGCCGTAGACGCCCCAGTTGGTGAAGTAGCCCATCTTCACGACGTTCGGGGGCGGGTTGCCGCCTCCGCCGCCCGTGGTGCGGACCGGGGTCGCGGCGCTGGCGGGGCCGGTCTGGTCGATGGTGTCGCGGGCGACGACCGTGTAGCTGTAGTCGGTGCCGGCGGTGAGCCCGCTGTCCGTGTAGGTGAGGGCGGTCGTGGTGGTGACCTTGACGCCGTCACGCAGGACGTCGTAGTTCTTGACGCCCTTGTCGTCGGTGGCCGCGCTCCAGGTGAGCTTCACCGAGGTGTCGGTGATCGAGGAGGCGGCGGGGGCGCCGGGCGCGGAGGGCGGGTTGTCCCCGGGCTGGGTGGAGCCGTCGCAGGAAGCGCCGTTGATCTTACAGCCGGCGGGCGCGCCGGAGCCGCTGCCGTTGAAGCCGAAGGAGACGGTGGCGCCGGGGGCGAGGGAGCCGTTCCAGCCGAGGTTCTTGGCGGTCCAGTGGGTTCCGGAGCTGGTGACGGTGGCGTCCCAGGCGGAGGTGACCGCGGTGCCGGAGGGGTAGTCCCACTCGACGGTCCAGGAGGAGAGGGAGGTGGTGCCGGTGTTCTTCACCGTCCACTTGCCCTCGAAGCCGGAGCCCCAGTCGGAGACCTTGGTGTACGTGGCGGTGGCCGAGGTCGCGGCCTCGGCGGGGGCGGCGAGGCCGATCATGGCGGCCAGTGGCAGGACGAGGGCGGTCAGACCGGCGGCAGCCCGGTGTCTGAACCCTGCTCTGCGCGACGGTGCTTGAGTGCTCAACGGTGCTCCTCAAGTTGCGGACGACAAGGGTGGGGGTGGTCCGAAAGGTGCGCGCGCCCGCCGAGCGTAGAAAGGTCTGGACCAGCCGTCAAGAGGTCCAGACCAACGAGGGAACGGTCTCTCTCGGATTCCTCTCAGATGACTCCCGGGTATCTCCCGGGTATGTGCCAGGGATCCCGGGGCTCCGTCACTGGATCCCCAACTCCTGTGCCAGCACCGCCGCTTGGACCCGGCTGCGCAGTTCCAGCTTCCCCAGCACCTTGCTGACGTGCGTCTTCACCGTGGCCTCCGCCATGTCGAGGCGGACCGCGATCTCCGCGTTCGACAGACCCGACCCCAGGGCCCCCAGCACCTCCCGCTCACGGGGCGTCAGCCGGTCCACGATCCCCGGATCGACCGTCGGCGCGGGACGGCGCGGGGCAGCGAACTCGGCGATCAGCCGGCGGGTCACCGCGGGCGCGATCAGCCCCTCGCCGCCCGCCACCGTCCGCACCGCCCCGATCAGGTCCTTCGCGTCCGTGTTCTTCAGCAGGAACCCCGAGGCCCCGGCCCGCAGTGCCCCGAAGACGTACTCGTCCAGGTCGAAGGTGGTCAGCACCAGCACGTCCGCCAGGCCCTCCGCCACCACCAGACGGGTCGCCGTCACCCCGTCCATCCGGGGCATCTGCACGTCCATCAGGACCAGGTCCGGGCGCAGTTCACGGGCCAGCTCCACCGCCCGCTCGCCGTCCGCGGCCTCGCCGACCACCTCGATGTCCGGGGCGCTGCCCAGGATCAGCACCAGCCCCGCGCGCACCGCGCTCTGGTCCTCCGCCACCACGATCCGGATCGTCATGCCTCCGGTGTCCTCTCCTCGGCGGGCAGCTCGGCCCGCACCCGCCAGATCCTCGTCCCGTTGCCGTCCGGCACGGGCCCCGCCCCGAACTCCCCGCCGAGCAGCGCCACCCGCTCCCGCATCCCGACCAGACCGGCCCCCGACCCGGGCGCGCGGGGGCCGGCACGGTCCCCGAACGGGCTG
The DNA here is from genome assembly GCF_055560575.1 of Streptomyces sp. NPDC023157. Taxonomy (NCBI): domain Bacteria; kingdom Bacillati; phylum Actinomycetota; class Actinomycetes; order Kitasatosporales; family Streptomycetaceae; genus Streptomyces; species Streptomyces sp. NPDC023157. The sequence continues at coordinate 95,056 of NZ_JBVHIL010000009.1, forward strand.
GTCACCCGCACCGTCAGGGCCCGCTCGTCCCGCTCCAGGGTCACGGTGACCGTACCGGCCGCCGCGTGCTTGAGGGCGTTGGTCAGTGACTCCTGGACGATCCGGTACGCGGCCAGCTCGACCGGCGCCGGAAGCTCCCCGGTCTCCGCGCGCCGGTCGTCGAGCCGGAACGACAGACCGCTGCTCGCCCCGTTCGTGCGGGCCTGCGCCACCAGCGCGTCCAGACCGGAGAGCCGGGGCACGGCCGCCGGCGCGGTGTCCTCGGCGCTGTCCCGGAGCAGGCCGATCAGCCGCCGCATCTCGGCGAGCCCGGCCACGCTGTTCTCCCGGATCACGCCCAGGGCCTGCCGGGTGGTGGCCTCGTCGTCGAGGGAGAGCGCCGCCGTGGAGTGGATCGCGATGGCCGACAGATGGTTGGCGACCATGTCGTGCAGCTCCCGGGCCATCCGGGCGCGTTCGGCGACGACCGCCTGCGCCCGGTCCATCTCGGCCAGCAGCGCGGTCTGTTCCGCGCGCAGCCGCGCCGACTCGGCGGCCTCCCGGTGGTTGCGCACGACGGCGCCGGTGACCGCGGGCAGGAACGACAGCATGCCGCTGACCACGCCGACCAGCAGGGCGATCGCGTTCTGCCACCACACCAGCAGGCCGATCGTCAGGCCGACCGTGATCAGCCCCGTCGAGTACGGGATGCGCTTGGCCGAGGCGGGCGGCCCGTACACCACGGCGGCGTAGACGACGTCCGTGAACATGAGCACGGTGGCGAGATTGCCGTTGGTGAACTGGTCGGCGACGAGCGCGAGGGTGCCGACGGCCAGGGCCGTCCGGGGCGCGGTGCGGCGTACGGCCTCCATCGAGGCCATCACCACGAGCGGGATCAGAGTCGCCCAGGGCTGCGGGAAGACGTTGTCGACCTTGGTGTACAGCCCGAACGACCACAGCAGCAGGCCGCAGGCGAGGCCGGCGGACGCGATGAGCAGGTCGTCACGGTGAGGTCGGGGAAGGCGCACCCCTCCATCCAACACGCCGCTCCCGCGCGGGACGTCCCCGTACAGGCCGAGCCGTCCCTCCGTCGAAGGATGTAGGCGCGGTTCCTCACCGGCGACGACGCGGGCGGCCCGGGCGGCCGCGAGGCTGGTGGGGTACCGGAAGGGGAGTCCCGTGATCGTCACTCTGATCGTGATCTGCGAGGTCGGCTTCTGGGTCCTGCTCGCCGCCGGACTCGCCGCCCGCTACCTGCTGAGGAAGCCGCGCCTCGGCCTGGCCCTGCTGCTGTGCGAGCCGCTCCTGGAGGTCGTGCTGCTCGTGGTCACCGCGATCGACCTCAAGAACGGCGCCGACCCGAGCTGGAAGCACGGGCTTGCCGCGGTCTACATCGGCTACACCGTCGGCCACGGCCACCGCACGGTGCGGTGGCTCGACGGACACGCCGCCCACCGCCTCGGCGGCGGCCCGCCGCCCGCGGGGCCGCCGAAGTACGGGATGGCCCGGGCCCGCCACGAGGGCCTGGTGTGGCTCGGCTCGCTGGTGGCGGCGTCCGTCGCGACCGGCCTGCTGCTCCTGGCCGCCTGGTACGTCGGCGACTCCGGCGACACCACGTCGCTCAAGGGCTGGATCGCCGTGGCCTGGCGGGCGGCCGGCATCCACGGCCTCATCGCCCTCTCGTACGCCGTCTTCCCGAAGAAGGCGCCGAAGAAGGCGCCGAAGGAGTCGCCCACGGCGGGGCGGGGAGCGGCTCCGGGCCCGTCAGCGGTCCCCGCCCGGGACCCACAGGACGTCCCCGACCTCCTTGTTCGCCGTCCGGGCCAGGATGAAGAGCAGGTCCGATAGGCGGTTGAGGTACGTGGCGGTCAGCGGGTTCATCGTCTCGCCGTGGACCTCGATCGCGGCCCACGTGGAGCGCTCCGCCCGCCGGACCACCGTGCACGCCTGGTGCAGCAGCGCGGCGCCGGGCGTGCCGCCGGGCAGGATGAAGGAGCGCAGCTTGTCCAGCCGCTCCAGGAACAGGTCGCAGTCGGCCTCCAGCTTGTCGACGTACGACTGCTCGACGCGCAGCGGCGGGTACTGCGGGTCGGGGACCACCGGGGTCGACAGGTCGGCGCCCACGTCGAACAGGTCGTTCTGGACGCGGACGAGGACCTTCACGACGTCCTCGTCGAGCTGTCCGAGCGCGACGGCCGTGCCGATGACGGCGTTGGCCTCGTTGGCGTCGGCGTAGGCGGAGATCCGCAGATCCGTCTTGGCGGTCCGGCTCATGTCGCCGAGGGCGGTGGTGCCCTTGTCGCCGGTGCGGGTGTAGATGCGCGTCAGATTGACCATGGGGCCAGCCTAGTTAGGCGTGGGCCCTGCGGAAGGTGCGTGTGCCCACCGTCACGGCCAGCGCCGCGAGTCCGACGGCGACCAGCACCCCGTACAGCATCGTCGTGGTCGCGTACCGCCCGACGTAGGCGTCGCGGACCGCGTCCACCAGGTAGCGGAACGGCATCAGCCGCGAGAGCACGTCGAGCCAGCCGGGGGCGAGGGTCATCGGCAGCATCAGCCCGGACAGCAGCATCGACGGGACGGCGAGGGTGTTGACGGCGGGGCCGAACTCCTGGGGGCTGCGCAGCTTCAGCGCCAGCGCGTACGAGAGGGAGGCCAGCGCGAAGGTCAGCAGCGCCACGAAGCCGAAGCCGATCAGGATGCCCGCGAGCGGTGCCCGCAGCCCCATGAGCAGGGCGGCGAGCACGAGCAGCACGGCCTGGAAGACGAAGAGCGTGGCGTCCCGCAGGACCCGCCCGAGGAGCAGCGCGAGCCGGCTCACGGGGGTGACGCGCATCCGTTCGAGGACGCCCCAGTTCTTCTCCATGATGACCGCGAAGCCGGCGAAGGAGGCCCCGAAGAGGCCGAGCTGGAGCAGCAGTCCGGGGACCAGGACCTGCCAGGAGTCGCCGGCGCGGCCGAGCGGCAGGCCGGTGAGCAGCGGGCCGAAGAGGAGCAGGTAGAGCAGCGGCATCAGCACGCCGAAGAAGATCTGGAACGGCGAGCGCAGGGTCTGCCGGGCGTAGCGGCCGAAGAGCACGGCGGTGTCGTGGAGAAGCATGGGGAACTCCTGGAGCTGGCGTCGGCGCGCGGTCAGACGGCGACGGGCGTGGTGTCGGTGGGCGCGGGGCCGCGTCCGGTGAGGGCGAGGAAGGCGTCCTGGAGGGTGTCGGCGCCGTGCGCGGCCTTGAGCGCGGCGGGGGTGCCGTCGGCGATGACGACGCCCTGGTCCACGACGACCAGGCGGTCGGCGAGGGCGTCGGCCTCGTCGAGGTAGTGGGTGGTCAGGACGACGGTGGTGCCGTGCTCGTCGCGCAGCCGGCGCACCAGCGCCCACAGGTCGGCGCGGCTGCCCGGGTCGAGGCCGGTGGTCGGCTCGTCGAGGAAGAGCAGCTCCGGGCGGTGGGTGAGGCCGAGCGCGAGGTCCAGGCGCCGCCGCTGGCCGCCGGAGAGGGCGGTGGTGGAGCGGCCGAGGAGCGCGGTCAGGTCCAGGTCCTCGGCGAGTTCGGCGGCGCGGGCCTCGGCGCGGGGGCGGGGGAGCCCGTAGAGGCGCCCTTGGAGGACCAGTTCGGAGCGCACGGTCTCCTGGGGGTCGACCCCGCCGGCCTGGGCGACGTAGCCGATCCTGCGCCGTACGCCGACGGGGTCGCGGAGCAGGTCGTGGCCGGCGACGGTGGCGGCGCCGCCGGTGGGCGCGAGCAGCGTGGTGAGCATCCGCAGGGTGGTGGTCTTGCCGGCTCCGTTGGGCCCGAGGAAGCCGAGGATCTCGCCGGGCCGCACGGTGAGGTCGATCCCGCGGACGGCGTGGACCTCGCCCTGGGGCGTGCGGAAGGTCCGGGACAGCCCGGAGGTGCTGATGATTGGCATGGTGACCACAAAAACAGAGTCTCTTAAATTTTGCAATGCCTCCAAGATTTCAGGGCGCCTAGGATGGGCGCATGGCTGAGGGGCTCAGGGAACGCAAGAAGCGGCAGACGAAACAGCGGATCTCGGACATCGCGACCGGGCTCTTCCTGGAGCGCGGCTTCACGGCCGTCACGGTCGCCGAGATCGCGGAGGCGGCGGACGTCTCCGTCAACACCGTCTACAACTACTTCCCGGCCAAGGAGGACCTCTTCCTCGACCGCATGGAGGGCATCACCCACCGGCTCGCCCGGATGATCCGCGGCCGGGACCAGGGGGAGTCCGCGGCCCGCGCCGTGCTGCGCGAGATCCGCGGGCACATCACCGCCGTCTCACCCGCGTACGGACTGATGGACGGCTACGACGCCTTCATGCGGGTGATCGACGACGCGCCCACCCTCAAGGCCCGCCTCTTCCACCTCCAGCAGCAGGTCCGCGAGACCACCGTCGCCGCGCTCCGCGAGGACACCGGCGCCCCGGCCGACGACCCGATGCCGCTGCTCGTCGGCGGCCAGATCGCCTGGATCCAGGACACCGTCATCGGCTTCATCAGCGCCGAGATGACCGCCGGCCGCAAGGCCTCCGAGGTCTCCCGCGAGGCCCTCGACCTGCTCGACGAGATCGAGGACCTGCTCGGCGGGCGCGTGCTCGACTACGCGGTGCGCACCGGCTGAGCCGCCCGCACCCCCGCCGCCAGGGCACCGGCCGCGCGGACCGCCTGCTCCTCCGTGGTGAAGCGGCCGAAGCCCACCCGGACGCTGCCCCGGATCCGCTCCGGCGGCAGCCCGATCGCGGTCAGCACATGGGACGGTTCCTGCGCCGAGCTGTTGCACGCCGAACCCGAGGACACGGCGACCGCCGTGACCTCCAGGAGCAGCTGCTGCGCGTCCACCCCCTCGAACGACAGGTTCACCGCCTGCGGCAGGAACCCCACGCCCGTACCGCTGTTGAGCGTGTACGGCACGAGCCCGGCCAGCTCCGCGAGGAACCGCCCGCGCAGCGCCGCCAGCCGGCCCGCCTCCCGGTCGCGGCCCGCCGCCAGCAGCTCCACCGCCGTGCCGAGACCGACGACGGCGGCCGTGTTGAGCGTGCCCGCCCGCAGCCCGCGCTCCTGCCCGCCGCCGTGCAGCAGCGGCACCAGCGGAGCCCGGTCCGACAGTTCGTTGGCGACGTACAGGACGCCGATGCCCTTCGGGCCGTAGATCTTGTGCCCCGAGAAGGTCAGCAGGTCGACGCCCAGCTCCCGCACGTCCACCGGAAGGGTGCCCACGCCCTGGGTGGCGTCGCAGTGCAGCGGCACCCCGGCCGCCCGGGTCAGCTCCGCGATCCGGGCCACCGGCTGGATCGTGGAGACCTCGTTGTTGGCGAGCATCACCGACACCAGCGCCGTCTCGGGCCGCAGCGCCGCCGCCACCCGCGCCGGGTCCACCCGGCCCTCCGCGTCGACCGGCAGCACCGTCACCTCGTGGCCCGCCGCGCGCAGCGAACGGCAGGTGTCCAGCACGGACTTGTGCTCCACCGCCGTCGTCACCACATGCCGGACCAGGCCGCCCGGGCCGCGCCCGACGACGCCCTTGACGGCGAGGTTGTTGCCCTCGGTGGCGCCCGAGGTGAAGTAGATCTCGCTGCGCGCCGCCCCGATGAACCGGGCCACCGTGCCGCGCGCCCGCTCGACCTCGCGGAAGGCCCGGATGCCGGCCGCGTGCGGGCTCGACGGGTTGGCGAAGCACTCCGTGGCCGCGGTGTGCATCGCGTCGGCGACCGCCGGGTCCATCGGGGTGGTCGCCTGGTGGTCGAGATAGATCGTCGCCATGTCGCGCTCCCTCAGAAGTCGTACGCGGAGTAGGTCAGGGCGATCGGGTCGGCGCACTCCGCGTCGGCGAAGACCAGCGTGATCTCCTCGTCGGAGGTGCCCCGGGTGCGCAGGTAGATCTCGGCGCCCTTGGTCACCTTGTCGCGGTCGGCCAGGGAGTTGATGTCGACGACATGGCGGCGGGGGCAGTCGGGGAAGGCCCGCAGCCGGGCGAAGTAGCGGGCGAAGTACTCGGCGACGATCAGCGGGCAGCGCGGCACCACACGGGCGTCCTTGACCACGCCGGCGAGGACCTTCGCGTAACTCCGCGAGCGGAACAGGATCTCGTCGCCCTCGCGGGCGAACGGCGGGAGGAGCTCCGCCCCGCGCGCGGCGTCCTTCATCGCGCGGGCGGCCCGGTTGCGCAGGGTCCGCTCGCGGGTGACGGAGTACGCGACCCCGGCCGCGGCCGCCGCGGCGTCGAGCGGGCCGAGATCGAGCACCTCGGCGGCGGGCGAGCCCGGCGCCGGGACCGTACAGGCGTCGCTGGAGCAGGACATGCCGAGGTCGTTGACGATGACGTCGTAGAGCACCTTGTTGCCCCGGTGCAGCCTGCGGGCCACCGCGCCCGTCTCCAGGGCGAGGCCGAAGGAGTTCAGCGAGAAGGCGCCGATCCCGGCGGCGGTCTCGAAGTAGCCGCCGGCGACGAGCACGGCCGAGCGGGTCGTACGGGAGACGGTCTCCAGGAGGGGCGCGACCCGGGCGGCGCGCTCGGTGCTCAGGGTGGTGGGGGTCATGTCTGGTGCACTCCGTTCTGCTTCGGTGAAGTCCGATCGGACGGTGCTGAGGACGGGTCGGGTACGGGGGAGCGGTCGGGGTCGGGACGGGGCCCGTCGTCGGTCCCGCGGTCCTTCGGGGTGCTCGCCGCGCCCACGCCCGTGCCGATCGCCGCGCCCACCACGCAGAGCACGGCGGCCCACTGGAGCGGCGCGAGGTGTTCGCCCAGGAGGGTCAGGCCCACCAGGGCGGCGATGACCGGTTCGACGGTGGAGAGCACCGCGAACACCCGCGGCGGCAGCCGGCGCAGCGCGGCGAACTCCAGGGAGAACGGGATCACCGTGGTCAGCACGGCCACCCCGAGCGCCGCCGCCAGGACGGCCGGTTCGGTGAGTACGGCGAGCGGCGGCAGGCCGAGGGCCGGGGCGGTCGGCAGGGCGAGCACGGCGGCGACGCTCAGGCCGAGGGCGAGCCCCCCGCCGCCCGGGACGGCCCGCCCGACCCGGGCGCCGAGCAGGATGTAGCCGGTCAGGGCGGCGCCGGTGAGCAGGGCGGCGGCGAGCCCGACCGGGTCGTCCAGGCCCCGCGTACCGCCGAGGACGAGCAGTCCGGCCGCCGCGAGCAGCACCCAGAGGCGGTCCAGGGCCCGCCGTGAGGTCAGCGCGGCGAGCAGCAGCGGCCCGCTGAACTCCAGGGTGACGACCACGCCCAGCGGGAGCCGGGAGGTGGCCTCGTAGAACGCGAACTGCATGACGGTGAAGACCGCCCCGTACGGCAGCAGCAGCCGCCAGTGGCCGCGGAGCAGCCGTACCGCGGGCCGGGAGAACAGGCAGAGCAGCGTCGCGGAGAACAGCAGCCGCAGCAGGGTCGCCCCGGCCGGGCCGGTCTGCTCGAAGAGCGTCTTGGCGAGGGCGGAGCCGAACTGCAGGCTGATCATGCCCGCCAGCAGCAGAAGCGGCGCGGGGGCGGCTCTCGGGTCGTAGCGACGCATGACAGCCGAGTGTATACCCCCCAGGGGTATAGCGCGAGGCGTGGCGGCCCGCCGGCGGGGTGTCGCGAGTGTGACGTCCGTCAAACCGGGCGTGACGCGCGTTACTTCACGGTCACTTGGCGCCCCGGGCCCGCTAATCTCCGCCGAAGAACCAGAAGTGAACAGTTGTTGAGGGCATAGAGGGGTGGAAGACGTGGCCAGGAAGCTCGCCGTCATCGGGGCAGGACTCATGGGGTCCGGCATCGCGCAGGTCTCGGCCCAGGCGGGCTGGGACGTCGTCCTGCGGGACGTCACCGACGCCGCGCTGACCCGGGGCACCGACACCATCAAGGCCTCGTACGACCGCTTCGTCGCCAAGGGCAAGCTGGACGCCGCCGACGCCGAGGCCGCCCTCGGACGGATCACCGCGACCACCGAGCTGGAGGCCGTCGCCGACGCCGACATCGTCGTCGAGGCCGTCTTCGAGAAGCTGGAGGTCAAGCACGAGATCTTCCGCGCCCTCGACAAGGTCGCCAAGGACGGCGCCGTGCTCGCCTCCAACACCTCCGCCATCCCGATCACCAAGATCGCCGCGGTGACGGAGCGCCCGGAGGCCGTCGTCGGCACCCACTTCTTCTCGCCGGTCCCGATGATGCAGCTCTGCGAGCTGGTCCGCGGCTACAAGACGAGCGACGCCACCCTCGCCACCGCGCGGGAGTTCGCCGAGTCCGTCGGCAAGACCTGCATCGTCGTCAACCGCGACGTCGCCGGCTTCGTCACCACCCGCCTCATCTCGGCGCTCGTCGTCGAGGCCGCCAAGCTGTACGAGTCGGGCGTGGCCACCGCCGAGGACATCGACATCGCCTGCAAGCTGGGCTTCGGGCACGCGATGGGGCCGCTCACCACCACCGACCTCACCGGCGTCGACATCCTCGTCAACGCCACCAGCAACATCTACACCGAGACCCAGGACGAGAAGTTCGCCCCGCCGGAGCTGATGCGCCGGATGGTGGACGCGGGTGACATCGGGCGCAAGAGCGGGCAGGGCTTCTACACGTACTGATTCCGCACGGGGGTCGGTACGGGGTCCGCACAGGGGTCCGACCGTCCCCCGCGCCATCGCCCGCAGGGGTGAATTTCGATATCAGTTCGCTTACAAGGCGCAACGCTTCTGCCGATGCGGCAGTCAGTCGTTGCGAAGACGGGCACACGACGGAGCACTCTCGGGGAGCGCATATGCACATCAGGGGCGACCACGTCGAGCTGGTCGTCGGGGGCCGCCTCGACGTCCGCAGCGCGGCGGACGCCCGTACGGTCCTGCACTCGGCGGTCGACGACGGAGTCGGCGACCTCGTGCTCGACCTGACCGGCCTCGACTCCTGGGACGCCACCGGGCTCGGGGTCATCATGGGCGCCCACCGCAGAGCCGGCCGCTGCGGACGCCGACTGGTGCTGCGCGGGGTGCCGCCCCAGATGCAGCGTCTCCTCGTGGCCACCCGGCTGCACCGCATCCTCGCCATCGAGGGCGGCCTCGCGGCGGAGTCGCTGCCCCGCGTCTGACCCCGCGTCACCCGTGACAGGAGTGCCCGTGTGACACCGGCGCACCTGTGAAGCAGCTGTGGAAACCAGGCGTCACACCCAATCCTCACAAGACCGTGACGTCTTGGTCTCCACGGCACCCCGCCTGTTCCCGGAGCTCGGACAACCGTCTAGGGTCGGCTCGCCTGCACATCGCCCGCCGCTTGGGAGCTTGGACCATGGACCCGATCAACCGGGGACCCGAGGAGTACGGTCACGACACCGAGGGCGAGGACGCCCGCCCCGGACACGCCGCACTCCTGCCCGCGTCCACCGCCCCCGCCCGGGTCCGCACGACCCGCGTCGTCGCCGGCGGCCTGCTGCTCACCGTCAACCCCGTCGACGGCAGCGAGATAGAGGTCTGCCCGCCCGGGGAACAGCCCCCGGCCCCCCGCCGCCGCACCGCCGAGGAGCGCGCCGAAGCCGCCCGCGCCGCCGCGCCCCCCGTACCGCCCGGCCCCGCGGCCGCCGCCCTGCCCCTGCTCGAACGGCAGGAACAGCGCGAACTCCTCGTCGAGCACCTCAGCCGGGGCCGCTCCGCACGCCTCACCGGCCCCGCGGGCTCCGGCCGCAGCACCCTCCTCGCCGCCGTCGCCGCCGACTGCGCGGGCATCGCCCCCGATGGCGTCGTCCACCTCTCCGGCCACCACCGCACCCCCACCGAGCTGCTGTACGAGCTCTTCCGCACCGTCCAGTACGCGCCCGGGTTCCGGCCCGACCGCGAGGAACTCCTCCTTGAGGTGCGCCGCATCGGCGCCATCGTCCTCGTCGACGACCTGGAGTTCGGCGGCACCGCCCTCGACGACCTGCTCGCCGCCACCCCCGACTGCGCCTTCCTCTTCGGCGTCACCCCCGACACCCCCGCCGCCTCGCCCGAGGCCGCCCTCGAAGAGGTCGCGCTCACCGGACTCGGCCGCGCCGCCGCCGTCGAGCTCCTGGAGAGCGCCGTCGGCCGCACCCTCACCGAGGAGGAGGCCAACTGGGCCGGCGACCTCTGGTTCGAGTCCGAGGGCCTGCCGCTGCGCTTCGTCCAGGCCGGGGCCCTGCTCCGGCAGCGCGACCGGCTCCGGGTCGCCCCCGCCGAGTTCGACGCCTTCGGCGCCCTGGAGGAGGCCTTCGGACCCTCCGGCGCCCCCGTCGCGCCCGCCCCGGCCCCCGTCGACGCCGCCACCGACCCCGACGTCGAGGTGCGCGAGGTACCGCTGCCGAGCCTCGGCGAGGGCGCCGCCCCGGCCTCCCTGCTCGCCTCCCGGCTCAGCCGGGCCGCCCAGGACGCCCTGCGCTTCGCCGTCGCCCTCGGCGGCGAGGTGCCGCACCAGGCACACCTGCCCGCCCTCGTCGGCGACACCCACGCCGACGCGGCCCTCGGCGAGCTCATGGGCTGCGGACTGCTCTCCCCGGTCGGCTCCCGCTACCGCCTCGCCGCCGGTGTCCTCACCCAGCTCCTCGCCCAGGGGTACGAGGAGGACGCCGCCGGCCGCGCCCACACCGTCGCCCAGCACTACGCCTGGTGGGCCGGACACCCCTCCGTCACCCCCGAGCGCGCCACCGCCGAGGCCGACGCCCTGCTCGCCGCCCTCGGCGCGCTCGTCCCCGGCGCCGCCGCCGAGCACGCCACGACCGCCGTCCAGCTCGCCCGGGCCGCCGCGCCCGCCTTCGCCGCCGGCCTCCACTGGGGCGCCTGGGAGCGGGCCCTGCGCAGCGGCCAGGAAGCCGCCCGGCGGGCCGGCGAGGTCGCCGAAGAGGCCTACTTCCACCACGAGTTGGGCATTCTCGCGCTCTGCGCCGGCAGCCTCCAGCGGGCCCGCGCCGAACTGGAGGCCTCCATCGGCCTGCGCGGCGCCCTCGCCGACAAGCGCGGCACCGTCGCCGGCCGCCGCGCCCTCGCGCTCGTCGCCGACCTCACGGGCGAGTCCACCCCGGTCGAGCCCGAGCCGCCCGCCACGCCCGCCGCGCCGGCCCGCCGCGAAGGCCCGGCCTCGCCGCCCCGCGGCGTCCCGGTGGCCGCCCCGCCCGCGGCCAAGCCCGCCTTCCCCGCCCTCGCCGCACCGCGCGACCTCTCCGGTTTCTCCGCCTTCCCCGGCCCCCAGCAGGCCCCGCCGACGGCACCGACGGCCGTCGTCCCGCTCGCCGGGTCCGCCGCGTCGGCCGCCGCCGCCGCGTTCCCGGCCTTCCCCGACGACGCCCCGACCGTCCTCACCGCCCCCGAGCAGGCGCAGGACCAGGGCCGCCCCGGGCTGCGCAAGGGCATCGTCGCCGGTGCCCGCCGCAACCTGGCCGCCGTCGGCGCGGGCGCCCTGCTCGTCGCCGTCCTCGGCACGGTCGTCACCATCGGCGCCACCTCCGGCAACGACGAGCACCCCGCCAACGACCGGGTCACCTCCGACAGCACCGCCGACCAGGGCGACGGCACCGGGGACGGCACCCCGGGCGACGACGAGCCCACCGAGGACTCGACCAGCCGCCCCTCGGACCCGGGCGCCCCGCAGCCCACCGGCACCGCCACCCCCGGCGGCACCGGCTCCCCGGGCACCCCGACGGCCCCCACCGGCTCCCCGTCCGCGACCGGCAGCGCCACCCCGAGCGACCCGGCGGCCACCACCACGGCGCCGCCGCGGCCCACGCTGTCGCCGACGCGGACCAACCCGACGACGAAGCCGCCGGTCACCCCGTCGACCACGCCGCCCACCGACCCGCCGACGACGACGCCGCCCACCGACCCGACGACGACGCCGCCCACCGACAACCCCAGCGGCTCCGCCACCGCCTCCCGCTCCGAGTCCGCCCCCGCGGACACGGGCGCGAACCCGGCCTGACCCGCGGACCCCGAGTACGACGAAGGCCCGGATGCCATGGGGCACCCGGGCCTTACTCGTACCTGTGTCCGTAAGGTCAGAACAGGCGCAGCTTGTCGTCCTCGATGCCGCGCAGCGCGTCGTAGTCGAGCACCACGCAGTCGATGCCGCGGTCGTTGGCGAGCACGCGGGCCTGCGGCTTGATCTCCTGGGCCGCGAAGATGCCCTTGACCGGCGCCAGGTGCGGGTCGCGGTTGAGCAGCTCCAGGTAGCGGGTCAGCTGCTCGACGCCGTCGATCTCGCCGCGCCGCTTGATCTCCACCGCGACCGTCGCGCCGTCGGAGTCGCGGCACAGGATGTCCACCGGGCCGATCGCCGTCGGGTACTCGCGGCGGACCAGCGTCCACCCCTCGCCCAGCGTCTCGATACGGTCCGCGAGCAGCTCCTGCAGGTGCGCCTCGACGCCGTCCTTGATCAGACCGGGGTCGACACCGAGCTCGTGCGAGGAATCGTGGAGGATCTCCTCCATCGTGATGATCAGTTTCTCGCCCGCTTTGTTGATCACGGTCCAGATGCCCGCCTCACCGTCGGCCCCCTCCTTCAGGGTGCACGGCGGCGACATCCAGTTGAGCGGTTTGTACGCGCGGTCGTCCGCGTGGATGGAGACGCTGCCGTCTGCCTTGACCAGGATCAGACGGGGTGCGGAGGGCAGGTGGGCGGTGAGCCGGCCCGCGTAGTCCACGGAACAGCGGGCAATGACGAGACGCATGGTCCGCAACGCTACAAGACGGACGCCTTCCGACGCGATTCGGGCCGTTACGCCCGCCCGGCGCACGCCCAACGACCGTCACTTATTGGCCGGTTGTGTGCCCAATCTCCTGGTGCGGGCAGACCGGCGCGCTTACCGTGGAAGACAGGAGGTCGTCGCCCGTGCACGCTGCGTGCGCGTCGCCGGCCTCTGACCCTGCCCGCAAGACCCCGCCCGTCGGGGTCGCGAGAGGAGAACCCATGTCGCTCGACGTCTCACCGGCGCTGTTGGAACAGGCCGAGCGAGGCGAGGTCGACGAAGCCGACTTCGTCGACTGCGTCCGGACCTCCCTGCCCTACGCATGGGAGATGATCAGCTCTCTGGTGGCACAGCTGAAGGTCGACGGCGGCGAGTTCGCCGACAACCAGACGCCGCCGCCGGACGAGCAGGCACGTGGTCAGCTGCTGCGCGCACTGGCGAGCGATGCCATCCGTGGTGCGCTCCAGCGGCACTTCGGTGTGCGTCTCGCCTTCCAGAACTGCCACCGCGTGGCGGTCTTCCCGCTGGACCCGGCCGTGGACGAGCGGCTCGCCCGCTTCACCTCCATACGGGGCCAGCTGCTCAACCAGTCGCCCGAACTGCGCGACTGCTGACAAGGCCTGGTGCTGTCGCTCCGCGTCGCGGGAGAGCGAAGAGACGCGGAAGCGGCAGCACGGTCCTGCCCCACCCGTACGCGGGTCAGACCAGCAGCGGGAGCACCTCGGCGCCCAGCCGCCGCACGTTCTCCTCGGTGCCGGCGAGCTCGCCCGAGCCCTCGGCGAGCAGCGCGAAGCGGGTGATCCCGGTCCGCTCGGAGGTCGCCGCGAGCCGGTCCGCCGCGAGCTTCGGCGTGCCCACCGGGTGCAGCCCGCACAGCAGCTCCGTGTACGCCACCGGATCGCGCATCGACCGCTGCCGGCCGTCCACGGTCACATGGGCGTCAAGCCCCTGCTTCAGCCAGCCCGGCATCGCCTTCACCAGCACCTCCGCCGCGTCCGCGCCGCGGTCCGCGAGCTGCACCACACCGGCCGAGACATGCCCGGCGCCGATCCGCTCGATCTCGTCCCGCCCGCGCCCGGCCTCCCGCGCGGCCCGCTCCCAGCAGGCGACCATCTCGGCCTTCTCCTCGTCCCCGCAGTGCATGCCGAGGAGCATCGGCAGCCCCCGCTCGGCGGCCAGCCGCACGCTCGTCGGCGAGGTGCAGGCGACCACCACCTCGGGGGAGGCCGGTCCGCCGATCAGCTCGCCGGGGGCCGGCACGACGGCCACCTCACGGAAAGCGAATCGTTCCCCCTGGGCGCCGACCCGGGGCTCGCGCAGCCAGCGGAGCAGCAGGTCCAGCGATTCGGGGAAGCCCCCCTCGTACGCCGGGAGCCCCGGGCCGAACACCTCCAGGTCCACCCACGGCCCGCCCCGGCCCACCCCGAGGGTGAATCTTCCCCCGGAGGTCACGTGCAGCAGGGCGGCCTGCTCGCCCAGCGCGACCGGGTGGGCGCTCGGCAGCACGCTGACCGCCGTGCCGACCCGCAGCCGGCGGGTGCGCCCGAGGAGCAGCGCGGCCAGGGTGACGGCCGACGGGCAGACCCCGTACGGCACGAAGTGGTGCTCGGCGAGCCAGACGGAGTCGAGCCCCGCCTCCTCGGCCGCCTCGGCGGTCCGCACCGCCCGGTGCAGCGCCTCCTGCTGGCCCTGGCCCGGGAACTGGGCGGCCAGCACGAACGTACCCACGCGCATCGCCTTCTGCCTCCTTGCGGCCGACGCGTTCTCCCCCTCGTGAACTCCCCCTCGTACCGGCAACAACGTCTGACACGTGCCAAAGGCAACGGGCGTTCATGAAGTTCTTGCGATTTTCGGCTGATCCGCCACGGGTGGGTGCGGAACGACTCCGTCGCGGCCCGTAGGCTGGACGGAACCTTCAGTGTCTACGCCCCCGTGAGGTGTCGAAGTGTCCCCGCGCCACAACCGCGCCCGAGGAGGCGCGAACCCCGATCCGCAGGGTGACCCGGGCGACCGGTACGGCGGCTCGCAGCGCAGCGAGACCTGGCAGGGCGAGGAGTGGTACGTCCGCCATGTCGCCGGCGCCAGCGCGCCCGGCAAGCGCTACCGCTGCCCCGGCTGCGACCAGGAGATCCCCGGCGGCGCCCCGCACGTGGTGGCCTGGCCCGAGTACGGGGGAGTGGACGACCGCAGGCACTGGCACAAGGCCTGCTGGAACGCGAAGGACCGCCGCACCAGCCGGGTGCAGCGGTCCCGCAACGCGCCGAAGTACTGACCCCGGGGAGCCCGGGGCCGGGTCCTACACGTCCTTGCTGTTCAGCAGGGCGTAGCCGCCGCCGAGCGTCACCGCGGCGGCCCCCAGCACGATCCACAGCGGCTCCCAGCCCGCCGGGCCGTTCTCCCCGAAGGGGGCGGCGTCGCTGTACAGCGCGATCATCTGCGAGGGGATCGAGTAGGTGAACAGGAACTCCTGCACCGACTTCAGCGCCTCGGAGAACATGAACAGGGCCGCCACCAGCGGGAGCAGCAGCAGACCGATCATCACCGTGATCGCGCCGGCCGAGTGCCGGATGAGCGTCCCCACCGCCAGCGACACCAGCCCGAGCAGGGCGAGGTAGGCGCCCGCCCCGACCGTCGCCCGCAGCCACTCGGCCGTGGTCGGCGTAGCCGCCGTGTCCACCATGGCGACCTGCGCGGCCCCCACGAGGGCCGCCACCACGGTGGTGACCGTGAAGACCAGCAGGAAGAAGACGATCGCCTTCGCCGTGAGCACCCGGGCCCGGCTCGGGCAGGCCGTCAGGGTCGTACGGATCATGCCGGTGCCGTACTCGGAGGTGACCGTCAGGACGCCCAGCGTGATCACGCAGATCGAGGCCGGCAGCATCCCGAAGAAGCCGAAGCCGAGCGCGGACGCCTCCTCCATCGGGGCGTTCGAGGCCGACGCGATGCCCGCGACACCGAGGCCGATGCCCACCATCAGCAGCACCATGACCCCCAGCGTCCACATCGTGGAGCGCACCGAGCGGATCTTCGTCCACTCGGAGGCCAGCGCGTCACCGAGGTGCGCCCTGCGGACCGGGATGGGGGAGACGTAGGCGTACGGGGCGGTCATCGGGCGTCCTCGGGGTTCTGGCCCTGCTGCTGCGGGTTCTGCGGGGTGGCGTACGGGTTCTGTCCGGGCGGCGGCGGGGCGTACCAGCCCTGCTGCGGCACCTCCGGGACCGCGTACCCCTCCGGCTGCCGGTGCCCGTACGGCGGCTGCGGCTGCGGCGCCTGGAGGTGGGCCAGCCGGTCGTCGGTCGAGCGGTAGTCGACGGTGCCCTGCGTCATCCGCATGTACGCCTCCTCCAGCGAGGCCTGGTGCGGGGAGAGCTCCCACAGGCGCACGTCCGCGCCGTGCGCCAGGTCGCTGATCCGGTGCAGCGGGAGCCCGGTCACCCGCAGCGCGCCGTCCGGCTCCGGCATCACCTGGCCGCCGGCCTCGGTGAGCACCGTGGTCAGCTTCTCCCGCTGCTGCGGCTCGGTCCCCGGCGTGCGGACCCGGGCGAAGTCCGCCGAGTTCGCCGAGATGAAGTCCGTCACGCTCATGTCGGCGAGCAGCTGCCCCCGGCCGATCACGATCAGGTGGTCGGCGGTCAGCGCCATCTCGCTCATCAGATGGCTGGAGACGAAGACCGTCCGCCCCTCGGAGGCCAGCTTCTTCATCAGGTTGCGCACCCAGAGGATGCCCTCGGGGTCCAGGCCGTTGACCGGCTCGTCGAAGAGCAGCACCTGCGGGTCGCCGAGGAGCGCCGCCGCGATGCCGAGCCGCTGCCCCATGCCGAGCGAGAAGCCCTTGGAGCGGCGCCTGGCGACGTCCTGGAGGCCCACGACCCCGAGCACCTCGTCGACCCGCTGCGCCGGGATCCCGGCGAGCTGGGCGAGCGACAGGAGGTGGTTGCGGGC
Organism: Streptomyces sp. NPDC023157; assembly: GCF_055560575.1. Taxonomy (NCBI): domain Bacteria; kingdom Bacillati; phylum Actinomycetota; class Actinomycetes; order Kitasatosporales; family Streptomycetaceae; genus Streptomyces; species Streptomyces sp. NPDC023157. The sequence continues at coordinate 111,618 of NZ_JBVHIL010000009.1, forward strand.
GCTGCGGCCGCCGTGCACGGCCTTCGCGTCGAGCAGCGCGCCGACCTGCCGGGGCGCGTTCGGCAGCTGCCGGAACGGGTGGCCGCCGATCGTGACATGGCCGGCGGACGGTGTGTCCAGGCCGAGGATCATGCGCATGGTCGTGGACTTGCCCGAGCCGTTGGGGCCCAGGAAGCCGGTGACATGGCCGGGCCTCACCTGGAAGGAAAGGTTGTACACGGCCGTCTGGGCGCCGTAGCGCTTCGTCAGGCCGACTGCCTCGATCATTCTCCAGCCCCATCGACAGGTCAGGTCGTCGTCGGGGCGTGAAGGCCGGTGGCCGGAGCCCCCCGTATGAGCTAGGAGCTTAACCAGCCGTTGACGGTTCCGACGAAGCGGAACCGTGACGTTCCCGTAAGGCGCCCAAGGAGCGGGGAGCTACGCGTCCCGGTTCTTCAGCACCAGGTAGCCGCCGAGCAGCGACGCCGCCACCCAGATCAGCATGATCCCGAGGCCCGCCCACGGCCCGTACGGCGCCTTGTCCGAGCCCATCGCGTCCGGCACGACCTGCATGATCTTGGAGCCGGCCTGGTCGGGGAAGTAACGGGCGACCTCCTTGGCCTTCGGCACCGCCGACAGGATCTGGGAGATCAGGAAGAAGAACGGCACCAGGATGCCGAGCGACAGCATCGAGGAGCGCAGCATCGTCGCCACACCCATCGAGAAGATCGCGATCAGGCCCATGTAGAGGCCGCCGCCGACCACCGCCCGCAGCACGTTGTCCGCGCCCAGCGTGGTGCGGTGGTCACCGAGCAGCGCCTGGCCGAGGAAGAAGGACAGGAAGCTGGTCGCGAGGCCCACCAGCAGGGCGAGACCCCCGGCCACGGCGATCTTCGAGAAGAGGAAACTCGCGCGCTGCGGCACGGCCGCCAGCGAGGTGCGGATCATGCCCGAGGAGTACTCGGTGCCGACCACCAGCACGCCGAAGACCACCATCGCCAGCTGCCCGAGCACCATCCCGGAGAAGCTGAGGAAGGTGGGGTCGAAGGTCGCGCGCTCGACGTCGGACAGCTTGGCGTACTGGGAGCTCATCAGCGCGCACAGCGCCGCGCTCATCGCCACCGTGACGAGCAGGGCGCACGCCAGCGTCCACACCGTCGACGAAACCGTCCGGATCTTGGTCCATTCCGACTGGAGGACCGCGGATGCCGCTGCCATGGATCAGGCTCCCTCGAAGCTCTCGCCCCAGCGGGGCCCGTCGGCCGGGGCGTGGGGCACGCCCCCGCCACCGTGTACGTCCGTCCCGTGCGCGTGGTACTCCACCGCACCCGCCGTCATCTGCATGAACGCCTCTTCGAGCGAGGCCCGCTGGGAGCTCAGCTCGTGCAGCACGATCTGATGGGAGGCCGCGAGCTCGCCCAGCTTCTCGGTCGTCGTCCCGTCGACCTCCAGCGTCCCGCCGCCCGCCTCGACGGCGACAAGACCGTTGGCGTGCAGCAGATCCCGCAGGCGTTCCTGCTGCGGGGAGCGCAGCCGTACGTAACTCCGGGAATTCTGCTGGATGAAATCCGCCATCGACGTGTCGGCCAGCAGCCTTCCCTGCCCGATGACGATGAGATGATCCGCCGTCAGCGCCATTTCACTCATGAGATGGCTGGAAACGAAGATCGTCCGGCCCTCCGCCGCGAGCGCCTTCATCAGATTGCGGATCCAGTGAATTCCCTCGGGGTCCAGACCATTGACGGGTTCGTCGAACATCAGGATCTCGGGATCCCCGAGCAACGCCGAGGCGATTCCCAGCCGTTGGCCCATGCCGAGCGAGAAGCCCTTCGACTTCTTCCGCGCCACCGCCGTCAGGCCCACCAGATCGAGCACCTCGCCGACCCGCTGCTCCGGGATGCGGTTCGCCTGGGCCAGGCACAGCAGGTTGTTGTACGCCGAGCGGCCGCCGTGCATCGCCTTGGCGTCCAACAGCGCCCCGATGTACTTCAGTGGCTCCTGGAGCTCCCGGTAGTGCTTGCCGTCGATCCGGACCGTCCCGCTCGTCGGGTTGTCCAGATCCAGCATCATCCGCATCGTGGTCGACTTGCCCGCCCCGTTCGGCCCCAGGAATCCGGTGACCACCCCGGGCCGCACGGTGAAGCTGAGACGGTCGACCGCGACCTTCGACCCGTACCGCTTGGTGAGGCCCTGCAGCTCGATCATGCGTATCAACCTACGGGCACGCGAAACCCCCCGCCACCGGAATGACAGGGGGTTTTCGGGCGCTCCTGACGGCCCCACGGGCCGCCGGCGGCTAGCGGGACTGCTGGGCGGGGACGCCCGCGGTCCGCTCGTCGTCGATCGGGGAGCCGGCCGCGGCCACCGCGGCACCGGTCAGCGTGGCCAGCATCTCGCGGACGTTGGTCAGCTGCGCGTTGATCGAGTCGCGGCGGTTCGTCAGCGCCGCCAGCTCGCGCTCCGATTCGCTGCGGATCCGGTCGGCCTTCGCGTTCGCGTCGGCCACGATGTCCTCGGCCTGGCGCTGCGCGGTCTCCACCGTCTGGCGGGCCCGGCGCTCCGCGTCCGTGCGCAGCTTCTCGGCCTCCAGGCGCAGCTGCTCCGCGCGGTGCTCGATCTCGGCCAGACGCTTCTCGGCCTTCGCCTGACGCGCGGCCAGGTCCCGCTCCGACTGCTCGCGGCGCTTGGCCAGGTTGGTCTCGAAGTCCGCGGCGGCCTGGGCGGCCTTGGCGCGGGTCTCCTCGAAGAGGGCGTCCGCCTCCTCGCGCTTCGACTGCGCGTCCTTCTGCGCCTCGGAGCGCAGCGAGTTGGCCTCGCCCTGTGCCTTCTCGACGATCCGGACGCCCTCGTCCTCGGCCTTCGACTTGCGCTCGGCCGCGAAGGACTCCGCGTCGTTGCGTACCTGCTGGGCGGCCGACTCGGCCAGCTCGCGGTGCTGCTCGGCGGCGCGACGGGCCTCCTCACGCAGGTCCTTCGCCTCCTCCTCGGCGAGCCGGAGGATCTTCTCCACGCGGGCACCGAGACCGGCGTACGACGGCTCGGCGTCGCTGACCTGGGCCTGGGCGTTCTGCGTTTCGAGGTGGAGTTCCTCGATGCGCTTTTCCAGAGAGGTGATGCGCGACAGGGCGCTGTCACGGTCGGCGACGAGCTTGGTAATGCGGTCGTCCACCTGACCGCGGTCGTAACCACGCCGCACGAGCTCGAAGCCGAAGGGGGAGGATGTGTCGCTCATGAGGTTCCTGTCGAAAGAGACCGGTGAGGTGTTAGAGGGAATCCTAGGGGCCGAAGCGGCGTGTCATCGAGCGTATGCCCGTTTGATCTGGAGAATGTCCAGCCTTTTGAGTGGCTAGCTCTCCGAAGACTTGCCACTCGAACGAGTGGACCCCGTGGAAGCGCCCGCCTTGACCGTCTGGGCTCCGGCGGACTTCGCCCCTCCGCCCGGCGCCTCGAAAGACTCCAACGCTTCGAGGACGTCCTGGACACGGGAGATCTCGGCATTGATGCTCTCGCGCCGGCGGACCAGCACCTCCAGCTCGCGCCGGCCCTCCTCGACGGTCTGCTCGGCCTCCCGCTCGGCCTCCGCCTTGATCTTCTCCGCCTCCGCGACGAGCGACGCCTTCTTCTGCTCGGCCTCCTTGAGGAGCGCCTCCGCCCGCTTCACCGCGGCGATCCGCACCTTGCTCGCCTCGGAACTCGCCTCGGAGAGCATCTCCTTGGACTTCTCCTCGGCCTCGGCCCGCTGCTCGGTCGCCGCCTTCACCAGCTTGTCCACGCGCTCGCCCGCCGTCTTCATCTGCTCGGACGTCTCGTGCCGGGCCCGCTCGTGCAGCTCCTCGATCTCGGCCTCGACCCGGGCGCGCAGCTCCTCCGCGCGGTCCCTTATGGCCGTGGCGTCGCTGCGCGCCCCGATCAGCAGCTCGTCCGCGTCCGTACGGGCCTTCTCCACCAGCGAGTTGCCCTCGATGGTCGCCTCGGCGGCGATCCGCTCGGCCTCCTTGCGGGCCGCGCCGACCATCGTGTCCGCCTGCGTCTCCGCCTCGGTGGTGGCGCGCAGCGCCTCCTCCTGGGCCTTCGCCATCAACTGGTCGGCCTGCTCGGCCGCGTCCGCGCGCTTCTTCGCACCGGCCTCACGGGCCTCGTCGAGGGTCCGGTCGGCCTCGGCGCGCGCCTCGGAACGCATCTCCTCGGCCGCCGCCTCGGCGTCCGCCCTGACCCGCTCCGACGCGGCGCGGATCCGCTCGGCCTCCGCCGTCGCCTCGCCGACGAGGGTGTCGGCCTGCTCGGCGGCGTCGGCACGCCGCTTGTCGGCGGCCTGCCGGGCCTCGTCGAGCAGCTGCTCGGCGTCGGCGCGGGCCGCGGCGCGCAGCGCCTCCGCCTCCGCCTCGCCGTCGGCCTTGACCTGCTCGGCCTCGGTACGCAGCCGGGCCGCGTCCTGCTCGGTGCTCTCCAGGAGCTCGGCGGCCTCCGTGGTGATCCGCTCGGCCTCCGCCATGGCCTCGGCGACCAGGGCGTCCGCCTGCTCGGCCGCGTCCGAACGGCGCTTGTCGGCGGCCTGCCGGGCCTCGTCCAGGATCCGGTCGGCGTCCTCCAGGGCGGCCGTCCGCAGCGCCTGCGCGTGCGCCTCGCCGTCCACCTTGACCTGCTCGGCCTCGGTACGCAGCCGGGCCGCGTCCTGCTCGGTGCTCTCCAGGAGCTCGGCGGCCTCCGACGTGATCCGCTCGGCCTCCGCCGTGGCCTCGCCCACCAGGCTGTCGGCCTGCTCGGCGGCGTCGGAACGGCGCTTGTCGGCGGTCTGCCGGGCCTCGTCGAGGACCTGCTCCGCCTCGGCGGCGATCCGCTCGGCCTCCGCCGTCGCCTCGCCCACCAGGCTGTCGGCCTGCTCGGCCGCGTCCGAACGGCGCTTGTCCGCCGCCTGACGGGCCTCGTCCAGGACCTGCTCCGCCTCGGCGGCGATCCGCTCGGCCTCCGCGCGGGCCTCGCCCACCACGGTCTCCGACTGGGCGGCCGCCTCCGAACGGATCCGGTTGGCGTCGTCCCGGGCGTCCGCACGGGTGCGGGCCGCGTCCTGCTCGGCCGAGGCCAGCGCGTCCGTCGCCTCGGTCCGTACCCGCTGCGCGTACTCCGCGGTGTCCGCCCGCAGCTTCTCCGCCTCCGCGAGCGCGTCCGTCACCGTCCGCTCGGCCAGCGCCTTCGCCGCCTCGGACTCCTCCTGCGCGCGCCCACGGGTGCGGTTCGCGTCCTCGGTGGCCCGCTCCCGCTCCTCGTACGCGTCGGCGCGGACCCGGTCCGCCTCCTCCTGCGCCTCGGTACGGGTGCGTTCCGCGGAGTGCTCGGCCGCGCTGCGCAGACCCGCGATCTCCTCCTCGGCCGCCTCGCGCAGACCCGAGACCGAGTCCCGCACCTCCTGCGCGGTCTGCTCGGCCGCGGACACCATCTCCGTGGCGCGGGCGTCGGCCTCCTCGACCAGCCGGTGCGCCTCGGCCTGGGCCTCCTCCACCCGCTTGCGGGCGGAGGCCAGCAGGTCCTCGCTGCGCTCCCGGGCGAGCTCGCGCTCCCGGCCGGCCTCGGCACGCGCCGAGTCCAGCGTCTCCTCGGCCTCCCGGCGGCGCCGGTTGGCCTCCTCCTGCGCGGCGGACAGCGCCTCCGCGGCCTCGGCGGCGACCCGCTCGGCGGCGGCCGCGGCCTCCGCCCGCACCCGGTCCGCGGTCTCCTGTGCCTCGGACCTCAGCCGCTCGGCCTCCCGCTCGGCCTCCTCGCGCAGCGTCGTGGCGGCGGACTCCGCCTCGGAACGCGCCGTCGACGCGTCCTGCGAGGCCTCCGCGCGCAGCCGCTCGGCCTCCTGCTCGGCCTGCGCCTGCAGCGTACGGATCCGCTCGGCGGCCTCCGTACGCAGCCGGTCGGTCTCCTCGGCGGCCTCCCGCCGGATCCGCTCGCCCTCGGCCCGCGCGCCGGTCAGCTCCTCACCGGCGGCCGACAGCTTCGTCTCCGCCTCGGTGTGCAGCCGGGCCAGCTCCTCGGCGGCCTCCGCCTGCCGCGCCGCGGCGGCCCGCTCGGCCTCGTCGCGCACGGCGACGGCGATCTCCTCCGCCGCCTCCTTGACCGCCTCGGCCTGCTCCTCCGCCTCGGCCCGCATCCGCTCGGCCTCGGCACGGGTGCGCTCCAGCGTCTCCTCGGCCTGGGTGCGCAGGGTCTGCGCCCGCTCCATGGCCTCGCCGCGGACCCGCTCGGCCTCCGCGCCGGCGCCCGTCCGCTGCTCGTCCGCGTCCCTCCGCGCCTTGGTCAGCAGCTCCTCGGCGGTCCGCGCGGCCTCCTCGATCTGGCCGACGGCCTCCCGCCGGGCCTCGCCGCGGATCCGCTCGCCCTCGGCGATCGCCTCGGCCCGCAGCTGCTCGGCCTCGCCGCGCAGCCGGCGCGCCTCCTCCTGCAGCTCGACCGTCTTGGCGCGGTACTCCTGGGTGTCGTCCTTCGCCGAGCCCAGCAGCTCGTCGGCCTGCTCCTCGGCGGTGGACCGCAGCCGGTCCGCCTCGGCCTCCGCCTCGCGGCGGATCCGCTCGGCCTCCTCGGCCGCCTTGCGGGTGGTCTCCTGGGCGTTCTCCGACGCCTTGGTCAGGACCTCCTCGGCGGTCCGCGCGGCCTTGGCGAGCGCGGCGGCGGAGTCCTCGGCGGCCACCGTACGGGCCTTCTCCGAGGCCTCTGAGACCAGCTTCTCCGCCTCGGCGGTCGCCTCGCGCAGCTTCTCCGCGGCCTGCTCCTTGAGAGCCTCGGCCTCCTTGGTGGCCTCGCCGACCAGGCGCGCGATCTCCGCCTTCGCGGTCCGGGTGCGCTGCTCGTTGACCGACTCGGCGGAGGCGATCTGCTTCGCCGCGGAGTCCTTGGCCTCGCTGAGCGCCCGCTCGGCCTCCGTACGGGCCTCGCGCAGCCTCTCCTCGGCAGCCTGGAGGCGCTGCTCCGCGGCCCGGGACAGCTCGGCGGCCTCGCGGCGGGCCTGGTCCGTCTCGGCGGTGGTGGCCGAGCGCAGCTGCTCGGCGTGGCTGGTGGCCTCCTGGGCCTGGCTGGAGGCGGCGCCGAGCATCCGCTCGGCGTCCTTGCGGGCGCGCAGCAGAATCGCTTCCGCCTCGGCACGGGCCGACTCGGCCTCGGAACCGATCCGGCGGCGGGTCTCCTCGGCGACCCGGGCCGCCTCGGCGCGCGCGGCGGCCAGCGACTGCTCGGCCTCGGCGCGGGACTCCTCCATCAGCCGGCGGGCCTGCGACTCCGTACGGGCCCGCAGCTGCTCGGCCCACGCCACGTTCTCGTTGACGTGCGCCTCGACGGTCTGGCGGCGCTCGTTCAGCTCCTGGTCGAGCTGCTGACGGCGGGTGACCGCCTCGGTGTGCAGCTCCGACTGGAGCCGCGCCTGCTGCTCCGCGTGCTCCTGGAGGATGCGCTGGGTCTGGGCGCGCGCCTCGCGCAACTCGCGCTCGGCGTCCTGGCGCAACTGCTCCGCCTGCGCCTGCGCGTTACGCAGCATCTGCTCGGCCTGATAGCCGATGTCCGCGCTGTCGTAGGCGGGACGGGACGCGATGGTGCGACGCGCCTCGTGCAGCTTGGCGCGCAACACCTCGACCTGGTAGCCGAGGTCCTCGGCGTGCTGGACGGCCTTCTCCCGCTCGGTCTTCAGCCGGTCCATCTCGGCTTCGAACCGCGAGAGATGGTCGTCTTCGGCTCGCTGGCTCTCCTGGCGTTCGTAGCCCCGCACTGCGCGGTCCCATCCTTCCCCGAGCTCTTCGAGCAGGGGAGACCCCAACCCTGATCGCAACTCCAGCGATCACGTCCTCACCGGCCGAGGACGGACCCCCGGGGAATCGTGGCAGATCGGACGACCCCGACAATCCCGACTACGGACCCGTGCGCGCACGGCTCCGACCGGCCCCGGCCCGGAGTCGCCCACTCTACCGGGCCGGGAATCCGGAGGTCAGTGCTCCGCTGAGGAGTGGTCAGCCGAGGGCTCCGCCGAGGTGACCAGTTCGGTCAGCACGCCGTGGCAGTCCTTCGGGTGGAGGAAGGTGATGCGGGACCCCATGGAGCCGATCCGCGGCTCGTCGTAGAGCACCCGGACGCCCTTGGAACGGATGTCCTGCGCGTCCGCGTCCACGTCCGCCGTGCCGAAGGCGATGTGGTGCACGCCCTCGCCGTTCTTGGCGAGCCACTTGCCCACCGCCGAGTCCTCCCGGGTCGGTTCCAGGAGCTGGAGATAGGAGGCCCCGCCGTCCGAGGTCTCGTTGATCTTGAGCATGGCCTCGCGGACGCCCTGCTCCTCGTTCACCTCTTCGTGGAAGACCTCGAAACCGTAGGTGGCCTTGTAGAACGCGACGGTCTCGTCGAGGTTCCGGCAGGCGATTCCGATGTGGTCGATTCGCGTCAGCATTCCTCCAGTGCAGCGCCGACCGGATGGTTACGCAACGTGCGCGCGATCACACCGGCAGGCCGGTGACCCGGCGCGGCACCGCTCAGTACATTGGCGGTAAACCCTCGTTCACTCCTCATCCCAAGGGGCTGTGCCTCATGTCTGGAACGACCGGTACCACCTCAGTGATCGTCGCGGGCGCCCGCACGCCCATGGGTCGCCTGCTCGGCTCGCTCAAGTCCTTCTCGGGCGCCGACCTCGGCGGTTTCGCGATCAAGGCCGCCCTGGACCGCGCCGGCATCGGCGGCGACCAGGTGCAGTACGTGATCATGGGCCAGGTGCTCCAGGCGGGCGCCGGCCAGATCCCCGCCCGCCAGGCCGCCGTCAAGGCCGGCATCCCGATGAACGTCCCGGCCCTCACCATCAACAAGGTGTGTCTCTCCGGCCTCGACGCCATCGCGCTCGCCGACCAGCTGATCCGCGCGGGCGAGTTCGACATCGTCGTCGCCGGCGGCCAGGAGTCCATGACCAACGCCCCGCACCTGCTGCCCAAGTCGCGCGAGGGCTACAAGTACGGCGCCATCGAGATGCTCGACGCCATGGCGTACGACGGTCTGACCGACGCCTTCGAGAACATCGCCATGGGCGAGTCCACCGAGAAGCACAACACCCGCCTCGGCATCCCGCGCGACGTCCAGGACGAGATCGCCGCGCTCTCGCACCAGCGCGCCGCCGCCGCCCAGAAGAACGGGATCTTCGAGGCCGAGATCACCCCGGTCGAGATCCCGCAGCGCAAGGGCGAGCCGGTCGTCTTCTCCCAGGACGAGGGCATCCGCGCCGAGACCACCGCCGAGTCCCTCGGCAAGCTGCGCCCGGCCTTCGCCAAGGACGGCACCATCACCGCCGGCACCTCCTCGCAGATCTCCGACGGCGCCGCCGCCGTGGTCGTCATGAGCAAGGCCAAGGCCGAGGAGCTGGGCCTGGAGTGGATCGCCGAGATCGGCGCCCACGGCAACGTGGCCGGCCCGGACAACTCGCTCCAGTCGCAGCCGTCCAACGCCATCCTGCACGCCCTCAAGAAGGAGGGCCTGGACGTCGCCGACCTGGACCTCATCGAGATCAACGAGGCCTTCGCCGCGGTCGCCCACCAGTCAATGAAGGACCTCGGCGTCACCCCGGAAAAGGTGAACGTCAACGGCGGCGCCATCGCGCTCGGCCACCCCATCGGCATGTCCGGCGCCCGCGTGGTGCTGCACCTGGCCCTGGAGCTCAAGCGGCGCGGCGGCGGTGTCGGCGCGGCCGCGCTGTGCGGCGGCGGCGGCCAGGGCGACGCCCTGATCGTGCGCGTCCCCGGCGTTTCCGGAAAGTAAGTCACCCACGCAAGGAGCACCGCTGATGGTGGACGTCCCCGCTCTGGTCGCCCAGGCACGGGAGGGCCGGCCGCGTGCCGTGGCCCGGCTGATCTCGCTCGTGGAGGGGGCGTCCCCGCAGCTGCGCGAGGTCATGGCGGCGCTCGCGCCGCTCACCGGCAACGCGTACGTGGTGGGCCTGACCGGCTCGCCCGGCGTCGGCAAGTCGACCTCGACCTCGGCGCTGGTCAGCGCGTACCGCCGGGCGGGCAAGCGGGTCGGCGTCCTCGCCGTCGACCCGTCCTCGCCGTTCAGCGGCGGCGCGCTGCTCGGCGACCGGGTGCGGATGTCGGAGCACGCCTCCGACCCGGGCGTCTACATCCGCTCCATGGCCACACGCGGGCACCTGGGCGGCCTCGCCTGGTCCGCCCCGCAGGCCATCCGGGTGCTGGACGCGGCCGGCTGCGACGTGGTCCTCGTGGAGACCGTCGGCGTCGGCCAGTCGGAGGTGGAGATCGCCTCCCAGGCCGACACGTCGGTCGTCCTCCTCGCCCCGGGCATGGGCGACGGCATCCAGGCCGCCAAGGCGGGCATCCTGGAGATCGGCGACGTGTACGTGGTCAACAAGGCCGACCGGGACGGCGCCGACGCCACCGCCCGCGAGCTCAACCACATGCTGGGCCTGGGCGAGGCCCGCGGGCCCGGCGACTGGCGCCCCCCGATCGTCAAGACCGTCGCCGCCCGGGGCGAGGGCGTCGACGAGGTCGTGGAGGCCCTGGAGAAGCACCGCGCGTGGATGGAGGAGCACGGCGTCCTCGCCGAGCGCCGCCGCTCCCGCGCCGCCCGCGAGGTCGAGACCATCACCATCACGGCGCTGCGCGAGCGGATCGGCGACCTGCACGGCGACCGGCGCCTGGACGCGCTCGCCGAGCGCATCACGGCCGGCGAGCTGGACCCGTACGCGGCCTCCGACGAGCTGATCGCGAGCCTGACGGGGCACTGAGCGCGCCCTGGGACCACGGGAAGGGCCCGGCACCTGTCACCAGGTTGCCGGGCCCTTCCCGTACGCGTACGGGGTCCTACGGCTTGCCTCTCCGCCCGCGCAGCTGCTCGGCGACGGGCTTGAGCGAGTCGTGGAGGTCGGTCAGCGCCTCGGGGCTCAGCAGGCCGATGAAGTGCTTGCGCACGGACTCGACGTGGTGCGGAGCGACCTTGCGCATGGTCTCCATGCCGTGGTCGGTCAGCACCGCGTACAGACCGCGCCGGTCCGACTCGCAGTTCTCACGGCGCACCAGCCCGGCGTTCTCCATCCGGGTGATCTGGTGCGAGAGCCGGCTCTTCGACTGGAGCGTGGCCGCCGCGAGGTCGCTCATCCGCAGCCGCCGGTCCGCCGACTCGGACAGATTCACCAGAATCTCGTAGTCGTTCATGGTCAGGCCGAAGGGCTGGAGGTCCTTCTCCATCTGGTACGTCAGCATCCTGTTGACGTCGAGGTAGGTGCGCCAGGCGCACTGCTCGGCATCGGTGAGCCAGGGGGTGGCCGTCTCGGTCTCCATATATGGATTCTACCTAAGAAGTTGAAAACTTGACGAAGTGGGAAGGTGTGACGCCGGGCACCCGGACCCGGCCCCCGAGCCCCGTTCGACGGGCGCAGACGTTCGAGGACGTCACACTCCGCAGACTACCGCTCACAGGCCGAAGCGACGCTGGAGGTCTCCGAGCTGTCCGGGAAGGCGCGGTACCTGGCCGAGGGGGCTCTGGCCGGAAGAGGGTGTCCCGTGGCCGCCCGGTACGCCCGGCTGGGCGCCCGGGTCGCCGATGGCGCGTTCCGGCATGAGGAGCTCCGTCGACTGGAGCAGTACCGTGCCCGCGCCGACGAACTCGAACTGGTGCTCCTCGCCCGAGGTGCCGCCGAGGCCCGTCAGGGCCCGTACGCCGCCCATCACGCCCGTCATGTAGCCGTGGTCGTAGTGGTGGCAGGGGGAGGGGCAGTCGGCCCAGCCGACCAGGGCCTGGGGGTCGACGCGGAGCGGGGGCTCCATGAAGACCACGGGGCCGTTGGAGGCGGCGACGAACTTGCCGGTGCCGATGAGGGTGACGAAGCCCGGCACGATCGACTGCTTGAGGGCCAGGGTCGGCTGGTAGGCGAGCAGATTGCCCGAACGGATCGTCAGGTTGCCCTCGTCGAGGTCGTACGAGTTGACGTCGAAGGCCCGGTCGGCGAGGAGCATCTTGCCGCTGCCCTCGGCCACCACCCAGTCGCTCGCGTGCAGCGGCGAGTGGAAGGAGGTGCGGACCAGCCGGTCGAGCCGGCCGTGGCCGATGCCGTTGAACTCGATGCGCCCGTAGTAGGCGATCATCTTGCCCTTCTGCAGGAACCACTGGGAGCCCTTGAGCTCCACGCAGAAGGTGTACGCGTTGACGTTGTCGTCGGAGGGGAGGGAGTGCGGGTCGAGGGCGACCGGCCCGCCGGACGAAAGGGTGCTCACAGCTTCTCCTCCGAGGCCTGGACGTACACCGCGCCGCTCCCGCTCAGCTCCAGCTGGAACGCCTCGCCCGAGCCGCGGCCCACCATGTCGCGCCAGCCCAGCGCGGTGGACAGCTTGTTGCGGACGTCGCCGTGGTGGGCGACGTAGGCCTGCGGGTCCACGTGGACCGGGCGGCCGGGGGCGATGGGGAGTTCGATGACTCCGCCGTGGGCCATGACCGCGACCGCGCCGTGTCCGCGCAGGGTGGTGGTGAACAGGCCCTGCCCGGTGACCTGGCCGCGGACCATGCCCATGACGCCGCCCTGGGAGCCCAGGAACATCGTGCCCTGCTCCAGCGTGCCGTCGAAGGCGAGGAGCCGGTCGGCCTCGACGTACAGGGTGTCGCCGGTGAGGCCGATGACCTGGATGTGGTGGCCGCCGTGGCCGAACATCACGGTGCCGTTGCCCTCGACGGTCATCAGGGGGGTCGCCTCGCCGGCCACCCGGCGGCCGATCATCGACATCAGGCCGCCCTGGCCGCCGGCGATGTTCGGCGTGAAAGTGACGTCGCCGCGGTACGCGAGCATCGCGCCACGCTGGCTGAAGAGCCGTTGGCCCGGGATCACCGTGGCCTCGACCATCTTGGAGTTGATCTCGCGGAAGGGCATCAGACGTCGCCCCCGATGGTGTTGCGCTCGCTGGGCTGCACGTAGACGAGCCCGTCGCCCTCGAAGCGGATCTGGAAGGCCTCGCCGCCGCCCTCGCCCATGAGGGTGCGGAAGGTCACACCGGACTGGAAGTGCTGCTGGAGGTTGCCCTGGTGGGCGACGTACGCGCCGGGGTCGACGTTCAGCGGGTACTGCGGGGTGACCCGGAGCACGACCGCGGGGCCGTCGGACATGATCGCGGCCTGGCCGGTGCCCTCGACGGTGGTGGTGAACAGGCCGTTGCCGGTCGCCCCGCCGCGCAGGCCGGTGAAGCTGGTGCCGGTGCGCAGGCCGGCGTCGGCGCAGAGGAGGTTGCTGGACTCGACGTACAGCTTGTCGCCGTGCAGGTGTACGAGGTTGATCTCGGAGGCGCGGTCGGCGAACCAGCAGGTGCCCTGCCCGCGGACCTCCATCACCTCCATCTGCTCGCCGGTGAGCCGGCGGGTCACCATGCCGCGCAGGCCCTCGCCTCCGCCGGACATCTTCTTGAACGCCATCTGGCCGTCATAGGCGACCATCGAGCCGTTCTTCGCCTTCACGGCGTCGCCGGTCATGGACACGGCGAGCACTTTGCTGCCTTGGAGTCGGAACGTTGCCACGGGGGTGAAGGTACTTGCCCCCCGCCTAAAGGGACAGCAAAGTCCCCATGCACAATGGAACGGCCCTTGTGCATCCGTTCACAAGATCGAACGAAGGTGATTCCCGCCGTGGACATCAAGACCGCCTCCTCCCTGCACCGGCTCCGACTCGTCTCGGCGCCGGAAGCCGTGTCGTTCCTGCTGCTGCTGGTCTGCTCCGTGCTCAAGCGGACGACCGACTTCAACGCGGTGCCGGTGATGGGCGCGATCCACGGCATCCTCTTCGTCCTCTACGTGCTCTTCTGGCTGGACTCCTGGAACCGCACCAAGTGGAGCTTCGGCACCGCCGCCCTCTACTTCGTCCTCTCCGTGGTCCCGCTCGGCGGCTTCTTCGCCGAGCGCAAGCTCAAGCGCGAGGCCGAGGCCGCGGTCATGGCCTCCCGCGCCCGCCGCGAGGGCGTGGTGAACGCGTGATCGTCGCCTTCTCCGTGACCCCCCTCGGTGTGGGGGAGGAGGTCGGCGAGTACGTCGCCGACGCCGTCCGTGTCGTGCGCGAGTCCGGCCTCCCGAACCGCACCGACGCGATGTTCACGTCGATCGAGGGCGAGTGGGACGAGGTGATGGACGTCGTGAAGCGCGCCGTCGCCGCCGTGGAGGCGCGGGCGCCCCGGGTCTCGGTCGTCCTGAAGGCGGACATCCGGCCCGGCGTCACCGACGGCCTGACCGCCAAGGTCGAGACGGTCGAGCGGCATCTCGGAGCCTGAGGCCGACCCCCTGTGAACGCGCGAAAGCCCCCGGTCCCGACCAGGACCGGGGGCTTCGTCGTGTCCGCGTCGCGAACGGCCTTGAGCGGGTGCTCAAAACTCGCTACTCTCCCTCTTGAGCGGTCGCTCAAAACGACGCTCGGCACGGGGGAGGGGCCATGGGGCTCTACGTCGAGGCGCGGGTGCGCACCGACCTGGACACGCTCTGGGAGCGGACCCAGGATCCGGCGCGGCACCAGCGGTGGGATCTGCGGTTCACCGAGATCACGTACCTGCCGGGCGCCGACGGGGAGCCGCAGCGGTTCCGTTACGCCACCCGCGTGCTGCCCTTCCTGGCCGTCGCCGGCACCGGTGTCTCCGCGGGGGAGCGCCACCGGGCCGGCGGCGACCGGGTCTCCGCCCTCCGCTTCTCCTCGCCGCACCCGCTGTCCCCGCTCGCCGAGGGCAGCGGCTACTGGCGTTACGTGCCCGAGGCGGACGGCGTGCGCTTCCTCACCGGCTACGACTACCGGCCGCGCTGGGGACGGTTCGGGCGCCTCGCCGACCGGCTGCTCTTCCGCCCCCTCATGGGCTGGGCCACCGCCTGGTCCTTCGACCGGCTTCGCCTGTGGTGCGAGCTCGGGGTGAGCCCGGAGCGGGCCCGCGTCCACTGGCTGCTGGAGACCGCCGCCCGGATCCTGCTCGTGGCCGCCCCGGTCGCGGCGAGCTTCCTGTCGCTCGGCGCCCTGTCGCCCGCCGCGGTGCCGCCGGCCGTCCTCGGGCTCGCCGCCGCCCTGCTCGTACCGCCGTCCCCGCGTACCCCGGCGGCCCGCCGGTGTCTGCGCGTCGCGCCGTCCCGGAGCCGCGCGCCGCGGCTCCTCGTCACCCTGGAGGGGCCGTGAGCTCGATCTTCCGCACCGCCATGGGGGAGGCGGCCTTCGGGCGGCTCCACCCCGAGCTGCGGCGGCGCTTCTCCGTCGGGCTCGACAGCGGCGAACTGTGCGTCGGGCGGGGCGTCATGGAGCGGGTCTGGCACGGCCGGGGGCTGGTGCGGCCGCTGATCCGCCCGTTCCTCGCGCTCGGCGGCACCCGCAACATCCTGCTGCCGCGCACCGGGCGGGACGTCCCCTTCACCATCGAGAACGTGCCGTACCTCGACTCCTACGGACGCGAGACCGTCACCTTCGTACGGACCTTCGCCCTGCCCGGCGGGCCGCGCCGCTTCGACGCCACGATGGTGCTCGGCCCCGGGCGCGGCAGCGTGCTCGACTACCTCGGCACCCATCAGCACCTCGCCAGCGAACTGCGCCTGTCCGCCGAGCCCGACGGCTCGCTGCTCATCCGCTCCGGCGAACACCGCTTCCGCGAGGGGCCCGTGGACCTGCGGGTGCCCGAACTCCTCGCCGGCGACGCCGAGGTGCGGGAGTCCTTCGACGAGCGCACCGGCCGCTTCCGCATTCGGGTCCGGGTCGTCAACCGGTACGTCGGGCCGCTGTTCGGCTACGAGGGCTCGTTCGCGGCCACGTACGCGCCGGTGCGCGAGCGCGGGGTGCGGCCGGGGCTGCGCCCGGTGCGCGAGGAGGTACGGGCGTGAGCGCCGAGGACACCCGGGAGCGGCTGCTCGACGGGGCGCTGCGCACGCTCGTCGAGCAGGGCATCGCGAAGACCTCGGCGCGCTCGGTCGCCGCCGCCGCCGGGGTCAACCAGGCGTTGATCTTCTACCACTTCGGCACGCTCGACGAACTCCTCGCCGCGGCCTGCCTGCGGGGCGCCGAGCAGCGGGTCGCCCGGCACCGCGAGCGGCTGCGCGCGGTGGGCAGCCTCTCCGAACTCCTGGCGTTCGGGCGGGAGATGCACGCCGAGGAGCGGGCGGCCGGACATGTCGCCGTGCTCGGGCAGCTGCTCGCCGGGGCGCAGACCCACGCGCGGCTCGCGCCCGCGACGGCCGCCGGGCTCGACCTGTGGATCGAGGAGATCGAGGGGGTGCTGCGCCGGGTGCTCGCCGGCGGTCCGGTCGCCGGACTGGTCGATCCGGCCGGGCTCGCCCGGGCCGTGGCCGCCTCCTTCGTGGGCATGGAGCTGTACGAGGGGGTCGACCCGGACGGTGCCGGAGCCGCCCTCGACGCGCTCGAACAGCTGGGCCGTCTGATGGCCGCGCTCGACGAGCTGGGGCCCGTCGCCCAGAAGGCCGTCCGCTATGCCTTGCGCCGTCGGAGTGACATTCCGTAGAAACCCCCGCTCGGCCGCATCCAGTCGACACACCGATGAATGTCCCCTTTCGTGGGGCTATCGACCTGTTCGACGACAGCGGGAGGCACCGTGCCGCCGGGAGCCTACGACTACGCCACCTACAGCCGGCTCGCCGGTCCCCTCACGGACCCGGCCCCGGCCGCCTACCGGGTGCGGTACCGCAGTCTGCTGTCGAAGGAGCCGCACCGCGTACGGGCCGTCCTCCTCATGGGGCTCGCGCCCCTGCTGTCCGCGCTGCTGCTCGCCTACCTCGTCTGGCCGAGCCACTGGACCGTCCGCGAGGGCGACGACCGCTGGCGCGTCCCGTACGACACCGTGATGCTCGTGTCGATCGGGCTGATCTGCTTCTTCATGCTGGTGAACGTCACCTCGATCGCGCACGCCACCCTCGTCGCCCGCGACCCCATACCCGTGCACCCGGAGAAGGGCACCCGGGTCGCCTTCCTCACCACGTACGTGCCCGGCAAGGAGCCGCTCTCCATGGTCCGCGCCACCCTCCGGGGCGCGGTCCGGCTGGTGCACGAGGGGCCGCTCGACGTGTGGCTGCTCGACGAGGGCGACGACGCCGACGCCAAAGCCCTGTGCGAGGAGCTCGGCGTCCGCCACTTCACGCGGGCCGGCGTCCCCGAGTGGAACCGCGGGAAGGGCGTCCACAAGACCCGTACCAAGCACGGCAACTACAACGCCTGGCTCGCGATGCACGGCGACGCCTACGAGTTCTTCGCCTCCGTCGACACCGACCACGTGCCGCTGCCGAACTTCCTGGAGCGGATGCTCGGCTACTTCCGCGACCCCGACGTCGCCTTCGTCGTCGGCCCGCAGGTCTACGGCAACTACACCTCCGCCGTCACCAAGGCCGCGGAGTCCCAGCAGTTCCTCTTCCACGCGCTCGTCCAGCGGGCCGGCAACCGCTACCGCGCGCCCATGTTCGTCGGCACCAACAACATCGTGCGGATCTCCGCCCTCAAGCAGGTCGGCGGCCTGTACGACTCGATCACCGAGGACATGGCCACCGGCTTCGAACTGCACCGCCGCAGGAACCCGGTGACCGGGCGTTTCTGGCGTTCCGTCTACACCCCCGACGTCCTCGCGGTGGGGGAGGGGCCCGCGTCCTGGACCGACTTCTTCACCCAGCAGCTGCGCTGGTCCCGGGGCACCTACGAGACGCTGCTCAGGCAGTACTGGAAGGCGCCCTTCCGTACCCCGCCCGGCCGCCTCCTCAACTACACGCTGATGCTCGTCTACTACCCGATGACCGCGATCAACTGGTTCCTCGGCATCCTCAGCTGCGTCCTCTTCCTGTGGATCGGCGCCTCCGGCACCCAGGTCTCCTCCGCGGTCTGGCTGATGATCTACAGCGACGCCGTCGCCCTCCAGGTCGGCCTCTACCTCTGGAACCGGCGCCACAACGTCTCACCCCACGAACCCGAGGGATCCGGCGGCCTCGCCGGCATGGCGATGTCCGCGCTCTCCGCGCCGATCTACCTGAAGTCCCTCGGCTCCGCCGTGCTGCGCACGCGCGGCCGTTTCGTCGTCACCCCCAAGGGCGGCGAGGCCAGCCCCGACGGGGTCCGCACCTTCCGCGTCCACCTCGGCTGGGCGGCGGTCCTCATCGCCTCCCTGGTGGCCTCCGCGCGGTTCGGCCACACCCACGCCGCCATGCGCACCTGGGCGGTCCTCGCCCTCGCCATCAGCCTCGCGCCGCTCGTGATCTGGAGCCTCACCGCCCTGCGCGGCAAGCGCAGCCGGCGGATCCGCGCGCAGGCCAGGGAGCGGACCCGGGCCCGCGGCAGGGCCGCCGCCGAGGGCCTCGGCCTCGTCACCGCCCCGGTGCCGCCCGCGCCGGCCGGCACCGCCGCGCCCACGACGCCCGGAGGGAAGTGAGCCATGGCCCACCGGCCGTCCAAGCAGTTCAAGAAGACGCTGCTCGGCAGCGGTGCCGTCCTCGTCCTCGCGGCGCTCAACGCCCCGGCGGCGGTCTCCTTCGCCACCGAGAAGTACCACGCCTACAAGATCGCCCAGCCCGGGTACAAGCGGGAGTTCGGCTCCTGGTCGGTGGTCGACGTCCCCGACCGGTACCGCGTCAACGCCATCCACGCGGCCCTCCTGCACACCGGCAAGGTGCTGCTGATCGCGGGCTCCGGCAACAGCCAGAAGAAGTTCGACGCCGGGACCTTCGAGACCGTCCTCTGGGACCCGGTGAAGAACACCTTCAAGTCGATCCCCACCCCCGAGGACTTCTTCTGCTCCGGCCACACCGCGCTGCCCGACGGGCGGCTCCTCGTCGCCGGCGGCACCGCCCGTTACGAGATCCTCGACGGCGAGGTCAAGAAGGCCGGCGGCGGCATGCGGGTCAAGAACGAGAGCCCCGACCGGGCCGTCACCCTGAAGAAGGGCACCCGCTTCCGCTCCCCGTCCGGCGTCGAGTACGTCTCCAGGACCGACGTCACCGTCCCCAAGGCCACGCGCGAGTTCGAGATCACGTACTTCGCGTCCGGCCAGATGAAGCCCTGGAAGACCAAGGTCACCGCCGCCGAGGCACGGGTCTTCGTGGAGGCCGTGAAGGAGGGACCGCAGGCGCTGACCACGGAGGCCGCGCAGTACGAGGTCGTCGGCCTCAAGGGCGAGGAGGCCGACAACGTCTACGGCCTCGCCCAGAAGCTCACCACCGAGAAGCAGGACTTCCAGGGCATCAGGGCCGCCTACGAGTTCGACCCCGGGGCCGAGCGGTACATCCCCGTCGCCCCCATGAAGGACGCCCGCTGGTACCCGACCCTGGTCACCCTCGACGACGGCAAGGTCCTCGCCGTCTCCGGGCTCAACGACGTCGGCGACGTCGTCCCCGGCGACAACGAGATCTACGACCCCGCCACCAAGAAGTGGTCCAAGGGCCCCTTCCGCTACTTCCCCACCTACCCCTCGCTCTTCCTCACCAAGGGCGGCAAACTGCTCTACACCGGCTCCAACGCCGGCTACGGCCCCGCCGACAAGGGCCGCGAACCGGGCCTGTGGGACCTGGCGAAGAACTCCTTCACCAAGCTGGGCGGCCTCACCGACCCCGACCGGCTGGAGACCTCCAGCTCCCTCCTCCTGCCGCCCGCGCAGGACCAGCGGGTGATGGTCCTCGGCGGCGGCGGGGTCGGCGAGTCGCCCGCCTCCACCGCCCGCACCTCGATCGTCGACCTGTCGAAGGAGGGCCCGGTCTTCCGCGACGGGCCCGCCCTCCCGCAGGGCACCCGCTACCTGAGCAGCGTGCTCATGCCCGACGACACCGTCTTCACCACGGGCGGCTCCGGGGACTACCGAGGCCGCGGCGGCAGCGACATCCTCCGGGCCCAGTTCTACGACCCGAAGACCAACGCCTTCGCCCCCGCCGCCGACCCCACCGTCGGCCGCGACTACCACTCCGAGGCGCTGCTGCTGCCCGACGGCCGGGTCGCCACCTTCGGCTCCGACCCGCTCTTCGACGACACCGACAACACCAAGCTGGGCACCTTCGAGCAGCGCATCGAGGTCTTCACCCCGCCCTCCCTGTACCGGGGCGGCGCCGACCGGCCGGTCCTCGACGAGGGCCCGCAGGAGCTCGACCAGAACGGGCGGGCGACGTTCAGGACCAAGGACGCCACCCGGATCGCCACGGCCCGGCTGATGCGGCCCAGCGCCGTCACCCACACCACCGACGTCGAACAGCGCTCCGTGGAGCTGGGCCTGACGAAGGAGCCGGACGGCGTCACCGTCACCGTCCAGGTCCCCCAGGACCGCACCCTCGTCCCGCCCGGCTGGTACATGGTCTTCGTCACCGACCGGAACGGGATCCCGTCCGAGGCCCGGTGGATCCAGGTGAAGGGGGCCCAGGCGCACCAGCCGCACCAGCCGGCCCCGGCGGCGGAGGAGGAGTGAGGCAGGCTCAGGCCCTCGCGCGGCGGGCCAGCCCCAGCGCGTATTCGGGCCACCAGGTTCCGGCGGCCGGGCCGCCCCGGCAGGGGCCGTCCGAGTCGCCGGGCCGCTTGATCCACAGATACGCGTCGACCAGCTCGTCCCCGGTCCGGTCGGTCGGCGGCACACCGAGCGACCGGCCCGGCGGATTGCACCAGCCCTCCGGCCGGTCGCCCGGCAGCGGACCGGCGCCGTTGCGGCTGGTGTCCACGGTGAAGTGGGTGCCGCCGAGCAGCCGGGAGAGCCCGGCGCCGAAGCCCCGGACCACGTCGTTGGTCTGGAAGTTGGACACGTTCAGCGCGAAACCGTCGGCGCGGGCGATGCCCGCCCGCCGCAGCGGCTCCACCAGCTTGTCCGGCCGCTCGATCCAGGCCGGGTTGCCCGCGTCCAGATAGACCCGCGTACGCGGCTGCCGCTTGAACCGCTCCACCGCCTCCGACAGCAGCCGCAGCCGCTCCTCGTGGTACTCAGCAGGGGTGCAGCCGTCCACGATGTGCGGCACCGCGTCCGGCTCCAGGACCACCACCGCCGGGGCGTCGCGGAGGGCACCGGCGAAGGCGTCCACCCACCGCCGGTACGCCTCGGCGTCGTGCGCCCCGCCCGCCGAGTACATGCCGCAGTCGCGGTGCGGGATGTTGTACGCGACGAACAGCACGGTCCGCCGATCCGGCGCCGCACCCCGCACGGCCTTCGTCACGTCCGGTACGGGATCGTCGCCGGCCGGCCAGTCGGCCACCGGCCGCTCCGCGATGCGCCTCAGCAGCCGCGCGTCCTCCGACCGCCCCTGCGCCTCGTACTGCCGCACCTGCCGGGCCGCGTCGCTGTCCGGGTCCACCCAGAAGGCCGAACCGCCCGTCAGGCCCGCCGCCTCGCCACGCGAGGAGGGCGGCCCGACGGGAGAGACCCGCGCCTCGTCGCGGCCGCAGCCGGCGAGCAGCAGCGCGGCGACGAGGGCGAGCGCGGCGGTGGTGACGGAGCGACGGGACATCCGGCCCCCAGGGTCGGGATCGGGAGGTGCGTGAGCGGGCGTCGGACGGGGACAGACCGGGGCCATCCTGGCATCTCGGTCATTCGGTGTCCGGCTGCGACACCGCCAGCGCGATCCCCAGCGGCGTCCGCTCGTACAGCACCTGATGCCCGTACCGCCGCGAGCCCAGCAGCCCCGCCGCCCGCAGCACCGACAGGTGCGCCGACACCGACGACGGCGCCAGCCCCAGCCGGTGCGCCAGCGCCGTCGTCCCGGCCGGCTCCTCCAGCGCGCACAGCACGTCCGCCCGCGCCCGCCCGAGCAGCCGCGCCAGCGCCTCCGGCGTCCGGTCCCGCGGCTCCGTCCACAGCGCGCCGATGCCCCGCGCCGGATACGCCACCGTCGGCTGCCACGGCGGATCGAACCCGCTCACCACGTCCGGCCAGATGAACACCGAGGGCAGCAGCACCAGACCCTGCCCGTCCAGCGCCCGCACATGCTCGCCGTGATAGTCCACCGTCAGCGTCGAACGCTCCTCCGCCCAGGCGAACGCCGGGTGCAGCTCGCTCAGCAGCCGCTCCAGACCGCCCTCGGCGAGCCGCCGCGAGTGGTACGCCACATCCGCCTCCAGGAGCGCCCGCAGCCGCGGCCACTCCGGCTCGACCAACGCCTCCCAGGCCCGCTCCAGGAGATCGGCGAGCCGCGCCAGCGCCCCGGCGGGATCCGCCAGCATCCGCCGCCCCTCCGCCGTGGCCGCCGCGCCCGGGGTCTCCGCGAGCGCCCGCCGTACGTCGTCCAGGACGAGCGCCGGATCCGTTCCCCGTACGGCCGCGATCTCCTGCTCGAAGGTCGCTGTCGGCCCGATCGGCGGCGGATAGAGGAAGTCCGGACTGTGCCCCCGCAACGGCATCAGCAGCTGCAAGGGCCCCAGATCCACCCCGGCCGCCGCCTCTGCGATCCGCCGCAGCCACGGCAGGTGGTACCCCTGCTGCCGCGGCCGGGCCAGCACCCGCACCGCGCAGTGCGTCTCCCACAGCGGCGAGATCGCGAACCGGATGCGCAGCGGATCGGCCTCGCCGAAACGCAGGTGATACGGCATGGGGCGCGCCTCCGGCCCGACGGAAGATTCGGCTGAGCCCGAAAGTCTAGGGCCCCGGCCCGAAGCACCGCACGCTCCTGCCATGTCCACGAACGACACCACCCGGGAGCCCACGGCGCCCCCCGACCACACCCCTGCCCCCGCGCCCGCCTCGCCCGGCTACTCCGCCGTCTTCGCCGTACGCGAGTTCCGCTTCGTCTTCGTCGCCCACCTCTTCTCCCTGCTCGGCGTCGTCGTCAGCGAGCTCGCCCTCACCGTGCTCGTCTACGACCTCACCCGCTCTCCGCTCCTCTCCTCCCTCACCTTCGCCCTCGGCTTCCTGCCCTACCTGCTCGGCGGCACCTTCCTCGCCGGCCTCGCCGACCGGCACCCGCCCCGCCGCGTGCTCGTCGTCTGCGACCTCGTCTGCGCCGGCTGCGTCGCGCTCATGGTCCTGCCGGCCACCCCCGTCGCCGCCCTGCTCGCCCTGCGCTGCGCCGTCGCCGCCGTCGCCCCCGTCTTCAACGGCACCCGCATCGCGACCCTCGCCGACATCCTCGGCGAGGGCGAGCTGTTCGTCCTCGGCCGCTCGCTGCTCCGGATCGTCTCCCAGAGCGCCCTGCTCGCCGGGTTCGGCGTCGGCGGAGTGCTGCTCGCCGTGCTCACCCCGCGCGGCGCCATCGCCGTCACCGCCGCCACCTTCCTCGCCTCGGCGCTCCTGCTGCGCCTCGGCACCGCCCGCCGCCCGGCCCGCGCGCCCGAGCGGCGCGAGGGGATCGGGGCCACCTGGGGCATCCTGCGGAACCGGCGGATCCGGGCGCTCATGCTGCTGTTCTGGGTCCCGCCGGTCTTCTTCGTCGTCCCGGAGGCGCTCGCCGCCCCCTACGCCGACGAGATCGGCGTCTCCACCGTCGCCCTCGGCCTCCTCATGTGCGCGATCCCCGCCGGCACGATCCTGGGCGAACTCCTCGCCGGCTCCGCCCTCAGCGCCGCCACCCGCTCGCGGATCGTCCCTCCGCTCCTCCTGACCGGCTTCCTCCCCTTCCTCGTGTACGCCCTGCGCCCCGGCCTCGCCCTCGCGGCCGCCGCGCTGTTCCTGGCGGGGGCGGCGGGCGCGTACAGCCTCGGTCTGGACGCCTGGTTCGTCGCCGCCGTGCCCGAGGAACAGCGCGGCCGGGCGATGACCCTCATGAGCGCCGGCATGATGACGGTGCAGGGCCTCGGCATGGCCGGCGCCGGGCTCGCCGCCGAGTTCGCGCCCGTGCACACGGTCGTCGCGGGCACCGGCGTCCTCGGCACCCTCTGCGTGCTCGGGCTCGTCCTGGAGGTGCGGGCGACCGATGGGCGAGACGCGGCTGACCGTCATATGACCAGTGGGTAAGGTCGACGCGTGCCGAAGCCGCTCAGTCTCCCGTTCGACCCCATCGCCCGCGCCGACGAACTCTGGCAGCGGCGCTGGGGCCCGGTCCCCTCGATGGCCGCGATCACCTCGATCATGCGCGCCCACCAGATCCTGCTGGCCGAGGTGGACGCGGTCGTCAAGCCGTACGGGCTGACCTTCGCGCGATACGAGGCGCTCGTCCTGCTCACCTTCTCCAAGGCCGGCGAGCTGCCGATGTCCAAGATCGGCGAGCGGCTGATGGTGCACCCCACCTCCGTCACCAACACGGTGGACCGCCTGGTGAGGTCCGGCCTCGTCGCCAAGCGCCCCAACCCGAACGACGGCCGCGGCACCCTCGCCACCATCACGGACAAGGGCCGCGAGGTCGTCGAGGCGGCCACCCGGGACCTGATGGGCATGGACTTCGGACTCGGGGTGTACGACTCCGAGGAGTGTGCGGAGATCTTCGCGATGCTGCGCCCGCTGCGGGTCGCGGCGCACGACTTCGACGAGGGCTGACCGGACCCCCGACCCGCGCGAAGATCGCCCGGAACGTGCCGTTACGCTCGACGGCATGAAATCCAGCGTGCTGACCCGCTACCGCGTCATGGCCTATGTGACCGCGGTCATGCTGCTCGTGCTCTGCACGTGCATGATCTTCAAGTACGGGTTCGACATGGGCGAGGACGTGACCTTCGCGGTCTCCCAGGCCCACGGCGTCCTCTACATCATCTACCTGGTCTTCGCCTTCGACCTGGGCTCCAAGGCCAAGTGGCCGTTCGGCCGGCTCCTGTGGGTGCTGCTGTCCGGGACGATCCCCTTCGCCGCTTTCTTCGTCGAGCGCAAGGTCGTCCGCGACACGCTTCCGCTGGTCAGCGGCGCGCAGCCGGTTCCGGTCAAGGCCTGACCCCCACCTCCGCACGTATGTGCGGAGGTTTCCCATCGACATTTACTAGGACGTCCTAGTAAATTCGAACCATGGACGCTGACGCGATCGAGGAAGGCCGCCGTCGCTGGCAGGCCCGGTACGACAAGGCCCGCAAGCGCGACGCCGACTTCACCACGCTCTCCGGCGACCCCGTCGAGCCGGTCTACGGCCCGCGCCCCGGGGACAGCTACGAGGGGTTCGAGCGCATCGGCTGGCCCGGTGAGTACCCCTTCACCCGGGGTCTGCACCCGACCGGCTACCGCGGCCGGACCTGGACCATCCGCCAGTTCGCCGGCTTCGGCAACGCGGAGCAGACCAACGAGCGCTACAAGATGATCCTGGCCGCCGGCGGCGGCGGGCTCTCGGTCGCCTTCGACATGCCGACCCTGATGGGCCGCGACTCCGACGACCCGCGCGCGCTCGGCGAGGTCGGCCACTGCGGCGTGGCCATCGACTCCGCCGCCGACATGGAGGTCCTCTTCAAGGACATCCCGCTCGGCGACGTCACCACCTCCATGACGATCTCGGGCCCCGCCGTCCCGGTCTTCTGCATGTACCTGGTCGCCGCCGAGCGCCAGGGCGTCGACCCGGCCGTCCTCAACGGCACGCTGCAGACGGACATCTTCAAGGAGTACATCGCGCAGAAGGAGTGGCTCTTCCAGCCCGAGCCGCACCTGCGCCTCATCGGCGACCTCATGGAGCACTGCGCGGCCGGCATCCCCGCGTACAAGCCGCTCTCGGTCTCCGGCTACCACATCCGCGAGGCCGGGGCGACGGCCGCGCAGGAGCTGGCGTACACCCTCGCCGACGGCTTCGGCTACGTCGAGCTCGGTCTCTCCCGCGGCCTCGACGTCGACGTCTTCGCACCCGGCCTGTCCTTCTTCTTCGACGCGCACCTCGACTTCTTCGAGGAGATCGCCAAGTTCCGCGCCGCCCGCCGGATCTGGGCCCGCTGGATGAAGGAGGTCTACGGCGCCACCACCGACAAGGCGCAGTGGCTCCGCTTCCACACCCAGACCGCCGGTGTCTCGCTCACCGCGCAGCAGCCGTACAACAACGTCGTGCGCACCGCGGTCGAGGCGCTGTCCGCCGTGCTCGGCGGCACCAACTCGCTGCACACCAACGCCCTCGACGAGACCCTCGCGCTGCCCAGCGCGCAGGCCGCCGAGATCGCCCTGCGCACCCAGCAGGTGCTCATGGAGGAGACCGGCGTGGCCAACGTGGCCGACCCGCTGGGCGGCTCCTGGTACGTCGAGCAGCTCACCGACCGGATCGAGGCCGACGCCGAGAAGATCTTCGACCAGATCAAGGAGCGCGGTCTGCGCGCCCACCCGGACGGCAAGCACCCGATCGGCCCGATCACCTCCGGCATCCTGCGGGGCATCGAGGACGGCTGGTTCACCGGCGAGATCGCCGAGTCGGCCTTCCGCTACCAGCAGTCCCTGGAGAAGGGCGAGAAGCGGGTCGTCGGCGTCAACGTGCACCACGGCTCGGTCACCGGCGACCTGGAGATCCTGCGGGTCAGCCACGAGGTCGAGTGGGAGCAGGTCCGGGCGCTCGGCGAGCGCAAGGGCCGCCGCGACGACGCGAAGGTCACGGCCTGCCTGGACGCGATGCTGGCCGCGGCCCGGGACGGTTCCAACATGATCGGCCCGATGCTGGACGCCGTACGGGCCGAGGCCACGCTCGGCGAGATCTGCGACGTGCTGCGCGAGGAGTGGGGCGTCTACACGGAGCCCGCGGGCTTCTGAGCTCCTGAACTCCGCACCGAGCCGCCGTACCGTCCCTCCGGGGGCGTGCGGCGGCTTCGTCGTGCCGCCGGCCACCGCTCCCGCCGGCCACCGCTCCCGCCGGCCACCGCTCCCGGCGGTTACTGCTCCGCCGCCGCCGCGAGGCCGCCGAGGAGGAGGGCCGTGAGGCGCTGCACCCAGGGCTCGTCCACCGGTTCCGCGCTGACCAGCGCCCGGTGCACCACCGCGCCCGCGACCACGTCGAAGATGAGGTCGTCGATCGCCTCGACGGTCAGCGGGTCGCGCTCCTGGGGGAGTTCCCCGCGCTCCTGGGCGCGCTGGCGGCCCTCCAGGACGAGGCGCTTCTGGCGGTCCACGATCGAGGCGCGGATGCGCTCGCGCAGCGGCTCGTCGCGGGTGGACTCGGCGACCACGGCCATCAGGGCGGTCTTGGTCTCGGGGCGTTCGAGGAGCGCCGCGAACTGGAGCACCACGTCGGCGATGTCGGCCTGGAGGGAACCCCGGTCGGGCAGTTCGAGTTCGTCGAAGAGGACGGCGACGGCGTCCACGACGAGTTCGTTCTTGTTGGCCCAGCGCCGGTACAGCGTGGTCTTGGCGACCCCCGCCCTGGTCGCGACGTCACCCATCGTCAGCTTGGACCAGCCCAGCTCCACCAGGGCCGCCCGGGTCGCCTCCAGGATGGCCGTGTCGGCCTCGGCGGAACGGGGGCGTCCGGATCGGGCGCGGGAGCGGGTGCGGCTACACATGGAGGTCGACCATACCCGCCGGTAGGTATTGCACCAGGGGGCGGAGATGTGAGGCAGTTCACCACCCGGGCCTCCCCGCGGCCGGGGAGGGAGGATTACGCTACGACCCGTAGCGAAAGGCTTTCAGGGGCCGGCTCGCGACAACCACCGCGCCGGGTGGGGACCCGGCGCAGACGAACAGCGGTCCGTGTCGTCCCTCGTGGACGGCACGGATCAGCCATGGCTTACCGGTTACGCGCGCGGAAGGGGGAGGATGTAGGCATGCAGCCCCGAAACATGTCCATGAGCGGCGTCGTCGACCTCGCCGCGGTGAAGGCGGCCGGTGAGGCCAAGACGAAGGCGGAGCAGGCCCGCGCCGAGGCCGTCCGGCAGGGCGGAACGCCCGCCGTCGCCCCTTCCGCCCTGGTGATCGACGTCGACGAGGCCGGCTTCGAGCGCGATGTGCTCCAGCGCTCCGCCGAGGTCCCGGTCGTCATCGACTTCTGGGCCGAGTGGTGCGAGCCCTGCAAGCAGCTCGGCCCCCTTCTCGAGCGTCTCGCCGTCGAGTACAACGGGCGCTTCCTGCTCGCCAAGGTCGACGTCGACGCCAACCAGATGCTGATGCAGCAGTTCGGCATCCAGGGAATTCCGGCCGTTTTCGCGGTGGTCGCCGGTCAGGCGCTGCCGCTCTTCCAGGGCGCGGCCCCGGAGGCGCAGATCCGCGAGACCCTCGACCAGCTGGTCCTGGTCGCCGAGGAGCGCTTCGGTCTGACGGGCATCCAGGTGGACCCGTCCGCCGGGGACCCGGACGCCGAGGCCGCCGTCGCGCCGGTCGGCCCGTACGACGCCCTGCTCGAAGCGGCCATGTCCGCGCTGGACGCCGGTGACATGGCCGGTGCCGTCCAGGCGTACAAGAACGTGCTCGTGGACGACCCGCAGCACCCGGAGGCCCGGCTGGGGCTCGCCCAGGCCGAGCTGCTCGCCCGGGTGCAGGCGATGGACCCGCAGGCGGTGCGCAAGGCCGCGGCCGAGGGCCCGGCCGACGTGGCCGCGCAGATCGACGCCGCCGACCTCGATCTGGTGGGCGGTCATGTCGAGGACGCCTTCGGCCGGCTCGTCGAAGCGGTGCGCCGTACGGCGGGCGAGGACCGGACCGCGGCGCGGCTGCGGCTCCTGGAGCTGTTCGAGGTGATCGGCGCCGACGACCCGCGCGTGACGGCCGCCCGGCAGGCCCTGGCAAGGGCGCTGTACTGAGCCGTTCGCCCCGTCCGTACGGGGACGATTTGGCGACACAGTGACATTCGGCGGCCGCGCTTTACCAAAACTTGGTAATCGCGGCCG
This sequence comes from Streptomyces sp. NPDC023157, assembly GCF_055560575.1. NCBI lineage: Bacteria > Bacillati > Actinomycetota > Actinomycetes > Kitasatosporales > Streptomycetaceae > Streptomyces > Streptomyces sp. NPDC023157. The sequence continues at coordinate 140,185 of NZ_JBVHIL010000009.1, forward strand.
CTGTTACTTGCAGTAAATCGAACCTGGAATTCTGTCCGGGTTTCCTCTTCCTTCTCCTCCTTTGTCCCGTCACGCGGCGGCACCGTGCGTGGCGGCGCGACGCCGCCCTGTCGTGTCGTGGTTATCAGGCCGTTACTAGCCAGTAACGAACCCCCTTGTGCGGGGGCCCGTAATGGACCACGATCGGCGACGCTCGGTCCGATACCGCACCAGCGGGCAGAGGGTCCCCACCGAGCGGGCCGGCGGCGGTGCCGCCGGTCGTGGACAGGGGGGTTCCTGCTCTGACCGGCAGGGCCTGTCCAATCCGGCCGCGCGCACGGCGTGGCCAGTGGTTGTCGCTCGGGGGTGACCGCCGGTGATTCGGACGCGCGTCGTGCCGCCTGAGCCCTCGGCGCTCCCCTTCCCGAGGACGTAGCACTTCTCCCATCCCAGGACGGGCCCGGGGCCCATCCGGAGATGTACGTCCGAGAAGGAGGAATTCTCATGAAGTCCCAGGTTCGTGGCGGGACCAGATGGAAGCGGTTCGCCGTCGTCATGGTGCCGAGTGTGGCCGCGACGGCCGCGATCGGTGTCGGCCTGGCTCAGGGCGCGCTCGCCGCGTCCTTCAGCATCTCCGGCCAGGAGTTCAAGGTGAAGGCCGACACTCTCGTCGGCAAGGACTTCGTCCAGTACGGCAGCGTCGACGCCGGCAAGGACCTCGAGGGCAAGGACTTCGCGGCTCCGGTCGCCGTGTCCGGCTTCTCCGAGGCCTGGATCTCCAACATGTGCCAGTCCGTCGTGACGCCGAACATCCCGTTCGTCGGCGACGTGACGCTGGTGCTGAAGGCCGGCACCGAGGACAAGAAGCCGGTCTACGCGAAGGACATCTACCTGGATGTCTCCGAGCTGAAGGCCGACGCCGAGTTCGGCAACATCGACATCGGCGTGGCCGCGGGCAAGCTGGCCAAGCAGGACGGCAAGCCGGGCATCCAGCCGGGCACCAAGGCCAACCCGTACGGCTTCGGCCAGCGTGCCGAGGACGCGAAGCTCAGCGACGTCCACCAGAAGGCGTGGGCCACCACGGCCGCGACCTTCAAGCTGCCGAACCTCGACCTTTCCCTGAAGCGGGGCAAGGGCGCGGGGGTCGAGTGCTACTGATGCCGACGTCCGTGAAGGACTGACGCGTCCGGGTGCGGGGCCGTCCCGTACGGCCCCCACCCGCTTCGGCAGCACCGGCTCATCTCCACTTCTTTCAGCAACACCGCTTCCAGGGAGCTGTTTTCCATGAGCGCCGAGTCCACTGCTTCCAGCGGAGTCCCCCACGACAGCGGGTTCAAGGTCTGGCGGCAGACCCGGCCCTTCTGGGCGGGCCTTCTCACCATGATCGGCGGCGTACCGATCGCCTACCTCCCGTACGGGGACATGCGGCTCGGCAACGTCACGCTCGCGATGAAGACGACGGCGGGCGCCGGCGCGCTGATCATCGGCGTCCTGCTCATCACGCTCGGCCTGACGATGTGGTTCCAGCCGCTCGTCCGGGTCTTCGCGGGTGTCGCGGCGATCGTGCTCGCGCTGGTCTCCATCCCTGTGTCGAACTTCGGCGGCCTCGTCATCGGCTTCCTCTGCGCCCTGATCGGCGGCGGAATGTCGGCGTCCTGGGCCCCGGCACCGCCGGCCGAGGAACCCGCGCCGGGCGTCGCCCAGCACGAAGCCGCGGCCCAGCCCGAGGCGGCCGCACCGGTCGAGTACGCGCACCTGCACGACGGCACGACGCAGCCCGTGATCCCGCACCAGGGTCCCGAGGCGCCGGCGGCCGAGACGACGATCGAAGCCAACGGCGGGAGGAACAGTGCGGGGTGACGAATCACAGTCGGCGGCGCAGACGTCGAGAGGACCGCGCCACGCGGCCCCGCGCAAGTCACTGCTGAACAAGATCCACGTCCCCGCGGGCAAGGCGATGGCCCTCGCGGCCATGCCCACCGCGGTGCTCGTCGGGATGGGGCTCACGCCCCGGCTGGCCCTGGCCGACGACAAGGACATCCCCTTCGCGCCCGGCCCGTGCGTGACCCGCTCGGACGAGCCGACGGCCGAGGCGAGCACCAAGCCGGACGCGACCAAGAGCCCGGACCCGACGGCGAGCGCGAGCGCCACCGGCACGGCGAAGCCCGACCCCACCGGGTCCGCGACCACCGTCCCGGAACCGACCGCCACGGGCGGCACCACCGCCACCACGGCCCCCAAGACGGACGTCACCCAGGCCCCCGCGCCCAAGTCGACGCCCGCCGCGCCCGCGCCCACCAAGTCGGTCAACCCGCTCGACCCGCTGGGCCTCGGCGACGCGCTCAAGGACCTGTTCGACGGCCCGGACAAGACCACCGCGCCGGCCCCCGCCCCGACCACGACGGCACCGGCCGCACCCAAGCCGACGGCGTCCGCTCCGGACACCCCGAAGCAGACGGCGCCGCCGAAGACCGGCACCACCGGCGGCACGACCGGCACGGACAAGAGCGGCACGGACAAGACCGACAAGGCGACCGAGAAGACCAAGGCCGCCATCAAGTCCGCCGCCGACAAGGCCGGTGCGAAGACCGAGGAGCTGCCGGAGTCCGCCCAGGGCCTCGACGCGAAGAAGGACGCGGACATACCCGAGGGCGCGAAGCCGCGCTTCCCGTGTCCCGAGCCGGACCCGCAGGCACTGGCCGACGCGCAGCTGGAGCCGGGCGTCCCGCTGCTCCCGGACGACCCGTGGCTCCTGGAGACCTCGATGCTCACCCTGCGCGGCCTCGACTATAAGGGCATCGTCGAGGTCAAGACGGGCAGTGGGAAGATCAAGAAGGTCCTGAAGTTCACCGCGGACGAGATCGACATCAAGGACCTGCACCAGCTGACGGTGCACTCCGACGGCCTGACCGGACACGTCCGCTCGGACAAGGGGTCGACCTCCACGATCCGCAACGGCACGGTGACCATGTACACGGAGCAGCTGAAGGGCAACCTCTTCGGCCTCATCCCGGTCACCTTCAGCCCCGAGACCCCGCCCCCGCTCAACGTCCCCTTCGCCTTCTTCTCGAACGCCAAGGTGACGCAGGCGGGTCAGTTCGGCGGCACCCTCCGGGTCCCGGGCCTGCACAACACGATCGAGCCCAGCTGACCGCGCCGTACCCGGCCGGGCACGACGGAGCCCCCGTCCCTCCATGGAGGGACGGGGGCTCCGTCGTGCCGTCGGCTGTGCGGTGCCGCCGGCCCGCGTCAGTCGCGGTCGCCGCCACCGAGGTGGTGCACCCGGACCATGTTGGTGCTGCCGGGAACGCCGGGGGGCGAACCGGCGGTGATGATCATCGTGTCGCCGGCGTTGAAGCGCTGGAGCTTCAGCAGCTCCGCGTCGACCAGCTCGACCATGGCGTCGGTCGTCTCCACGAACGGGGCCAGGAAGGGCTCCACGCCCCAGCTCAGGGTCAGCTGGTTGCGGGTCGACTCCTCGGTCGTGAAGGCGAGGATCGGCTGGGCCGCGCGGTAGCGGGAGAGACGGCGGGCGGTGTCGCCGGACTGGGTGAAGGCGATCAGCGCCCTGCCGCCCAGGAAGTCGGCGATCTCGCAGGCCGCGCGGGCGACCGAACCGCCCTGCGTGCGCGGCTTCTTGCCCGGGACCAGGGGCTGCAGGCCCTTGGAGAGCAGCTCCTCCTCGGCCGCGGTGACGATCTTCGACATCGTCTTGACGGTCTCGATCGGGTACGCGCCGACCGAGGACTCGGCCGACAGCATGACCGCGTCCGCGCCGTCCAGGATCGCGTTGGCGACGTCGCTCGCCTCGGCGCGGGTCGGCCGCGAGTTGGTGATCATCGACTCCATCATCTGGGTGGCGACGATGACCGGCTTCGCGTTGCGGCGGCACATCTCCACGAGGCGCTTCTGCACCATCGGCACCCGCTCCAGCGGGTACTCCACCGCGAGGTCGCCGCGCGCGACCATGACCGCGTCGAAGGCGTCGACGACGGCGGCCATGTTCTCCACGGCCTGCGGCTTCTCCACCTTGGCGATGACGGGGACCCGGCGGCCCTCCTCGTCCATCACCTTGTGGACGTCCTTGACGTCGTTGGCGTCGCGGACGAAGGACAGCGCGACCATGTCGCAGCCCATGCGCAGCGCGAAGCGGAGGTCCTCGACGTCCTTCTCGGACAGGGCCGGGACGTTGACCGCCGCGCCGGGCAGGTTGATGCCCTTGTGGTCGGAGATGACACCGCCCTCGATGACGACGGTCTTGACCCGCGGGCCGTCGATCTCGACGACCCGCAGCTCGACGTTGCCGTCGTTGATGAGGACCTGGTCGCCCTTGGACACGTCACCGGGCAGGCCCTTGTACGTGGTGCCGCAGATGGACTTGTCGCCCGGGACGTCCTCGGTGGTGATGGTGAACTCGTCACCGCGCACCAGCTCGACGGGGCCCTCGGCGAAGGTCTCCAGGCGGATCTTGGGGCCCTGGAGGTCGGCGAGCACACCGACGGCGCGGCCGGTGTCCGCCACCGCCCTGCGGAGACGGTCGTACCGCTCCTGGTGCTCTGCCTGGGTCCCGTGGCTCATGTTGAATCGGGCCACGTTCATGCCGGCCTCGATGAGAGCCTTCAGCTGCTCATAGGAGTCGACGGCGGGGCCCAGCGTGCAGACGATTTTGGAACGGCGCATGGAGCGGATCCTATCGGTTTGTTTCACTGCGGAATATTCCGTCTGGTGGAAAGTACAAATGGGCGGGGGGCCGCTCAGGCGTTCACTCCCTCGGGCGACACGGCGCGCACGAGTGCGTAGCTCTGCCGGGCGATCTCCCACTCCTCGTCGGTCGGCACCACGGCGACCGCCACCCGCGCGTACACCGGCGAGATGATCCGGGGCTCGTCGGAACGTACGGCGTTGAGCTCGGCGTCCACCGCCAGGCCCAGCTCCTCCAGGCCCGCGATCGCAGCCTCCCGCACCGGGGCCGCGTTCTCGCCGACCCCCGCCGTGAACACGACCGCGTCCACCCGGCCGAGCACCGCGTAGTACGCCCCGATGTACTTCTTCAGCCGGTGCACGTAGATGTCGAAGGCGAGCGCCGCCCGCTCGTCGCCCTCGTCGATCCGGCGCCGGATCTCGCGCATGTCGTTGTCGCCGCACAGCCCCACGAGCCCGGACTTCTTGTTCAGCAGGGTGTCGATCTCGTCCGCCGACATCCCCGCCACCCGCTTGAGGTGGAAGGTGACCGCCGGGTCGATGTCGCCCGAGCGGGTGCCCATGACCAGGCCCTCCAGCGGGGTCAGCCCCATGGACGTGTCGACGCACCGCCCGCCGGCCACCGCCGAGGCGGAGGCCCCGTTGCCCAGGTGCAGCACGATCACGTTCACCTCCTCGGGCGCCTTGCCGAGCAGCTTCGCCGTCTCCCGGGAGACGTACGCGTGCGAGGTGCCGTGGAAGCCGTAGCGGCGGATCCGGTGCGCGTCCGCGGTCTCCACGTCGATCGCGTACCGCGCCGCCGCCTCCGGCATCGTCGTGTGGAACGCCGTGTCGAAGACCGCCACCTGCGGCAGGTCGGGGCGCAGCGCCCGCGCCGTACGGATGCCCGTGATGTTCGCCGGGTTGTGCAGCGGCGCCACCGGCACCAGCCGCTCGATCTCGGCCAGCACCTCGTCGTCGACGACGGTGGGCTCGGTGAACCGCAGCCCGCCGTGCACCACCCGGTGGCCGATCGCGGCCAGCTCGGGCGAGTCCAGGCCGAGCCCGTCCGCCGCCAGCTCCTCGGCCACCGCCTTCAGCGCCGCCGCGTGGTCGCCGATCGGGCCGTTCTGCTCGCGCTTCGCGCCGCCGCCGCCCCGCAGCGGGGTGTGGACGAGGCGCGAGGTCGCCTCGCCGATCCGCTCGACCAGGCCGGCCGCGAGCCGGCTGCCGTCCCCCATGTCGAGCAGCTGGTACTTCAGCGACGAGGAGCCGGAGTTGAGGACGAGGACACGGGTGGGGGTTGTCATGCGGGGAGCTCCTGGCCCTGGGCGGGGTTCTGGGACTGGATCGCCGTGATGGCGACGGTGTTGACGATGTCGCTGACGAGCGCGCCGCGCGACAGGTCGTTCACGGGCTTGCGCAGACCCTGGAGCACCGGGCCGACGGCGACCGCGCCGGCCGAACGCTGCACGGCCTTGTAGGTGTTGTTGCCGGTGTTGAGGTCCGGGAAGATCAGCACGCTCGCCTGGCCGGCCACCTCGGAGCCGGGCAGCTTGGTCGCCGCCACGGAGGGCTCGACGGCCGCGTCGTACTGGATCGGGCCCTCGATCCGCAGCTCCGGCCGGCTCGCCCGGACCAGCTTGGTCGCCTCGCGCACCTTGTCGACGTCGGCGCCGGAGCCGGAGGTGCCGGTGGAGTACGAGAGCATCGCGATCCGCGGCTCGACGCCGAAGCGGGCGGCGGTGGCCGCGGACTGCACGGCGATGTCGGCCAGCTGCTCGGCGTTCGGGTCCGGGTTGACCGCGCAGTCGCCGTAGACGAGGACCTTGTCGGCCAGGCACATGAAGAAGACCGAGGAGACGATCGAGGCGTCCGGCTTGGTCTTGATGATCTCGAAGGCGGGCCGGATGGTGGCGGCGGTGGAGTGCACCGAGCCGGAGACCATGCCGTCGGCGAGACCTTCCTGGACCATCAGGGTGCCGAAGTAGTTCACGTCCGACACCACGTCGTACGCGAGCTCCACGGTGACGCCCTTGTGGGCGCGCAGCGCCGCGTACTTCTCGGCGAAGCTGTCGCGCAGCTCCGAGGTCTGCGGGTCGATCAGCTGGGTGTCGCCCAGGTTCACGCTCAGGTCGGCGGCCTTCTTGCGGATCGTCTCCACGTCGCCCAGGAGGGTGAGGTCGCAGACGTCGCGGCGCAGCAGCACGTCGGCGGCGCGCAGCACGCGCTCCTCGGTGCCCTCGGGCAGCACCACCCGGCGCCGGTCGGCCCGGGCCTGTTCCAGGAGCTCGTGCTCGAACATCATCGGGGTGACCCGGCCGCTGGGGGCGACCGAGATCCGGCGCAGCAGGTCGGCGGTGTCGACGTGCCGCTCGAACAGACCGAGGGCGGTCTCCGCCTTGCGAGGCGTGGCCGCGTTCAACTTGCCTTCGAGGGCGAAGAGTTCGGCGGCGGTGGGGAAGCTGTTGCCCGGTACGGAGATCACCGGGGTGCCGGGCGCGAGACGGGCCGCCAGGGTGAGGATCTCGGCGCTGGGCCGCTCGTTGAGGGTGAGCAGCACGCCCGCGATCGGCGGGGTGCCCGCGGAGTGCGCGGCGAGCGCGCCGACGACCAGGTCGGCGCGGTCCCCGGGGGTGACGACCAGGCAGCCTGGGGTCAGCGCGTTGAGGAAGTTCGGCAGCATGGCGCCGCCGAAGACGAAATCGAGGGCGTCGCGGGCCAGCCCGGCGTCGTCGCCGAGGACGACGGAGGCGCCGAGCGCGCGGGTGATCTCGGCGACGGTCGGCGCGGCGAGGGCCGGCTCGTCGGGCAGCGCGTAGCAGGGCACGGGCAGGCGGGCGGAGAGCCGCTCGGCGATCGCGGCGCGGTCGTCGCCCGCGACCCGGTTGACGACCATCGCGAGGACGTCGCAGCCGAGCCCGTCGTAGGCGCGGAAGGCGTTGCGGGCCTCGGCCCGTACCGATTCGGCCGTCTGGCCCTGGCCGCCGACCACCGGTATCACCGAGGCGCCGAACTCGTTGGCGAGCCGCGCGTTGAGGGCGAGCTCGTCGGGGAGCTGGGTGCCGGCGAAGTCGGTCCCGAGGACGAGGACGACCTCGTAGTCGCGGGCGACGGCGTGGAAGCGGTCCACGAGCCGGGAGACCAGTTCGTCGGTGCCGCGCTCGGCCTGGAGGTCACTGGCCTCGTGGTAGTCCATGCCGTAGACGGTCGCCGCGTCCTGGCTGAGCCGGTAGCGGCTCCGCAGCAGGTCGAACAGACGGTCGGGTCCGTCGTGCACGAGCGGACGGAACACCCCCACCCGGTCCACCTGGCGGGTGAGGAGCTCCATGACTCCCAGCTCGACGACCTGGCGGCCGTCCCCGCGGTCGATCCCGGTCACGTACACGCTGCGCGTCACGCCGTCGTCTCCTGATGTCGGTCGAGGTCCGGTGGGAGCCACCGAGGTTCCGTCGAGTGTCGAGTTGCCGAGCCTCGACCGAGCGTCGGTCGAGTGCCGTTCGAGTGTCAATCGAGTGTGTTCAAAAAACACCGATAGGGTGGCATTGCCCTCTTGACAATACCCCCGTGGGTGGATAGGACGCCCGCCGGACGGAGGGCCCGAAGGGGTGGGACCAAAGGCCCCGAAAGGCCCATGGGCACCGGGCGCGCGGAGTAGCAGCGAGCGCGTCGGCACACCCGGTCGTGTGAGAATCGACGAGGCTCACACGTACCACTACCGAGCAGGAGACACAGCACGATGCGCATCGGAGTTCTCACCGCAGGCGGCGACTGCCCCGGCCTGAACGCAGTGATCCGGTCGGTCGTGCACCGGGCGCTGACCGGCCACGACGACGAAGTCATCGGCTTCGAGGACGGGTTCAAGGGTCTCCTCGACGGCCACTTCCGCCCCCTCGACCTCAACGCGGTCAGCGGCATCCTGGCGCGTGGCGGCACCATCCTCGGCTCCGCCCGGCTCGAACGGAACCGGCTGCGCGAAGCCGCCGAGTCCGCCCCCGACTTGGCCCGGAAGTACGGCATCGACGTCCTCATCCCGATCGGCGGCGAAGGTACCCTGACCGCCGCCCGGATGCTCGCCGACGCCGGCATGCCCGTCGTCGGCGTCCCGAAGACGATCGACAACGACATCTCCGCCACCGACCGCACCTTCGGCTTCGACACCGCCGTCGGTGTGGCCACCGAGGCCATGGACCGCCTCAAGACCACCGCCGAGTCGCACCAGCGCGTGATGGTCGTCGAGGTCATGGGCCGGCACGCCGGCTGGATCGCCCTGGAGTCCGGCATGGCCGGCGGCGCCCACGGCATCTGCCTGCCCGAACGCCCCTTCCAGATCGCCGACTTGGTGAAGATGGTCGAGGAGCGCTTCGCCCGCGGCAAGAAGTTCGCCGTCATCTGCGTCGCCGAGGGCGCGCACCCCGCCGAGGGGTCGATGGACTACCAGAAGGGCGAGATCGACCAGTACGGTCACGAGCGCTTCCAGGGCATCGGCAACCGCCTCGCCGTCGAGCTGGAGCGGCGCCTCGGCAAGGAGGCCCGCCCGGTCATCCTCGGCCACGTCCAGCGCGGCGGCACCCCGACCGCGTACGACCGGGTGCTCGCCACCCGCTTCGGCTGGCACGCGGTCGAGGCCGCCCACCGGGGCGAGTTCGGCCGGATGACCGCGCTGCGCGGCACGGACATCGAGATGGTCCCGCTCGCCGAGGCCGTCACCCAGCTGAAGACCGTCCCCGAGGACCGCATGCGCGAGGCCGAGTCCGTCTTCTGAGCGGCCCACCCGGCCCCGCGAGGCCAGGCCCCCTGGACCCTGCGAGGACCGGACCCCCGGCCCCCGCGAGCGGGACCAAAGTCCCGACTTGTCCCGGACACACCCCGGCCCCGATCATCCCCCCGTGGACGATCGGGGCCGAATCCATGCTTGAGCCCCGTGCCGCGATCAACAAGGCTTGAGGCTGTCCCGGACATGTCCCAACGAGGGGAGCGGCGCGCCATGACGACGGGGGAGAGGGCTCCCGACCCTCGGGAGGCACGGAACCCGGCCGAGTTCATCGCGCGGCTCCAGGCCCTGAAGGACCGCTCCGGCCTCACCTACCGGGAACTGTCGGCCCGCGCGGAGGCCACCGGCGACGTCCTGCCCCGCTCGACCGTCGCCAACATGCTGGCCCGCACCACCGTCCCCCGCGAAGAACTCCTCGCCGCCTTCGTCCGCGCCTGCGGGGTCCCGCCGGAACGGGCGGAGGGGTGGGAGACGGTACGCGCGGAGCTGGCCGCGCGGGGGAGATACGGGGCGGACGGGGGCGCGGGGACGGGCGGTTTCCGGACGGGTGCGCCCGAGGGCGGCCCGGACGGGCTGCGGGCCGGGGCCTCCGGCGGGTCGGACCGGTCCCCGGGCGGCGCCCCCGACGGGCCGGACGGACCCCCGATCGGCGCCTCCGACGGGTCGGACGGCCCCCCGGGAGACGCCCCCGACGGGCCGGAGCCGCCCCCCGACGGCGTCCCCGGCTGGCCCGCCGCCGAGGAGTCGGATCCCGAGGAGCCGGATCCCGAGCCGCCGTCCCGGTTGCGCCGGGCCCTCGTCGGTGCCGTCGCCGTGGCGGGGCTCGTCCTCGCCACCGTCAGCGTCGTCGCCTTCGTACGGGACGACCCGCCGCCCGGCCACGCGCACCGCCCGGTGCTCACGGCGCCCGCCGAGGGGCCCGTGCACATCCGGGTGATCGGTTCGGACCTGTGCCTGAACGAGCGGCGGGGCCACCGTGACGGGCAGATCTACCAGCGGGCCTGCGCGGGCGCGGACGTCCCCCGCTACGAGTTGAAACGGCTCGGCGGGGACCGGTGGCGGATCGTCTCCGTCCACCCGGACTTCCCCGTCGGCTGCTCCGGCATCCCGTCCGGCGGCCGGATACCGTACGCCGCGCTCGAGGACTCGGAGTGCGGAGACCCCACCCGCGTCGAACGCTTCGCCCTGGAGCCGCACGGCACCCCGGTCACCGGCTACCGCATCGTCCCGGCCGACTCCGCGACCCCCGGCAGCTGCGTCACCGTCGTCGGCGACCGCACGGCCGAGTGGTCCCGGCTGACCCAGGCGCCCTGCACGGCGGACGCCCGGGGGCAGCTCTTCAGCTTCGACCGGCGCTGACCGCTAAACAGGCGCCGGCTCGACCAGCCGGGCGCGGAGGGCCGCCACCACGGCCGGGTCGAGGCCGACGTGCCCGGTGACGTACCCGTACACCGAGCCGTACTCCGCGCGCAGGTCCGCGAGGACCAGCCGCATGATCTCCTCGGGCGCGCGCCCGTACCCCGGCCAGCGCAGCTCGCGGTCCGGATGCGCGGCCTTCCAGTCGGCGACCAGCCGTTCGGTGGCCAGCTCGGTCAGGGCGAAGTCCGCCAGGATCTGCTCGTCGGAGACGTCGAGCAGCGCCAGGACGAGGGCCGCGAGCAGCCCCGTACGGTCCTTTCCGGACGCGCAGTGGAAGACCAGCGGCCCCTCGGCGCCGGCGATCACCTCCAGGGCCTCGCGCAGTTCGGCCGCGCCGTCGGCGGCGACCTCGGCGAAGCGGTCGGCGAGATAGCGCCAGGGATCGAGTGCGGGGTCGATCTCGGCCTGGTCGTAGGGGCGGTGCTCGATGCTCAGGTTGTGCCAGGCCTGCGGCTCGCCCTCGGGGTGGCGGCCCTTGGCCGCGATCTCCCACGGGTAGCGCAGGTCGATCACGGTGGCCACGGCCAGCTCGCGGAAGCGCGCCAGATCGGCCCCGGCGTCGGGTCCGGCCAGCTTGGAGAGGGAATCGGAGCGGTAGAGGGTCTCCCACCGTACGGTTCCGCCGTCGGCGGTCCGATAGCCGCCCAGGTCACGGAAGTTGTGCAGCCGTTCGAAAGCTATGTGTCGTCTCACCGACGTCAATCTACGGGCCCGTCCTACCGTTCCACGAGGCCCCAGAAGTGCTCCATGATCTCGTCGAGGTACGCGCGCCCCGCGTCGCCCGTCGCGGCCGAGGCGCCCCAGCTGCTGGTGGCCGCCATCTTGGCGTGGTAGTCGGTGTGCAGCCGCTGGAGCGCGTCCTCGACGGTCCGCTTGGGCAGCGGCAGCAGCTTGACCACCGGCTTCACGTAGGCCTGCCAGCGGGTGGTCGCCGCGTCCCGCAGCAGGCCCGACAGCTTCTCGTCGCCGCCGGTCGCGGTGAGCAGCGCGCGCGGGCGCAGGCCGAGGGTCGCGGCGAGGGCGGAGGTCTGGCGTTCGTTGCCGCGCCACTGCCCCGACTCCTCCATCCGCAGGTACGCGGCGGGTTCGAGCCCCACCCGGCGGGCCAGGTCCTCGGGGGCCAGGCCCCGGGCCATCCGGTGCTCGCGCAGGGTGGTGGCGGAGGCGAGGAGCTCGGCGGGGGAGCACCACAGGACACCCGCGAGGGCGGTCAGCTCCTGCGAGCTGGGGGTGGCCCGGCCGCGTTCCCAGGCGGCGACGGTGTCGGGGGCGACGAGGAGGCCGTACTGGGCCCGCAGGCCGTAGGCGACGTGGCCGGGGGTCATGCCGAGGCCCTCGCGCAGACGGCGTGCGGCGAGGGCGTTGAACGGCGGGGCGGGGGAGGGTTGGTGCACGGCTCCACGGTAGGAGCGGAGGGTGAGCTGTGGCTACGGTGTGTTCGCCCAACCCTGACGATCGTAGGAACGTGGGAACCCGTCGGTAATCGGCCAGTCACCGACCGATATCCGGCCATGGGGGTCCGGCCAGCGGAGACGGGTCGCCGGAGAGCGGTCGCCGGAGGGCGGCCAGCGGAGCCGGGCCGCCGGGGAGCGGTCGGAGGAGGGCGGTCGGTGGAGACCGGTCATCGCCCCGGCCCCGGTCGGATCACCAGGCCCGCCCGCTCCCGCCCGGCCCGCCCGCCCCGCCCGTCGTGCTGAGCCACCGGTACTGCAGCTCCGGACGGCCGATCTGGCCGTACTGCGGGGCCCGGGCCGCCCGGCCCTCGGTCACCAGGTGTTCCAGGTAGCGGCGGGCGGTGATGCGGGAGATGCCCACGGCCGCGCCCGCCTCCGCCGCCGTCAGCCCCTCCGCCGCGCCCCGCAGGCTCCGCGTGACCGCCTCCAGGGTCGGTGCGCTCAGCCCCTTCGGCAGCGAGGCGGGCTGCGGGGTGCGCAGGGTGGCGAGCGCCCGGTCCACCTCGTCCTGGCCCGAGGCCTCGCCGGCCGTCGCCCGGAACTCGGCGTAGCGGGCCAGCCGGTCGCGCAGGGTCGCGAAGGTGAACGGCTTGAGGACGTACTGGACGACCCCGAGCGACACGCCCTCGCGGACGATCGCGAGGTCGCGCGCCGAGGTCACGGCGATCACGTCCGCCGCGTGCCCGGCCGCGCGCAGCGCCCGCAGCAGCTGGAGCCCGTGCCCGTCAGGCAGATAGAGGTCGAGCAGGATCAGGTCCACGGGGACCCGGTCGAGGAGCCGGACGGCCGCCGCCCGCGAGTGGGCCACGCCGACGACGGTGAAGCCCGCCACCCGCCCCGCGTACAGCGCGTGCGCGTCCGCGGCGACCGGGTCGTCCTCGACGACCAGCACTCTGATGCCCGTACCGGCGCCGCTCACGCGCCCACCTCCACGGCGTCGGTCCGCACGGCGGTCCGCAGTGGCAACCGTGCGGTGAACTCCGCGCCGCCCAGCGGGGATCCGGACAGCGTCAGGGTGCCCGACGCGCGCGTGACGGCCTGGTGCACCAGCGCGAGGCCGAGCCCCCGGCCCGGGCCACGGGTGGACCAGCCGCGGTCCAGGACGGCCGCGCTGTCCTCGGGGCGCACCCCGGGCCCCGAGTCACCGACCTGGAGCAGCAGTTCGCCGTCCTCGGCGAGCGCCGTCACCGTCACCCGCGCGGACGGGGTGCCGCCCGCCGCCTCGACGGCGTTGTCGACCAGGTTGCCGAGGATGGTCACCAGGTCCCGGGAGGGCAGCGACACCGGCAGCACCCCGTCGTCGATCCGGCTGGCCTCGGTCAGGACCAGCTCCACGCCCCGCTCGTTGGCCTGCGCCGCCTTGCCGAGCAGCAGCGCCGCGAGGACGGGTTCGCCGACGGAGCTCACCACCCGGTCGGTCAGCGCCTGGGCCAGCTCCAGCTCGGCCGTGGCGAAGCCGACCGCCTCCTCGACCCGGCCGAGCTCGATCAGCGAGACCACGGTGTGGAGCCGGTTCGCGGCCTCGTGGGCCTGCGAGCGCAGCGCCTCCGTGAACCCCCGCTCCGAGTTCAACTCGCCGGACAGCGCCTGGAGTTCGGTGCGGTCCCGCAGGGTGATCACGGTGCCCCTGCGCTCCCCGCCCACCACCGGGCGGGTGTTGACGACGAGTACCCGCTCGTCCGTCAGGTGCAGCTCGTCGACCCGCGGCTCGGAGGAGAGCAGCGCCCCGGTGAGCGGCGCCGGGAGGCCGAGCTCGGCCGCCGAGCGCCCGACGGCGTCGGGGCCGAGCCCGAGCAGCTCCCGCGCCCCGTCGTTGATCAGCGCGATCCGCCGCTGCCCGTCCAGCATCACCAGTCCCTCGCGCACGGCGTGCAGCGCGGCCTCGTGGTAGTCGTGGAGCCGGCTCAGCTCGGTCGCGTTCATGCCCTTGGTGTGCTGCCGGAGCCGAGCGTTGATCACGTACGTGCCGGCGCCGCCGAGCGCGAGGGCCGCGCCGGCCATTCCCAGCAGCGCCGTGACCTGCTCGCGGACCTGCTCGCTGATCTTCTCGATGGTGATGCCGGCGCTGACCAGGGCCACCACCCGGCCGTGGTCGAAGACCGGGGCGACCGTCCGCACCGAGGGGCCGAGCACGCCCAGGTGCGTCTCGGAGAAGGTCTCCCCGCGCACGGCCCGGTCGATGTGGCCGAGGTACGTGCGCCCGATCTGCGCCGGCTCCGGATGGGTCCAGCGGGTGCCGTCCGGCGCCATGATCACCACGAAGGTGACGCCCGCGTGCCGCCGCAGCGACTCCGCGTACGGCTGGAGCAGCGCGCTCGGATCCGCCGAGCGGGCCGCCGCCACCACCGAAGGGGAGTCGGCCACGGCCGAGGCGGTCGCCCGGGACTGGCGGCGCGCGGTCTCCTCCGCCTGGCCGCGGTCCGTCACGTACGCGAAGACGGCGCAGCCCGCGACGACGGCGGCCATCAGCACGACCTGCATCGCGAAGAGCTGGCCGGCGAGGCTGCGGGGCCGGGGGAGGGGGAGACGCATGCGGCAAGTGTGCCTGGCCGATTCGCGACCCCGAACCGCCGGTCCGAATCGTGCCGCGACCGAGACGTGCCGCCTTCCGGCCGTGAACGAAAGGCACGCAAGCGTGACCCCGGTCACAGGGCTGATGGATAGTCGCGGGGTCCACCGGGACGTGGACGATCCCTGCGTACGAGGAGGAGCCCGTGGCCGCACGACGGGACCGCACCCACTATCTGTATCTGGCCGTCATCGGCGCCGTCCTGCTCGGCATCGGCGTGGGCTTCCTGGCGCCCGGCGTCGCCGTCGAGCTGAAGCCGCTCGGTACCGGCTTCGTCAGCCTGATCAAGATGATGATCTCGCCGATCATCTTCTGCACGATCGTGCTCGGCGTCGGTTCGGTCCGCAAGGCCGCCAAGGTCGGCGCCGTCGGCGGTCTCGCCCTCGGCTACTTCCTGGTGATGTCGACCGTGGCGCTCGCCATCGGCCTGGTCGTCGGCAACTTCCTGGAGCCCGGCTCCGGCCTGCACCTCACCAAGGACCTCGCCGAGGCCGGCGCCAAGCAGGCCGCGGGGGCGAGCGAGGGCACCGCCGACTTCCTCCTCGGGATCATCCCCACCACGATGGTCTCCGCCTTCACCGAGGGCGAGGTGCTCCAGACCCTGCTGGTCGCCCTGCTCGCCGGCTTCGCCCTCCAGGCGATGGGCGCGGCCGGGGAGCCGGTGCTGCGCGGCATCGGGCACATCCAGCGGCTGGTCTTCCGCATCCTCGCCATGATCATGTGGGCCGCCCCGGTCGGCGCCTTCGGCGCCATCGCCGCCGTGGTCGGCGCGACGGGCATGGACGCGCTCAAGTCGCTCGCCGTCATCATGATCGGCTTCTACGTGACCTGCGCGCTGTTCGTCTTCGTGGTGCTCGGCACGCTGCTGCGGCTGGTCGCCGGGGTGAACGTCTTCGCCCTGCTCAAGTACCTGGGCCGCGAGTTCCTGCTGATCCTCTCCACCTCCTCCTCCGAGTCCGCGCTGCCGCGGCTCATCGCGAAGATGGAGCACCTGGGCGTCAGCAAGCCGGTGGTCGGCATCACCGTCCCGACCGGCTACTCCTTCAACCTCGACGGCACGGCGATCTATCTGACGATGTCCTCGCTCTTCGTCGCCGAGGCGATGGGCAACCCGCTCTCGGTGGGCGAGCAGATCTCCCTCCTCGTCTTCATGATCATCGCCTCGAAGGGGGCGGCGGGCGTCACCGGCGCCGGACTCGCGACCCTCGCCGGCGGCCTCCAGTCGCACCGCCCCGACCTGGTCGACGGCGTCGGCCTGATCGTCGGCATCGACCGCTTCATGAGCGAGGCCCGCGCCCTCACCAACTTCGCGGGCAACGCCGTCGCCACCGTCCTCGTCGGCACCTGGACCAAGGAGATCGACAAGGCCCGGGTCGCCGAGGTGCTGGCCGGGAACGCCCCGTTCGACGAGACGACCCTCGTCGACGATGGCCACGGCCCGGCCCCCCTGCCGGACCAGCGCTCCGACGAGGGCGAGGAGCGCGCCCGCGCGGGCGTCTGAACTCCGGGTCCCGGGCCTTGAGCCGGATCCGGGCACCGGAAGCGGACCGACCCCGACCGTTCCCCCGGCCGGGGTCGTTCCGTGGGGGCGGGCGGGGGGTGGTGCGTCAGCCCGCCGTACGGGCCGGGCGCCTCACCCGAAGGGGATGCGGACCACCGACCGGTTCCCGGTGCCCAGGGTGCTGGGCCCGTTGCCGATCGCGTTCCACACCTCGACCCTGACCCGCCCGTTCACCAGGTTCCCGAGCGTGCCGGTGGCCGACCGGAGCCCGGCCGTCTCCGTGTAGTGCTCGTCGCCGGGCACGGGGTCGGTGGCGAAGTAGCCGTAGGTCTCCACCCGGTCCCAGGTCCCGTCGCCGGTGCGGTCGTAACTCACCCGCACCTGCTGCCCGTTGGCGACCACCGTGCCCGCGTCCACGAGGAGGTCGAAGCGGGTCGCGCCGCCGTCGTACGTGCGGGTCACCGGGCCCGAGGTGAAGACCTGCGGGTTCGTGGGCGTCCCGTCGTGGTTGGCCCCGCCCGCCGAGGCGAGGGTGACCGTCCCGGCCGAGCCCTGCGCGTCCCCGGCCCCGCCGTCGCCGCGCAGGTACAGCGTCGAGGAGCCCGCGGGCGGCGGGGTGGTCGGCGGCGGGGTGGTCGGCGGCGTGGTCGTCGTGCCGCCGCCCTTGGTCCACACGGCCACGTAGTCGACCAGCATCGGGCGCCCGGGCACGGTCGCGGCCGTCGGGGTCCGTCCCGCCAGCGCGTCCGGGAACGCCCCGCCGACCGCCAGGTTGAGCAGGACGAAGTAGCCGGCGTGGCTCGTCATGTCGGCCCAGGCGGTGGCGCCGACCCGGGTCTCGTTCACGCTGTGGAAGAGCTGCCCGTCCACGTACCAGCGCAGCTCGTTGGGGGAGACCGAGCGGTCCCACTCGAAGCGGTAGGTGTGGAAGCCGGACTGGCAGGTCGAGCCGGGGCAGGCGCGGCTGGCGCCGATGCCCGTGGTCTCGCCGCAGGGGCCGCCCGGGTTCACCCCGCAGTGCAGCACGCCCCACACGGAGTCGAGGCCGTTGACGTTCTCCATGATGTCGAACTCGCCGATGGCGGGCCAGTTCCAGTAGTTGCCGCGGTACGGCGCGCCGAGCGCCCAGAAGGCGGGCCAGTAGCCGAGGGCCGCGTCGCCGGTCACGTTCGGCATCTGAACGCGGCCCTCGATGCGCAGGGTGCCGCCGGCCGGGGCCTTGAAGTCGGCCCGCCTGGTCTCGATCCGGCCCGAGGTCCAGTTGCCCGCGCCGTCCCTGAGCGGGGTGATGCGCAGGTTGCCGGTGCCGTCGAGCCGCACGTTGTCGGGGCTCGCGGTGTACTCCTGGATCTCGCCCGTCCCCCAGTTCGCGGGGCCTCCGGGGTAGGCGTGCCCGGTGTCGATCTGCCAGCGGCCCGCGTCGGGCAGCGCGCGGTCGGGGCCGTCGAAGTCGTCGCTCCACTGGAGCGTCCAGCCGGGGGCGGGTGGTACGGCGCCGTTGGCCGTACCGGCGCCGCCGAGTCCGAGCAGGGCGCCGCCGGCGAGGGCGGCGGCGAGGAGCGAGGCGAGCAGAGGGGTGCGTCTGGCGCGGCTCAAGGGGAGCACCTCCGGTGGGGGGCGTGGGGGCCTGCGGGGTGGTGAGAGCGCTCTCAGGATGCTTTTGTAGGTGAAGGCACCGGCCCCGTCAATGGGTCCGGCGCCTTCGTCTCTCAAACTCCCAGCTCGCCCAACTCCGCCTCCGTCAACACCAGTTCGGCGGCCAGCGCCGAGTCGCGTGCCGACTCCGGGCGGCTGGCGCCGGGGATCGGCAGGACGTTGCCCGGGTGGGCCAGCAGCCAGGCGAGGGCCACGCGCTGCGGGCTCACCCCGCGGGCTCGCGCCACCCGGTGGAAGGCTCCGAACCGGGGGTCCTCCTCCTGGGTGGAGGAGCCGTCGAGGGAGCTGCGGGAGATGCCGCCGAGTGGGCTCCAGGGGAGGAAGGCCAGGCCCAGTTCGGCGCAGAGCCGCAGCTCGGCCTCGGCGTCCCGGTCAGCCGGGGAGTACCGGTTCTGCACCGACACCAGGCGCTCGCCCAGGATCTCCCGGGCCAGCCGGATCTGCCCGCCGTCCACGTTGGAGATCCCCGCCAGCCGGACCGTGCCCGCGTCCAGCAACTCCCGTATCGCGCCCAGTGATTCGGCGTAGGGGACGGCCGGGTCCGGCTTGTGCAGCTGGTACAGGCCGACCGGGGTGGTGCCGAGTCGCCGCGCCGAGGCCTCGGCCGCCCGCCGCAGGTGCTCCGGGCGTCCGTCGACCGTCCAGCCGCCGTCGGCGCTCCGGCCCCGGCCGCCCTTGGTGGCCACCAGCACCGCGTCCCGGTCGCCCCCGTACGCGGCGAGCGCGCGGGCCACCAGTCGTTCGCCCGCGCCGGGTTCCCCGCCCGGCGGGTGGTACGAGTCGGCCGTGTCGAGCAGGGTCACCCCCGCGTCCAGGGCCGCGTGGACGGTGGCGAGGGCGCGGGTCTCGTCCGGGTGTCCCTCGATGGACAGGGGCATGGTGCCGAGCCCTACGGCGCCGACGGTCAGATCGCCCAGGGTGCGGTACCTCATCACGCACCCGCCGGCGCGGGCACCGTCTCGGAGACGGCCCGCGCGAGCCATTCCGAGGAATGCGAGAAGCGGAATCCGAGCGCTTCCGCGCGGGAATTGTCCATCCCGTACGAGCGGGTGAAGGAGAAGGGGGAGACCTCCCCGACCTCGACCTCCTGGAAAACGGTCCTGCCGCCCACCCGGGATTCGATCGCGGCGCAGATGTCGGCGGTGGTCAGCGGGCCGTGGGAATGCGCGTTGACGGGGCCGGTGAATTCCGCCCCGGCGGCCCAGGCGAGAAAGTCGGCGATCTCCTCCACGTACACATAGGTCGCGGGCCGGTTCACCGGCGGCACGGCGATCGGCTCGCCCGCCCGGATCCGCCGCGCGTAGTGCTCCACCCGCCCGGTGAAGTCGTCGGCGCCGCCGAGCACGTGCGCCACCCGCACCGAGGCCCACGGGAACGCCGTGCCGCTCGCGAACACCGCCTCGGCCTGCCGCTTCCCCTCCCCGTAGTGCGTGTCGAGGAATTCCGGGTCCTCCCAGGGAAGTGCGGGGTCGACCGTCACCGCGTCCAGGTCGAGCACGTCCTCGGCGACCGGGACGGCGGAGTCCTCGTACCCGTACACCTCCACCGTCGAGGTCATCACATAGCGTCCGGTCCGCCCCGCGAAAACCCGCCGGGCGATCTCCGCCTGGCGCGGGGTGTAGCAGACCTGGTCCACCACGACATCGAAATACCGCCCGCCGAGGGCCTTTTCCAGGGCAGCCTCGTCGTTTCGGTCGGCGACCAGCTGAACGGTCCCCTCCGGAGCCGCGGAAGAAGCGCGATTGAGTACCGTCACCCGATGTCCCGCGTCCAGCAGGCGCGTTATCAGTCGCTTTCCGAAATAGCGGTTCCCGCCGATGATCAGAATGTCCATGGCTCAAGTGTTACGTTGTGCGCTCGTCATCTGAAGGGGGAAACATGGGAGTCCGGGCCGTCGCACCGAAGGAACCTCGGCCGCCGCGCGCCGCGGCCGTCGAAACCACGGCGGGCGCTTTCGACCCCATCGACCGGCAGATCCTGGACCTGCTCCAGAGCGACGGCCGGATCAAACTCAGCGAGCTCGGCCGCCGGGTCCGGCTCAGCCCCGCCGCCGTCACCGAGCGGGTCCGCCGTCTGGAGTCCTGCGGCGCGATCACCGGCTACGGCGCCCAGGTCGCCGCCGCCCGGCTCGGCTACGGCATCCAGGCCTTCATCAGGGTGAACCCGCACGGCGGTTACACCCTCAAGCACCCCCGCACCCTGGAGCTGGCCGCCCGGCCCGAGATCCGCGAGGTGCACCACGTGGTCGGCGAGGACTGCTGGATCCTCAAGGTCGCCGTGACCGACACCGTGCACCTGGAGGAGATCCTGGAGCAGGTCTCCGCGCTGGGCCGCACGACCACGTCGATCGTCCTGTCCTCCCCGGTCGAACGGAAGCCGCTGCTGCCGCCGGGAGCCTGACGGATCCGGACCGGTGCGGTCCGGACCGGATCGCGGGCCTGACGGCCGCCTCTCCGCTTGCCTTGACGTCGGCGTCAACGCTTACGTTCGGGACATGCGAATCGGCGAGCTTGCCGAGCGGGCGGGCACGACCACGCGGACTCTGCGCTACTACGAGTCCCGGGGTCTCCTGGCCGCACGGCGTACGGACAACGGCTACCGCACCTACGACGAGGACGACCTGCGGCTGCTCCAGCAGATCCGGACCCTGCAGGACTTCGGGTTCGACCTGGAGGAGACCCGGCCGTTCGTGGACTGTCTGCGGGCCGGGCATCCGGCGGGCGACGCGTGTCCCGCGTCGCTGGCCGTCTACCGGCGCAAGCTGGGCGAGCTCGACGGGCTCATCGAGCAGCTTCAGGAGGTGCGCGCCCAGGTCGGCGCGCAGCTGCTGCGGGCCGAGGCGGAACTGCCGGGCGGCCCGGAACCACGATGCGAACTGGGAGGAGCGACGGAATGACGTACGCGACAGGCGTGGCCGAGGTCACGGACGCGGACTTCGACACCGAGGTCCTGGGGGCCGGGGTGCCGGTCCTGGTGAAGTTCACCGCGCAGTGGTGCGGCCCGTGCCGGCAGCTGACGCCGGTGCTCGGCGCCATCGCCGCGGAGGAGGGCGAGCGGCTGCGGATCGTCGAGATCGACGTGGACCACAACCCGTCGACCACGGTGAAGTACGGGGTGATGGCGACCCCGACGCTGATGGTCTTCGACGGGGGCGAGCCCGTGAAGTCGATGGTGGGCGCCCGCCCCAAGCGGCGCCTCCTGGAGGAGCTGGCCGACGTCCTGGAGCCCTCCAGGGCGTGACGCGGGGAGGCTGAAGGGGGCGGCGCCGGGCGCCGCCCCCTTCAGCGCGTCGCTACCGGCCGGCCACGTCGAACAGCACGTCCCCAGCGCGGCCGACAGGGACGCGAGGGCCGGGGCGGGGGGCCGGGCGCGCGGGGATATCCGGGCACAAAAAAACCCCGGACTAGAATGGACAGCCGGGGTTGTGCTTCGCGTATATTAATAGATTCCGTGTCTGGACACAGGAATGACACGGAGAAGTTCAATAAACGCACTGTATCGCGCCGGGAGTCGAATTGTCAACCGAGGAATTTCGGAAAGAGCAGCGATTCATCACCGAGCTCTACGCACGACTCGACGACCTGAGGGACCAGGCCGAAGCAGGAGTCGCGCGGGCGCTCGCCACGTCGGGGGAGGGCAGCGCGCAGGCACGGCTCGAACGGGACGTGCTCGTCGCCGAGCAGTCCGGGCTGCTCGCCGCGTTCAACGCGGGCGAGACCGGGCTCTGCTTCGGACGGCTCGTCTTCCAGGACGGGCGCGACCACCACATCGGCCGGATCGGCATCCGCGAGGACGACCCGAACCGCACCCCCCTCGTCGTCGACTGGCGCGCCGAGATCGCCCGCCCCTTCTACCTCGCCACCGGATACGAGCCCATGGGCCTCAGCCGCCGGCGGCACATCACCACCCAGGGCCGCGAGGTCGTCTCGCTCCACGACGAGGTGCTCGACCTCGCCGACGCCACCCGCTCCGGGCACGAGAGCCGCGACGCCGACGAGGTGCTGCTCGCCGCCCTCGACGCCGCCCGCACCGGCCGCATGCACGACATCGTGCAGACCATCCAGGCCGAGCAGGACGCCATCATCCGCTCCCCGCACCGCGGGGTCCTCGTCGTCGAGGGCGGACCCGGCACCGGCAAGACCGCCGTCGCCCTGCACCGCGCCGCCTACCTGCTCTACGCCCACCGCGAGCAGCTCGCCAAGCGGGCCGTGCTCATCGTCGGCCCCAACCCCGCCTTCCTCGGCTACATCGGCAACGTGCTGCCCTCCCTCGGCGAGACCGGCGTCCTGCTCGCCACCCCCGGCGAGCTCTTCCCCGGCGTCCGCGCCACCGGCACCGACACCCCCGAGGCCGCCACCGTCAAGGGCTCCGCCGCCATGGCCGACGCCCTCGCCGCCGCCGTACGCGACCGCCAGCAGGTCCCCGAGCGCGGCGAGCCGCTGATCGTCCCGCACGAGGACGGCGACCTGGTCATCGACTGGGACATGGCCCTCGAAGCCCGCCACAAGGCCCGCGAGACCTTCCTCCCGCACAACCTGGCCCGCCCCTACTTCGTCTTCCGGATCCTCGACGCCCTCGCCGAGCAGCTCGCCGACCGCATCGGCGCCGACCCCTACGGCGGGCCCAACTTCCTCGGCCCCGACGACCGCGCCCTGCTCGCCAAGGGCGTCGCCGCCAACCCCGAGGTGCACAGCGCCCTCGACACCCTGTGGCCGGACCTCACCCCGCAGGAGTTCCTCGCCGACTACCTCGCCGAGCCCACCCACCTGGACGAGGCGGACATCGAGGCGATCCGGCGCACCGGCGACGGCCCCTGGACCCCCGCCGACGTCCCCCTCCTCGACGAGGCCGCCGAACTCCTCGGCGAGGACGACTCCGCCGCCCGCGCCGCCGAGGAGGCCGAGCGGCAGAAGCAGATCCAGTACGCCCAGGGCGTCCTCGACGTCTCCTTCGCCTCCCGCACCTACGAGTTCGAGGACAAGGAGGAGCTCGACAAGGACGCCTCCGAGGTGCTCTCCGCGCACGACATCATCGACGCCGAACGCTTCGCCGAACGCCACGAGGAGGCCGACCACCGCAGCGCCGCCGAACGCGCCGCCGCCGACCGCACCTGGGCCTTCGGCCACATCATCGTCGACGAGGCGCAGGAGCTGTCCGCGATGGCCTGGCGGCTCCTCATGCGCCGCAGCCCCACCCGCTCCATGACCCTGGTCGGCGACCCCGCCCAGACCGCCGACCCGGCCGGCGTCGGCTCCTGGGAGCGGATCCTCGCCCCGTACGTGGCCGACCGCTGGGAACTCGTCCGGCTCGGCGT
This sequence comes from Streptomyces sp. NPDC023157, assembly GCF_055560575.1. NCBI lineage: Bacteria > Bacillati > Actinomycetota > Actinomycetes > Kitasatosporales > Streptomycetaceae > Streptomyces > Streptomyces sp. NPDC023157. The sequence goes on from NZ_JBVHIL010000009.1 coordinate 163,531, forward strand.
CAACTACCGCACCCCGGCAGAGATCATGGCCGTCGCCGCCGAGGTGCGGCGCACCGCCGACCCGGACTTCGAGCCGCCCCGCTCGGTCCGCTCCACGGGCGTCGAGCCCTGGGACCGGACCGTCGAGGACCCGGTCAAGGAGACCGCCGACGCCGTCGCCGCCGAACCGGCCGGCGAGGGCCGGCTCGCGGTGATCGCCCCGGTCGCCCTCCACCCGGCGCTGCTCGCGGCCCTCCCGGACGCCTCGTACGGGCCGAAGCCCGACCTCACCCGGCCGGTCGTGCTGCTCGACCCGCGCCAGGCCAAGGGCCTGGAGTTCGACACCGTCCTCGTCGTCGACCCCGACGGCATCCGGGACGGCGCCACGCACGGCATCAACGACCTGTACGTGGCGCTCACCCGGGCCACCCAGCGGATGGGCGTGATCAGGCGGGCCTGAGCCAGACCGTCGCCAGCGGCGGCAGCGTCGTGCGCAGGCTCGCGGAACGCCCGTGCCACGGCACCGACTCGGTCTTCACCGGGTCGGTGCCCACCACGTCCCCGCCGCCGTAGCGGGCCGCGTCCGTGTTCAGCACCTCCGCCCAGGCCGCGAACGTGTCCGGCACACCCAGCCGGTAGTCGTGCCGCACCACCGGGGAGAAGTTGCACACGGCGAGCAGCGGGGAGCCCACGGCGTCGAAGCGGAGGAAGGCGAAGACGTTGTCCTCGGCCGCGTCGCCCACCACCCACTGGAACCCCTCGGGCGAGGTGTCCCGCTCCCACAGCGCCGGCGTCGCCGCGTACACCGTGTTGAGGTCGCGCACCAGGTCCCGCACGCCCCGGTGGTCGGCCTCCGCCGCGTACGACGGGTCGAGCAGCCACCAGTCGGGGCCGTGGTCCACCGACCACTCGGCGCCCTGGGCGAACTCCTGCCCCATGAAGAGCAGCTGCTTGCCCGGGTGGGCCCACATGAAGCCCAGGTAGGCGCGGTGGTCGGCCCGCTGCTGCCACCAGTCGCCGGGCATCTTCGACACCAGCGCCCGTTTGCCGTGCACCACCTCGTCGTGGGAGATCGGCAGGATGTAGTTCTCGCTGTACGCGTACACCATCGAGAAGGTCATCTCGTGGTGGTGGTACTTGCGGTGCACCGGCTCCTTCCCGAGGTAGCCGAGGGAGTCGTGCATCCAGCCCATGTTCCACTTCAGGCCGAAGCCGAGCCCGCCGAAGCCGCCGGGACCCACCTGGTCGGTCGGCCGGGTCACCCCGTCCCAGGCGGTGGACTCCTCGGCGAAGGTGACGACCCCCGGGCAGCGCCGGTACACGGTCGCGTTCATCTCCTGGAGGAACGCCACCGCGTCCAGGTTCTCCCGCCCGCCGAACTCGTTCGGCAGCCACTCGCCGTGCTCGCGCGAGTAGTCCAGGTAGAGCATCGAGGCGACCGCGTCGACCCGCAGCCCGTCGAGGTGGAAGCGCTCGCACCAGTACACGGCGTTGGCGACCAGGAAGTTGCGCACCTCCTTGCGCCCGTAGTCGAACTCCAGCGTCCCCCAGTCGGGATGGGCCGAGCGGCGCGGGTCCTCGTGCTCGTACAGCGGCCGCCCGTCGAACTCGGCGAGCGCCCAGTCGTCCCGGGGGAAGTGCGCCGGCACCCAGTCCATCAGGACGCCGATGCCCGCCTGGTGCAGGGCGTCCACCAGGTACCGGAAGTCGTCCGGGGTGCCCATGCGGGCCGTCGGCGCGTAGAAGCCGGTGACCTGGTAGCCCCAGGAGCCGTGGAAGGGATGCTCGGCGACCGCCATGAACTCGACGTGGGTGAAGCCGAGGTCGCGCACGTAGTCCGGCAGCTGCTCGGCCAGTTGCCGGTACGTGAGCCCGGGCCGCCAGGACGGCAGATGCAGCTCGTACACCGACAGCGGCGCCTCGTGGTGCGGGCGCGCCCCCCGCCGTTCCATCCACTCCGCGTCGCCCCACACATGGTGGTCGTCGGTCACCACCGACGCGGTGTTCGGCGGGCACTCGGTGCGGCGGGCCATCGGGTCGGCGCGGACCGTGTGCGAGCCGTCCGGGCGGGCGATGTCGAACTTGTACAGCGCGCCCTCGCCGACGCCCGGCACGAACAGCTCCCACACGCCCGACGACCCGAGCGAGCGCATCGGGAGCGCGCTGCCGTCCCAGTACGTCCAGTCGCCGGTGACCCGCACCCCGCGGGCGTTCGGCGCCCACACGGTGAAGCGGGTGCCGGCCGTGCCCTGGTGGGTCATGACGCGGGCGCCGAGCGCCGTCCACAGCTCCTCGTGCCGGCCCTCGCCGATCAGGTGCAGGTCGAGCTCGCCGAGGGCGGGCAGGAAGCGGTACGGGTCGTCGACGGGCAGCTCGTCGGCGTCGTAGCGCACCCGGAGCTCGTACGCGGGCACCTTCCGCAGCAGCGGGACGAACCCGGAGAACAGCCCGTCGCCGTCGGCGTCGAGGACCAGCCGCCGCCCCTTCGGCAGGAGCACGGCCACCTCCTTCGCCCACGGACGGAGCACCCGCACCACGACCCCGCCCTTGACCGGGTGGGCGCCGAGCACGCCGTGCGGGTCGTGGTGCTCACCGGCGAGCAGCCGGGCCCGGTCGCCGGGATCCAGCGGCGGGGCCTTCCGTGCGCTGCCTGCCGTCTTTCCTGCGGGACGGGGGGTCACCGGGGTGCCTCCTGGAGGGCGAGGGGAACGGGGGTACGAGGACGCAACGGCGCCGCACCGCCCGGGGACACTCGGCCGAACGGTGGGAGTCGCCTCCACCGCAGGCCCGCGCCCCGGCCGGTTGGGCCGAACGGGGTCATGTCGCGCTCGACAGGCGTTCGATGGCGGCCATCGGGACCGGGAGCCAGTCCGGGCGGTGGCGGGCCTCGTAGACGACCTCGTACACCGCCTTGTCCGTCTCGTACGCCCGCAGCAGCGCCGGATCGTCGCGCGGATCGGTTCCGGCGGCCTCCGCGTAGCCGGTGCAGTAGGCGGCCCGGCAGCGGGCCGCCCAGTCGGCGTTCCAGGGGCGGTGGGTGCGGGCCGCGTAGTCGAAGGAGCGGAGCATGCCGGCGATGTCCCGGACGGGCGGCTGCGGGCTGCGCCGCTCGTCCAGCGACTTCGCGGGCTCGCCCTCGAAGTCGATCACGGCCCAGCCGCCGTCGGCGCCCCGCAGGGTCTGCCCCAGGTGCAGGTCGCCGTGGATGCGCTGGAGCCGCCCGGAGCCCAGCGCGTCCTCCGCCGCGGCGAACACGGAACGCAGCCCGGGCACGTACGGCATCAGCGCGGGGACGGCCTGGGCGGCGGCGTGCAGCCGGGCGTCCATGGCCGCGGCGAGGTGCCGCGACTGGGCCCGGCCCAGCCGCTCGGTGGGCAGCGCGGCGGCGAGCGCCAGGTGGACCTCGGCGGTGGCCCGGCCGAGCGCGAAGGCCTCGGCGGAGAACTCCCGGCCGTCGGCCAGCGCGTCGAGCGCCAGCCGCCAGCCGTCCCGCGAGCCGCGCAGGTACGGCTGGAGCACGCCCAGCGTGGCCGTGCGCGTCTCGAACCAGGCGACCGGTGCCGGGACCCGCGCGCAGCCCGCGCCGGCCAGGGCCAGCGGCAGCTCCAGATCCGGGTTGGCGCCGGGGCTGACCCGCCGGAAGATCTTCAGGATGAACGAATCTCCAAAGACCAGTGACGAGTTGGACTGCTCGGCGTCCAGGACGCGCGGGGCGAGCGCGGGCGGGAGCGCCGTCGTGGTGTGGAAGTTGAGCGGCCCGATCCGGCCCGGGGAGCGCAGCCGCTCGTACAGCAGCCCGGCGAGCCGAGGGTCGCGCAGCCCCTCGTACACCGCCCGTCCGGCGAGCGGTCCCTGCCGGATCCGCCCGATCAGGGCGGGGGCGAGGCGCGGCGGCAGCTGGGGCCGTACGCCGAGGAGCAACTGGTAGCAGTCGACGGGTGTTCCGGCCGGGCGGCCCGGCTGTTCGACCCGTACGAGCAGATGGAGGAGTCCGGGTCCGGCGCCGTCCAGCGGCAGCAGCTCGGTGGCCGCTTCCAGGGCGAATCCGGTGACCCGGCGGCCCTTGCCCGCGAACCAGCGCTGCCGGGGCAGCCAGCCGTGGAGCAGGGGTGTGAGCGACGGGAGGAGGGCGTCCGGGGCCCGGGTGGTGGATGCGGTCTCCGGCATGGCATCGCGTCCTTTCCCCGGGGTGCGCACATGACGTTCGTATGCGTTCAAATGCGCAGAGTGTCCCGGATGGCGGCTTCGGCTGTCCGGCTGTGCGGGACGTGTCGGAAGGGGAAGATCCGTATGGGCCCGGCAAGAAGGCCCGTATGGACCTGAAGTGTGTGTGGGACACAGTTCCCTGTGCGGGGCGGGGGAAACCGCCCCACACGGGACAGAACTGAATTGACGGTACTTCAGGACCGCTTGAGGCGGAACCAGTAGAACCCGTGCCCGGCGAGGGTGAGCAGATACGGCAGCTCTCCGATCGCCGGGAACTCCACCCCGCCGATCAGCTCCACCGGCCGCACCCCGTCGAATCGGCGCAGGTCCAGCTCGGTCGGCTGGGCGTGACGGGAGAAGTTGTTCACACACAGGACCAGATCGGCGTCCAGGCCCTCCTCGGGGGCGGTCTCGCGGAGGAAGGCCAGCACCGCCGGGTTGGTGGACGGGAGTTCCGCGTACGTCCCCGTCCCGAAGGCGCGGTTCTGCTTCCGGATCTCGATCATCCGCTTCGTCCAGTGCAGCAGCGAGGACGGCGAGGCCATCCCCGCCTCCACGTTGGTCACCTGGTAGCCGTGGACCGGGTCCATGATGGCCGGCAGGTAGAGCCGTCCCGGGTCGCAGGAGGAGAAGCCCGCGTTGCGGTCGGGGGTCCACTGCATCGGGGTGCGCACCCCGTCCCGGTCGCCCAGCCAGATGTTGTCGCCCATGCCGATCTCGTCGCCGTAGTACAGCACCGGGGAGCCCGGCAGCGAGAAGAGCAGGGCGGTGAACAGCTCCATCTGCTTGCGGTCGTTGTCGAGCAGCGGGGCGAGGCGGCGCCGGATGCCGATGTTGGCCCGCATCCGCGGGTCCTTGGCGTACTCGGCGTACATGTAGTCGCGCTCTTCGTCGGTGACCATCTCGAGCGTGAGCTCGTCGTGGTTGCGCAGGAAGATGCCCCACTGGCAGCCGGACGGGATCTCCGGGGTCTTCGCCAGGATCTCGGAGACCGGGTACCGGGACTCGCGCCGCACCGCCATGAAGATCCGCGGCATCACCGGGAAGTGGAAGGCCATGTGGCACTCGTCGCCGCCGGAGCGGAAGTCGCCGAAGTAGTCGACGACGTCCTCCGGCCACTGGTTCGCCTCGGCGAGCAGCACCGTGTCCGGGTAGTGCTCGTCGATCTCCTTGCGGACCCGCTTGAGGAAGGTGTGGGTGGCGGGCAGGTTCTCGCAGTTGGTGCCCTCCTGCTGGTACAGGTACGGCACCGCGTCGAGCCGGAAGCCGTCGATGCCCAGGTCCAGCCAGAAGCGCAGCGAGGACATGATCTCCTCCTGGACCGCCGGGTTCTCGTAGTTGAGGTCCGGCTGGTGGGAGAAGAAGCGGTGCCAGTAGTACTGCTTGCGGACCGGGTCGAAGGTCCAGTTGGAGGTCTCGGTGTCGACGAAGATGATCCGGGCGTCCGTGTACTGCTTGTCGTCGTCGGCCCAGACGTAGTAGTCCCCGTAGGGGCCCTCGGGGTCGCTGCGGGACTCCTGGAACCACGGGTGCTGGTCGCTCGTGTGGTTCATGACGAAGTCGATGATCACGCGCATGCCCCGCGCGTGGGCCGCGTCCACGAACTCCACGAAGTCGGCGAGGTCGCCGAACTCGGGGAGCACGGAGGTGTAGTCGGCGACGTCGTAGCCGCCGTCCCGCAGGGGGGACCTGAAGAACGGCGGCAGCCAGAGGCAGTCGACACCCAGCCACTGGAGGTAGTCCAGGCGGGACGTGATGCCCTTCAGGTCGCCTACTCCGTCGCCGTTGCTGTCCTGGAAGGAGCGGACCAGGACCTCGTAGAAGACCGCCCGCTTGAACCAGTCGGGATCACGGTCCTTGGCGGGGGTGTCCTCGAAGGTGTCGGGGACGGGTTCGTTGACAGTCATGATGTGGGTGACCCTCCGGTCTGCGGGGACGGTCGCAGGACGAGTACGTGCGCGGGCGTGACGCCCGGCTCTAGGCGCACGTAGTTGTTCCTGCCCCAGTGATAGGTCTCGCCGGTGAGCTCGTCGCGCACCGGTACGGTCTCGTGCCAGTCGAGGCCGAGTGCCGGCATGTCCAACGAGACCGTGGCCTCCTGGGTGTGGTGGGGGTCGAGGTTGGCGACCACCAGAACGGTGTTCGAACCGGAGCGCTTGGCGTACGCGATCACGGCGTCGTTGTCGGTCGTGTGGAAGGTCAGGTTGCGCAGCCGGCGCAGCGCCGGGTGGCGGCGCCTGATCCGGTTCAGGGTGGTGATCAGCGGGGCGATCGAGGCGCCCGAGCGCTCCGCCGACTCCCAGTCACGGGGGCGGAGTTGGTACTTCTCCGAGTCCAGGTACTCCTCGCTGCCGTCCCGCAGCGGGGTGCCCTCGCACAGCTCGTACCCGGCGTACATGCCCCAGGTGGGCGACAGGGTGGCGGCGAGCACCGCCCGCACCTCGAAGGCCGGCCGGCCGCCGGTCTGGAGGTAGGCGTGCAGGATGTCCGGGGTGTTCACGAAGAAGTTGGGCCGCATGTGGGCGGCGGCCTCCCCGGAGAGTTCGGTCAGGTACTCCGTGAGCTCCTCCTTGGTGTTGCGCCAGGTGAAGTACGTGTACGACTGCTGGAAGCCGATCGCGCCCAGCGTGTGCATCATCGCGGGCCGGGTGAAGGCCTCCGCCAGGAAGATCACGTCCGGGTCGGCCCGGTTGATCTCGCCGATCACCCGCTCCCAGAACACCACCGGCTTGGTGTGCGGGTTGTCGACCCGGAAGATCCGCACCCCGTGGTCCATCCAGTGCCGCAGCACCCGGACCGTCTCGGCGACGATCCCGTCCATGCCGTCGCCGGCCCCGTCGAAGTCGATCGGGTAGATGTCCTGGTACTTCTTCGGCGGGTTCTCGGCGTACGCGATCGAGCCGTCCGGGCGGTGGCTGAACCACTCCGGGTGCTTCTCCACCCACGGGTGGTCGGGGGAGCACTGGAGCGCGAAGTCCAGGGCGACCTCCAGGCGCAGCTCGCGGGCCCGGGCGACGAACGCGTCGAAGTCCTCGATCGTGCCGAGGTCCGGATGGACCGCGTCGTGGCCGCCCTCCGGCGAGCCGATCGCCCACGGCACGCCGACGTCCTCGGGGCCCGCCGACAGCGCGTTGTTGGGGCCCTTGCGGTGGGTGACGCCGATCGGGTGGATCGGCGGCAGGTACAGCACGTCGAAGCCCATCGCGGCGATCGCCGGGAGCCGCTCGGCGGCCGTGCGGAAGGTGCCGGACACGGTCCGGCCGCGGACCTTCCGTACGCCCTCGGAGCGTGGGAAGAACTCGTACCAGGAGCCGAACAGGGCCCGCTCGCGCTCCACCCGCAGGGGCAACGCGGGGGAGGAGGACAGCAGTTCGCGCAGCGGGTGGCGGGCCAGGGCGTCCAGGACGCGCGGGGCGAGCGCCGCCGCGAGCCGGACCGCGGCCGGCCGGGACTCGTCGCGCAGCGTGTCCGCCACGGCGAGCACCGCCTCACGGCCGCCGCCCTTCTTCGGCACGCCCTTCGCGGCCCGCTCGTGCAGCACCGCGCCCTCCGCCAGGACCAGCTCGGAGTCGATCCCCGCCGGGATCTTGATCTTCGCGGTGTGCCGCCAGGTCGCCAGCGGATCGCTCCAGGCCTCGACCGTGTACGACCAGGCGCCCTCGGCGTCCGGGGTGACCTCGGCGCCCCACCGGTCGGTGCCGGGGGCCAGTTCGCGCATCGGGGTCCACGGTCCCGGCCGGCCCGAGGGGCCGCGCAGGACCACATTGGCGGCGACGACGTCATGGCCCTCCCGGAAGACCGTGGCCGTGACCTCGAAGGTCTCGCCCACCACCGCCTTCGCGGGGCGGCGGCCGCAGTCGACCAGCGGGCGGACGTCCAGTACGGGAATGCGTCCCATGAGCGGATTCACAGCATCACCTGACGGTTCGCGAGGGTTCGGGTGGTGGTGCGCTCTTTCTAGCTCCGTCGACGGCCGGCGGGTTGCGGGCATGACCGCTCCTGTGCGCGTTCACTCGGATGGCGGGTCTGGAAGGAGTACGGAGGGGTACGGGGAGGAGCCTTCCCATGGGTTTCGGGTGGGCAATCCGGCGCTTTGTTAACTACTAGGGCGTAGCCGGACCGGCAAGAACACGTCCCGGACAAGAAACCGGCCCCGTCCTTGTCGGACGGGGCCGGTTCCCCCCGGGTCCGGACCGTGGCTCCGGTCCCCGGAGGTCCTCATGTGCTCTCGTTCGTAGCCGGACCCGTCACCTTCGCCTAGCCTCCACAACGGAACCGCGGACGCACAGCGTGGTGCTTCCGCTCCGCTCCGTCACACCCTGCGAAGGTGGAACACGTGAAGGCAATCCGTCGATTCACCGTGCGCCCCGTCCTCCCCGACACCCTTCGACCCCTCGCCGACCTGGCGCGCAACCTGCGCTGGTCCTGGCACGAACCCACCCGCGAGCTCTTCGACTCCCTCGACCCGCTCGGGCACGGCGACGGCGACCCCGTCCGCGTGCTCGGCGCCCTCGGCGCCGACCGCCTCGCCGCGCTCGCCGCCGACCAGGACGTCCAGGCCCGGCTGCGGGCCGCCGCCGAGGAGCTCGACCGCTACCTCCACGAGCCCCGCTGGTACCAGCGGCAGCCCGGCGAACCGCCCGCCTCGATCGCGTACTTCTCGCCCGAGTTCGGCGTCACCGCCGCCCTGCCCCAGTACTCCGGCGGCCTCGGCATCCTCGCCGGCGACCACCTCAAGGCCGCCAGCGACCTCGGCGTCCCGCTCATCGGCGTCGGACTGCTCTACCGCCACGGCTACTTCCGCCAGTCCCTCTCCCGCGACGGCTGGCAGCAGGAGCACTACCCCGTCCTCGACCCCGGCGAGCTCCCCGTCACCCTGCTCCGCGAGCCCGACGGCACCCCCGCCCGCATCACCCTCGCCCTGCCCGGCGGCCGCAGCCTCCACGCCCACCTGTGGATCGCCCAGGTCGGCCGGGTCCCGCTGCTCATGCTCGACTCCGACGTCGAGGAGAACGCCCCCGGCGAACGCGAGGTCACCGACCGGCTCTACGGCGGCGGCAGCGAACACCGCCTGCTCCAGGAGATGCTGCTCGGCATCGGCGGCGTCCGCGCCGTCCGCACCTGGTGCCGGCTCACCGGCACCCCCGCACCCGAGGTCTTCCACACCAACGAGGGCCACGCCGGCCTCCTCGGCCTCGAACGCATCCGCGAACTCGCCGGACAGGGGCTCGACTTCGACGCCGCCCTGGAGACCGTCCGGGCCGGCACCGTCTTCACCACCCACACCCCCGTCCCCGCCGGCATCGACCGCTTCGACCGGGCCCTCGTCGCCCGCCACCTCGGCGAGGACGGCGAACTCCCCGGCGTCGACGTCGGCCGTGTCCTCGCCCTCGGCGACGAGACCCCCCTCGGCGGTGAACCCGGCGTCTTCAACATGGCCGCCATGGGCCTCCGGCTCGCCCAGCGCGCCAACGGCGTCTCCACCCTGCACGGCGCCGTCAGCCGCGCCATGTTCGCCGGCCTCTGGCCCGGCTTCGACGGCGACGAGATCCCCCTCACCTCCATCACCAACGGCGTCCACGCCCCCACCTGGACCGCCCCCGAGGTCGCCCGGCTCGGCCCCGAGGCCGACGACCGCACCCTGTGGGAACTCCGCCGCACCCTGCGCGAACGCCTCGTCACCGACGTACGGCACCGGGTGCGGGCCTCTTGGCGCCAGCGCGGCGCCGCCGCCGCCGAACTCGGCTGGACCGACACCGTCCTCGACCCCGACGTCCTCACCATCGGCTTCGCCCGCCGCGTCCCCTCGTACAAGCGGCTCACCCTGATGCTGCGCGACAAGGACCGGCTCCGCGCCCTGCTGCTCCACCCCGAACGGCCCGTGCAGCTGGTCGTCGCCGGCAAGGCGCACCCCGCCGACGACGGAGGGAAGCGGCTGGTCCAGGAACTCGTCCGGTTCGCCGACGACCCGCGGGTACGCCACCGGATCGTCTTCCTGCCCGACTACGGCATGGAGATGGCCCGCGGCCTCTACCCCGGCTGCGACGTCTGGCTCAACAACCCGCTGCGCCCCCTGGAGGCCTGCGGCACCAGCGGCATGAAGGCCGCGCTCAACGGCTGCCTCAACCTCTCCGTCCTGGACGGTTGGTGGGAGGAGTGGTTCGAGCCCGACTTCGGCTGGGCGATCCCGACCGCCGACGGGGCCGCCGCCCGCGACGAGGACCGCCGCGACGACCTGGAGGCCGCCGCTCTCTACGAGCTGATCGAGCGCCGGGTCGCCCCCCGCTTCTACGACCGGGGCCCCGACGGGGTGCCGGCCGGCTGGACCACGATGGTCCGGCGCACCCTCGGCGACCTCGGCCCCAAGGTGCTCGCCGACCGGATGGTGCGCGAGTACGTGACCCGGCTGTACGCCCCCGCGGCCGCCGCCCACCGGGCGCTCGGCCCCGCCGAGGCCCGCGGGCTCGCCGCCTGGAAGGCCCGGGTGCGCGGCGCCTGGCCGAAGGTGTCCGTCGACCATGTGGAGATCGGTGACGGCCTGGAGGACGCCGAACTGGGCGCCACCCCGGCCGTCCGCGTCCGGGTGGCCCTCGGCGAACTGAGCCCCGACGACGTCGAGGTGCAGGCCGTCACCGGCCGGGTCGACCCCGACGACCGCCTCCTCGACCCCAGGACGACCGTCCTCAAACCCACCGCCGGACCGGACCTCGAAGGCCGGGTCCCCTACGGGGGCGCCCTCTCCCTGGACCGCACCGGCCCCTTCGGCTGCACCGTCCGCGTCCTGCCGGCCCACCCCCTGCTCGCCCACCCGGCCGAACTGGGCCTGGTCACGCACCCGGCGGAGACGCACGCCGAGAACGGGGGAGTGATCCTCCGCTAGGGCCATGATCCGCCGGACAGGCCCTAGCCGCCCGTCCTCACGGCACCTCCGCCTTGTCCACGAGCCGCCCGCCGACGAAGCAGAGCCGGTACACCGGGATCGCGGCGAACATCGTCGCCCGGTAGTACAGGCACTCGTCCCTCCCGGGCGGCTCCGCCGGCACCCGCTGCGGGCGCCCGTCGAGCGCCCGGTCGGGCAGCCACGCGCCGACCTCCGAACGGGTCTGGCCGAGGCGGATCCGGGCGTAGTCCTCCGGCTCCAGATACGACTGGTGCTGGGTGTACAGGGCGACGCCCGCCATCAGCAGGCCCAGCGCCACGAGCAGCGCCAGCGGGACCCAGATCACCCGAGCGAGCCCGCGGCGTACCTCACGCCGGGCCCGGTCCAGCTCCCGTGCCGACCGGGGGGCGGCGGGGCGCGGCGCGGGCGGGCGCGGCGGCAGGGCGGCGGACAGCTCGAAGCCGCCCTCCGCGGTGACCCGCTGCCCCAGCGTGCCGCCCGCGAGCCGCACCCGCTCGTCCAGCCCGACGAGCCCGCTCCCACCCGAGGCGAGCCCGGACCGCCCGGGACCGGCGGGTCCGCTGGTGACCCGGACGCGCACGATGGCGCCGCCTGCGCCGCCGGCCTCGCCCGAGACGCCCGTGCCGCCGCCTGCGCCGTCGGCCTCGCCCGTGCCGCCCGTGCCGCCGGCCCCGCCCGCCGGCCCGTCGACCGCGACCTCGACCGGTGCCCCCGGTGCGTGCTTGGCCGCGTTGGTGAGGCCCTCCTGGACCACGCGGTGGACGGCTCGCGCGGTCATGTCCGCGAGGGGCGCGGCTCCCGCCGTCTGGGTGAACCGGACGTCCATCCCGGAGGCCCGGGCCCGGGCGACCAGTTCGGCGACGGTCTCGTCCGCCGGGGCGACCGGTGCGGACGTCGCCTCGTCGTCGCCCTCGCGGAGCACCCCGATGATGTCCCGCAGCCGTTCGGTCGCGTCGGCCGCCGCCCGGCGCAGGTCGCCCGCCGCCCGCTGCTGGTCGGCGCCGAGCGCGGGATCGACCTCCAGGGCGCCCGCGCGGACCGCGATCAGGGCCAGGTCGTGGCCGAGCGAGTCGTGCATGTCGCCGGCGATCCGGGACCGTTCGCGCAGCCGCTCCCGGTCGGCGACGGCCGCCTGTTCGCGTTCCATCCGGTCGGCGAGCTCCCAGCCGCTGCGCACCAGCCGGTCGTACTGGCGCACGTAACGCCCGATCAGCCAGGGCGCGACGACGGCGAGGGCCAGCGACAGGACCAGCGCGAACCAGATCATCAGCGGCCGGCCGGTCAGCCGGACGAGCGCGAAGCCCACCACGGGCACCGCCGCGAAGAGCCAGAGCGCCGGCCGGGTCGCCTTCTCCCGCCGCCCGGCGAGATAGCCGAAGGCCACCAGGGCCAGGGTGTACGAGGGGGTGAACAGCTCCGGGCTGGTGGCCAGCGAGGCCGCCACCACGAGCGCCAGCGGCACCGTCGGCCACCGCCGCCCCAGTGCCACGCACACCGCGAGCACGGCCACGCCGACGCCGACCCGGGTCCACGAGCCGCCGTCGTCGGGGTCGGACTTCAGCAGGACGGGGACGCAGAGCAGCAGCCACAGCGCGAGGTCGAAGGCCCGCTCGCGGGCCCGCTCACGCATCGGGGATCAGCCCCGCCTCGTACGCGAGGATCGCCAGCTGCACCCGGTTCCGCAGCCCGATCCGTCCCAGGACGGCGCTGACGTGGGCCTTGACGGTGCCCTCGACGACGTGCAGGCGCTCGGCGATCTCCTGGTTGGACAGGCCCGCCCCGACGAGGGCGACCACCTCGCGCTCGCGCCCGGTCAGCGGGGTGAGCCGGGCGCGGGCCTCGGCCGCCCGGGAGAGGCGCTCGCCGCCGAGCGTGTCGAGGACCCGGCGGGCGACGGCGGGGGAGAGGAAGGCGGCGCCCTCGGCGACCGCCCGCACGCCCGCGATCAGCTCCCGCGGGTCCCCGGACTTGAGCAGGAAGCCGCTCACGCCGCTGCCGAGCGCCCGCGCGATGTACGCGTCCTCGGAGAAGGTGGTGAGCATGACGACGGCCGCGTCGGGCACCGCGCGCCGCAGCTCCTCGGCGGCGCCGAGCCCGTCGAGCCGGGGCATCCGGATGTCGAGCAGCACGACGTCGGGCCGGTGCGTCCGGGCGAGTTCCACGGCCTCGTGGCCGTCCCCGGCCTCGGCGACCACCTCGATGCCGGGGTCGCTGGCGAGGATGGCCCGGACCCCGGCCCTGATCATCGCCTCGTCGTCGGCAAGCAGCACCCTGATCATCCGGCCACCCTACGCAGGCGCGTGGAGGCCCGGACGCCCGGACGCCCGGAGGGAGTGTTCCCTCCGGGCGTCCGGGCGGTTCGTCAGTTCACTGGTTCCGCTTCGGCCGGGTTCTCCCGCGGGGCGGGAGACCGGTCCTTAGGGGAAGGTGAGCTTGAACTGGTTGATGTAGCCGGTGTCGATCGAGGCCTTGTCCTGGACCCGCAGCTTCCAGACGCCGTTGGCGACCTCGGAGGAGGCGTTGACGGTGTAGGTCTGGTTGATGTTGTCGGTGCTGCCACCGGCACGGTTGTGCAGGTTGTAGACCGAGCCGTCGGGGGCGATGAGGTCCACGACGAGGTCACCGATGTAGGTGTGGACGATGTTCACACCGACGGCGAGGTTGGCCGGGGCGTTGCCGGTCACACCGGAGACGGTCACCGACGAGGTCACCGCGGCACCGTTGTCCGGGACGGACACGTCGGTGTCGTTGGTGAAGACCGTGCCGCCGGGGTTGCCGCCACCGGGACGGGGACCGACGTTGATCGCGGCCCAGGCGTTCTCGACGGCCGTGACCTCGGGGCTGGTCGCACCGTAGAGGTCGGTGGCGGCCGCGACGGTGCCGTTGCGGGCGCCCGCGTAGTCCGTGTTCGAGCTGAACTTGGTGGTGAGCGCCTTGAACCAGATCAGCGAGGCCTTGTCACGGCCGATGCCGGTGACGGGCAGACCGTCGGAGGTCGGCGAGTCGTAGTTCACGCCGTTGACGGTCTTGGCGCCGCTGCCCTCGGAGAGCAGGTAGTAGAAGTGGTTCGCCGGACCCGAGGAGTAGTGGACGTCGATGCCGCCGATGCCCGAGTACCACGCGTCCTTGGACGAGCCGTCCTTGCTCGGCTTGTCCATGTAGCGCAGCGGGGTGCCGTTGCCACGGATGTCGATCTTCTCGCCGACGAGGTAGTCGCCCTGGTCGGACGAGTTGTTGGCGTAGAACTCGACGGCCGCCGCGAAGATGTCCGAGGTGGCCTCGTTGAGGCCGCCGGACTCGCCGCTGTAGACCAGGCCGGCCGTGTTGGAGGTGACGCCGTGCGTCATCTCGTGCGCGGCCACGTCGATGGAGGTCAGCGGCTTGGTGTTGCCGGAGCCGTCGCCGTAGGTCATGCAGAAGCAGGAGTCCGACCAGAACGCGTTGACGTACGCGTTGCCGTAGTGGACCCGGGAGTACGCGCCGACACCGTCACCGCGGATACCGGTGCGGCCGTGCACGTTCTTGTAGTAGTCCCACGTGAGCGCGGCGCCGTAGTGCGCGTCGGCGCCCGCGGTGGCCCGGTTGGACGTGGTGCCGTTGCCCCACGTGTCCGTGGTGTTGCTGAACAGCGTCCCGGTGCCCGACGTACCACCGTTGAGGTCGTACGTCTTGTGGTTGCCGCGCGTCGTGTCGGTCAGGGTGTACGACGGGGCGGTGCCGAGGGTGACCTGGCCGCTGTACTGCGTGTTGCCTATGCCGGTCTCGATGGCCTGCCACTCGTACAGCTTGGCGCCGGTCTTGGCGTCGGTGACGACGTGCAGCTCGTTGGGCGTGCCGTCGTGCTGGAGGCCGCCGACGACGGTCTCGTAGGCCAGCACGGGGGCGCCCTTGGCGGCCCACACGACCTTGCGCGGGGCGCGGTCGGCCTTGGTCTTCTTGGCACCTTCGGCGTTGGCGCGGCCCAGCGCCTGGCGCTCGGCGGCGGCCGGCGCGAGGGTGGCGGCCGTGTCGACCTTGGTGATGTCGGCGCGGGTGGCCTTGGAGACGGACGTGGTGGCGCCCGCCTTGGTCTCCTCGACGATCAGGTCGCCACCGAGGACCGGGAGGCCCGCGAAGGTGCGCTCGTAGCGCGTGTGGGTCGAACCGTCGCGGTCCTGGATGACGTCGCGGACGACCAGCTTCTCCTGGGCGCCGAGGCCGAGGCGCTTGGCCGCGGCCGCGGTGTCCGCCTGGGCGGCGCGGATCAGCGCGGCGCGCTGGGCCGGCGAGAGGTCGGCCGGCAGCTTGCCGGGGTTCGCCTTGGAGGCGGCCTGCGCCTTGGGGGCGGCGCCGAACTGGTCGGCGGTGGCGGAACCGGACTGGACACCGACGGCGATCATGGCGGCGGCAGCGATCAGGGCGCCGGTCGCGGTGGCGCGACGGCTGGGCGTGGATCTCACGCAGACTCCTTTTGCGAGGGGGGTACCGGGAGGGCTGGGTGATGCCGCCCGGGCTGAGCAAGCAGAGCTGTGGAGCACGTACGGGTGATGCGCTGAACGTTGGTGCGAAGAGCCGGGGGAAGAGTTGCAGTTGTTGCCGCTGTCTGTCAGGAGCGCGTCAACAAGTTGGCCGGAAATCGTCCGCTGTTTGAAGGGCTCTGTTCGTTAAGCGGACGTTTCACCGATCATGGTCGCGATGTCGTCCGGCGTTCTCCGGAGGCCGAATCCGACGCGCGACCCCAGGCCCGGCACGGGCCCCCCGTCCAGGGGCGGAGCGCGGTGGAGGGGGTGGCGGCCGGCGGACCGGATCCCTTCGGTCCGTGGCTCGTTCTGATCGCACCACGCATCGCCCGAGACCCCCGGATCCCCCGTGCCCGCCCCTCCGACGTGTCGGCCATTCCCATCCCTTGGACGGCCGCCCCGGCGCCGTACGCCGCGCGGGGCACTCCCCGGACCGGCGTTTGGCGGGAGCGGGGTCGGGAAGAGGTTGTGCGGTGCTGGGGGTAGATCAAGGATCCGAATCCAGGGGGGACCATGCGGACCGGTGATGCCGAGGGCACGCCCGAGTACTGGGATCCGGCACATCCGGTCCTGGAGATCCTGAGGGCCCGGCGGGAGTCCGGGAGCCTGCCGGGGCAGCGCACCGACGGTGCGCGGGTCGCCCTCGCCGTCGAGGGTGGCGGCATGCGCGGGGTGATCTCGGCGGCGATGCTGTCCCAGCTGGAGGACTACGGCTACAAGAACGCCTTCGACGTGGTCTACGGCTGCTCCGCCGGCGGCATCAACGCGGCCTACTTCCTCGCCGGCGAGACGTGGTACCCGCTGTCGATCTACTACGACGACCTGACGACCAGGCGGTTCGTCGACTTCTCGCGGCCCCTGCGCCGACGCCCGATCCTGGACCTGTCCTACTCCTTCGACCACGTCATGGAGCGGGTGAAGCCGCTGGACTACGAGGCGGTGCTCCGTTCGCCGATTCCCCTGGCCGTTCCCGTCACCGACGTCGACGCCCTGCGGACCGTGGTGCTGCGGGACTTCTCCTCCCGACAGCACCTCAAGGACGCGTTACGCGCCTCCGCGTGGCTTCCCGTCGCCGTCCCCGGGACGTTCGCCCTGCCGGACGTGAGGCGCGCCGTCGACGGCGGAGTCCTCACCGCCCTGCCGTTCCGGCTCGCGCTCGACGACGGCTGCACGCACGTCCTCTCCCTCAGCACGCGGCCCATGCGGCCGGCCGGCAGCGGATTCAACCTGCTCCACCGCTTCACCTACGTCCACCTGGAGAAGGTGCGCCGCGGACTCGGCAGCGGCTACCTGGCGGCGATCCGCCAGAAGCACCTCGACCAGGAACGGCTGACCCGGATGCGCACAGCCCCCGGCGCCGACGCCCCGTACGTCCTCGACCTGGCGCCGCTGCCGTGGATGCCCGAGCTCAAGCGACACGAACTCAAGCACGGTCCACTCCTCCGGCACGCCCGGATGGCCTACGGGATCGCCTTCTGCGCCACCGAGGGCAGACCGGCCGACCTGATCCGCCGGGGAGGGATCCGTGCCATGCCGAGACTCATGGTGGTGGACAGGACGCATGGAGAACCACGGCTCCACGCTGGACCGGCTGCTCGCGGCCCTGTCCGGCCTGAGGGGACATGACGATCCGCAGGCGGCGCGATTACGGGCCCTGCTGGAGCTCCCGGACGACGGCCGGCCGGAGACACCCCGGCAGCGGGCCCGCCGCCTCGGTCTCTGGCGGCGCGTGCTGCACGACATACCGCTGGACGAGCGGTCGTTCGACGACCGCTTCGGACCCGCCGGCAGGCAGGCCACGATCGCGGGGCTGGTCCCGTGGTGCCTCGGGCATCCCGCGCGCGACGGGCGGCATCAGGCCGGCCCGGACGAACTGTTCGGGTTCGTCGCGCTGTTCCTGCTGACCCTGCTCGGCCTCGCCGAATCGGAGGCCCAGCGCTCGCTCTCGCCGACGGGGCCCGCCCCCGGACGGAGCGGTCAGGCGCTGACCCACGACTGCGCGGGCGTCTGCGGCGCCCTCGTCGCCGAGGACGCGGTCGCCGAGGTCATCGCCGACGTGTACAGCCCGGAGCGGGGATCCGCCGCGCGCCGCCCACCCGCGGCCGACGGGCCCGCCGCGCGCGAATGGCGGGCCATGCAGCGGAAGCTGCGGTTCCATCGCCATGGCAGCACCTCGGTGATCCTCCGGGGCAGCACCGCGGACGCCGTCCACGGCACCCGCCCGGAATTCGCCCTGAAGCTGATCCTGTACCCGTTCACCCGCATCGCGACCCTCGCGCAGGCCACGCGCACCTACGCGGACACCTACGGCACGTCGAGCACCGGATCACGCCATCTGGTGCGGGTCTGGGCGAGCTTCGACAGCTGGATCCTCATGGACTTCGTCGAGGGCAGGACGCTCGCCGAACTCGTCCGCGAGGAGGCGGAGCAGGCGACCTCCGACGCGCGCGGGGCCTCCTCCCTCAGCCTCGACCGGCTCCGGGAGAAGGGACTGCTGCTCTTCGACGCGCTGGAGGAACTCCAGCGCATCGCGCGGGAGGACCCGGTGCACGGCAGGCTCAAGGGTGTGCACGCGGACCTCGCTCCGTCCAACATCATCGTGTCCGCGGCCGACGGCACCTTCACCCTCGTCGACCTCGGCCGCAACTACCTCTACACCCACACGGTCACCGGGACGGGAGGGGCCGAATCCCGCTACATCGCTCCCGAGGTCAGGGCCGGGGAGAGCGACATCGCCCGGGCGGACCTGTACTCGCTCGGTCAGCTGCTGATCCTCTTCGGCACCGGACGGGCGGGAGCCGAAGGGGTCGTACCGGACATCTTCTACATGCGTGCGGCGCTCCTGGCCCGTTTCCTCGAGGACCTCGTCGACGCCGACCCGACGCGCCGTCTGCTGGTCTTCTCCGGCGGAGCCGACCCCGCGCGGACGTTCGCCCGGCTGAAGGGCGACTTCCTGGCCGAACTCGGGATGGTGCAGGCCGCCGAGCAGGACGAGAGCGAGCTGCGGGTCGAGACCGGTTGGCGCGCGTGGCGCGAGCTGCTCCGCCCGCTGGCCGGGGACCCGGGGCGGGAGTGGCGGCTGTGGCGGATGCGCAGACAGCGGAGCGACGGCGCGGAGCCGGACCGCAGCTCCTTCGCGAACTGGCTGCTCGCCTGGTCGCTGCTGTCGGCGGTGATCTGGGCCGTGACCAACACCGTCGTCATCACCTGGATCCTGCGGGACCTGGACCTGTCCTGGGGAAACAACGTGGTGGCACTGGTGCAGCGAGCCGCCGGCACCCCCGAGGGGCTGCCCATCGTCGACTCCTGGCGGCGCGACGACTACCACGTACCGGACTGGCAGGCCAACCTGCCGGCCCGGATGGTCGGGCTCTCCTACGCGATCGCGGCGCCGAAGTACTACCAGATGCTGTTCTCCGGGTTGACGCCCCTCGCCGTCGGATGGCGGGCCGGATCACTGACCCGGCTGGCCGTGGCGACGGAGGTGATCATGCGCCTGATGGCCGTCGTACCGTGCCTGCTCGTGCTGGCGGTCACGCTCGTCGAGCCCCGCTGGTGGCCGCTCAACTCGGCGATCGGGCAGATCCTGACGTGGCTCGCGAACGTCATGACCCTCGCCTTCGTCCACGCGGTCATCCGCCGTTCCCGACAGCTCGGGCTCAGCACGCTCCCCGCCGACGACACCAAGATCACCGGCCTGTCCTCGTTCGCCCAGTGGGTGCCGACCTCGCTCTTCTACAGCGTGGCCGTGCTGACCATCGGCACGGCCCTCTACCTCCGACTCCTCCACGACGTCTACGTGTACGCCTTCGCCGTCACCGCGACCAACCTCTTCCTGTTCTACGCCATCAAGTGCGGCATCGGCGGCCCGACGATCCGCGTCGCGATCGTCCGGGCCTGCCTGGCCGCCGAACGCGTGGGCCGCTGCCGGTGACCCCGGCCGCGTCCCCTTGGCCGCGTCCCCTTGGCCGCGTCCCCTTGGCCGCGTCCCCGGTCAGCCCACCAGGCTGTCGCGCCAGGCCTTGTGCAGGCCCGCGTAGCGGCCCTCGCCGCCCACCAGCTCCGCCGGGGAACCGTCCTCCACCACCCGGCCCGACTCCATCACCAGGACCCGGTCCGCCACCTCGACCGTCGACAGACGGTGGGCGATCACCACCGCCGTACGGCCCGCCAGCACCGTGTCCATCGCCCGCTGCACCGCCCGCTCGCCCGGCACGTCCAGCGAGCTGGTCGCCTCGTCCAGGATCAGCACCGCCGGATCCGCCAGCAACGCCCGCGCGAAAGCGACCAGTTGGCGCTGGCCCGCCGAGATACGGCCGCCCCGCTTGCGTACGTCGGTGTCGTAGCCGTCCGGCAGTGCCGCGATGAACTCGTGCGCGCCGATCGCCTTCGCCGCCCGCTCGATCTCCTCGCGGCTCGCCTCCGGGCGGCCGATCGCGATGTTCTCCGCGACCGTCCCCGAGAACAGGAACGCCTCCTGCGTCACCATCACCACGCCCCGCCGCAGCTCCGGCGTGGCCAGCTCGCGCAGATCCGCCCCGTCCAGGAGGACCCGGCCTTCCGTCGGGTCGTAGAAGCGGGCCAGCAGCTTCGCCAGCGTCGACTTGCCCGCGCCCGTCGACCCCACCACGGCGACCGTCTGGCCCGCCGGGATCGTCAGATCGAAGCGCGGCAGCACCTCGCCGCCCGTCCGGTACGCGAACCGCACCCCCTCGAACACCACCTCACGGCCCGGCGCACCGGTCCGCACCGGCAGCTCCCGGGGCGCGGTCGCCTCCGGGACGCCCGGGCGCTGCGCGAGCAGACCCGCGATCTTCGCGAGTGAGGCCGCCGCCGACTCGTACGAGTTGAGGAACATGCCGAGCCGGTCGATCGGGTCGTACAGGCGCCGCACGTACAGCACCGCCGCCGCCAGCACACCCAGCTCCAGGGTGCCGCCCGCGACCCGGTACGCGCCCCACAGGCACATGCCGGCCACCGCCGTGTTGGCGACGAGCCGGGAGCCCACCACATAGCGGGCCATCTCCAGGAGCGCGTCGCCGTTGCTGCGCTCGTGGCCCGCGTTGAGGACCGCGAACTCGGCGTCGTTCGCCCGCTCCCGGCGGAACGCCCGTACCGGACGGATCCCGTTCATCGTCTCCGCGAACTTCACGATCACCTTGGCGATGGCCGTGGACCGGACCGCGAACACCGCCGCGGAGCGGCGCCGGTAGCTCCGCACGAGGAGGTACAGCGGGCCGAACGACGCCACCGCCACCGCGCCCATGCCCAGGTCCAGCCAGAGCAGCATCGCCGAGATGGAGAGGAACGACAGGGCCACCCCGAGGAGTTCCTGGAGGCCCTCGGAGAGCAGCTCGCGCAGCGACTCCACGTCGGTCGTCGAGCGGGAGATCAGCCGGCCCGAGGTGTAGCGCTCGTGGAAGTCGACGCTGAGCTCCTGCGCGTGCCGGAAGATGCGGCCGCGCAGGTCCAGCAGCACGGCCTGGTTGATCCGGGCGGACATCCGCACGAACGCGTACTGGAGCAGTCCGCCGGCCGCCGCGCAGGCCAGGTAGCCGAGGGCCACCGCGACGACCGGGGTGTGGTTCCCGGCACGGAACGCCGGGACGCCCCGGTCGATCGCGTACGCCACGAGCAGCGGGCCCGCCTGGAGGGCCAGTTGCTGGACGACGAGGACCAGGATCGCCACCAGGACCCTCGGGCGGTGGGCGTGGAGGAGGGAGCGGAGGAGGCGGCCGGTGGCACCGGGCGTCGTGGGCAGGTCGTCCTGGTCGAAGGGGTCCGTGGGTCCGACGGGGGCCGGAACCTCCGCGGGGGTGGGGGTGTCCGGACTGCGACCTCCACTTCGCTTCGCTCGTTGCGGGCGCCGCCACGTCCGGACACCCCCACCCCCGCTCCGGTCCCGGCCCCCTCCCGCCGTCGGTCGGGTGCCGGGAACGTTCGTCTCCGTGTCCGTGTTCACGTCCGTCATCGGGGGTCCTCGGGGTTCTCGCCGGACATCAGCCACGTGTATTCGGCGTTCTCACGGAGCAGTTCGTGGTGGGTGCCCACGGCCGCCACCCGCCCGCCGGACAGCAGCGCCACCCGGTCGGCCAGCAGCACCGTCGACGGGCGGTGCGCCACCACCAGGGCGGTCGTGTCGCGCAGCACCTCCCGCAGCGCCGCCTCGACCTTCGCCTCCGTGTGCACGTCCAGGGCCGACAGCGGGTCGTCCAGGACCAGGAAGCGAGGGCGGCCGACCACCGCCCGTGCCAGGGCCAGGCGCTGGCGCTGGCCGCCGGAGAGGCTCAGGCCCTGCTCGCCGACCTGCGTGTCCGCGCCCTCGGGCAGCTTCTCCACGAAGGCCTTCGCCTGTGCCACGGCCAGCGCCCGGGTCAGTTCCGGGGTGGCCGCCTCCTCGTCCGCGCCCATCAGGACGTTCTCGCCGATGCTCGCGGAGAAGAGGGTCGGCTCCTCGAACGCCATCGACACCAGGGAGCGCAGGCGCTCCCTGGGCATCAGGGTGATGTCCTCGCCGTCCAGGAGGATGCGGCCGGCGGTCGGCTCGTGCAGCCGGGGGACGAGGGCCGTCAGGGTCGTCTTGCCGGAGCCGGTGGTGCCCACCAGGGCCAGCGTCTCGCCCGGGCGGATGTGCAGGTCCACGTCGGTGAGGAGGGGCGGGGTGTCCGGCGGCGCGTCCGGGTAGCGGAAGGAGACCTTCTCGAAGCGGAGGCCGTCGGGCGGGGTCGTCGCCGGGGTCCGCGGGAGGTCGGTCTCCGTCTCCTGGGGTGAGTCCATCACCTCGAAGTAGCGTTCCGTCGCCGTTGCCGCCTCCTGGCTCATCGCGAGCAGGAAGCCGATCGACTCCACCGGCCAGCGCAGCGCCAGCGCCGTCGACAGGAACGCCACCAGCGTGCCCGCCGACAGCTGGCCCTCGGCCACCTGCACCGCGCCCAGCACCAGGGCGGCTCCCACGGCCAGTTCGGGCAGCAGCGTCATCACCGCCCAGATCCAGGCCAGCAGCCGGGCCTTGGCCAGCTCCGTGCCCCGGAGCTGTTCCGCCAGGTTCCGGAACGCCTCCGCCTGGCTGCGGTGGCGTCCGAAGCCCTTCACGATGCGGATGCCGAGCACGCTCTCCTCGACCACCGTCGTCAGATCGCCCACCTGGTCCTGCGCCCGCCGGGTCACCACCGCGTACCGCCGCTCGAACAGCCAGCAGAGCAGCACCATCGGCCCGACCGGGGCCAGCAGCACCAGGCCCAGTGTCCACTGCTGGGCGAAGAGCACCGCGTAACCGACCAGGATCGTCACCGCGTTGACCAGCAGGAAGGTCAGCGGGAAGGCGAGGAACATGCGGACCAGCATGAGGTCCGTCGTGCCCCGCGACAGGAGCTGGCCCGACGCCCAGCGGTCGTGGAACGCGATCGGCAGCCGCTGCACGTGCCCGTACAGGTCGGCGCGCATCGACGCCTCCACCCCCGCGAGGGGGCGCGCCACCAGCCAGCGCCGGATGCCGAAGAGCACCGCCTCGGTGATCCCCAGCAACAGCAGGTACAGCGCGCCCAGCCACACCCCCGTCGCGTCGCCGTCCGTGACCGGGCCGTCGACCAGCCACTTCAGGACCAGCGGGATCACGAGCGACAGACAGGAGGCCACGATCGCGACGAAGGCGGCCGTGAAGAGGCGGGCGCGCACCGGGCGTACGTACGGCCACAGGCGCAGCAGTGTGCGCACGGCCGAACGTCCCTCGGCGGCGGGCGATTCCTTGGCGGGTACATGTTCTGTGGGCATCAGGGCCGAGCCTACGGTTCACCCCTGACATGGCTCATGTGGTTTTCCGGCCACCCGTCCGGTCGGGGCCGGACGGGGCAGGTCGTAGGGGCGTATCAACCGATCGGTTGACCGGTGGTCGAGCGGGATGGCCGATACCGGCGGGGCGCGACGTTCACGAACCTTGGGGCATGCCCATGATCGAGGTTCAGGACCTGCACAAGGCCTACGGCGAGCGGAAGGCCGTCGACGGCGTCACCTTCGCGGTCGAGGAGGGGGAGATCTTCGGGATCCTCGGCCCCAACGGCGCCGGCAAGACCACCACCGTCGAGTGCGTCGCCGGTCTGCGCACCGCCGACCGCGGCACCGTACGCGTCGCCGGGCTCGACCCCGTCGCCCGGCACACCGACGTCACCCGGCTGCTCGGCGTCCAGCTCCAGCAGAGCGAGCTCCAGGCCAAGCTCACCGTCCGCGAGGCGCTCGAACTGTACGCCTCCTTCCACGAGCGTCCCGCCGACTGGCGGGCCCTGGCCGAACGCCTCGGGCTCGAAGGGCAGCTGGGCGTCCGCTACGCCAAGCTGTCCGGCGGGCAGCGACAGCGGCTCTTCATCGCCCTCGCCCTGGTCGGCGACCCCCGGGCCGTCATCCTCGACGAGCTCACCACCGGACTCGACCCGCGCGGGCGCCGCGAGACCTGGGCCCTCGTCGAGGACATCCGGCGCGGTGGCGTCACCGTCCTGCTCGTCACCCACTTCATGGAGGAGGCCCAGCGCCTCTGCGACCGGGTCGCCGTCATCGACCGGGGCCGGGTCACCGCCCTCGACACCCCCGGCGGGCTCATCCGGCGGTCCGGGGCCGCCCGTACCGTCTCCTTCGCCGCCGACACCCCGCTGGACCGCGCCGACCTGCTCGCCCTGCCCGGCGCCGTGAGCGTCGAGACGGCGGCCGGGCGGACCGTCCTCACAGGCGACGACGCCACCGTCGACGCCTTCGTCCCGCTGCTCGCCCGCCGCGGGGTCACCGCCCGCGGCCTGCGCGTCTCCGACGCCACCCTCGACGACGCCTACCTCGACCTGACCGGAGCCGACCAGTGACCACCGCCACCCGCACCCTCCTGCGCACCGAGGTCCGGCTCTTCGGCCGCGAACCCGCCGCCCTGTTCTGGGTGATGCTCTCGCCCACCGTGCTGCTCGTGATCCTCGGGTCGATCCCCTCGTTCACCGAGCCCTCCGCCGACCTCGGCGGGCGTCGGGTCATCGACGTCTACGTGCCCGTGTCCGTGCTCTTCGCCCTGATCATGGCCGGGCTCCAGGCCATGCCGCCGGTCCTCGCCGGCTACCGCGAACGCGGCATCCTGCGCCGGATGTCCACCACCCCCGTCCGGCCCGGCTCCCTCCTCACCGCCCAGCTCGTCCTGCACGGCGTGGCCGCCCTGCTCTCCGCGCTGCTCGCCCTCACCGTCGGCCGGCTCTCCTTCGGCGTCGCCCTGCCCGGCAACCTCCCCGGCTACCTCCTCGCCCTGCTGCTCGCCACCGCCTGTTCCCTCGCCCTCGGCGCCGCCGTCTGCGCCGTCTCCCGCACCCAGAAGATCTCCACCGCCGTCGGCTCGGCCGTCTTCTTCCCCTCGATGTTCACCGCCGGCGTCTGGATCCCGGTCCAGGCCATGCCGGATACGCTGCGGGAGATCGTCGGCTTCAGCCCGTACGGCGCCGCCTCCGAGGCCCTCGACGCCGCCGCGGGCGGCGCCTGGCCCGGCTGGGGCCCGCTCGCGGTGACCACCCTGTGGGTGGTGCTGCTGACGGGCGCCGCGGTCCGCTGGTTCCGCTGGGAGTAGGGGGGTTGGGGGCGAGATGACCGCACGCGTCACGACGGTCGAGGAGCGGTGGCAGCAGTTCTTCCGGTGGGGCCCCTACGCGCTGCTCGTCGTCGCCGGGGTGCTCGTCGCGGCCTCCGGCGACGAGCTGATGGACCGCACCAGGGCCCTCGTCGCCGGCGCCCTGTTCGCCGCCGTCCTCGCCCTCCAGCTGTGGTGGACCGCCCACCAGCGGGCGGTGGGGGAGACGCGCCGCGAGACACCCACGCTCTCCGTCCCCGGCGCCCCCGGACCCGCCTCCGTCTTCTACTTCACGGCCCGCACCGCGCTCGCCTTCGCGCTCACCTGGACCAACCCCTTCTTCGCCGTCTTCGCCTGCATCGGCTACTTCGACGCCGTGCACCTGCTGCCGCCCCGGCCCGCCGGCGCCCGCGCGGGACTGGTCGCCGTCGCCCTCACCCTGGCCGGCTCCCAGTCCGGGGGGCTGCCGCCCCGCAGCCTCCTCCAATGGGTCGCCTTCGCCGGGCTGTTCGTCCTCAACGGCTGCCTCGCCGTCGGCCTCTCCCACCTCGGCGTCAAGGAGGCCGAGAAGGCCCGCGAACGCGCCGCCACCATCGAGGCGCTGGCCCGCGCCAACGCCCGCCTCGAAGAAGCCCTGGAGGAGAACGCCGCCCTCCAGGCGCAGCTCCTCGTCCAGGCCCGCGAGGCCGGGGTCGCCGACGAACGGCGCAGGCTCGCCGCCGAGATCCACGACACCATCGCCCAGGGCCTGGCCGGCGTCATCACCCAGCTCCAGGCCGTCGGCGCCACCACCGACCCCGCACTCGCCCAGGTCCGGCTGCGCCGCGCCGCCGACCTCGCCCGGCACAGCCTCGGCGAGGCCCGCCGCTCCGTGCAGAACCTCAGTCCGGTCGCCCTGGAGCACGACACCCTGCCCGACGCGCTGCGCAAGACCGTCGCCGACTGGTCCGAACGCACCGGGATCACCGCCCGGTTCACCGTCACCGGCACCGAACACCCCGTCCACGACGAGATCGCCGCGACCCTGCTGCGGATCGCGCAGGAAGCCCTCGCCAACGCCGAACGCCACTCCGGCGCCGCCCGCGCCGGCGTCACCCTCTCCTACATGGGCGACGAACTCACCCTCGACGTACGCGACGACGGCCACGGCTTCGACCCGGCCGCCGTCCCCGCCCGCCACCACACCGGCGGCTTCGGCCTCGACGGCATGCGGGCCCGCGCCGAACGCCTCGCCGGAAGCCTCGCGTTGGAGACCGAGCCGGGACACGGCACGGCGATCAGCGCTCGCGTACCGTTGGCACCCCATGAATGAGATCACCCTCCTCCTGGTCGACGACCACCCCGTCGTCCGCGACGGCCTGCGCGGCATGTTCGAGACCGACCCCGGATTCCGGGTCCTCGGCGAGGCCGCCGACGGCGTCGAGGGCGTCGCCCTCGCCCTGAGCCTCGACCCGGACGTCGTCCTCATGGACCTGCGGATGCCCGGCGGAGGCGGCGTCGACGCCATCGGCGAACTCACCCGGCGCGGCGCCCGCGCCCGGATCCTCGTCCTCACCACGTACGACACGGACACCGACACCCTCCCCGCGATCGAGGCGGGCGCCACCGGCTACCTCCTCAAGGACACGCCCCGCGAAGAGCTGTTCGCCGCCGTCCGTGCCGCCGCCGAGGGCCGCACCGTGCTCTCCCCGGCCGTCGCCGGCCGGCTCGTCACCCGCGTCCGCACGCCCGCCGCACCCGTCGACGAGTCGCTCTCCGCCCGTGAACGCGAGGTCCTCGAACTCGTCGCCAAGGGCACCTCCAACCGCGAGATCGCCGCCGAGCTCTTCATCAGCGAGGCCACCGTCAAGACCCACCTCACGCACATCTACGCCAAGCTGGGCGCCAAGGACCGCGCGGCCGCCGTCGCCGTCGCCTACCAGCGCGGCATCCTCGGCCGCACCGGCTGACCCCTGCACGCAGCGTCAACGAGCCCTGCACTCCAGGCCAACAACACCCCACGCCCCTGCGCGCAGACTGGAACCGCACGGGGCGGTCCACGGGGGACACCGGACCGCCACGTGCACCTTCCCCCGCCGGCCACCGCCGTCGCGCCGTGGTGGCCGGTGCGGGGGCCCATCGGCACATCGTCGCACCGGCCCCGTAGGATCCCGCCCGATCGCCCACCGGGCGGGAGAACGAGGGTGGGGACCATGTACGACTCCAGGACGCGCCGCCGAGCCGCCGCGCTGGCACTGCCGCTGCTGCTGACGGCACTGGCGGCCTGCCAGTCCGGCGGCCAGGACGCGAAGCCGACGGCCGCCACCCCCTCGCCCACGCCGACCCCCGTCTTCTCGGTGCGGCTCGACGACCAGCTCACCGCCGCGAGCCGCGCCACCACCGCGGCCGGCTCCGCCGCCTTCACCTGGACGCTCACCTACGGCTCCGCCAAGGGCACGGCCGTGGAACGCGTGACCGGCGTCCAGGACTACGCCAAGGACACCGCCCGCGCCGAGCGGGTCGTCGAGATCCCGCGCGGCTTCCCGGGGGACGCGGCGCGCGAGCTGGGCGGGGAGCCCGTCGGCTCGCGGAAGCCGCGGACCTTCGCCGTCTCGGGCAACCAGGTCTCGTACCGCACCGCGGACGGCGGCTGGCTGCGCTACTCCTCCGCCGCCTCCGGTGACATCGTCGACCTGATGGACGGCGCCCTCCAGCGGGCCGGCGACGCCGCACCGTACGGTCGGACGCTCGCCGAGGTCGTGAGTGTCGCCGACGCGACCAGGCCGCCGGTGAAGGGGGCCGACGGCAGCCGCACCTACCAGGTCGACGTCCCGGTCACCTACGCCACCGCCGCACTGCCGCAGGCGCTCGACATCAGCCAGGACAGCGCGCGGCAGGCCCCCGGACCGGTCCGGACGACCGTCGTCCTCGACAAGGACGGGCGGCTCGTCCGGGCCACCGCCGACTACTCCCCCGCGCTCAAGCTGCTGCACGACGAGCACCGCCTGAAGGGCGTGACCTCGCTGCGAGCCGACTACGCCCTCTCCGGCCACGGAAAGACGCCCGTGCCGCCGCTGCCCGCCGGTGCGAAGGTCCAGGACGCCGAGAAGGCCCTCACCGACCTGCACAAGGTGAAGCCGGGCGGCTGCGCCTCCCTGGACACCGGGCTCGGCGACCTGGGGCTCGTCCGGGTCGTCCCCTGCGGCGCCCGCGCCGACCTCCGGGTCTTCGGGCAGGTCACGTTCAAGAAGTCCCTCCAGGGCGACCCGGACGGCGTCGCCGTGCGCGAGGGCCAGGACCGCTGCGAGGCCGCGTACGGCTCGGTGCCGCACGCCTGGATCGCCGACGGGCGGCCCGCCGGCCGGTTCACGACGTACGGGCAGGGCACCACCTCCTCCGCGTACACCGGCCCCGACGTCGACGTCGAGGGCGTCTACACCTGCTTCGTCGAGATCCCCTAGCCGTCCACCCGCAGCAGATCCCCTAGCCGCCCACCCGCAGCAGCACCACCGACCGGCCGGCCACGCTGATCGTCCCCCCGCCCCGGTGCACCGTCCCCGGCGCGCGGGACTGGTCCTCCCGGGCGGTGTCCACGATCCGCTCGTACGTCTCCGCCCACGGCGGGCCCGGCAGCCGGAACTCCACCGGACGGTGGCCCGCGTGCAGGACCGCGAGGAAGCTGTCGTCGGTGACCTGCTCGCCGCGGGCGTCCCGGCCCGGTATGTCGCGGCCCGACAGGTAGAGGGCGAGCGTGGCGGCGGGCGCGTACCAGTCGGCCTCGGTCATCTCCGTGCCGTCGGCGGTGAACCAGGCCAGGTCCCGCAGTCCGTCGGCGGCCCGCCGGCCCGAGAAGAAGGCGCGGCGCCGCAGCACCGGGTGACGGTGGCGCAGGTCGAGCAGCCGCCGGGTCAGGGCGAGGAGCTGGGCGCGGCCCGGGTCGTCCGGGAGGCTCCAGTCCAGCCAGCCGATCTCGTTGTCCTGGCAGTAGGCGTTGTTGTTGCCGCCCTGGGTGCGGCCCATCTCGTCGCCCGCGACGAGCATCGGCACCCCGGTCGACAGGAGCAGCGTCGTCATCAGGTTGCGCAGTTGGCGCCGGCGCAGGGTGTTGACCTCGGGGTCGTCGGTCTCGCCCTCGGTGCCGCAGTTCCAGGAGCGGTTGTCGTGGGTGCCGTCCCGGTTGCCCTCGCCGTTGGCCTCGTTGTGCTTGCGCTCGTAGGTGACGAGGTCGCGCAGGGTGAAGCCGTCGTGGGCGGTGACGAAGTTGACGGAGGCGTAGGGGCGGCGCCCGCCCCACGCGTACAGGTCGCTGGAGCCGGAGAGCCGGTAGCCGAGGTCCCGGACGTCGGGCAGGGCGCCGCGCCAGAAGTCCCGTACGGCGTCCCGGTAGCGGTCGTTCCACTCGGTCCACAGCGGCGGGAAGGAGCCCACCTGGTAGCCGCCGTTGCCCACGTCCCAGGGCTCGGCGATCAGCTTGACCCGGCGCAGCACGGGGTCCTGGGCGATGACCGCGAGGAACGGCGAGAGCATGTCGACGTCGTGCATCGAGCGGGCCAGGGCCGCCGCCAGGTCGAAGCGGAAGCCGTCGACGCCCATCTCGGTCACCCAGTAGCGCAGGCTGTCGGTGATGAGCCGCAGCACCTGCGGCTGCACCACGTGCAGGGTGTTGCCGCAGCCGGTGTAGTCCGTGTAGCGCCGGGCGTCGGACGGGAGCCGGTAGTAGCCGCGGTTGTCGATGCCCTTCAGGGACAGGGTGGGGCCGAGCTCGCCCGCCTCGGCGGTGTGGTTGTAGACGACGTCGAGGATGACCTCGATCCCGGCGGCGTGCAGCGCCCGCACCATCCGCTTGAACTCGCCGACCTGCTGCCCGGCCGTCCCGCTCGCCGAGTAGCCGGCGTGCGGCGCGAAGTAGCCGATCGAGTTGTAGCCCCAGTAGTTGGTGAGGCCCCGGCGCAGCAGATGGTCCTCGTGCGCGAACTGGTGCACCGGCAGCAGCTCCACCGCGGTGACCCCGAGACGTACGAGGTGCTCGATCGCGGCCGGGTGGGCGAGGCCCGCGTACGTGCCGCGCAGGTGCTCCGGGATGTCCGGGTGGCGGGCGGTGAAGCCCTTGACGTGCAGCTCGTAGATGACCGAGTCCGGCCAGGGCGTCTTGGGCCTGCGGTCGTCGGACCAGTCGTCGTCGTCCTGGACGACGACCCCCTTGGGGACGTGCGGGGCCGAGTCCCGCTCGTCGCGGACCGTGTCGGCGACGTGCTGCTGCGGCCAGTCCCGTACGTGCCCGTACGCCTCGGGCGGCAGCGCGAAGTCCCCGTCGACGGCCCGCGCGTACGGGTCGAGGAGCAGCTTCGCCGGGTTCCAGCGGGCCCCGGTCCACGGGTCCCAGCGCCCGTGCACCCGGTAGCCGTACCGCTGTCCGGGGCCGACGCCGGGCACGAAGCCGTGCCAGATCTCATGGGTGAGCTCGGTCAGTTCGAGGCGCGTCTCCGTGCCGTCGGCGTCGAACAGGCACAGCTCGACGGCCTCCGCCCCGCCCGACCAGAGCGCGAAGTTGGTGCCCGCGACCCCGTCCGGGCCGACCCGGCAGCGGGCGCCCAGCGGAGTCGGCGCCCCCGGCCACACCACCCGCTCCGGCCCCTTCGGGGCGCGGGCATGCTCGTGTACCGCCTCCTGCTCGGCTGCGCTCGACACCGTCCCGGCCTCCCGCGGCTCTCCCCACGGGAGGGCGGCGGCGTCCCGGCCGCCGCCCTCGCACGTGGTCCTCCCACCTGTTCTGCCCGCACCGCCGGGCTCCCAACATGCCCCGCACGCACGTTTCCCCTGGAGGGTGGCCGTCGTTGGGCCGGTCGTGAGACATGTGATGAAGCGGGCGGGGTACGCGCTCGCCGTGGCGGGACTGTTGGCGGGCCTCGCGGGCTGCACCGGAGCCGGTGGTGGCGGGGGTGGCGGTGGCGGTGGCGGCGTGGACCTGCTCCTGCCGGGCAAGGCGCGGGCGCCGGGCGACGTGATCCGGGTCAGCCCCGAGGACGGCAGCCGGGGGGTGCCCGCCGACGGGCCCCTGGAGGTGAAGGTGGACAGCGGGCGCCTGGAGCGGGTGTCCGTGGTCCAGGTGGAGGACGCGCAGCGCACCCGGGTGGCGGGAGAGATCTCGACGGACGGGCTGCGCTGGCGGCCGAGCCCCGGCGCCCGGCTCGCGCTCGCCGCGAAGTACAGCGTGGACGCGGTCGCGCTCGACGCCCACGGGCGCCGCTCGGCCCGGCACACCACCTTCACCACGGTGGTGCCCGAGCACCGCTTCATCGGCTACTTCAAGCCGGAGAACCGGTCCACCGTCGGCACCGGCATGATCGTCTCCTTCTCCTTCAACCGGGAGATCGAGAACCGCGCCGAGGTCGAGCGGGCCATCCGGATCACCTCGGACCCGCCGGTCGAGGTCGTCGGCCACTGGTTCGGCAAGGACCGGCTCGACTTCCGCCCCGCCGCGTACTGGCAGCCCGGCAGCGAGGTCACCGTCGACCTCGACCTGCGGGACGTCGAGGGCGCCCCCGGGGTGTACGGCATCCAGCGCAAGAGGGTCGGCTTCACGGTGGGCCGCTCGCAGGTCTCCCTGGTCGACGCCGAGCGGCACACGATGGAGATCCGCCGGGACGGCGAGCCGCTCACCACGCTGCCGATCACGGCCGGGGCGCCGAAGACCACCACGTACAACGGGAAGATGGTGGTCACCGAGTTGTACGAGGTGACGCGGATGGACGGGCGGACCGTCGGGTTCGGCGGCGAGTACGACATCAAGGACGTGCCGCACGCGATCCGGCTCACCGACTCGGGGACCTTCCTGCACGGCAACTACTGGGCCTCGGCGTCCACCTTCGGCTCGGCGAACGTCAGCCACGGCTGCGTCGGGCTGCGGGACGTGAAGGGCGGCGGCGCGGACACCCCGGCCGGCTGGTTCTTCGACCGGACCCTCATCGGCGACGTGGTCGAGGTGGTCAACTCGCGCGACAAGCAGGTCGCCGCGGACAACGGTCTGGGCGGCTGGAACATGGAGTGGGGCCGCTGGCGGACCGGTTCCGCGCTGCGCTGACCCCGAGCGGCCCGGAGCGCCGGGCACACCCCGCGTGAACTGGGACTGAACGGTGACATTCGCGTGGAACTTTCGTGTCCGGCGGTGTGATTGTCTAACGCCGTGTGCGCGGGAGGATGCGCACGGGGGTGGGGCCCGAGCTGTGCCGGGTCGTGCGAGGGGAGAAAACCATAGTGAACGGGCAGCCGATATCCGGAGGGACCGCCGGACGACGGCGCCGAGGCGCCCGCCTGGGGGCTCTGGCGACGGGGACGCTGCTCCTCGTGCTGACCGCGTGCGGTGGCGGCGGCGCCACCGGTGGCGGCAAGGGGGGCCAGGACCCGGCGGGGACCGGCGACAAGCAGGAGATCGCGGCCTCCGCCGCGGTCGTGACGATCGCTCCGAAGGACGGCGCCGACTCGGTCGCCACCAGCGGCGCGCTGAAGGTGACGGCCGATCAGGGCAAGCTGTCGACGGTCACGGTCGCCGACACCAAGGGCACCCCGGTCGAGGGCAAGCTCTCCCCGGACGGCGCGAGCTGGGAGCCGCTCGGCCATCTGTCCGCCGGCACCCAGTACAAGGTGCACGCGGTCGCCAAGGACACCGCGGGCCGCGAGTCGGCGAAGGACACCACCTTCAGCACCCTCGTCCCGAAGAACACCTTCCTCGGCCACTACACGCCGGAGGACGGCGCGACCGTCGGCGTCGGCATGCCGGTCTCCATCAACTTCACCCGGGGCATCACCGACCCGGAGGCCGTCGAGCGCGCCATCAAGGTGACGGCGGAGCCGGCCGTGGAGATCGTGGGCCACTGGTTCGGCAACGACCGGCTCGACTTCCGCCCCGAGGACTACTGGGCCGCGGGCACCAAGGTGACCGTCAAGCTGAACCTGGACGGCGTCGAGGGCCGCCCGGGCGTGTACGGCAAGCAGAAGAAGACCGTCACCTTCACCATCGGCCGCCGCCAGGTGTCCACGGTGGACGCCAGCGCCAAGACGATGAAGATCGAGCGCGACGGAAAGATCATCAAGACCCTGCCGATCACCGCCGGCGCGCCGTCCACGACCACGTACAACGGTCAGATGGTCATCAGCGAGAAGTACAAGGTGACGCGCATGAACGGCGCCACCGTGGGCTTCGGCGGCGAGTACGACATCAAGGACGTGCCGCACGCGATGCGTCTGTCGACCTCGGGCACCTTCGTGCACGGCAACTACTGGGCCTCGTCCTCGACCTTCGGCTCGGCCAACGTCAGCCACGGCTGCGTCGGTCTGCGGGACTCCCGCGGCGCCGGGGACAGCTCGACGCCCGCCGCCTGGTTCTTCGACCGCTCGATCATCGGTGACGTCGTCATCGTGAAGAACTCGCGCGACAAGCAGATCAAGCCGGACAACGGCCTCAACGGCTGGAACATGTCCTGGTCGGAGTGGAAGGCCTGACCTTCCCCCTCCGTCGACGCGGGCCCCGGTGCTGTGACCAACGGCACCGGGGCCCGCGTCGTTAACGGCGGCTAACCTTCGGACCATGACTGTGAACCTCGAAGTCGCCGAAGGCGTCGGCACGATCCGTCTCGACCGCCCCCCGATGAACGCCCTCGACATCGCCACCCAGGACCGGCTGCGCGAGCTGGCCGTGGAGGCGACCGACCGCGACGACGTGCGGGCCGTGATCCTCTACGGCGGCGAGAAGGTGTTCGCGGCCGGCGCGGACATCAAGGAGATGCAGGTCATGGACCACGCGGCCATGGTCAAGCGGTCCCGCGCGCTCCAGGACTCCTTCACGGCGATCGCCCGCATCCCCAAGCCGGTCGTCGCGGCCGTCACGGGGTACGCGCTGGGCGGCGGCTGCGAACTCGCGCTCTGCGCCGACTACCGGATCGCCGCCGACAACGCCAAGCTGGGCCAGCCCGAGATCCTGCTCGGCCTCATCCCCGGCGCCGGCGGCACCCAGCGGCTCTCCCGTCTGATCGGCCCGTCCCGGGCCAAGGACCTCATCTTCACCGGCCGCATGGTGAAGGCGGACGAGGCGCTGAGCCTGGGCCTGGTCGACCGGGTCGTGCCGGCCGCCGAGGTGTACGAGCAGGCGCACGCCTGGGCCGCCAAGCTGGCGCAGGGCCCGGCCCTCGCGCTGCGGGCGGCGAAGGAGTCGGTCGACCAGGGTCTGGAGGCGGACATCGACACCGGCCTCGCCATCGAACGCACCTGGTTCGCGGGCCTGTTCGCGACGGAGGACCGGGAGCGCGGCATGCGCAGCTTCGTCGAGGAGGGCCCGGGCAAGGCCAAGTTCGTCTGAGGCGCGGTGCCGGAGCGTCCGCGCCCGGCCGTGCTTTCGACTGCCTCTGGCATATGCCGAACGAATCCCCCGGAATTGTCGATTCCGGGGGGTCGATTCCCCGGGAACGGCCCCGGACTCCGCTCCGTGCGGCCATGATGGGGGGCATGGCGGGCCTGGATGGTATGGATCAACCGCGGCAGCGCGGCGGTGCGACCGCCGCACGGTGGGTGCCGGCAGCGGAGGACGAACAGGCCGCGGAAGCACTGCGGTTGTACGGGAACCCGGCCGAGGAGGATGTCCGGCTGCCGTCCCGTCCCGAGTCCGCCGCGGTCGCCCGCCGGCTCACCCAGTGGGTCGTGCTGCGCCAGTGGGGGCTCGGCCCGCAGATCGCCGAGCACGCGGTGCTGCTCGTCTCCGAGCTGGTCGGCAACGCCGTACGGCACACCGGCGCCCGGGTCTTCGCCCTGCGGATGCTGCGCCGCCGCGGCTGGATCCGGATCGAGGTGCGCGACCCCTCGCGCGGGCTGCCCTGTCTGATGCCGGTGCACGAACTCGACACGAGCGGCCGGGGCCTCTTCCTCGTCGACAAGCTGTCCGACCGCTGGGGTGTCGACCTCGCCCCGCGCGGCAAGACCACCTGGTTCGAGATGCGGGTCTCCGACCGCTAGCCCCGCCGCCCGCCCCCGTGACGCACGAAAGCCCCCGTCCGCCATGGTGAGGCGCTTGGGGGCTTCCGTGTGATGCGCCGTGGACTGGGGGGGTGTGTCCACGGCCGCTATGTCGACCTGGCCCGGGTCAATGGGGGTCGTGTCTCCGACTATGGCAGACAGGTGGCCTCTCCGCCAAAAGTCCCTACCGGGTCAGATCCGGACAAACATGGACAGTTTACCAATGAATCGTTGGTGACATGGAGCACCGTCCTTATAAACGATGAATAAGTATGGTGTTCATCGGGTGTTTCCTCGCTCTGTCCGCATAATGGACGGCGCATCCCGGGCGACAAACGTCCTGAATTGGCTCAATCACCGTGATTCCGGCAAACCGGCCCTTTAAATGGTGCCGTGACGCCCACCGACCGCCGCGGTGCCCTCCGGGCCGGCGCGGCCACCGCCCTCGCGGGAGCCCTCGCCACCGCCTGCGGAACGGAGCCACGCCCCGCACCGCCCCAGGGACCCGCCCCCGCGCCCGCCGCCCCGTCCCCCCGCCGCTACCCCGGCCGCCCCGACGAGATCGCCAACGGCCCCCGGGACCGGCCCAGGGTCGCCCTCACCTTCCACGGACAGGGCGACCCCGCCACCGCCCGCGCCGTCCTCGGCCACGCCGAACGGGCCGGCGCCCGCGTCACCGTCCTCGCCGTCGGCGACTGGCTCGACCGGCACCCCGAGATGGCCCGCCGCGTCCTCGACGGCGGCCACGACCTCGGCAACCACACCCAGCACCACCTCGACGTCAACACCATGACCGAGGCCCGCGCCTTCGACGAGATCCAGTCCTGCGCCACCCGGCTGCGCCGCCTCACCGGCTCCATCGGCACCTGGTTCCGGCCCTCCCGCACCCAGCACGCCGACGAGACCGTCCGCCGGGCCGCCCTGCGCGCCGGATACCCGCACGTCCTCTCGTACGACGTCGACTCCCTCGACTTCACCTCACCGGGACCCGCCGCCGTCGTCGCCAACGTCACCGGCGGGATCCGCAACGGATCGGTGGTCAGCCTCCACTTCGGCTACGCCGACACGGTCGCCGCACTGCCCCTCCTCCTCGCCGACCTCGACCGCCGCGGCCTGCGCGCGGTGACCACCACGGAGCTGCTGACCTGATGCCGACCCACGCCCCCCGCCCGACCCCGCGCACCAAGGGCCTGCTCGCCGCCGCCCTGCTCCTCGCCCTGGCCGGCTGCGGCAGCCCCCACCCCGCCGAGCACGGCGGCGGCACCAAGAAGGCCGCCGTGCTCCCCGCCGTACCGAAACCGGCCGCCGCCCCCGCCGGGCTGCCCGGCATGCCGCCGCTGCTCAAGCCCGACGACGTCTACGCCGCCGACCGGCCCAACCAGCTCTCCCCGGTCGTCAAGGGCTTCCCCTCCCGGGTGTACGTCCCCAACACCAGCTCCAACACGGTCTCGGTCATCGACCCCGCCACGTACAAGGTCATCGAGACCATCCCGGTCGGCAACCAGCCGCAGCACGTCGTCCCCTCCTGGGACATGAAGACCCTCTGGGTCAACAACAACCGCGGCCACACGCTCACCCCCATCGACCCGGCCACCGGCGTCGCCGGCAAGCCCGTCGAGGTGCACGACCCGTACAACCTCTACTTCACCCCGAACGGCAAGTACGCGATCGTCATGGCCTCGCTCGACCGCGAACTCGTCTTCCGCGACCCGCACACCATGGAACGCCGCAAGACCGTCCCCGTCTCCTGCTACGGCGTCAACCACGCCGACTTCTCCGCCGACGGACGCTACTTCGTCGTCTCCTGCGAGTTCTCCGGCGAACTCCTCAAGGTCGACACCGAGAAGATGCAGGTCATCGGCCAGCAGAAACTGCCCTTCCAGGGCGCCATGCCGCAGGACGTGAAGATCTCCCCGGACGGCAAGACCTTCTACATCGCCGACATGATGGCCCACGGCATGTGGGTCCTCGACGGCGAGAAGTTCACCACCCCGACGCTGCTGCCCACCGGAAAGGGCTGCCACGGCCTCTACGTCTCCCGCGACTCCCAGGAGATGTACGTCTCCAACCGCGGCGAGGGCTCCGTCTCCGTCTTCGACTTCACCCAGAACCGCCTCACCAAGAAATGGTGGCTCCCGCACGGCGGATCACCCGACATGGGCGGGGTCTCCGCCGACGGCAAGGTGCTCTGGCTCTCCGGACGTTACGACTCCGAGGTGTACGCGATCGACACCGGAACCGGGAAACAGCTCGCCCGCATCCCCGTCGGCAGCGGCCCGCACGGCCTGGCCGTCTACCCGCAGCCCGGCCGCTACTCCCTCGGCCACACCGGCATCTTCCGCTGACGCCACGGCCGCGGCGGGGGGCGGGCCGCGCCCGGACCCGGCCCGCCGGGCCCGCGAGCCCGGCGTGATCCGAAAGGGCCGGCCCTAGCCCGCGACGAGCAGCACCTCCGCGCCCACCGGGCGGTAGCCCGCCGCCTGGAAGGTGCGGACGCTGCGCGCGTTGCCGGGGGAGTTCTGGGCCCACACCACGGCGTCCGGGGTCAGCTGCCGGGCCGCCGTCGCGAGCGCCCGGCCCAGACCCCGGTGCCGCACGTCCTCGTCCACCTCGACCGCGACCTCCATCCGGCCCGCCACCCCCCGGCCCAGGATCAGCACGCCGCCGTCCGCCGCCCACACCCGGACCTCGTCGCGGTACTTCAGCGCCCGCGCCACCCGCGGATGCTCCTGGTCCTCGATCTCCCGCAGCTCGATCTCCGGCTCGCCCGGCAGCGCGTCCGCGACCGTCATCAGGTCGACCGTGTTCACGTACCGGCCCGTGCGCGCCATCAGCGCCGAGTGGAACCGCGGGGTCATGCTCGCCACCAGCGGGTCCGTCGAAGCGGCCGCCAGCTCCGCCCGGATCCACGCCGGGTCCTCGTCCAGGAAGACCACCGAGTGCGCGGTGAACGACAGCACTCCCGCGTCCCTCGGGTTCGGCTGCGGAACGATCGTCGTCGACCCGTCCGCGGGCGGGAACTCCCCGCGCGCCGCCGCTGCCAATATGCGTGCCGCTTCGCTGTTCATACCCCCATCATCCGGCGCCGCCGGGCCCGATAATCTGACCCCCTACATCAGGCACCTCGAAGGGGCGGAAGCATGGCGGACATCGATTCGGCGCGCACGGCATTCAACAAGTTCGACGTGGACGGTGACGGCTTCATCACCGCCGCCGAGTACAAGAGCGTCATGGCGCAGCTGGGTGACTTCAACGTCACCGAGTCCGTCGCCGAGGCGCTGATCAACCGTCAGGACACCAACGGCGACCACAAGCTGTCCTGGGACGAGTTCTGGAACAACCTCAACAAGGCCTGAGCCCCACGGGGCGAGGACGGGCGGCACCGTACGACCACGCGTACGTACGTGAGCCGCCCGTCCGACCCCCGGCGGCCGTTTTCGTCACGCTCCGTACACGACGAGCGGATTTGCGTGGCGGGGAGGAAGATGGGGAGTGATCCACCCGTCCCCCCCTCGATCCTCATGTTCACTGCCGTACGACTGGCGCGTCGATTTCTGATGGCGGTGCTTCTGAGCGCAGCGATCAGCGTGGGCCCCTCCGCCCTCACGCCCCTCGCCGCGGCCGCCCCCGACCGGCTGCTCAAGGTCGAGGCACTCTCCCTGAGCCCCGGATCGGGCCCGCCCGGCACCAGCGTCACGGTCACCGGCACCGGCTTCGAGCACTGCGACGCGGCCCACCTCGGCCTGGAGGGCGGCCCCACCACCACGGCGTACGTCCAGCAGGCCACCCACACCCTCCACGGCGTCGTACAGATCCCCCAGGGCACCGCCGTCGGCGCGCACGACATCGTGGCCGACTGCTCCCCGGACGCCGACTACGCCACCAGCAGCTTCACGGTCACCGGCCCGGGCGGCGTGACCCCACCGCCGGGCAACCCCCAGCAGCCGGAACAGACCCCGTCCGTCACGCTCGACCGCTCCGAGGGCGCGCCCGGGACCTCGTTCAACGTCAACGGCTCGGGCTTCGGCAAGTGCTCCGCCGAGGACGTCGAGCTGTACGTGGGCCAGGAGAAGGCGCTCGACTACCGCATCGACGTCGGCGAGCCGGGCACCTTCAGCCAGGAACTGAAGGTCCCCGCGGACGCCAAGCCGGGCACCTACCAGATCCGGGCCGTGTGCGTCGGCTACCCGGACACGTCGGCGAGCGCGCCGTTCACCGTGACGGGCAAGCCGGCGTCGCACCCGGCGCTCACCCTCGACCCGGCCCAGGGCGAGAAGGGGACGCCCGTCCGGGCCGCGGGCACCGGCTTCACCTGCCCGGCCGTCGAGATCGGCTGGGACGACGGCGGTCCGGCGCTGGGCACCGCCTCCGTCGCGGAGGGCGGTGGCTTCAGCACCGGCATCAAGATCCCGGCCGACGCCAAGCCCGGCGCCCACACCGTACGGGCCGCCTGCACGGCCGATCCGGAGCAGTACGCCGACGCCCCGTTCACTGTGAAGGCCGGCGAGTCGGGGACCGACGGCAATCAGAACGGTGGCAATCAGAACGGTGGCAATCAGAACGGTGGGAACCAGAACGGTGGGAACCAGAACGGTGGGAACCAGAACGGTGGGAACCAGAACGGTGGGAACCAGAACGGCGGCAATCAGAGCGGCGGGAACCAGAACGGCGGCAACCAGAGCGGCGGGAACCAGAACGGCGGCAACCAGAGCGGCGGGAACCAGAACGGCGGCAACCAGAGCGGCGGGAACCAGAACGGCGGCAACCAGAACGGCGGGAACCAGAACGGCGGCAACCAGAACGGCGGCGGGACCACCGGCGGCGGCTCCACCACCGGTGGTGACACCGGCGGGTCCGCCACCCCCGTCGGCTGGATCGTCGGGCCCGCCTCCCTCGGTGGGGCGCTCGCGCTCGCCGTGGCCGCCGGGGCGTACTTCGGGCGGCTGCATCGCGGCCCCCGCTGGGTCCGCGGGCATGTGAAGGCGACGCTCCGCCCGGTCCCCGGCAGCGCCGAACTGTCCGAGACGCAGGTGCCCGGTGAGCCGCCCACCCACTCGACGCGGCTGGACCCGCACCCGGACCCCGGCCGGCAGAGGCTCGACGAGGAGGACCGATGACTACCACCGCGCCCATGGCGTCCGCCCCCACGGCGGCCCCCGCGACGCCCGTCCGCTCGTTCCTGCTCGGGCCGGGTCAGGGCCTCGACGGTCCGCTGCGCGCCCACGGCACGGCGGGCCCGCTGCTCGCGCCGGTGCGGGGGCGGACGCCCGCCGCCGACCGGGCCGTCGAGCACGAGCTGGCCGGGGTCGTGGACGACTTCCTCGGCCTCGACGTACTCGATCTCGCGGCCGGCGGCTGGCGCGGGCACAGCGCGCTGCGGGCCGCCGCCCGGCGCACCCGGGAGCTGCCGGGCAGCGAGGAGGTCGTGGCGCTGGCGACGCACCGGATCACCTCGACGCACCGGCCGTACGTCGACATCTACGTGGACGGCGCGAAGCTGGGCACCCTCCAGGTGGACCTCACCCTGGTCTTCTGGGTGTCCGGATTCGTCTGCGTGGTCCGGGACGCGTGTCTGACCGGGGTGAACGCGGGGACCTGCTCGGTGGACGCGAGCCTCGCGGTGCAGGGGGCCGTCCTGGCCGAGCGCAAGGGCGGCCCGCTGGACCTGCCGGGCGCCTTCGCGCTGCGCGGCCCGGTGCCGCTGCTGGCGGAGGAGCCGGCCCCGGACCCGTACCGGGCCCCGACGGTCCCCGGGGTCAGCGGCCGGTGATCAGCACTCGATGATGTTCACCGCGAGACCGCCGCGCGCGGTCTCCTTGTACTTCACGCTCATGTCCGCGCCGGTCTCCTTCATGGTCTTGATGACCTTGTCGAGGGAGACCATGTGGCTGCCGTCGCCGCGCATCGACATCTTCGCCGCCGTGACGGCCTTGACCGCCGCCATGCCGTTGCGCTCGATGCACGGGATCTGGACGAGGCCGCCGACCGGGTCGCAGGTGAGGCCGAGGTTGTGCTCCATGCCGATCTCGGCCGCGTTCTCCACCTGCTCGGGGGAGCCGCCGAGGACCTCGGCGAGGGCGCCGGCCGCCATCGAGCAGGCCGAGCCGACCTCGCCCTGGCAGCCGACCTCGGCGCCGGAGATGGAGGCGTTCTCCTTGAAGAGCATGCCGATCGCACCGGCGGCGAGGAGGAAGCGGACCACGCCGTCCTCCTTCTCCTCCGGGGTGCAGGAGGCGGTGCCGAAGTTCATGTAGTAGTGCAGGACGGCGGGGATGATGCCGGCCGCGCCGTTGGTCGGGGCGGTGACCACCCGGCCGCCCGCGGCGTTCTCCTCGTTCACGGCCATCGCGTAGAGGGTGATCCACTCCATCGCGTGCGCGGCCGGGTCGCCCTCGGAGCGCAGCTTGCGGGCCGAGGTGGCGGCGCGGCGGCGGACCTTCAGGCCGCCGGGGAGGATGCCCTCGCGGGACATGCCGCGCGAGACGCAGGCCTGCATGACCCGCCAGATCTCCAGGAGGCCGGCGCGGATCTCGTCCTCGGTGCGCCAGGCCTTCTCGTTCTCCAGCATCAGCGAGGAGATCGACAGGCCGGTGTCCTTGGCCAGGCGGAGCAGCTCGTCGCCGGTGCGGAAGGGGTACTTCAGGACGGTGTCGTCGGGGACGATCGGGTTCTCGCCGGCGACGGCGTCCTCGTCGACGACGAAGCCGCCGCCGACCGAGTAGTACGTCTTCTCCAGGACGAGGGCGCCCTCGGCGTCATACGCGAAGACCGTCATGCCGTTGGCGTGGTACGGCAGCGCCTTGCGGCGGTGCAGGATCAGGTCGTCGTCGAAGGAGAACGGGATCTCGTGCATGCCGAGCAGGTTGAGCCTGCCGCTCGCCTTGATCCGCTCGAACTCCTCGTCGGCGTGCTCGACGTCGACGGTGCGCGGGGAGTTGCCCTCCAGGCCGAGCAGGACGGCCTTCGGGGTGCCGTGGCCGTGGCCGGTGGCGCCCAGCGAGCCGTACAGCTCCGCTCGTATCGCCGCCGTGTGGGCGAGCAGCCCCTCGTTCTTCAGCCGGCGGGCGAACATCCGGGCCGCGCGCATGGGGCCCACCGTGTGGGAGCTCGACGGACCGATGCCGATCGAGAACAGGTCGAAGACCGAGATGGCCACGGGGGGACTCCTTGTGGGGGCTGGACGCCGTTGTCTGCCGGGGTGGTGCAGAAACGCGGTGCGGTGGAGCAAGGGCCGGGGCACCCCGCTCACTGTCCAGTGTGCGGGGTGCCCCGGAGGTTTCGTACGAACGGGCTCGAACGAACCCGGTAATAAAAGGGTACGAAACTACTTCAGGCCGGGGTACAGCGGGTGCTTGTCGGCGAGCGCCGTCACCCGGGCCTTCAGCGCCTCGGCGTCGAAGCCGGGCTTCAGCGTCTCGGCGATGATGTCGGCGACCTCGGCGAAGTCCTCGGCCTGGAAGCCGCGGGTGGCGAGGGCCGGGGTGCCGATGCGCAGGCCGGAGGTGACCATCGGCGGGCGCGGGTCGTTCGGAACGGCGTTCCGGTTGACCGTGATGCCGACCTCGTGGAGACGGTCCTCGGCCTGCTGGCCGTCGAGCTCCGAGTCGCGCAGGTCGACGAGGAGCAGGTGCACGTCGGTGCCGCCGGACAGGACGGAGACACCGTGCGCGGTGACGTCGTCCTGGACCAGACGCTCGGCGATGATGCGGGCGCCGTCCAGGGTGCGCTGCTGGCGCTCCTTGAACTCCTCCGAGGCCGCGATCTTGAAGGAGACGGCCTTGGCCGCGATCACGTGCTCCAGCGGGCCGCCCTGGAAGCCGGGGAAGACCGAGGAGTTCAGCTTCTTGGCGAACTCCTTCTTCGCCAGGATGATGCCGCCGCGCGGGCCGCCGAGCGTCTTGTGCGTGGTCGAGGTGACCACGTCCGCGTACTCGACCGGGTTCGGGTGCAGACCCGCGGCGACCAGACCGGCGAAGTGGGCCATGTCGACCCACAGGTACGCCTCGACCTCGTCGGCGATCCGGCGGAACTCGGCGAAGTCCAGCTGGCGCGGGTAGGCGGACCAGCCCGCGATGATCACCTTGGGGCGGTGCTCCTTGGCGAGGCGCTCGACCTCGGCCATGTCGACCAGCCCGGCCTCGTCGACGTGGTACGCGACCACGTTGAACTGCTTGCCGGAGAAGTTCAGGCGCATGCCGTGGGTCAGGTGACCGCCGTGCGCCAGGTCCAGCCCGAGGATCGTGTCGCCCGGCTGGGCGATCGCGAAGAGGGCGGCCTGGTTGGCGGAGGCACCGGAGTGGGGCTGCACGTTGGCGTACTCGGCGCCGAACAGGTCCTTGATCCGGTCGATGGCGATCTGCTCGGCCACGTCGACGTGCTCGCAGCCGCCGTAGTAGCGGCGGCCCGGGTAGCCCTCGGCGTACTTGTTGGTGAGGACCGAGCCCTGGGCCTCCATGACCGCGACCGGAGCGAAGTTCTCCGAGGCGATCATCTCGAGGGTGGACTGCTGGCGGCGGAGCTCGGCGTCGACGGCGGCGGCGACGTCCGGGTCCAGCTCGTGGAGAGGGGTGTTCAGAAGCGACATGAATCGATCCCTTGGGGGTCTCGGTTTAGCCGGCGGTGAAGGCGGTGTACTCGTCGGCGGAGAGCAGGTCGTCCGGCTCGCCCGCGAGGCGCACCTTGAACAGCCAGCCGCCCTCGAACGGAGCGGTGTTCACGAGCGCCGGGTCGTCGACGACGTCCTGGTTGGCCGCGACGACCTCACCGGTCACCGGGGCGTACAGGTCGCTGACGGACTTCGTGGACTCGAGCTCGCCGCAGGTCTCGCCCGCGGTCACCGTGTCGCCGACCTCGGGGAGCTGCACGTACACGATGTCACCGAGCGCGTTGGCGGCGTGCTCCGTGATGCCGATCGTGGCGATGCCGTCCTCGACGGCCGAGAGCCACTCGTGCTCCTTGCTGTAGCGCAGCTGCTGGGGGTTGCTCATGACCTGATTCTCCTGGATCGGGGGAGTACTGATGAACGTGGGTCTTGCGTGATGAGACACGAAGTGAGACGGACGGGTGAGGGAAACGTCACTCCTCGCGCCCCCGCGCATCACTTGCGTCCCTTATGTCACTTCTGGCGCTTGTAGAACGGCAGCGCCACGACCTCGTACGGCTCGTGCGCACCACGGATGTCGACGCCGACGCCCTCGGTGCCGGGCGCGGCGAACTCCGCGTCGACGTAGGCGATGGCGATCGGCTTGCCCAGGGTCGGCGACGGGGCGCCGGAGGTGACCTCACCGACGACCTGGCCGTTCGCGACGACGGCGAAGCCGGCGCGCGGGACCCGGCGGCCCT
Source organism: Streptomyces sp. NPDC023157 (assembly GCF_055560575.1). Lineage (NCBI taxonomy): Bacteria > Bacillati > Actinomycetota > Actinomycetes > Kitasatosporales > Streptomycetaceae > Streptomyces > Streptomyces sp. NPDC023157. The sequence goes on from NZ_JBVHIL010000009.1 coordinate 208,022, forward strand.
CGGCGATCAGGCCGACCAGCTTGCGCGGCGGGGCGGACTCGGCGCGCTCGGCGGCCTTCTCCAGCGCCTCGCGGCCGACGAAGCGGCCCTCGTTGGTGGTCTTCTCGAACTTGACGACCCGGCCGAGGCCCGCGTCGAAGGGGGTCAGCGCGGTGGTCAGCTCGTGGCCGTACAGCGGCATGCCCGCCTCCAGGCGGAGCGTGTCGCGGCAGGACAGGCCGCAGGGGATCAGGCCGACGCCCGCGCCCGCCTCGGTCAGCGCCCGCCACACGCCCTCGGCGTGCTCGGGCTTCAGGAACAGCTCGAAGCCGTCCTCGCCGGTGTAGCCGGTACGGGCGATCAGCGCGGGCACGCCGGCGACGGTGCCGGGCAGGCCGGCGTAGTACTTCAGACCGTCCAGGTCGGCGTCGGTCAGGGACTTCAGGATGCCGGGCGACTCCGGGCCCTGGACGGCGAGCAGCGCGTAGGCGTCGCGGTCGTCGCGGACCTCGGCGTCGAAGCCCGCCGAGCGCGCCACGAGGGCGTCCAGCACGATCTGGGCGTTGGAGGCGTTGGCGACGACCATGTATTCAGGAAAACCGGCCTCGGTCTCGCCCAGGCGGTAGACGATCAGGTCGTCGAGGATGCCGCCGTCCTCCTGGCAGATCATCGTGTAGCGGGCGCGGCCGCTGCCCACCGTGGAGATGTTGCCGACGAGGGCGTAGTCCAGAAGGTCCACGGCCTGCGGGCCCGTGACGGTGATCTCGCCCATGTGGGAGAGGTCGAAGAGACCCGCCTTGGTGCGGACGGCGTTGTGCTCGTCGCGCTCGCTGGCGTAGCGCAGCGGCATGTCCCAGCCGGCGAAGTCGGTCATGGTCGCGCCCAGCGAACGATGCAGCGCATCGAGGGCGGTCAGGCGGGGGGCAGTGCTCATCGGGTGGCTCCCGGGTCCCAGGGCGTGCGGGGCACGACATGCATGACGGAGGACGGTCCTCCCCATCTGTCATGGAACCTGAGAGGTTCACCGAGGGCATCCTCGGCTTGCACCTTGGGTGGGACCGCGACAGGCGCGGCCCGCTTTTCAGATCTGCCTCATCCACGCGGTACGGGGCCTGAGAGATTCAAGGGAGGAACTTGCTCCTTCGGCGCCCGGGCGCACCCAGTGACTGCGGTGCGTGACCGGAACTCTCCCGCGCGGATTCGAGCGGCCGGTATGTGGTTGTGGACGCTCGTGCGAGCGCCTGCGCGCACATCATTGCACGGCGGTTCGGCCCGGCAAATCGCTTGCGTCTCATTACCCTTTCTTTACACTTCGGGGGCAAGGGTCTCCGCAGGGCCTACGAGGGGGAGCGACGCGATGCAGATGCCGCCGAGGATGCCGATGCGGCCGGTCCAGCGCGCCGGCGCGTACGCGACGAGCGCCGGCATACCGGTCCAGCGCGCCGGCGCCCGGGCCCGCGCCCGGACCCGCAGGGGCCGGCTGCTGCGCGACCTGCGCGACCGCGGCGGCCGCGGCCCCCGCGCCCTGGCCTACGCGAGGGGTGACGTCGTGGTCGTCTCCGGACTCCCCGGCAGCGGCAAGTCGACCCTCATGGGACGTACGGCCGAGGGCCGCGCCATCGACTCGCAGCACACCCGCGAGCGCTGGGAGGCCCGGCTGCCCCGCTTCCTGCCGTACGCCGTCTACCGCCCGCTCGCCCGCCTCGCGCACTACGCGGGGCTCCGCCGCGTCCTGCGCTCCGGGGCCAGCGTCGTCGTCCACGACTGCGGCACCCAGTCCTGGGTGCGCGGCTGGCTCGCCCGTGAGGCCCGGCGCCGCGGCACCGCCCTGCACCTGATCCTGCTCGACGTCGGGCCCGAGACCGCCCGCGAAGGGCAGCTGGCCCGCGGCCGCGGCGTCTCGGGCTACGCCTTCGCCCGGCACCGCCGCGCCGTCGGCCGGCTCGTGCGCACCGCCGAGGCGGGCCGGCTGCCGCCCGGCTGCGCCTCGGTCACCCTGCTCGACCGGGACGCGGCCGACGCCCTGCGGAAGATCGGCTTCCGCGACGTGTCCTGAAGCACTCCACGGCCTTTCCGCCCCTTTTTCGGTCACGGCGGCGCCGACGCGCCGTTAGGGTGCTGAACCGCACCAAGTGCCGAGAGGGAGAAGAGACGAGACCGTGGACGTCACGTGGCCGGGCAATGAGCTCGAAGAAGTACTGGCCGCCTCGCTCGGCAACCCCGCGGCCGGCGGCCGACTGGTCGAGGTGCTCGGGCGCAGCCCCGTATGGGTCCCGCTGCCCAACGGCGGCAACACCGACAGCAGCGACCTCGACCTGCCCACCCTCGAGATAGACGGCTACGCCTACGTGCCCGTCTTCAGCTCCGAGCAGCAGTTCCTCGCCTGCGTCGGCGCCCACATGTCCTTCACCGTCGCCCCCGCCCGCGACTTCGCCCGCGGCCTGCCCCCGCAGCTCGGCATCGCCGTGAACCCCGGCGGCACCGTCGGCGTCCCGCTCCCGCCGCCCGCCGTCGCCGAACTCTGCCGGGCCGGCCGCACCCCCCTCGACGGCCCCGCCAGCGGCGGCCGCGTCCGCCTCTTCGAGCCCGACTGGCAGGACGACCCCGTCGACTTCCTCGCCGCCGCCTCCGCCGAGTTCGAGGCCACCGGCACCGTCGCCACCGCCCGCCGCGCCCTCGCCAGCGTCGAAGGCACCGAACCCGCCCTCTTCATCGGCGTCCAGCTGCTCACCCCCGACGCCGACCGCAACGGGCCGCTCGACGCCCTCGGCCGCGCCCTCGGCCGGGTCGAGGCCGCCTGGCCGGTCAACCTGATCCTGCTCGACGTGGCACAGGACCCGGTCGGCGACTGGATGCTGGCGAAGGTGCGCCCCTTCTACCAGCGCGCCGCCGTGTGACCGCCCCCCTGTTTAAGCTGAACTGATTCAAGCCGATCCACACCGCGATACGGACGACGAGGGGCGGGACCCAAAGGTGAGCGCGTCAGGCACCGCTGCGACCGGAATGGTCGAGCACACGCTGCGCCAGGTGGCACCCGGGCGCCCCGACGCCTACGAGCAGCTGCTGCACGCCCTCGCCACCGCCGACGTCTGGATGCTGCTCTGGCAGGGCTCGCCCGGCTCGCCCGACGCCCAGTACGGGAACATGGAGGTCGACGGCTTCGGCTACGCGCCCTGCGTCACCTCCGCCCAGGAGCTCGCCGCCTCCGGCTGGAACCGCGCCCACGAGCTCGCCTCCGGCCTGGAGATCGCCCGCGCCCTCTACCCCGACCGCTGGGGGATCTGGCTGAATCCGCACGCCCCCGGCGGCGGCGTCGGCATCCCCTGGGCCGATCTGCGCCGCATCGCCACCGGTCTGGACCGGATGCCCGCCGGACCCCTGCGCCTGACCGAACCCGCCGTGGAGATCCCGCAGTTCTACGCCCTGCTCACGCAGAACGCGCACCGCACCCCCGCCGTGCGCTCGCTGCGCCGCGCCTGGGTGCAGCCCGCGCTGGGCTCCCCGTACCTCGCCATCGGACTGGACCTGTACGACTCCTCGCCGGGCTCCGTCGAGGCGGTGCGGACGATGATGCGCCAGACCGTCGCGGCCGTCCCCGAGGGGCTGCCCGTCTCCACGGTCGCCATGTCCGACGCGTACGACCCGGTCGCGATGTGGCTGCACGCCCACGCCCGGCCCTTCTACGACCGGGACGCGCACGCCGCCCCCGCGGGCCCGCCCGCCCCCGGCTACGGCTACCCGCCGGCCGCGCCCCGCCCGTACTGACACGACCCGGACGGGTACGTCCGTTCCGTCGCTTCCGTCACCCCAATTCACTCCTGCACGGCAGGAGTTGAGCAGGATGTCCGGTCTGGTCGAATAGCGGCCGACTTGGTCCGCTCACACGATCACGACGTCCGGATAACGGAAGACCACGCACCGCATCACGTTTACGCAAACATTCCCCTTGGGGTCTGGCGGGTGATCGCGGACACATTGAAGACTCCCCGGAACACCAGGCGTTCGGCTCCCCCCGAGCCGGTGCCCAGCAGTTGTTCCACCGAGCCGCTACCCGCGGCGGGCAAGGGCCGGCGACCCGGCGGCCGAGAGGGGTCCTCACCACGATGACGGCACCACTGCACGAGACGAACGCGGCCGAGCAGGCCGCGGCCGTCGACGTCGTGCCCGACGCGCCGGCCCAGGCGATCGAGGGACGTTCCCCCTGGAAGATCGCCTGGACCCGGCTGAAGCGTGACAAACTCGCCCTCGCGGGCGCCTTCGTGGTCGTCTTCCTGATCCTGGTCGCGATCTTCGCCCCGGTCATCGTCGGCCTCCTCGGCCACCCGCCGGACCAGTTCCACGAGGACCAGATCGACCCGCTCTTCGGCACCCCGATCGGTTCCTGGGGCGGCGTGAGCTCCGACTTCCTCTTCGGTGTCGAGCCGGTCAACGGCCGCGACGTCTTCAGCCGCATCGTCTACGGCGCCCGGATCTCGCTGCTCGTGGCCTTCGCCGCGGCGCTCTTCGCGGTCCTGCTCGGCACCGTCCTCGGTGTCGTCGCCGGCTACTTCGGCGGCTGGATCGACGCGGCCCTCAGCCGGGTCATGGACGTCATGCTCGCCTTCCCGCAGCTGCTGTTCACCATCGCCCTGGTCTCGGTGCTGCCGAACCAGCTCCTCGGCCTCGACGGTTCGGGCGTCCGCATCGTCGCCCTGGTCGTCGTGATCGGCTTCTTCGGCTGGCCCTACGTGGGCCGCATCGTCCGAGGCCAGACGCTCAGCCTGCGCAACCGCGAGTACGTCGAGGCGGCCCAGAGCCTGGGCGCCGGCCGGCTGTACATCCTGCGCCGGGAGCTGCTGCCCAACCTGATCGCCCCGATCATGGTCTACACCACCCTCATGATCCCCACCAACATCCTCACCGAAGCGGCGCTCAGCTTCCTCGGTGCGGGTGTGAAGCCTCCCACCGCTTCCTGGGGGCAGATGCTGTCGACGGCCATCACCACCTACGAGGCCGACCCGCTCTTCATGGTGATCCCCGGCCTCGCGATCTTCATCACCGTGCTGGCGTTCAACCTCTTCGGCGACGGCGTGCGTGACGCGCTCGACCCGAAGAGCTCCCGCTGACCGTACGCCGTTCACCGCAAGACCAGCCCCTGCCGCTGTCGACAGGAGGCACATCCCCCAACGGCGGACCACCGTGACAACGGCCGCCATTACTTCGGAGGTTGCTCGACCATGACTCTGAACAGCTCCCAGAGGCGCAGAATCGCCGCAGGCGCGCTGCTCGCCGCGGCCACGATGGTCGCGACCACCGCGTGTGGCGGCGGCAAGGGCGGCGACAGCGGCGCCAAGGGCGGCAAGGCGGGTGCGCCCGGCTTCAACGCCGCGGTGAACCAGGTCGCCAGCCCCTCCGACAAGAAGGGCGGCGAGCTGAAGTTCATCGGCTCGCAGGAGGCCGACTCGTGGGACCCGCAGCGCGGTTACTACGGCTTCGTGTGGGACTTCCAGCGCTACTACACGCGCCAGCTGGTCTCGTTCAAGTCCGAGCCGGGCGCCGCCTCCACCGAGCTGGTCCCGGACCTCGCCACCGACGCGGGCAAGGTCTCGGCCGACGGCCTCACCTACACGTTCACGCTGAAGGACGGCGTGAAGTGGGAGGACGGCAAGCCGATCACCTCGAAGGACGTCAAGTACGGCATCGAGCGCGTCTGGGCCCAGGACGTCATCTCCGGCGGCCCGATCTACCTCCAGCAGGTCCTCGACCCCAAGAAGACCTACGCGGGCCCGTACAAGGACACCGCCGCGGACAAGCTGGGCCTCAAGGCGATCGAGACCCCGGACGACAAGACCATCGTCTTCAAGCTGCCGGTCGCCAACGGTGACTTCCTGCAGATGCTGGCGATGCCCGCCGCCTCCCCGGTCCGCCAGGACAAGGACACCAAGGCCAAGTACGGCCTGAACGTCTTCTCCTCCGGCCCGTACAAGTGGCAGTCGTACACGCCGAACAAGTCCATGAAGCTCGTGCGCAACGAGAACTGGGACGCCAAGTCGGACACCATCCGCAAGGCCCTCCCGGACACCATCAGCGTCACGTTCACCACGAACGCCGACGACATGGACAACCGCCTGATCGAGGGCGAGTACGACCTCGACATCAACGCGACCGGTGTCGGCGCCGCCGCCCGCGCCAAGGTGCTCCAGCAGAACAAGGCGAACGCGGACAACCCGCAGACCGGCTTCATCCGGTACGCGGTCTTCCCGCAGACGGTCATCAGCAACGTCGAGTGCCGCAAGGCCATCATCTACGCGGCCGACTCGAAGTCCCTCCAGACCGCCCGTGGCGGCCCGCAGGCCGGTGGCGACATCGCCGCCAACATGCTGCCGCCGGCGATCAAGGGTGCCGACCCGAAGTACGACCCGTACGGCAAGCTGGGCGGTGCCCCGGACCTCGCCAAGGCGAAGGACGCGCTGAAGAAGTGCGGTAAGCCGAACGGCTTCAAGACCACGATCGCGGTCCGCAACAACAAGAAGATCGAGATCGCGACCGCCGAGTCCCTCCAGCAGTCGCTGAAGGCCGTCGGCATCGACGCCCAGATCGACCAGTTCGACGGCGCCCAGACCTCCGGCATCATCGGTTCGCCGAAGGTCGTCAAGGAGAAGGGCTACGGCATCATCATCATGGGCTGGGGCGCCGACTTCCCGACCGGCCAGGGCTTCCTGCAGCCGCTCGTCGACGGCCGCTTCATCCTGCAGTCCGGCAACAACAACTTCTCCGAGCTGAACGACCCGGCCGTCAACGGCCTGTTCGACCAGGCGCTGAAGGAGACCGACCCGACCAAGGCCGGCGAGCTCTACAAGCAGATCAACACCAAGGTCTCCGAGGCCGCGGTCTACCTGCCCTTCACCCACGAGAAGAACATCATCTGGCGCGGTTCGCGCCTGACCAACGTCTACACGGCCGACGCCTACAACGGCCGCTACGACTACGCGTCGCTCGGCGTCGTCAAGTAAGTCGCCTCCAGCCGAGTCTGAAACCAACTCGCTCCAACGGCGCACCCGCCGCTAGGTCCGAAGGGCAGGTGAGGGCCGTGCGCGGCGGCCGGGGGACCCCCTAGGGTTACCCGGCCGCCGCCCGGCCCACCCCATGCGTTGAAACATAAAAAGACCGCGCTTGCCCCTCGTCAAGTATGATCTCGGCGTCAAGCATGTG
>NZ_JBVHIL010000009.1:215201-441748 GCF_055560575.1 Streptomyces sp. NPDC023157
TTCTAAACCCCCCGCCCCCCCCCGGCCCCCCCGCGGTTTGGGCCTCGGGGCGGGGGGGGGGGGGGGGGGGGGGCGGGGGGGCCGGGGGGGGCCCCCGGCCCCCCGACCGGCCGACCGCATGCTTGCATACATAATCCGACGGCTCTTCGCCGTCGTCATGATGCTGCTCGTCGTCACTCTGGTGACGCTCAGCATCTTCTTCCTCATCCCCAAGCTGACCGGCAGCGACCCTGCCGCGATGTTCGTCGGCAAGCAGGCGGATCCGGCTGCCATCGAGGGCGTCCGTCAGAAGCTGGGCCTCGGCGATCCGATCCTGGTGCAGTTCTGGCACTTCGTCTCCGGAATCTTCGTCGGCCGCGACTACGTGGGCGGCGGCGACTCCATCCACTGCGCGGCGCCCTGCTTCGGCTACTCGTTCAAGACCGAGCAGGACGTCTGGTCCATGCTGGTCGACGCCTTCCCGATCACCCTGTCCATGGTCATCGGCGCGGCCGTGCTGTGGCTGGTCCTCGGCGTCTCCACAGGTGTGCTCTCCGCGCTCAAGCGGGGCACGATCGTCGACCGCGCGGCGATGATCACCGCGCTCGCCGGCGTCTCGCTCCCCATCTTCTTCACGGCCATGCTGGCGATGCTCGTCTTCCGCACCCAGCTGGGCTGGCTCGACGCCACGTACGTACCGCTCGGCGAATCGATCGGCGGCTGGTTCGGCGGTCTGATCCTCCCGTGGGTCACCCTCGCCTTCCTGTACGCGGCGATGTACGCGCGCCTCACCCGCGCCACCATGCTGGAGGTCCTCGGCGAGGACTACATCCGCACCGCCCGGGCCAAGGGCCTGCCGGAGCCGGTCGTGCTCGGCAAGCACGCCATGCGCTCCACCATGACCCCCATCCTGACCATCTTCGGCATGGACCTCGGCGCCCTCGTCGGCGGCGCGATCCTGACGGAGACCGCGTTCAACCTCCAGGGCCTCGGCTGGATGGCCATCAAGGGCGTGAGCGACCGCGACCTGCCGCTGATCATGGCCGTCACGCTCATCACCGCCGCCTGTGTCGTCCTCGCGAACCTCGTGGTGGACCTTCTGTACGCAGTGATCGACCCCCGAGTGAGGCTGGCATGACCGACAAGCTGGCACAGACCGGCGCCGCCGTCGGCGAGCCGGTCGCCACCGGGAACGCGCCCTCCGACGCGTTCCTCGACGTCCGCGACCTGAAGATCCACTTCCCGACCGACGACGGCCTGGTGAAGTCGGTCGACGGCCTCAGCTTCCAGTTGGAGAAGGGCAAGACCCTCGGCATCGTGGGCGAGTCCGGCTCCGGCAAGTCGGTCACCTCGCTCGGCATCATGGGCCTGCACACCGTCGGCCAGTACGGCCGGCAGAAGGCCCGCATCTCCGGCGAGATCTGGCTCAACGGCCGGGAGCTGCTCACCGCCGACGCGGACACCGTGCGGAAGATGCGCGGCCGCGAGATGGCGATGATCTTCCAGGACCCGCTGTCCGCGATGCACCCGTACTACACGGTCGGGCACCAGATCGTGGAGGCCTACCGGGTCCACCACCCCGTCGACAAGAAGACCGCCCGCAAGCGGGCCGTCGAACTCCTCGACCGGGTGGGCATCCCCGAGCCGGCCAAGCGCTTCGACAACTACCCGCACGAGTTCTCCGGCGGCATGCGCCAGCGCGCGATGATCGCGATGGCGCTGGTCAACAACCCCGAACTGCTCATCGCGGACGAGCCGACCACCGCGCTCGACGTGACCGTCCAGGCGCAGATCCTCGACCTGATGCGGGACCTCCAGAAGGAGTTCGGCTCCGCGGTCGTCATCATCACCCACGACCTCGGCGTGGTCGCCGAGATCGCCGACGACATCCTCGTGATGTACGGCGGGCGGTGCGTGGAGCGCGGTTCGGCCGAGGACGTCTTCTACGAGCCGAAGCATCCCTACACCTGGGGCCTGCTGGGCTCCATGCCGCGCATCGACCGGGAGCAGACCGAGCGGCTCATCCCGGTCAAGGGCAACCCGCCCAGCCTCATCAACGTTCCCAGCGGCTGCGCCTTCAACCCGCGCTGCCCCTACGCGGACGTCCCCAAGGGCGGCATCACCCGGACCGTACGCCCCGAGCTGACGGAGACCGGTTCCCGACACTTCTCGGCCTGCCACATGTCGCAGGAGGAGCGGAACCGGATCTGGACCGAAGAGATTGCGCCGAAGCTGTGAGCGAGACGACGGAACCCCTGCTGAAGGTCACCGGCCTGCAGAAGCACTTCCCCATCAAGAAGGGGCTGCTGCAGCGCCAGACCGGCGCCGTGAAGGCGGTCGACGGCATCGACTTCGAGGTCTACCCCGGGGAGACCCTCGGCGTGGTCGGCGAGTCCGGCTGCGGCAAGTCGACGATGGGCCGCCTGATCACCCGCCTGCTCGAACCGACCGGCGGGAAGATCGAGTTCGAGGGCACGGACATCTCGCACCTCGGGGTCGCGAAGATGCGTCCGCTGCGCCGCGACGTCCAGATGATCTTCCAGGACCCGTACGGTTCCCTGAACCCGCGCCACACGGTCGGCGCGATCGTCTCGGCCCCCTTCAAGCTGCAGGGCGTCGAGCCCGAGGGCGGCGTGAAGAAGGAGGTCCAGCGCCTCCTCGGCCTGGTCGGCCTCAACCCCGAGCACTACAACCGCTACCCGCACGAGTTCTCGGGCGGCCAGCGCCAGCGCATCGGCATCGCCCGCGCCCTCGCGCTCAAGCCCAAGCTGGTGGTCGCGGACGAGCCCGTCTCCGCCCTGGACGTCTCCATCCAGGCGCAGGTGGTCAACCTCCTGGACGACCTCCAGGAAGAGCTCGGCCTCACCTACGTGATCATCGCGCACGACCTGTCGGTCATCCGGCACGTGTCGGACCGCATCGCCGTCATGTACCTGGGCAAGGTCGTCGAACTCGCCGACCGCAAGTCCCTGTACGAGTCCCCGATGCACCCGTACACCCGCGCGCTGATGTCCGCGGTCCCGATCCCGGACCCGCGCCGCCGGGGCCAGAAGACCGACCGGATCCTGCTGACCGGTGACGTCCCGTCGCCGATCGCCCCGCCGCCGGGCTGCCGCTTCCACACCCGCTGCTGGAAGGCGACGGAGGTGTGCAAGACCCAGGAGCCCCCGCTCCTGGAGCTGCGGCCGGGCCAGCGCGTGGCCTGCCACCACCCGGAGAACGCCGAGGGCGTGACGGTCCCCGCGGCCCGCGAGTCGGTGGAGGTCACGATCACGAAGAAGCCCGAGCCGGCCGAGCCGGAGCCGTCCGCCGAGGAAGCGGACACGACGGACGAGCCGACCCCGGAGTCCTGAACACCCGCGAGGCCCCCACCGCCCGCCCGGCGGTGGGGGCCTCGCGTCCGTGTGTGCGCCCCCGGGAACAACCGGGACAATGGGGCGGTGCTCCACGATCTGTTCAATCCCTCCGTCCAGCACGCCCTGGACCTCATCGGCATCTTCGTCTTCGCGATCTCCGGCGCCCTCCTCGCCGTCCGCAAGAACTTCGACGTCTTCGGCATCGCGGTCCTCGCCGAGGCGACGGCGCTCGGCGGCGGCATCGTCCGCGACCTGATCATCGGCGCGGTGCCCCCGGCGGCCTTCACGGACCTCGGCTACTTCCTGATGCCGCTGGTCGCGAGCGTCCTGGTCTTCTTCCTGCACCCCGAGGTGGAGCGCACCCAGACCGCGGTCAACGTCTTCGACGCGGCGGGCCTCGGACTCTTCTGCGTCACGGGCACCACCAAGGCGTACGACTACGGCCTCGGCCTCACCTCCTCCGCGGCGCTCGGCCTGGCGACGGCCGTCGGCGGCGGTGTGCTGCGCGACGTGCTGGCCAACGAGGTGCCGTCGCTGCTGCGCTGGGACCGCGACCTGTACGCCGTGCCGGCGATGGTGGGCGCCACGATGGTGGTGCTGTGCATCCGCTTCGACGCGCTCAACGCGTTCACGAGCGGCGCGGCCGTGCTCACCGCGTTCCTGCTGCGCCTCCTGGCGATGCGCTACCACTGGCGGGCGCCGCGCGCCTGGAACCGGCGTTCCTCGGGCCGGGAGGAGCCCGAAAAAGCTACCGCTCAGTAGCTAAATACTGTACGGTCGCCGCCATGAGCACGAGCATCGAGGCGACGAGCGAGTTCGACCGCGACACGGCCGTCACCCTGCGCGCCCCGGGCGTCTACGACGCCGAACTCTCCGCGGGGTGGACGATCATCCAGGCGGTCAACGGCGGCTACCTCCTCGCCCTCCTCGGCCGAGCCCTCGGCGACCACCTGCCGCACCCGGACCCGTTCACCATCTCGGCGCACTACCTGACGCCGTCCGTGCCGGGCCCGGCGGTCATCCGCACGGAGACGGTCCGCACCGGCCGCACCCTCTCCACCGGCCAGGCCTCCCTCTTCCAGTACGCGGAGGACGGCACCGAGATCGAGCGCATCCGCGTCCTCGCCTCCTACGGCGACCTGGACGCGCTCCCCGCCGACGTCCGCACCACCGCGACCCCGCCGGCCATGGCCCCCATCGACCAGTGCTTCGGCGCCTCGGACGGCCCGACCCCCCAGATCCCCGGCTCCTCGGCCATCACGGAACGCCTGGACATCCGCCTGGACCCGGCGTGCGTGGGCTGGGCGATCGGCGCACCCTCCGGCAAGGGCGAGATGCGCGCCTGGTTCGGCCTGGCCGACGCCCGCGACCCGGACCCGCTCTCCCTCCTCCTCACGGTCGACGCACTCCCGCCGACCTCCTTCGAGCTGGGCCTCAAGGGCTGGACCCCCACGGTGGAGCTCACCACCCACGTCCGCTGCCGCCCGGCCCCCGGCCCCCTGCGCGTCTCCATCACCACCCGCAACCTGGCCGGCGGCTTCCTCGAAGAGGACGCGGAAGTCTGGGACTCCGCCGACCGCCTGGTAGCCCAGTCCCGCCAGCTGGCAAGAGCACCACGAGCCTGACAGCGGCACCCGGCCCCCGTGAACCCGCGGGTGTCGGGGCGAGGGCTCGGAAGCGAGTGCAGGGGACGAAGGCCACGGCGGGATCCCACCGCCACAAACAGGCCACACGACGGCCCGCCCACCCCGGCCTCGTAGAATCGACCCACCATGGCTTACCTCGACCACGCGGCGACCACGCCCATGCTCCCCGAGGCGATCGAGGCGATGACCGCCCAGCTCGCCGTCACGGGCAACGCCTCCTCGCTGCACGCCGCAGGCCGACGCGCCCGGCGGACCGTTGAGGAGGCCCGCGAGACGCTCGCGAGCGCGCTCGGCGCCCGCCCCAGCGAGGTCGTCTACACCTCGGGCGGCACCGAGGCCGACAACCTCGCCGTCAAGGGCCTCTACTGGGCCCGCCGCGCCGCCGACCCGCGCCGCACCCGCGTCCTGTCGAGCCCGGTGGAGCACCACGCCGTGCTGGACGCGGTCGACTGGCTGGCCACCCACGAGGGCGCCACGGTCGAGTACCTCCCGGTGGACCGGTACGGCCGGGTGCACCCGGAGGCCCTGCGGGAGGCCATCGCCCGCGACCCAGGCTCCGTCGCGCTCGCGACCGTGATGTGGGCGAACAACGAGATCGGCACGATCATGCCGGTCCGCGAACTGGCGGACGTGGCGGCCGAGTTCGACGTGCCGCTGCACGCCGACGCGGTCCAGGCCTTCGGCCAGGTCCCGGTGGACTTCGCCGCGTCGGGCCTCGCCGCGATGACGGTCTCGGGCCACAAGATCGGCGGCCCGTACGGCATCGGCGCCCTGCTCCTGGGCCGCGAGTACACCCCCGTCCCGGTCCTGCACGGCGGCGGCCAGGAGCGCCATGTCCGCTCCGGCACCCTCGACGTCCCGGCCGTCGCGGCCTTCGCCGTGGCCGGACGCCTCGCGGCGGAGGACCGCGAGGAGTTCGCCCGTACGGTGGGCGCCCTGCGCGACGAGCTGGTCACGGCGGTCCGTACGGCGGTCCCCGACGCGCTGCTCGGCGGCGACCCGGACGACCGCCTCCCGGCCAACGCGCACTTCACGTTCCCCGGCTGCGAGGGCGACTCCCTGCTCCTCCTCCTGGACGCCGCCGGCATCGAGTGCTCGACGGGCTCCGCGTGCACCGCGGGCATCGCGCAGCCGAGCCATGTGCTGCTCGCGACGGGCACGGACCCGGACCTGGCCCGCGGCACCCTCCGCTTCACGCTCGGCCACACGTCCACCAAGGAGGACGTGGCGGCGGTGGCGGAGGCGATCGGCCCGGCGGTGGAACGGGCGAGGACGGCCGGCCTCAGCTGACCGGGGCGGGCGTCCGGTCCAGCCGCGCCCGCTCCTTCCGTACGAGCCCGATGTACCGCTCCCAGTCCCAGTGCGGCCCGGGGTCGGTGTGGTCGGTCCCCGGCACCTCGACGTGCCCGATGATGTGCTCCCGGTCGACGGGTATCCCGTACCGCCGGCATATGTCGGCGGTCAGCCGCGCCGACGCCCCGTACATCGCCGCCGTGAAGTCCTCGGGCCGGTCGACGAAGCCCTCGTGCTCGATGCCGACGCTGCGCTCGTTCATGTCGCGGTTGCCCGCGTGGAAGGCGACGTCGAGCTCGCGGACCATCTGCGCGATGTGCCCGTCCTTGCGCACCACGTAGTGCGCGGCGGCCGCGTGTGCGGGGTCCTTGAAGACCTTCAGCGCCGAGGCGTAGCTGCCCTGCACGACATGGATCACGATCCGGTCGACGACGTAGTCGTCGGGCCGGTCCGCCCGCCGCCAGTTGTAGCGGGACGCCGCGCTCCACTCGGCGCCCTTGTGGTCGAGTTCGCCCTCGGTCCGCCGCCGCTCGGTCCCCGGCAGCCGCCACCACAGCCGGGCCAGCTCCTCCCGGGCGAGCACGGCGGTGCCGACGACGGCGACCCCGCCCCCGAGCAGGAACGCCCGCCGCCCGGGCCCGCCCTTCCGCTGACCGCCCTTCCCGCTCTTGCCGCCCCCGCCGCTCTTCGCGCGCTTGCCGCTCGTCCCGCTCGTCCCGCTCTTGCCGTTCCCCTGGTTCCCCATATGACCGAGAACGCTTACTCCGGCGACCACGGTTCCCCGGCCCCGTACCCTGGTAGGGCTATGACTCAGACCCCGCAGCAGCGCCCCCTCCGTGTCCTCGCCGCCATGTCCGGCGGGGTCGACTCCGCCGTCGCCGCGGCCCGCGCCGTAGAGGCCGGCCACGACGTCACCGGCGTGCACCTCGCCCTGTCCGCGAACCCGCAGTCCTTCCGTACCGGGGCGCGGGGCTGTTGCACCATCGAGGACTCGCGCGACGCCCGCCGGGCGGCCGACGTCATCGGCATCCCGTTCTACGTGTGGGACCTGGCGGAGCGCTTCCGCGAGGACGTCGTGGACGACTTCGTCGCGGAGTACGAGGCGGGCCGCACGCCCAACCCGTGCCTGCGCTGCAACGAGAAGATCAAGTTCGCGGCGCTCCTCGACAAGGCCCTCGCCCTCGGCTTCGACGCCGTGTGCACCGGCCACTACGCGACGGTGCTGGTGCGCGAGGACGGCACGCGCGAGCTGCACCGGGCCTCGGACATGGCCAAGGACCAGTCGTACGTCCTGGGCGTCCTCGACGAGAAGCAGCTGGCGCACGCCATGTTCCCGCTCGGCGACACCCTGACGACGAAGGACGAGATCCGCGCGGAGGCGGAGCGGCGCGGCCTGGCGGTCGCGAAGAAGCCCGACAGCCACGACATCTGCTTCATCGCGGACGGCGACACGCAGGGCTTCCTCGCCGCCCGCCTGGGCAAGGCGGAGGGCGACATCGTCGACGAGTCGGGCGCCACGATCGGCACCCACGAGGGCGCGTACGGCTTCACCATCGGCCAGCGCAAGGGCCTGCGCATCGGGCACCCGGCCCCGGACGGCAAGCCCCGCTACGTCCTCGACATCTCCCCGGTGAACAACACGGTCACCGTCGGCCCCGCCGAGTCCCTGAACGTCACGGGCCTCACCGCGATCAAGCCCCGCTGGTGCGGCACGCCCCCCGAGGGCCCCGGCCGCTACACCGCCCAGCTCCGCGCCCACGGCGGCGAGACGCCGGTCGACGCGGAACTGACGGACGGCGAACTGACGGTCACCTTCGACGAGCCGGTCAAGGGCGTGGCCCCCGGCCAGGCGATCGTCCTGTACGACGACACGCGCGTGGTGGGCTCGGCGACGATCGCGACGACGGTACGAGCGACCGCGGCGCGCCAGCGAGCCTGACGGCCCGGGTCCGGCCAGGCCGGGTCCGTCTCAGCCCGCCCCGACCGGCCCCGGCCCGATCACCCGCCGTCCCGCCCCGCCCCGGCGTACCCGTCCCCGTCGAGGTCGAGGAACCCCTCCAGGAACTCCGCCAGCACCGGCGCGAGCACGTGCGGTGCCACCTCGTGCGTCTGCCCCGTGAGCGTGCGGTGCCGTCCGCGGGGGACGGCCGCGGCGACGGTGCGGGCGGCCCGGCGGGTCCCGGCGGGGCTGGAGCCGCCGTCGAGCACGAGGACGCGGGCCAGGACCCGGCCGAGCCCGTCGGCGGCCTCGGCGGCGTACGGCGGCTCGTACACGGACACCGCCCCGACCGGCACCCCGGCCGCCGCGGCGGCGAGCGCGAGACCGCCGCCGGAGGCCGTGCCGTGCACGGCCGCGACCCCGCCGACGGCGTCCACGAGGAGCGCGAGGTCCCCGATCTCTCGCTCGACGGGGCCCGTCCCGCCCCGCCGCTCGTAGACGACGACGGGGAATCTCCGGGCGAGCAGCCCGGCCAGTGCCCGTTCGCCGCCGGCCGTCCCGGGGCCCCCGCCCACCAGGATGACCGGCGGCCCGTCCCCGTACCGCTCGTAGGGGATCCGTGTCCCGTCCTCTGCCGTGACCAGGCCCGGGGCCCGGCCCGCCGTGAAGTACACCTCGTCCATGGAAGCTCAGACCGGGACGGCTCCCGGAACTCATCGCTCCCCGGCGGAACTTCCCGGAAAATCCTCGATGCCGGTCCGAAGGCCTACCGTGGGGCCCATGAACATCTGCGTCTTCCTCTCCGCCGCCGACCTCGACGCGCGCTACACGACCCCCGCCCGCGACTTCGCCACCCGCCTCGGCAAGGCCGGCCACACCCTGGTCTGGGGCGGCTCCGACTCGGGCCTGATGAAGGTCGTCGCGGACGGCGTGGAGGAGGCGGGCGGGCGTCTGGTCGGCGTCTCGGTCGACTTCCTCGCCGCGAAGGCCCGCCCCCGCGCGGACGAGATGGTCGTGACGAAGGACCTCGCCGCGCGCAAGGCGCTGCTGCTCGCCAAGTCGGACGCGATCGTCGTCATGGTCGGCGGCACGGGCACCCTCGACGAGGCCACCGAGATCCTGGAGCTGAAGAAGCACGGCAAGCACACCAAGCCGGTCGTGCTGCTCAACACCGAGGGCTTCTACGACGGCCTGAAGGCCCAGTTCCGCCGCATGGAAGAGGAGGGCTTCCTCCCGCTCCCGCTGGCCGACCTGGTCTTCTTCGCGGAGGACGGGGCGGCGGCGCTGCGGTATCTGGAGGAGGCCGTGGCCTCGCGCGGATGATGCGAGCATGGGCCCCATGGCTACTCATGTGATCACCGGAGCGGGCTCCGGCATCGGTGCCGCCGTCGCGCGGCGGCTGCACGCGCGCGGGGACGAGCTCGTGCTGCACGCGCGGAACGCGGGGCGGGCGAAGGAGCTGGCGGCCGAGTTCCCGGGGGCGCGGACCCTCGTCGGGGACCTCGCGGAGCCGGACCGGCTGTCCTGGGCGTTCTCGCACCAGACCCTGCCCGAGCGGGTCGACACCCTGCTGCACATCGCGGGCGTGGTCGACCTCGGGCCGGTCGGTGAGCTCACCCCCAAGACCTGGCACCACCAGCTGAACGTCAACCTGGTGGCCCCCGCCGAGCTGACCCGGCACTTCCTGCCCCAGCTGAGGGTCGCCAGGGGCCATGTCGTCTTCGTGAACTCGGGCGCCGGCCTCAACGCGCACGCCGCGTGGAGCGCGTACGCCGCCTCCAAGCACGGCCTCAAGGCGCTCGCCGACTCCCTGCGCCACGAGGAGCACGGCAACGGCGTCCGGGTCACCTCGGTGTACCCGGGCCGCACGGCCGGCCCCATGCAGGCGAAGGTGCACCAGCAGGAGGGCAAGGAGTACGACGCCGAGAAGTGGATCGACCCCGAGTCCGTCGCCACGACGATCGTCATGGCGATCGACCTGCCGCGCGACGCCGAGGTCAACGACCTGTCGGTCCGCCCGGGACGCTGATCCGCCGGCCGCCTGCCTCCACGTACGCTTCCCGGGTGAGCGAGAAGAGCGACAAGAACGCATTCCCCTGGGCCCCCGCCACCGGTGTCGGGTCCATGCCCGGCGGTGACGCGCGGGAGGCCGCCAAGACCGTCAGCGGGTCCTTCGAGGACTTCCCGTTCCTGGCGGAGCTGCCCGCGCGGGGGCCCGGTGCGGACATGATCGGGCGGACCGTGGGGCTGCTCGTCGAGCTGTACGCGCACGTGGAGCCCAGCGGCTGGCGGATCAGCGACCGGCCGGGGCGCGACACCCGGCGGGCGAAGTCCTGGCTGGGGGAGGACCTCGACGCCCTGGAGGAGTTCACCCAGGGGTACGAGGGGCCGCTCAAGGTGCAGGCGGTGGGGCCGTGGACGCTCGCGGCGGCGCTGGAGCTGCGGGGCGGCGAGGCGATGCTCGGGGATCCGGGGGCCGTACGGGATCTGGCGGGCTCGCTCGCGGAGGGGCTGCGCGGGCATCTCGCCGAGGTCCGCAGGCGCGTCCCGGGCGCCCGTCTCGTGCTCCAGTTCGACGAGCCCTCGCTGACGTCGGTGCTGCTCGGGCAGATCCGTACCGCCAGCGGCTACCGCACCTACCCGGCCGTCGACCGGCAGGTCGTGGAGGGCACGCTGCGCGAGGTGATGGCGGCGCACGACGGGCCGGTGGTGGTGCACTCCTGCGCCCCCGGCGTGCCGTTCGGGCTGCTGCGGCGGGCCGGCGCGGCCGGTGTCTCGTTCGATTTCGGGCTGCTCACCGAGCGTGACGAGGAGCCGATCGGCGAGGCGGTGGAGGGCGGGACCGTGCTGTTCGCCGGTGTGGTGCCGTCGACGGACCCGGCCTCGGGGGCATTGTCGGACCCGGGCGGTAGCGTCATGGGTGTCAGGACGTTGTGGCGCAGGCTGGGGCTGAATCCGGGGACTCTCGCGAAGTCCGTGGTGGTCACCCCGACCTGTGGCCTCGCGGGCGCCTCTCCGGAGTACGCCCGCAAGGCGCTCGCCCACTGCGCCCGGGCGGCGAGATCGCTCGCGGACAACCCTGAGTGACCGGGGTGACCGGGGTGACCGGGTTTCAGGCATCGGGAGGACGAGGAACGGTGGCAGTCGAACAGGGGGCCCCCGCCGAGGCGCGGGAGAAGCACGCCGAGCTGGCGGAGCAGGTCGAGGAGCACCGCTTCCGGTACTACGTGAAGGACCAGCCGGTCGTCAGCGACGCGGAGTTCGACCGGCTCCTGCGGGCCCTGGAGGCCCTGGAGGAGGAGTATCCGGAGCTGCGGACGCCGGACTCGCCGACCCAGAAGGTCGCCGGGGCGTACGAGACGGAGTTCACCTCCGTGGAGCACCGCGAGCGGATGCTGTCCCTGGACAACGCGTTCGACGACGCGGAGCTGTCCACCTGGGCCGAGCGCGTCGGCCGGGACGTCGGCACCTCCGACTTCCACTACCTGTGCGAGCTGAAGGTCGACGGCCTGGCCGTGAACCTGACGTACGAGCACGGCAGGCTGACCCGCGCGGCGACCCGCGGCGACGGCCGCACCGGCGAGGACATCACGCCGAACGTGCGGACCATCGCGGACGTCCCGGACCGGCTGCACGGCGACCGGGTCCCGGCGCTCGTGGAGATCCGCGGCGAGGTCTACTTCCCGATGGAGGCCTTCGAGGGGCTGAACGCGCGGCTGGTCGAGGCCGGCGACAAGCCCTTCGCCAATCCGCGCAACGCGGCGGCGGGTTCGCTGCGCCAGAAGGACCCGAAGGTGACGGCGACCCGCCCGCTGCACATGGTGGTGCACGGCATCGGCGCCCGCGAGGGCTTCGACATCGACTGCCTGTCGCACGCCTACGAGCTGCTGCGCGAGTGGGGCCTGCCCACCGCCCGGCACAACCGGGTGGTCGACTCGCTCGACGGCGTACGGGAGTTCATCGCGTACTTCGGTGAGAACCGGCACTCGGTGGAGCACGAGATCGACGGGGTCGTCGTCAAGCTGGACGAGATCCCGCTCCAGGGCCGGCTCGGCTCCACGGCCCGCGCCCCGCGCTGGGCGATCGCGTGGAAGTACGCGCCGGAGGAGGTCAACACCAAGCTGGTCGACATCAAGGTCGGCGTCGGCCGCACCGGGCGCGTCACGCCGTACGCGCAGGTGGAGCCGGTGACGGTGGCCGGTTCCGAGGTCGAGTTCGCCACCCTGCACAACCAGGAGGTGGTGAAGGCCAAGGGCGTGCTCATCGGCGACACGGTCGTGCTGCGCAAGGCCGGTGACGTCATCCCGGAGATCCTGGGCCCGGTGGCGGACCTGCGGGACGGCAGCGAGCGGGCGTTCGTGATGCCGGCGGAGTGCCCGGAGTGCGGCACGCCGCTGAAGCCGATGAAGGAGGGGGACATCGATCTGCGCTGCCCCAACGCGCGGACGTGCCCCGCCCAGCTGCGGGAGCGGCTGTTCTTCCTGGCCGGCCGCCAGTGCCTGGACATCGAGAACTTCGGCGCGGTCGCGGCGGCGGCGCTCACCCGCCCGCTGGAGCCGGCCCGGCCGCCGCTGCTCGACGAGGGCGATCTGTTCGACCTGACGATCGAGCAGCTGCTGCCGATCAAGGCGTACGTCCTCGATCCGGACAGCGGACTGCCCAAGCGGGACCCGAAGACCGGCGAGGAGAAGATCGTCACGGTCTTCGCCAACCAGAAGGGCGAGCCGAAGAAGAACGCGCTGGCGATGCTGGAGAACATCGCCGCAGCGAAGACGCGCCCGCTGGCCCGCTTCATCAACGGCCTGTCGATCCGTCACGTGGGCCCGGTGGCGGCCGAGGCGCTGGCCCGCGAGTTCCGTTCGCTGGAGCGGATCGAGCAGGCGAGCGAGGAGGAGCTGGCCGCGGTCGACGGCGTCGGCGGGATCATCGCGACGGCGGTGAAGCAGTGGTTCGCCGAGGAGTGGCACCGGGAGATCGTGCGCAAGTGGCGGGCGGCCGGGGTGAGCCTGGAGGACGAGGGCGCCGGCGAGGAGACCGGGCCGCGTCCGCTCGACGGTCTGACGGTGGTCGTGACGGGCACCCTGCAGAACTTCACCAGGGATGGCGCAAAAGAGTCGCTCCAAGCCGGTGGAGCGAAGGTGACAGGTTCCGTTTCGAAGAAGACCGCCTTTGTCGTTGTCGGGGACAACCCGGGTTCGAAGTACGACAAGGCGATGCAGCTGAAGGTTCCGGTTCTGAACGAGGAGGGCTTCGCCGTCCTGCTGGAACAGGGTCCCGAAGCAGCTCGGGAGGTGGCCCTCCCGGTCGCCGAGTAGTCCCTCGACAGGCCGCGGAGGCTCACCCGTTCGGCGCATACCAGATCGTTACGGGTGGCCGGGTCGCATTCGGGCAAGAGAGGAAGAGCGCTGCCCGTCGGAGCCCTCCGCGGCCTAGTGTGGTGACCGTGCGTCCGTCGCGCACGGCTGTGTGAGGGCCCTGCCGGACGCAGGAGCAGGACACGCGGTACGACGAGCGACGGCACGACGGCCCAGTGGCATGACGACGGCCCCCGCGTTGCGACGGCACCGCCGGCTGTGAGAGGGACGGGAATGAAACCGACCGAGAGTGCCGCCCCGGTCGCACGACCCCAGGGCCGTGCGGCGTTCGTGGGCATCACCTCCGGGCTGCCCGGAGCGCTGGTGGGCATCGCCGCCGTCGTGCTCACCGCCGGGCTGTACCGGACGCTCAGCGCAGGCCAGGGGCTCTTCCCCGGCGGCGGCACCGGCTGGTCGCTGGCCGTCCTCACCGGGCTCATCGTCGGCCATCTGGTCGCGCTCGGCCGCGACCGCTGGTGGGGCGGCACCGGCTCCGGCGCCGCCCTCACCCTGGCCGTCCTGCTGCTCTACGGCTGGGTGCCCGCCTGTCTCGTCTCCCTCTCCGTCGTCGTGCTCGTCGCCGCCGCCCGCCGCAACCGCTGGCGGCACGGCCTGCTGCACGGCGCCGTGGACGTGATCGGCGCCTGCGCCGCCGCCCTCGTCCTCGCCACGTTCGGCGACGTCCCGACCGTCGCCGACCCCTGGCAGCCCCTCGACTGGGGGATCGCCGACGTACCGGAAGTGGTGCTCGCCGCCGTCGCCTACCTCGTGGTGACCCGCATGCTCCTGTGGTACGCGCTCGCCCCCCAGAGCGGCACCCTGCCCACCGCGGCCCGCACCGCCCTGCTCCGCCAGGGCCTCGTCGCCGTCGCCCTGCTCGGCATCGCCCCCCTCATCTGCGTCGTCGCCGTCGCCCACCCCGCGATGCTGCCGCTCTTCGTCGTCCCGCTGATCGCCCTCGACTCCACCCTGTGGATCGCCCGCGCCCGCGCCGAGGAACAGCTGCGCGACCCGCTCACCGGACTGCCCAACCGCCAGTGGCTCCTGGAACGCACCTGGACCGCTCTGGAGGAGGCCGAGGGCGAGGGCGTCCGCTCCGCGCTCGTCCTCATCGACCTCGACCGCTTCCGCTCGGTCAACGACACCCTCGGGCACCTCGCCGGCGACCGGCTGCTCCTCCAGATCGCCGAACGGCTCCGCCTCGCCCTGCCCCGCGGCGCCGAGGCCGCCCGGCTCGGCGGCGACGAGTTCGCCGTCCTGCTGCCCACCGCCGACTCCACCACCAGCGCCCAGCGCGTCGCCCGCCACCTCGTCGCCGAACTCTCCTCGCCGCTCGACCTCGACGGGCTCACCCTCGTCCTGGAGGCCAGCGCCGGCGTCGCCGTCTTCCCCGAGCACGCCCTCGACGCCGAGGGCCTGCTGCGCCGCGCCGACGTGGCGATGTACCAGGCCAAGCGGGACCGCACCGGCGTCGAGGTGTACGAGTCGAAGCGCGACTCCAACACCCCCGACCGCCTCGGCCTCCTCGGCGACCTGCGCCGCGCCCTCGACGCCGGCGACGTCGAACTGCACTACCAGCCCAAGGTCCGCTTCGACGGCCAGGTCGCCGGCCTGGAGGCGCTCGTCCGCTGGGTCCACCCCGAGCGCGGCAAGGTCCCGCCGGACGAGTTCATCGCCATCGCCGAGTCCTCCGGCCTGATGCCCCACCTCACCGAGTACGTCCTGGAGACCGCCCTCGCCCAGGTCGCCCGCTGGCGCGCCCAGGGCCTCAACGTGCCGGTCGCCGTCAACGTCTCCCCGCGCGACGTCCACACCCCCGGCTTCGCCGGCGCCGTCGCCGCCCGGCTCGCCCGGCACGGCGTACCCGCCGGGGCGCTCCAGCTGGAGATAACGGAGCACGTCCTCCTGGAGGACCCGCAGCGGGCCGCCGACACCATGGCCGGGCTCACCGGTCACGGCGTCAAGATGTCGCTCGACGACTTCGGCACGGGCTACTCCTCCCTCGTACACCTGCGCCGCCTCCCGGTGAGCGAGCTGAAGATCGACCGCTCCTTCGTCGCCCGGCTGGCCGTCGACAACGAGGACGCCGAGATCGTCCGCTGCACCGTCGACCTCGCCCACTCCCTGGGCCTGCTCGTCGTCGCCGAGGGCGTCGAGGACGACGAGACCTGGGAGCGGCTGCGCGACCTGGGCTGCGACGCGGTCCAGGGCTGGCTGGTCGCCGCCGCGATGCCGCCCGGCGAGGCCACCGCCTGGCTGCTCGCCCGCGGCGAGCACGGCTGGCGCCGCCCCTCGGAGATCGCCGCGCTCGCGGCGGAGCAGGCGGCGGCGGACCTCGACCACCCGTCGGGACACGTGGTCCAGTGACGCCCGGGCCCCCGCCGGGAGACCCCGCGCCGACGGGATGACCCCTCCCTGTTCGTGAGGGCGGCCCGCGCCCCATAGGATTGCGGTACATCCACAAGACTCACCCTGAGGATCTCTGCATGCCTGGCATCACGCGCGAGGAGGTCGCCCACCTCGCACGGCTGGCGCGTCTGGAACTCGCCGACGGAGAGCTCGACCACTTCGCCGGTCAGCTCGACGACATCATCGGTGCGGTCGCCCGCGTCTCCGAGGTCGCCGACCAAGACGTACCGCCGACCTCCCACCCGCTGCCGCTGACCAACGTCATGCGCGCGGACGAGGTCCGTCCGTCGCTCACCCCCGAGCAGGCGCTCTCCGGCGCCCCGGCCCAGGAGCAGCAGCGTTTCAAGGTGCCGCAGATCCTGGGGGAGGACTAAGAAGTCATGACGGACAACAGCCTCATTATCAAGCTCACCGCCGCCGAGATCGCGGCGAAGATCGCCTCCGGCGAGCTCACCGCCGTCCAGGTCACCGAGGCCCACCTGGCCCGGATCGAGGCCGTGGACGAGAAGGTCCACGCCTTCCTGCACGTCGACCGCGAGGGCGCGCTGGCGCAGGCCCGCGCCGTGGACGAGAAGCGTGCCCGCGGCGAGAAGCTGGGCCCGCTCGCCGGTGTCCCGCTCGCGCTGAAGGACATCTTCACCACGATGGGCATCCCGACCACGGTCGGCTCCAAGATGCTCGAAGGGTGGATCCCGCCCTACGACGCGACCCTCGTCAAGCGGCTGAAGGCCGCCGACGTGGTCATCCTGGGCAAGACCAACATGGACGAGTTCGCGATGGGCTCCTCGACGGAGAACAGCGCGTACGGCCCGACCGGCAACCCGTGGGACCTCACCCGGATCCCCGGCGGCTCCGGCGGTGGCTCCTCGGCCGCGCTCGCCGCGTACCAGGCCCCGCTCGCCATCGGCACGGACACCGGCGGTTCCATCCGCCAGCCCGCCGCCGTCACCGGCACGGTCGGCGTCAAGCCGACCTACGGCGCGGTCTCCCGCTACGGCATGGTGGCCTTCTCGTCCTCGCTCGACCAGGGCGGCCCCTGTGCCCGTACGGTCCTCGACGCGGCCCTGCTGCACGAGGCCATCGCCGGGCACGACCCGCTCGACTCGACCTCCATCGACGCGCCGGTCCCGCCGGTCGTCGAGGCGGCCCGCAACGGCTCGGTCGCCGGGATGCGCGTCGGCGTCGTCAAGCAGTTCCGCGGCGAGGGCTACCAGGCCGGTGTCGTGCAGCGCTTCGACGAGTCCGTCGAGCTGCTGAAGTCGCTGGGCGCCGAGATCGTGGAGCTGGACTGCCCCACCTTCGACCTCGCGCTCTCCGCGTACTACCTGATCGCCCCGTCGGAGTGCTCCTCCAACCTGGCCCGCTTCGACGGTCTGCGCTACGGCCTGCGCACCGGCGACGACGGCACCCGGTCCGCCGAGGAGGTCACCGCGCTCACCCGCGAGGCCGGCTTCGGCCCCGAGGTCAAGCGCCGCATCATCCTCGGTACGTACGCGCTGAGCTCGGGCTACTACGACGCCTGGTTCGGCTCGGCCCAGAAGGTCCGTACCCTCATCACCCGCGAGTTCGAGGCCGCCTTCGAGCAGGTCGACGTGATCGTCTCCCCGACGACCCCGACCACCGCCTTCGCGATCGGCGAGCGCGCCGACGACCCGATGGCGATGTACCTCGCGGACCTGTGCACCATCCCGACCAACCTGGCGGGCAACGCCGCCATGTCGCTGCCCTGCGGCCTCGCGCCGGAGGACGGCCTGCCGGTCG
The DNA here is from genome assembly GCF_055560575.1 of Streptomyces sp. NPDC023157. NCBI lineage: Bacteria > Bacillati > Actinomycetota > Actinomycetes > Kitasatosporales > Streptomycetaceae > Streptomyces > Streptomyces sp. NPDC023157. The sequence continues at coordinate 232,939 of NZ_JBVHIL010000009.1, forward strand.
GGCTGCAGATCATCGCCCCCGCCCTGAAGGACGACCGGCTCTACAAGGTCGGTGCCGCCGTCGAGGCCGCCTTCGTGGAAAAGTGGGGCCACCCGCTGCTTGAGGAGGCTCCGTCGCTGTGAGTACCAGTGCACTGCAGAAGGCCAAGGGCTTCAAGAAGTCCAAGACCGGCACGTACGTCTCGATGGGCACCACCGCGTTCGGCGTCATCAGCGTGGCGAAGCAGGTCAAGAAGGCGCGCGCCGAGCACGACACGCTGAAGCTGGTCGACGCCGTCGTGTCCGCCGCCGCCATCGTCACCGGCCTCGCGATCCTGTACCGCGAGCTGAAGCGTCTCGGCGACGACGACGTCCTGCTGGGCTGAGAGGGAAGTTCCACCGTGACTGTCACTGAACTGCTGTCGTACGAAGCGGCGCTCGCCACGTACGACCCCGTCATGGGCCTTGAGGTCCATGTCGAGCTGGGCACCAAGACCAAGATGTTCTGCGGCTGCTCGACCGAGCTCGGCCAGGACGCCAACACGCAGACCTGCCCGACCTGCCTCGGTCTGCCGGGCGCGCTGCCGGTCGTCAACGCGATCGGCGTCGAGTCCGCCATCAAGATCGGTCTCGCGCTGAACTGCGAGATCGCCGAGTGGTGCCGCTTCGCCCGGAAGAACTACTTCTATCCGGACATGCCGAAGAACTTCCAGACCTCCCAGTACGACGAGCCCATCGCCTTCGACGGCTACCTGGACGTCCAGCTGGAGGACGGCGAGATCTTCCGCGTGGAGATCGAGCGCGCCCACATGGAGGAGGACACCGGCAAGTCCACCCACATCGGTGGCGCGACCGGACGCATCCACGGCGCCTCGCACTCGCTGCTCGACTACAACCGGGCCGGCATCCCGCTCATCGAGATCGTCACCAAGCCGATCGTCGGTGCGGGGGAGCGTGCTCCCGAGGTCGCCAAGGCGTACGTGGCGGAGCTGCGCGAGCTGATCCGCGCCCTGGGCGTCTCCGAGGCGCGCATGGACAAGGGCCAGATGCGCTGCGACGTCAACCTGTCGCTGATGCCGAAGGGTACGACCACCTTCGGTACGCGTTCGGAGACGAAGAACGTCAACTCGCTGCGCTCCGTGGAGCGGGCGGCGCGCTTCGAGGTCCAGCGCCACGCCGCGGTCCTGCAGTCGGGCGGCTCGATCCTCCAGGAGACCCGTCACTTCCACGAGGACGACGGCAGCACCACCTCCGGCCGGATCAAGGACAACGCCGAGGACTACCGCTACTTCCCGGAGCCGGACCTGGTCCCGGTCGCCCCGGCCCGTGCCTGGGTCGAGGAGCTGCGGGCGACCCTGCCGGAGCTGCCGCGGGTGCGCCGCAACCGGCTGCGCGAGGAGTGGGGCGTGTCCGAGCTGGACATGCAGGCCATCCTCAACGCGGGCGCGGTCGACCCGATCGTCGCCACCATCGAGGCGGGCGCCGACGCGGCGTCGGCGCGCAAGTGGTGGATGGGCGAGCTGGCCCGTAACGCCAACGAGCAGGGCGTCGCGCTCGACGAGCTCCCGATCACCCCGGCGGACGTCGCCCGCGTGTCGGCCCTGGTCGCCTCCGGTGACCTGAACGACAAGCTGGCCCGCCAGGTCATCGAGGGCGTCCTCGCCGGCGAGGGCACCCCGGACGAGGTCGTCGAGAAGCGCGGTCTGAAGGTCGTCTCGGACGACGGCGCGCTCGGCACGGCCGTCGACGAGGCCATCGCGGGCAACGCGGCCATCGCCGACAAGATCCGCGGCGGCAAGGTCGCGGCGGTCGGCGCGCTGGTCGGCGCGGTCATGAAGGCCACGCGTGGTCAGGCCGACGCGGCGCGCGTGAAGGACCTGATCCTGGAGAAGCTGGGCGTCAGCGAAGGCTGATCCGGCTCTTCCCGTACGGGCACGAGGGCGCCCCGCACCGGAGCTTCGGCTTCCGGGCGGGGCGCCCTGTCGTGTGCGGAGGAGCTGTGGATACGATCGCGCCGATCAGCACATGATCTTTCTGCTGCCTGCACATCGAACCGTACGGGGGAACGTATGTCCGCCTCTCGCAGAGCCCTGGCCTTCCTGGCCGCGGGCTGTCTGTCACTGATAGGCCTCCAGGCCGGTCCGCTCGCGGCGGAGGCCGCCGCGGCCACCGACAGCGGCCAGTTCCAGGGCGTCAACTGGGCCGACCCGAGGGACAACTACGCGAGCGACGAGCTGGTCCTGTCGGGTCTGTCGAAGACCGACGACTTCACGACCACCTACGCCAAGGCCGGGGCGATCGTCGGCCAGTTCCAGAGCAAGTTCGGCGTGAACACGGTCCGGATGCCCGTCAACCCGGCCACCGTCAACGGCCCGTACTGGCAGTCGTACACGGGGGCCATCGACGCCGCCCTGCACAAGGGCGCCAAGGTCCTGCTCGGCTACTGGGAAGCCCCCGAGACGAAGGACGGGCGGATCGACAACCAGGCGTCCTACGACGCCATGTGGTCGACGATCATCGCCAAGTACGGCGACTCCCGCCAGGTCTACTTCGAGCCGATGAACGAGCCGTTCGGCTACACCGCCGCGCAGTGGACCGACACGGCCGCCCGCTGGCTGACCGACCACGGCCAGAACATCGCGCGCGAACGCGTTTTCGTCGGCGGCACCGGCTACAGCGAGGACGTGCGCCCGGTGTGCGCCGACTCCCGCCTGACCGGCACCCACCTCTCCCTGCACCACTACGGCTTCTGGCACGGCGACTGGACGGACCGCGCCCAGTGGGCAGCCGACCTGCGCACCAAGGTCGGCGGCTGTGCCTCCCGTACGGTCCTCACCGAGTTCGGCGCGACGCTGACCACCGGTCTCGACTACAACGGCCCGACCAACGGCTCCCACGAGATCGCCTACCTCCAGGGCGACACGGACACCCTGCGCGAGCTCGGCATGGGCTCGGTCTACTGGCCGGGGCTGCGCAACGGCGACTGGTACAGCCTCACCGAGCTCCAGGGCACCGGTACGGACCTGACGCTGCGCACCACCAACCAGTCCGCCGCCGACCGGCTCGCCTGGGCCTGGTTCGGCACCGGCCGCCCCTCCGTCGCCAACGGCGTGCTGCGCGGCGTCGGTTCCGGCCACTGCCTGGACGTGCCCGGCGCCTCGAAGGAGGCCGGCAGCTCGCTGATCATCTGGTGGTGCACCGCCGGCTCGCCGAACCAGCAGTGGGCGTACACCCCCGAGAAGGAACTGCGCGTCTACGGGAACATGTGCCTGGACGCGGACCACGGCACGCGCGCACTGATCATCTGGTACTGCAACGGCGGCGACAACCAGAAGTGGAACCTCAACGCCGACGGCACGGTGACCAACCAGATGAACGGCTTCAACCTGGACGTCTCGGGTGAGGCCACCGCCCCGGGCAGCTCGGTCGCCCTCTGGTACGGCAACGGCGCGCCGAACCAGCGGTGGCAGCGTTCCTGACCTCTGCTCAGCTTGTGAAGGCGGGCTTCTCCGCGGGCTTCAGCCCGCGGCGGAGCCCGTTTCGCATGAGGCGGCCCACCGGGCGCTCGACCCAGCGGTGGATGGCGTAGGAGAGCAGCAGCACGGAGCTGGTGGTGACGGCCAGGGTGCCCCAGTGCCCGAGCGCCGGGACGTGGTGGGTGAGGCCCTTGGCGAACGGGATGCCGATGCTCACGTGCAGCAGGTAGAACGGGTACGTGAGGGCGCCGGCGGTGATCAGCCAGCGGTGGCGCACGTGCCGCAGCGGCCCGAGCGTGGCCAGCATCAGCACGCCGAGGAACGCGGTGAGGAGCAGCGCGCTCAGCGTCCAGGAGACGGTGTTCGTCGTGCCGGACGTGGCGAGGTGCCAGTTCACCCGGATCTGGAGCACGCTGAGCTGGTAGGCCCAGGCGAGGCCCATCAGGGTCCACAGCATCAGGTTCTGCCCGAAGCGGCACATCAGGTAGAGCACGATCCCGGCGACGAAGAGGCCCGCGTAGGTGCTCAGGACGAACTGGTCGAGCAGGGTGAGCCGCTGGGAGTGGGTGACGAACGCGGCGACCAGCCACACGGTGCAGAAGCCCAGCATCCGCTCGTACGTGGCGCCGAACCTCAGCACGAGGACCATGAGCAGGTAGAAGCGGGCCTCCACGTCGAGGGTCCAGGCGACGCCGTTGAGCAGGTCGGACCCGAGCGGCCCGGGGAGCATCGTCAGGTTCGCGACGAGCGCCCGGGGATGGAGCATGGTCCCCGGGTCCTCGGTCCGCAAGGGGATCAGCGCGACCCGTACGCAGATCAGCAGCAGTACGAACCAGTACGCCGGGAACAGGCGGGAGATCCGCGACACGGCGAACTCGCCCGGGGTGCGGCCCCAGGCGCTCATACAGATGACGAACCCGCTGATGAGGAAGAACATCTCGACGCCGAGCCAGCCGTACATCGCGGCCCGGTGCACGAGGTACGCGAAGACCTTCGGCGACTCGCCCCAGGTGCCCAACTTCGGCGTGCCGAGGAAGTGGAACGCGGCCACGGTGAGCGCCGCGACCAGACGCAGCCCGTCGACCACGGCCAGCCGGGGCGGCCCGGCCGAGGGCCCGGTGGTGGCTTCGGCCGGGGCTCCGGCGGGGGCTCCGGCGGAGGGCTCGGCGGGGCGTTCGGCGCCGCGCGCCGGGGCCTGTTCGTCCGGGATCGCGGGCCGTTCAGGCGTACGGGTGGCGTTCATGTGTTCCTCACGGATCGGTTGCCCCCGTACGACCCGCTACCCCCTTGGATGGTTGCCCGCACCTCATGAGTGGCTGAAAATCGCTTGGACGCACGGGCTGTTCCCTTGGACGTTCACCGTCGTGTCCTCGTCGGGTCTTCTCTCCGTCATCCGGTCTCACTACCGTCCTCGCCGTACCACCCAATGGCTCGACGAGGAACCATTGGTCGTCAGGTCCGCGACTCGGAGGTCGGTCTTGTCCACGGAGATGAACCGGGAGCTGTCCCGCAGGAGGCTTCTCGCGCTGGGCGGCGGTGCTCTCGGCGTCGCCGCCGCAGGATCGCTTCTGCCGCCGTCGTTGCAGGCCGCGATGGCTGCCGAGCCGCCGGCCGGGGGGCTTTCGGCGGTGCGGCACGTCGTGATCCTGATGCAGGAGAACCGTTCCTTCGATCACTACTTCGGCACCCTGCGCGGCGTCCGCGGATTCGGCGACCGCAACGCCATTGAACTGCCCTCCGGCAGGCCCGTCTTCGAACAGCCCGGCGCGGCCGGCCGGACCGTGCTGCCGTTCCCCGTCCGCGGGGCCGCCGAGACGCAGAAGAAGGACCTCCAGTACATCGGCGACCTCGACCACTCCTGGGGCGGCGGCGGGAAGGCGTGGCACGGGGGGTGGATGGACGGGTGGGTTTCGGCCAAGACCGCGGCCACCATGGCGTACTACGACCGGCGTGACATCCCGCTGCACTACGAGCTCGCCGACACCTTCACCATCTGCGACGCCTATCACTCCTCGATCCACACCTCCACCAGCCCCAACCGCAACCACCTCTGGTCCGGCTGGACCGGCCACGAGGCCGACGGCAGCCGCGCCGTCACCAACGCCGCCTACGCGGAGGGCACCCACCCCGGCTACGGCTGGTCCACCTACGCCGAGCGGCTCGAAGCCGCCGGGCGCAGCTGGAAGACGTACACCGAGTGGGAGAACTTCACCGACAACAACATCGAGTTCTTCACCAGCTTCAAGAACGTCGCCCGCAAGGCGCTCGCGGGCACCGGCGGCCACACCTTCATGGAGTCCTTCTACGCCGCCGTCCGCGACACCGACGACCCCGCCGAGCGGAGCCGTCTGCTCGGACTCCTGGAGGAGGGCGTGGCGACCCTCACCGACGCCGAGCGCTCCCTCTTCGAGCGCGGCCTCCGCCGGGTCGAGACCGGCACCCTCGCCGACGCCTTCCGCGCCGACGTCGCCGCCGGGACGCTCCCCGAGGTCTCCTACCTCGTGCCCTCCGCGGTCGACTCCGAGCACCCCGGCGCCTCCTCGCCGGTCGCCTCGGCCTCCCTCGTCTACAAGGTGCTCGACGCGCTCGGCGCCCACCCCGAGGTCTGGCGCCACACCGTCGTGCTGATCAACTACGACGAGAACGACGGCTTCTTCGACCACGTGCCCCCGCCCGTCCCGGCCGCCGACGACCCCGCGGGCGACGCCGAGCGCTGGAAGGGCCAGCCCACCGGCCTCGGCATCCGGGTCCCACTGCTGGTGGTCTCCCCGTGGTCGGTCGGCGGCTTCGTCTGCTCCGAGACCTTCGACCACACCTCCGTGATCCGCTTCCTGGAACAGCTGACCGGGGTCCAGGAGCCCAACATCACCCCCTGGCGGCGGGCCGTCACCGGCGACCTCACCTCCGCCTTCGACTTCCAGCGCACCCGCAGGCAACCGCCCGTCGAGCAGCCCGGACCCGTCCCGCCCTTCACCGGCCGCTGGCGCCCGCAGCCGCCGGCGGTGCAGGCGATGCCCGTCCAGGAGCCCGGCACCCGCCCGGCGCGCCCGCTGCCGTACCAGCCGGACGCCTCGGCCACGGTCGGCGAGGGCACCGTCACCGTCGCGCTGCGGAACACCGGCCGGGCGAGCGCGCACTTCGCGCTCTACCCGTACGCGGGCGAGTTCGCCGTCCCGCAGCACCGGGATGTAAGGGGCACGGCGCAATGGGCGGTCCCCCTTACCGGGGAGCGGTACCGCTTCACGGTCACCGGCCCCAACGGCTTCCGCCGCGAGTTCGAGGGCCCCGCCGACGCAGGCGCCCAGCTCGCCTCGCGCGTCGACCATCACGACCGTGACCTGCACCTCACCGTCCGCAACGACTCCGCGGCCCCGGTCTCCTTCACCGTCCGGCCGCTCGGCTACGTGGACCCCGAGGACCTCGGCGGCCACGGCCGCTGGACCCGTACCGTCACGGTCAAGCCCGGCCGGACCCGTACCGTCGTGCACTCCGCCGCCGACGCCGACGGCTGGTACGACGTCGAGGTGACCGGCCCCGACGGCTTCCGCCGGCGCCTCATGGGTCACATCGAGAACGGGCGCCCCAGCGTCTCCGGGTAGCGGGGCAGAGGGAGCGCCCCGGGCACGGCCGACCGTCCAGGAAGGGCCGGGACCTCGGTCCCGACCCTTCCGGGCAGGCTGTGAGGATCGCCACGAAACGGTCAAACGATCACTTTTGGCTGTAACAGTGGGGCCAGTACCGATCCACCCAGGGAGCGCGTCCGTTGGCAGCCATCGCACGGTGGTGCATCAAGCACCGCCTCGTCGCCGTTCTCCTCTGGCTCCTCGCCCTCGGCGGGACCGTGACCGGAGCGGCGATCGCCGGCAGCGCGTACTCCAACGACTACGAGGTCCCCGGCACCGAGTCCGGCCGGGCCACCGCCCTGCTCGAACAGGGCTTCCACGGCGCCGGCGGGGACAGCGACACCATCGTCTGGCACACCGACCGCGGCAGCGTCCGCGCCGCCGGAGTCGAGCAGCGGATGACCGCCATGCTCGACCAGGTCGCCGAACTCCCCGGCATCGCCTCCGTCGCCTCCCCGTACGGCCCCGCCCAGGGCCAGATCAGCGAGGACGGGCGCACCGCCTACGCCACCGTCACCTTCGACGCGCAGGCCGACGACATCCCCAAGAGCGAGGCCCAGGCCCTCGTCGACACCGCCAGGGCCGCCGCCACCGCCGACGTCCAGGTCGCGCTCGGCGGCAGCGCCGTCGCCCTCACCGAAGCCCCCGGCGGGCACATCGCCGAGGCCGTCGGCGTGATCGTCGCTGCGGTCGTCCTCTTCGTCGCCTTCGGCTCGCTCGCCGCCTCCGTGCTCCCCATCGCGACCGCCCTGGTCAGCGTCGGCACTGCCTACTCCGGCATCGTGCTCCTCGGGCACCTCATGACAGTCGCCGACTTCGCCCCGATGCTCGGCATGCTCATCGGCCTGGGCGTCGGCATCGACTACGCGCTGTTCATCGTCACCCGGCACCGCAAGGGCCTCAAACGCGGCCTGTCCGTGCCCGAGGCCGCCCGGACCGCCGTCGCCACCACCGGCCGCGCCGTCGTCTTCGCGGGCGCCACCGTCTGCATCGCCCTGCTCGGCATGCTCATCCTGCGGCTCAGCTTCCTCAACGGCGTCGCCATCGCCGCCTCCCTGACCGTCGTGCTCACGGTCGCCGCCTCCGTCACCCTGCTGCCCGCGCTGCTCTCTCTCATCGGGATGCGCGCCCTCAGCCGCAGGGAACGCCGCCACCTCGCCGAACACGGCCCCCAGCCCGAGCTGCCCACCGGCTTCGCCGCCCGCTGGTCCGCCTTCGTCGAGCGCCACCCCAAGCTGCTCGGCGCGGTCGCCGCCGTCGTCATGCTGGTGCTCGCGCTGCCGACCTTCTCCCTCCACCTCGGCACCTCCGACCAGGGCAACAACCCCGCCACCGCCACCACCCGGCAGGCCTACGACCTGCTCGCCGACGGCTTCGGCCCCGGCGTCAACGGGCCGCTGACCCTCGTCGCCTCCCTCGACGGCGCGGACGCCAAGGTGGCGATGAACGAGCTGCCCGCCACGCTCGCGCACACCAAGGGCGTCGCCTCGGTCTCCCCGGTCACGTACAACAGCGGCGGCGACACCGCCGTGCTCACCGTCGTGCCCGACTCCTCGCCCCAGTCGAAGGCCACCAGCGAGCTCGTCGACCGCCTCCGCGACGACGTCCTGCCGGCCGCCGCCGACGGCACCTCGCTCCAGGTCCACGTCGGCGGCGTCACCGCCTCGTACGACGACTTCGCCGAGATCATCGTCGGCAAGCTGCCGCTCTTCGTCGGCGTCGTCATCACCCTCGGCTGCGTCCTGCTGCTGCTCGCCTTCCGGTCAATCGGCATCCCGCTCAAGGCCGCCGCGATGAACGTCGCCGCCGTCGCCTCCGCCTTCGGCATCGTCGTCGCGATCTTCCAGTGGGGCTGGGGCAGCGAACTCCTGGGCCTCGGCAGCGCCGGGCCGATCGAGCCCTTCCTGCCCGTGATCATGGTGTCGGTGCTCTTCGGGCTCTCCATGGACTACCAGGTCTTCCTGGTCAGCCGGATGTACGAGGAGTGGCTGGAGACCGGCGACAACCGCCGGGCGGTCCGGGTCGGCCTCGCCGAGACCAGCCGCGTGATCAACTCCGCGGCGGTCATCATGATCTCCGTCTTCCTCGCCTTCGTTCTCTCCGGCGACCGGGTGATCGCCATGTTCGGCATCGCGCTCGCCGCCGCCGTCGCACTCGACGCCTTCGTCCTGCGCACCCTCCTCGTACCCGCCCTCATGCACATGCTCGGCGGCGCGAACTGGTGGCTGCCCCGCTGGCTGGACCGTCGGCTGCCCCGGATCAGCATCGAGCCCCCCGAGTGCCGGGCCGCCGCCGACGCCCGTGACGCCGACGCCGGTGTCGCCGATGCCCGTGACGCCGGTGCCGCCGCCGCCGGGCGTGCGAAGATCCCTGCGCAACGAGTGACCGTTCCGCAGGCCGAGGAGCAAGACGATGTTCGCGATATCGCTGGGTGACGACGGTGCCGAGCTGACCCCGCTGGAGCCCTGGCAGGCCGAGGAACTCCTCGCGCACATGGACCGGGGACGGGAGTTCATCGGCGCCCACGTCGGCCTGCCCGACGTCGTCACCGACCTCGACTCGGCCCGCCGCTACCTCCAGGGGTACGCCGACAAGACCGCCCGCGACGCCGGCCGGCTCTACGGCATCCGCGTCGACGGCGAGCTGGTCGGCGGCGTCATGTTCCGGATCTTCGACACCGAGAGCGGGATGGCCGAGGCCGGCTGCTGGGTCGAGCCCGGGTACGCGGGCCGGGGCCTGGTCACCCGCGCCTGCCGGGCCATCCTCGACTGGGCGATCGAGCAGCGCGGCATCCACCGCGTCGAGTGGCACGTCTCCTCCGAGAACGCCCCCAGCATCGCCGTCGCCCGCCGCCTCGGCATGAGCCGCGACGGCGTCCTGCGGGAGAGCTACCCCTACCGCGGCAAGCGCGCCGACATGGAGGTGTGGTCCGTCCTGGCCCACGAATGGCGGGCGGCCAAGACCTCCTAAGGCACCTCAGGCGCCGCCTAAGGCCCCCCGTACGCCGAACATGCGGCACTCTCCCCATGTGGCCGCACCCCCTGGGCGAGGAAAGTAGTGCTCATCGCAAGGAGCGATGAGCACGAAACCTCAGGGAGCACGCCATGTTCGCCTACGAACTCCACCGCATCCACCACGCCGAGCTCGTCCGCGAGGCCGCCGCCGAGCGTCTCGCCCACGAGGCCGCCCGCACCGCCAACGGCCGCCGCCGGGCGCGGAAGCAGGACCCCGAGGGGCGGGTGAACAGCGACCAGGACCGCTTCGCCCGGGCCGCGTGACCCCCTTATGGGTGCGAACGCGGACGTCTGTGCGATGCTCGGCGCCGTGGAGAACAAGTCAGTGAGCCCCGTGTTCGTCGGCCGGTCCGGCGAACTCACCGCCCTCACCGAGGCGCTCTCCCGCGCGACCGCGGGAGAGCCCCAGGCCCTGCTCCTCGGGGGTGAGGCCGGGGTTGGAAAGACCCGCCTCATCGAGGAGTTCACCGCACTCGCCCGCACCCAGGGCGCGGTCGTCGCCCTCGGCGGCTGCGTCGAGATCGGCGCCGACGGACTGCCCTTCGCCCCCTTCTCCACCGCCCTGCGCGCGCTGCACCGGCGCCTCCCCGAGGAGCTGGCCGCCGCCGCCCGCGGACACGAGGGCGAACTCGCCCGCCTCCTCCCCGAGTTCGGCGACGTCACCCACCACGAGCCGGCCGCCGAGGACTCCACCGCCCGCCTCTTCGAGCTGACCGTACGGCTCCTGGAACGCGTCGCCGCCGACCGCACCGTCGTCCTCGTCCTGGAGGACCTGCACTGGGCCGACGCCTCCACCCGGCACCTCCTCGCCTACCTCTTCCGCACCCTGCACCGCGGCCGCATCGTGGTCGTCGCCACCTACCGCGCCGACGACATCCACCGCCGCCACCCGCTGCGCCCCCTCCTCGCCGAACTGGACCGGCTGCGCTCCGTCCGGCGCATCGAACTCGCCCGCTTCACCCGCACCGAGGTGCACCGCCAGCTCACCGGCATCCTCGCCGCCGAACCCAGCCCCGTCGTCCTCGACGAGGTCTTCGAACGCTCCGACGGCAACGCCTTCTTCGTCGAGGAGCTCATCGCCTCCCACACGTGCGGCACCGCCCTCGGCTCCCTCAGCGAATCCCTCCGCGACCTCCTCCTGGTCCGCGTCGAGGCCCTGCCCGACGACGCCCAGCGCGTCGTCCGCGTCGTCGCCGAGGGCGGCTCCACCGTCGAGTTCGACCTGCTCGCCGCCGTCGCCCGGCTCGCCGAGGACGAACTCATCGAGGCCCTGCGCGCCGCCGTCGGCGCCAACATCCTGCACGCCGCGCCCGACGGCGACGGCTACCGCTTCCGGCACTCCCTCGTCCGCGAGGCCGTCAGCGACGACCTGCTGCCCGGCGAGCGCTCCCGGCTCAACCGCCGCTACGCCGAAGCCCTGGAGGAGGACCCCGGCCTCGTCCGCGCCGACGCCCGCGCCAACCGGCTCGCCACGTACTGGTACCACGCCCACGACGCCGCCCGCGCCCTGCCGGCCGTCCTGCGCGCCTCCGTCGAGACCCGCAAGCGCTACGCCTACGCCGAGCAACTGCGCCTCCTCGAACGCGCCATGGAACTCTGGGACGAGGCCCCCGCCGAGATCCGCCGCGGCCTGCGCCCCATGGACTACGCCGAGGCCTACCCGTCCTGCGGCTGCGACCCCGACACCCCGCTCAGCTACCTCGACCTGCTCGCCGAGGCCGCCGTCGCCGCCCGGCTCTGCGGCGAACGCGAACGCGCCCTGAAGATCGGCAAGATGGCCCACCGGCTGCTCGACAACGCCGAGGACGCCGACCCGCTGCGCTCCGCCTGGTTCTGGGTCGAGCGCGCCCGGCTCCAGTCCAACCTGGCCCGCGGCGACGGCTGGGACGAGATCGCCCGCGCCCAGGAACTCGTCCGCGGCCTGCCGCCCTCCGCCGTCCACGCCGTGGTGCTCGCCTTCGCCGCCGGCTGGGGCATGCTCCGCAACCCGGGCGCCGACGCCCTCGCCGCCGCCGAACGGGCCGTCGAGTACGCCCGCCTGGTCAAGGCCGAGGGGACCGAACTCGCCGCCCGGCTCACCCTCGGCACCATCATGGTCTCCGCCGGCGACACCGAGCACGGGCTCGCCGAGATGCGCGAGGTGGGCGAACGGACCCTGGCGCTCGGCCAGTTCCACGAGGCATCCCGCGCCGCCGTGAACATCTCCTCCGCCCTGGAGGGACTCGGCCGCTCCCGCGAGGCCGTCGAGGTCGCCACCACCGGGATCGCCATGGCCCGCTCCCACGGCCTGGTCGACAGCGCCGGCTGGATCCGCGCCAACCTCGCCGAGTCGCTCCTCGCGCTCGGCGAGTGGGACCGCGTCCAGGAGGAGTGCGAACTGCTGCTGCGCACCGGGGCCGCCGGCTCCAAGCCGGGCGGCACCGCCCTGCTCCAGCTCGCCCACCTCGCCGTCGGGCGCGGCGAACCCGCCCTGGCCGCCGCCCGCCTCGCCGAGGCCGCCGCCCGCTACGGCACCCGCGACCCGATCCCGCAGTACACACTGCCCATGACGCACCTGACGACCGCCGTCGCCGCCGCCGAGGGCCGCCTCGCCGACGTCCGCGCGGAGCTCGCCGCGGTGGCCGGGGCCGGCTTCCCGGCCGGCACCCACCGCTACGGCTGGCCGCTGGTCCTCGTCGCCGCCACGGCCGAGGCCGACGCCCGCGGACTGCCGGCCGCCGCCGAGGGCCGCGCCGCCGCCCTGGACGCGATACGCCGGTGTGTCCGGTCGCTGGCCGCCCCGGCGCCCGTGTGGCAGGCCTACGGGCTCCAGGTCTCCGCCGAGCTGGCCCGTGCCGAGGGCCGGGACACCGTCGAACGCTGGGCCGAGGTCGTCGCCGCGTTCACGCCGCTGGACCGCCCGCAGGAGCTGGCCCGGGCCCGGCACCGGCTCGCCGACGCGCTGCTCGCCGAGGGAGGCCGGCGCGAGGAGGCCGCCGCCCTGATGCGCGAGGCCCACGCCACCGCCGTACGCCTCGGGGCGCATCCGCTGCGCGAGGACGTCGAGCTGCTCGCCGCCCGCGCCCGCCTCCCGCTGCACGCCCCCGGAGGGGCCGGCGGCCCTGCGGAGCCGGAGCCGGCCGACGAGGCCGCCGACGCCTTCGGGCTCACCCCGCGCGAGCAGGACGTGCTGCGGCTGGTCGCCGAGGGGCGGACCAACCGCCAGATCGCCGAGGAGCTGTTCATCTCACCGAAGACGGCGAGCGTCCACGTCTCCAACATCCTCGGCAAGCTGGGCGTCGCCGGGCGCGGCGAGGCCGCCGCCCTGGCCCACCGCCTGCGCCTCCTGGAGCCGACCGCGTAGGGCCGCCCTTCGGATCAGACCCCTAGGAGGCCGCGCCCGGGTCGCCGGCCTCCCGGTCGCCGGTCTCGCGGTCGCCGGTCTCCCGGTCGTCCGCCGCGGGGGAGGGCTCCTCGGCGGCGCCGGGCAGGCGTATCACGACCTTGCCGGAGGTGAGGTCTATCGGGCCCTTGTGCGGGTCCGCGTCGCCCATGTCCTCCCTGGTCAGGGCGAGCCGCTGCCGCTCGTCGTCGGTGTGCTTGCGGCCCGGCGCGAACAGGTCTTCCATCAGGTTGAACATCCGCCTCGCCTTCCTAACCGACCTCCAGCCGGAGGATCTTGTCGTCACCGGGCCCGGGGGTACCCCGGGTGTCGGTCTCACTGGTCACGAGCCAGAGCCGGGTGCCGCCCGCGGTCGCCAGGACCGTGCGCAGCCGCCCGTACTCACCCGTCAGGAACGCCTCGGGCTCCCCGGAACGTTCCGCTCCGGAGAGCGGGACGCGCCACAGTCTCTCGCCCCGCAGTCCGGCCATCCAGACCGCCCCCCGCGCGTACGCGATCCCGCTGGGCGAGGCGTCGGCGGTCCGCCACTGGGCGACCGGGTCCGTGTACCCGGCCCGGCCCGCGCGGCCCTCCACCACCGGCCAGCCGTAGTTCTTCCCCGGCCCGATCAGGTTCAGCTCGTCCCAGGTGTCCTGCCCGAACTCGGACGCCCACAGCCGCCCGGCCGGGTCCCAGGCCAGTCCCTGGACGTTCCGGTGCCCGTACGAGTAGACCACGGAGCCCGGGAAGGGGTTGCCCGGCGCCGGGCGGCCCTCCGGGGTCATCCGCAGGATCTTCCCGCCGAGCGAGCCCCGGTCCTGGGCGAGCCCGGTCCGCCCGGTCTCGCCGGTCCCGGCGTACAGCATCCCGTCCGGCCCGAAGGCGATCCGCCCGCCGTTGTGGATCACCCCCTTGGGGATGCCGGTGAGCACCGGCTCGGGGGCGCCGAGCCGGTCGCCCGGCCCGCCCTCGTACCGCATGCGGACGATCCGGTTGTCCGTCGCCGAGGTCAGGTAGGCGTACACCCAGCCGTCCCGCACGGCCAGCCCGAGCAGTCCGCCCTCACCGCCCGGCACCACCCCGGGCACCACGCCGAGCGCGGTCTTCCGGCCGGTCCGGGCGTCGACCCGGGTGACCGTCCGCTCGTCGCGCGAGGAGACGAGCAGGTCCCCGCCGGGCAGCTCGGCGAGCCCCCACGGCGATCGCAGCCCCTCAGTGAGCACACCCGCGACACGCGGCGCCCCCGGGGACGCCGGCGCCGACGAGGCGGCCGGGCCGGAGGAGGGCGGTGCGGAGGAGGGCGGTGCGGAGGAGGGCGGTGCGGACCCGCCTCCCGCGCTCCCGCCGGACGACGAGCACCCGGCGGTCAGCACCAGCACGACGGCGACCCCCGCCGCGCCTCCCACGACGGTTCGGCCTCGACCTCGACCTCGGCCCATGATCCCGGTCCCTTCCGGCGACGGTGTCTCCCCTTGATACACCGCAGGACCCGCCGGACGCGTCAGTCCCACGACCCCCGCGCCGCCGGCAGCGCGGCGATCTCCGCCAGGTCGGCCCCGTCGAGGGCCAGCTCCGCCGCCCGCGCGTTCTCCACGGCCCACCGCTCCCGTTTCGCGCCCGGGATCGGCACCACGTGCCGGCCGCGGCCCAGCACCCACGCCAGCGCCACCTGCGCCGGGGTGACGCCGTCGCCGTGCCGGGCCGCGACCCGGCGCAGGCCGGCGATCACCGGCTGGTTGGCCGCCATCATCTCGGCCGTGAAGCGCGGATGCCGGGCGCGCAGGTCGTCCTCCTCGAAGCCGCCGCCCGGGGTGAGCGTCCCGGTGAGATAGCCGCTGCCCAGCGGCATCGCGGCGAGGAAGCCCACACCCCGCGCCGCGCACCAGGGCAGCAGCCGCTCCAGGGCCTCCGGCGCCCAGACCGAGAGTTCGGCCTCGACCGTCGCGACGGGGAAGACCTGCTGGATCCGCTCCAGCTGCCGGATCGTTCCCTCATAGCCGCCGGCCGCCCGGCCCCGCCGGGTCGCCCGCGCGCCCACCGCGCACAGCCCGAGCGCCCGCACCTTGCCCGCGCGCACCAGCTCGGCCATGGCGCCCCAGGTCTCCTCGACCGGCACCTCCGGGTCGGCCCGGTGCAGCTGGTAGAGGTCGATGACATCGGTCTGGAGCCGCCGCAGCGACGCGTCGCAGGCCCTCCGCACGTACCCGGGACGCCCGTTGGCCACGATGTGCTGGTCGCCGCCGACGAGCAGCCCGCACTTCGTCGACACGAAGACGTCCGCCCGGCGCTCCTTCAACACCCGCCCCAACAACAGCTCGTTGGTGAACGGCCCGTACATGTCGGCGGTGTCGAGCAGACTGGTCCCGGCGTCCAGCGCCGCGTGCACCGTCCGCAGCGAGCTGTCGCCCCGCCGCTGTGAACCGCTGTACGCCCAGTGCATCGGCATGCATCCGAGGCCCACCGCACCCACATCGAGCGCCGCCGCCCCGATCGTCCTGCGCTCCACCTGCCGGTACCCCTCCCTCTGCCACCCCCCAAAGTAACCAATCGCGCGCGGGATTCTTCGCATAGCCTCCCGGTCATGACGTTCGATGACACCGCCGCTGACGTGTGGCTTCCGATTCCCGTGGACGAGATCGAGGGACTTCCCGCGCCGGGCGCGTCGGGCCTGAACTACCGTTTCTGGGACGGCGGGCCGGAATTCCCGGCCGATCCCGCGCACTGCGCCTTCTACGTCGTCCCGTACATGAAGGGCGAGGAGATCGCGGTGCGCCCGCTCGCCGGGATGACCGCGGTCCGCGCCGTGCAGACGCTCTCCGCCGGCATCGACCACGTGACGCCCGGGATCGACCGGCTGCGCCCCGGCGTCCGGCTGTGCAACGCCAAGGGCGTCCACGAGGCCAGCACCGCCGAACTCACCCTCGCCCTGATCCTCGCCTCGCTGCGCGGCATCCCCGGCTTCGTCCGCGGCCAGGACGCGGAGGAGTGGCGGGCCGGCTTCTACCCGGCGCTCGCCGACAAGTCGGTGCTGATCGTCGGTTACGGTTCGATCGGCGCCGCCATCGAGGACCGGCTCGCCCCCTTCGAGTGCGCGCGGGTCGTGCGCGTCGCGCGCTCCGCACGTGCCACCGAGCGCGGTCCCGTACACCCGATGACCGAACTGCCCGCGCTGCTGCCCGAAGCCGACGTGGTCGTGCTCTCCACACCGCTCACTCCGGCCACCCGGCACCTCGCCGACGCCGGGTTCCTCGCCCGCATGAAGGACGGAGCGCTGCTGGTCAACGTGGCCCGCGGCCCCGTGGTGGACACCGCCGCCCTCCTGAAGGAGGCCGAGAGCGGCCGGATCACCGCGGCGCTCGACGTCACCGACCCGGAGCCACTGCCCGCCGGGCACCCGCTGTGGCACGCCCCCGGTGTGCTCATCAGTCCCCATGTCGGCGGCTCCACCTCGGCGTTCATGCCGCGCGCCAAGCGTCTGCTGGCCGCACAGCTGACCCGGTTCGCGGCCGGGGAGGAGCTCGCGAACCTGGTCCTGACCACCTGAGACGCGCGCCCCCGGAGCGCGCCGGGAGCGAGCCTCCCAGCTCGTCACGGAGAGTACTGCGACCCTGTCCCTGAGTGACGATCCTGGTGTATCGTCCCGGAGCGGGGGACTGCGTCGAGAACGGGCGGACGCTGGGGAGCGAAGTGACGGATCATCAGATTCCGAGGGGGGTGGCGGGTGGAGCACGGCCGAGCGAGCGACGATCCGACGCGGCGGGGCCGACGGCCCACCCGTGCCCCACAGCCGCCCTGCCGGACCGACCGGGCCCCGGCCGGCCCACCGCGACCGGCCCCGGCGGGGACGGCCGCGCCGTCACCGGCACCGACACCCCCGCCGTCCCCGTGCCCCGCACGGGCGACGACCCGGCCCCGCCGCAGGGCGGCGACCGCGCGCCGGACACCGGTGCCGGACCCGGCCGGACCCCCGCCACTCCCCGTGCCGAGGACCCCGCGGCCTCCTGCGGCCATGCCGTGCCACGCCCCGACGCGCAGACCGACAGCCTCTGCGGGCCCGGCGCGCACGGGCACCCCGGCGACGGCCCGGAGGTCCCGGTGAGCACTCCCGGGACACTCGTCCGGCAGCGGCCCGCGAGCGGCGGGGCCGGCCTCCGGTCCGGCGCCGGCCGGACCGCCCCGGGGCCGGGCCGCCAGGGGCCCGGAGCCGGGGGAGTGCTCACCCAGATCGGGCTCGGCCTGGTCTGCGGGGGATACGCCACCGGCGCCGCCCTCGGCTGGGGCTCCGTGGAACTCGCCCTCGTCATGGGCGACTTCGGCCTGAGCGCCGCCGCGCTCGCCGCCGCCGTCTCCTGCTTCCTGTACGCCCGCAGTCACCGCGGCAGCTTCCGCCCCGCGTGGCTCCTCTTCGCCTTCTCGTCCTTCATGGCCTCCGTCGGCAACGGCATCTGGGGCTGGTACGAGGTCGTCCTCCGCCGCGCGGTGCCCACCCCCTCGCTGGCCGACCTCTGCTTCCTGCTCTTCGCGCCGCCCGCCATCGTCGGCCTGCTCGTCCTCGCCAAGAAACCCGTGACCCGGGCCGGCTGGGTCTGCCTCGCGCTCGACGCCTGGCTCATCGGCGGATCCCTGCTCACCCTCTCCTGGAGCCTCGCCCTCGCGCACACCGCGCGCGTGGAGGCCGCCGAGGGCGAGAGCGTCGCCCGCGCCGCGCTCTCCCTCGCGTACCCGCTCCTGGACATCGTCCTCGTCAGCATGGTGCTGGCCCTCCACTTCCGCCGCTCCCACATCAACCGCTCGGCGATCAACACCGCCATCGCGGCCCTCGCGCTCACCGTGCTGTGCGACGCCCTGTTCACCTCGCCGCTGCTGCGCGAGCACTACAGCTCCGGCCAGATCCTCGACGCCGGCTGGTTCGCCGGCTCCCTGCTGCTCGCCTACGCGCCCTGGGGCG
The DNA here is from genome assembly GCF_055560575.1 of Streptomyces sp. NPDC023157. NCBI lineage: Bacteria > Bacillati > Actinomycetota > Actinomycetes > Kitasatosporales > Streptomycetaceae > Streptomyces > Streptomyces sp. NPDC023157. The sequence continues at coordinate 251,339 of NZ_JBVHIL010000009.1, forward strand.
CCCGCCGCACCGTGGACCCGGCCGCCGCCCGCGCCCGGCATCCGCACAGCCGCCCCCTCGCCGGGTCGCTCGCCGCCCTCACGCCCTACCTCGCGGCCGCGGTCTGCACGCTCGGCATCCTGTACAACGTCGTCGAGGGACGCAGAGTGGACCGCGTGGTCGTCCTCACCGGCTGCACGGTCGCGCTCGCCCTGGTCCTGCGGCAGGGCATCATGCTGCTCGACAACATCGCCCTCACCCACGAACTGGCCCAGAAGGAGAACCACTTCAGGTCCCTCGTGCAGGGCTCCAGCGACGTCATCATGATCGCCGCGCCCACCGGGATACTCCGCTACGTCAGCCCCGCCGCCTCCGGGGTGTACGGCCGCGACGCGGAGGAGCTGATCGGCTCCGAGCTGGCCTCCCTCATCCACCCCGAGGACCTCGGCGGCGTCGTCCACGAAGTGCGCCGCTTCCTCGCCGCACCGCCCTCCGAGGAGCCCACCACCCGGATCGAGTGCCGCTTCCGCTCCGGCCGCGGCGACTGGCTCAACGTCGAGTCCACCGTCAACCGGCACCAGGGCGGCCTGATCTTCAACAGCCGGGACGTCACCGACCGCGTCCGCCTCCAGGCCCAGCTCCGGCACAACGCCGAGCACGACCCGCTCACCGACCTGCCCAACCGGGCGCTGTTCACCGAGCGGGTCCGGGGCGCCCTCGGCGGCCGCCGCGCCTCCGACCCCGGCACCGCCGTGCTCTTCATCGACCTCGACGGCTTCAAGGGCGTCAACGACCGCCTCGGCCACCAGGCGGGCGACGAGCTCCTCGTGCAGGCCGCCCGCCGCCTCCAGGACTCCGTACGGGCCGGGGACACCGCCGCCCGGCTCGGCGGCGACGAGTTCGCCGCGCTCATCCTCGGCGACGGCAACCGGGACCGGGCCGCCCGCGAGTGCCAGGTGCACGAGATCGCCGACCGGCTGCGCGTCACGCTCTCCCAGCCGTACCGCGTCGACGCCGTCAACGAGGTGCGGGTCGCCGCCTCCATCGGCGTCGCCTTCGCCGAGCCCGGCATGGGCGCCGGGGACCTGCTGCGCAACGCCGACCTCGCGATGTACCGGGCCAAGGCCGCCGGCAAGAACCGCGTCGAGCTCTACGCCCCGCAGATGCAGGCCGAGGTCGTCCGCCGCACCGAGCTCGCCGCCCGGCTGCGCACCGCGCTGCACGACGGCGAGTTCGCGCTGCTGCACCAGCCCGTGGTGGACCTGGCCACCGGCCGGATCACCGCCGTCGCCGCCCAGGCCCGCTGGCGCTCCGCCCAGGGCATCCTCTTCACCCCGGCCGAGTTCCTGCGCGTCTCCGACGGCAGCGAGCGCATCTCCGAACTCGGCCGCTGGCTCCTCGAGGAAGCCGTCGAGCAGGCCGCCGAACGGGCCGGCATCGGACACCGCACCCCGGTCACCATCCGGCTCTCCGCCCGCCGGCTGCTCGACCGCTCGCTGCCGCTCGGCTCCGTCGAGGCCCTGCTGACCCGGCACGGCCTGCCCTCCGGCTCCCTCATCATCGAGCTGGCCGAGAGCGACCCCCGGGACCCCCGGGTCAACTTCGACGAGCTGGAGCAGCGCCTCGCCGCCCTGCGCCGCCTCGGCGTGAAGATCGCCCTGGACGGATTCGGCAGCGGACACGCCGCCATCAACGCGCTGCGCCGCCTCCCCGTCGACATACTGAAGCTGGACCGGGGCCTGGTCGAAGGCATCGTGGAATCGGCCAGGCTGCGCAAGATCACCAGTGGGCTGCTGCGGATCGCCGGCGACCTCGGGATGCAGTCCGTGGCCGACGGGGTGGACGTGCCCGAGCAGGTGCTCGCCCTGCGCTCGATGGGCTGCACCCATGGTCAGGGCATGGCCTTCGCGGGCCCGCTGGACGAGTACCGGCTGCGCCGGGCCCTGGTGCGGGACGAGTACCCGCTGCCCGGACCCGTCCCGGTGAGTGTCGGAAACCGTCCCCCGATCCGCTCACATACTGAGACGCCCGTCCCACCCACTTGACAGTGACTGTGCGTCGGGGAGAGGGTCAGTGCCATGCGCACCCGAATTCTCGTACTTGGAAAGCGCGTCGGCTGAGGCAGGGCCAGAGAAGGCCCGCCTGTAAACGCACCCGACGCGCTCCCCTCGCTTGCCTCCCGGCACGAGGGGTTTTTTGTTGCATCGACTCCCCCCGAAGTCGTAACGAACCCTCGCAAAACGCCTCGCACACCACCTCGCACCAACCCTCTGCTTCGAGAAGAGAATGCTGATGACCGAGCAGGCCACCGGGCACCATCCGCAGCCGCGGCCCCGTAACGGCGCGCAGCCCGCCACCACCGTCGAGCACGTCACGGGTGCGCAGTCCCTCATCCGCTCTCTCGAGGAAGTGGGCGCCGACACCGTCTTCGGCATTCCGGGCGGAGCGATCCTGCCCGCGTACGACCCGATGATGGACTCGAAGCGGGTGCGTCACGTCCTGGTCCGGCACGAGCAGGGCGCGGGCCACGCCGCCACCGGCTACGCGCAGGCCACCGGCCGGGTCGGCGTCTGCATGGCGACCTCGGGCCCCGGTGCCACCAACCTGGTCACGCCGATCGCCGACGCCCACATGGACTCCGTCCCGCTGGTCGCGATCACCGGCCAGGTCTCCTCCAAGGCGATCGGCACGGACGCCTTCCAGGAGGCGGACATCTGCGGCATCACGATGCCGATCACCAAGCACAACTTCCTGGTCACCAAGGCCGAGGACATCCCGCGGACCATCGCCGAGGCCTTCCACATCGCCTCCACCGGCCGCCCGGGCCCGGTCCTGGTCGACATCGCCAAGGACGCCCTCCAGGCGAAGACCACCTTCAGCTGGCCGCCCACCACGGACCTGCCCGGCTACCGCCCGGTGACCAAGCCGCACGCCAAGCAGATCCGCGAGGCCGCCAAGCTGATCACCGGCGCCAAGCGCCCCGTCCTCTACGTCGGCGGCGGCGTCCTGAAGGCCGGCGCCACCGCCGAGCTGAAGGTCCTCGCGGAGCTCACCGGCGCCCCGGTCACCACCACCCTGATGGCGCTGGGCGCGTTCCCCGACAGCCACCCGCTGCACGTGGGCATGCCGGGCATGCACGGTGCGGTCACCGCCGTCACCGCGCTGCAGAAGGCCGACCTGATCGTCGCCCTCGGCGCCCGCTTCGACGACCGCGTCACCGGCAAGCTGGACAGCTTCGCCCCGTACGCCAAGATCGTCCACGCCGACATCGACCCGGCCGAGATCGGCAAGAACCGCGTCGCCGACGTCCCGATCGTCGGTGACGCCCGCGAGGTCATCGCCGACCTGGTCCAGGCCGTCCAGGCCGAGCACAGCGAGGGCCACCGCGGCGACTACACCGCCTGGTGGAGCGACCTGAACCGCTGGCGCGAGACCTACCCGCTCGGCTACGACCTGCCGGAGGACGGCAGCCTCTCGCCGCAGCAGGTCATCCAGCGCATCGGCGAGCTCGCCCCCGCCGACACCATCTACGCGGCCGGTGTCGGCCAGCACCAGATGTGGGCCGCCCACTTCATCAACTACGAGCGCCCGGCCACCTGGCTGAACTCCGGCGGCGCCGGGACGATGGGCTACGCGGTCCCCGCCGCGATGGGCGCCAAGGCCGGCATGCCGGACCGTCCGGTCTGGGCGATCGACGGCGACGGCTGCTTCCAGATGACCAACCAGGAACTGGTCACCTGCGCGCTGAACAACATCCCGATCAAGGTCGCCATCATCAACAACGGCGCCCTCGGCATGGTCCGTCAGTGGCAGACCCTGTTCTACAACCAGCGCTACTCCAACACGGTGCTGCACTCCGGCCCGGACGACGTCAACCCGGGGGCGCGGGGCACCCGTATCCCGGACTTCGTCAAGCTGTCCGAGGCCATGGGCTGCGTCGCGCTGCGCTGCGAGGACCCTGCCGACCTGGACAAGGTCATCGAGCAGGCCAACGCCATCAACGACCGCCCGGTCGTGGTCGACTTCATCGTCCACGAGGACGCGCAGGTCTGGCCGATGGTCGCCGCCGGAACCTCCAACGACGAGGTCATGGCCGCCCGGGGCGTCCGCCCCGACTTCGGCGACGGCGAAGACGACTGACGAGCGAAGAGCCGAAGAGCCAAGGGAAGAGACCCACACCATGTCCACCAAGCACACGCTCTCCGTCCTGGTCGAGAACACGCCCGGCATCCTCGCCCGGATCGCCGCCCTGTTCTCCCGCCGCGGCTTCAACATCGACTCGCTCGCCGTCGGTGTCACCGAGCACCCCGACATCTCCCGCATCACCATCGTGGTCAATGTCGAGGACCTGCCCCTGGAGCAGGTGACCAAGCAGCTCAACAAGCTGGTCAACGTCCTGAAGATCGTCGAACTCGAGCCCAGCGCCGCGATCCAGCGCGAGCTCGTCCTGGTGAAGGTCCGCGCCGACAACGAGACCCGCTCCCAGATCGTCGAGATCGTCCAGCTCTTCCGCGCGAAGACGGTGGACGTCTCGCCGGAGGCGGTCACCATCGAGGCCACCGGTTCGAGTGACAAGCTGGAAGCGATGCTCAAGATGCTGGAGCAGTTCGGCATCAAGGAGCTCGTGCAGTCCGGCACCATCGCCATAGGGCGTGGCGCCCGGTCCATCACGGACCGGTCCCTGCGGGCCCTCGACCGCAGCGCGTGACACACCCGTCCGTCAACGGGCGCTGACCGCGGGTCCATCCGGCGGTCCGCCTGGCGAGACCCGAAATCCTTCCTCCCGCACCCCGCCGTACGGTGGGACGCAACACCAGCACCTCAAGGAGATACCCAGTGGCCGAGCTGTTCTACGACGCCGACGCCGACCTGTCCATCATCCAGGGCCGCAAGGTCGCCGTGATCGGGTACGGCAGCCAGGGCCACGCCCACGCGCTGTCGCTCCGTGACTCGGGTGTCGACGTCCGTGTCGGTCTGCACGAGGGCTCCAAGTCCAAGGCCAAGGCCGAGGAGCAGGGCCTGCGCGTCGTCACCCCGGCCGAGGCCGCGGCCGAGGCCGACGTCATCATGATCCTGATCCCGGACCCGATCCAGGCCCAGGTCTACGAGGAGTCCATCAAGGACAACCTCAAGGACGGCGACGCGCTGTTCTTCGCCCACGGCTTCAACGTCCGCTTCGGCTTCATCAAGCCCCCGGCCCACGTGGACGTCGCCCTGGTCGCCCCGAAGGGCCCGGGCCACCTGGTCCGCCGTCAGTACGAGGAGGGCCGCGGCGTCCCCGCGATCGCCGCGGTCGAGCAGGACGCGACGGGCAACGCCTTCGCGCTGGCGCTCTCCTACGCCAAGGCCATCGGCGGCACCCGCGCCGGTGTCATCAAGACGACCTTCACCGAGGAGACCGAGACCGACCTCTTCGGCGAGCAGGCCGTCCTCTGCGGTGGCGCCTCCGCGCTCGTCAAGGCGGGCTTCGAGACCCTGGTCGAGGCCGGCTACCAGCCGGAGATCGCCTACTTCGAGTGCCTCCACGAGCTGAAGCTGATCGTCGACCTCATGTACGAGGGCGGCCTGGAGAAGATGCGCTGGTCCGTCTCCGAGACCGCCGAGTGGGGCGACTACATCACCGGCCCGCGGATCATCACCGCGGACACCAAGGCCGAGATGAAGAAGGTCCTCACGGACATCCAGGACGGCACCTTCGCCAAGAACTGGATGGACGAGTACCACGGCGGTCTGAAGAAGTACAACGAGTACAAGACCCAGGACGAGAAGCACCTCCTGGAGACCACCGGCAAGGAGCTGCGGAAGCTCATGAGCTGGGTGAACGACGAGGAGGCGTAAGCCCCTCGGTGCGGGGCCGGACAGGGTGTCCGGCCCCGTGCCACATCTATGGACACCCCGTCCAACCACGGACGGGTGATCCTTCCAACGAGGCGTATGAGCTGCGCCGACGCACCACTACACTGCTCAACAACATACGCGTCAGGCCCACAGCGTCGTGCGCTTTCACGCGGCAAGCCCCCTCCACGCCTGCGGCCGTCGGGACGGCCGTCCGCACTGGATCTGTGAGGACTCACGTGAGCTCGAAACCTGTCGTACTCATCGCTGAAGAGCTGTCGCCCGCCACCGTAGACGCGCTGGGCCCGGACTTCGAGATCCGGCACTGCAACGGCGCCGACCGCGCCGAGCTGATCCCCGCGATCGCCGATGTCGACGCCATCCTGATCCGTTCCGCGACCAAGGTCGACGCGGAGGCCATCGCCGCCGCGAAGAAGCTCCGGGTCGTCGCCCGCGCCGGCGTGGGCCTGGACAACGTGGACGTCTCCTCGGCCACCAAGGCCGGCGTGATGGTCGTGAACGCCCCGACCTCCAACATCGTCACCGCCGCCGAGCTCGCCTGCGGCCTCCTGGTCGCCACCGCGCGCAACATCCCGCAGGCCAACACCGCCCTGAAGAACGGCGAGTGGAAGCGCTCGAAGTACACGGGCGTCGAGCTGAGCGAGAAGACCCTCGGCGTCGTCGGCCTCGGCCGCATCGGTGTCCTGGTCGCCCAGCGCATGTCCGCCTTCGGCATGAAGATCGTCGCGTACGACCCCTACGTGCAGCCGGCCCGCGCCGCCCAGATGGGGGTGAAGCTGCTGGCCCTGGACGAGCTCCTGGAGGTCGCCGACTTCATCACCGTCCACCTGCCCAAGACCCCGGAGACCGCCGGTCTCATCGGTGACGAGGCGCTGCACAAGGTCAAGCCCTCGGTCCGGATCGTCAACGCCGCGCGCGGCGGGATCGTGGACGAGGCGGCGCTGTACTCGGCGCTGAAGGAGGGCCGGGTCGCCGGCGCGGGCCTCGACGTGTACGCGAAGGAGCCCTGCACCGACTCGCCGCTCTTCGAGCTCGACGAGGTCGTCTGCACCCCGCACCTGGGCGCCTCCACCGACGAGGCCCAGGAGAAGGCCGGTATCGCGGTGGCCCGTTCGGTGCGCCTGGCGCTCGCCGGCGAGCTCGTCCCGGACGCGGTCAACGTGCAGGGCGGCGTCATCGCCGAGGACGTGAAGCCGGGTCTGCCGCTGGCCGAGAAGCTGGGCCGGATCTTCACGGCGCTGGCCGGCGAGGTCGCGGTGCGGCTGGACGTCGAGGTGTACGGCGAGATCACCCAGCACGATGTGAAGGTGCTCGAACTCTCCGCGCTCAAGGGCGTGTTCGAGGACGTGGTCGACGAGACCGTGTCCTATGTGAACGCCCCGCTCTTCGCGCAGGAGCGCGGTGTCGAGGTCCGCCTCACCACCAGCTCCGAGTCGCCCGACCACCGCAACGTGGTCACCGTGCGCGGCACCCTCTCGGACGGCCAGGAGGTGTCGGTCTCCGGCACGCTCGCGGGCCCCAAGCACCTGCAGAAGATCGTCGCGGTCGGCGACTACGACGTGGACCTGGCGCTCGCCGACCACATGGTGGTGCTGCGCTACGAGGACCGCCCGGGCGTCGTCGGCACGGTCGGCCGGATCCTCGGCGAGGCCGGTCTGAACATCGCGGGCATGCAGGTCTCCCGTACGGAGGAGGGCGGCGAGGCGCTCGTCGTGCTCACCGTCGACGACACGGTCCCGGCGGCCGTGATCGCCGAGATCGCGGAGGAGATCGGCGCCAACTCGGCCCGCTCGGTCGACCTGGTCTGACGCACGGGTCCACTCGGACGCGTTCTCCGTACCCGGTCGATAGACGCACGTCTTACACAGGTGTCTATCGACCGGGTACAGTGCTGTCCATGGGACACAAGGAAGATCTGCTCGAAGGCGCCAAGCGCTGCCTCCTGGAGAAGGGCTACGCCCGCACGACCGCCCGTGACGTCGTGGCCGCCTCGGGCACCAACCTCGCCTCCATCGGCTACCACTACGGCTCCAAGGACGCCCTGCTCCAGCAGGCCTTCCTGGCCCTCACCGAGGAGTGGGGCCAGCGGGTCGGCGCGGCGGACGCCGAGGGGGCCGGGGAGCCGCCCGCCGACCCGTACGAGCGCTTCCGCGCCGTCTGGGAGCCCCTGATCGGCGCCGCCGAGGGCAGCCGCCCGGTCTGGAAGCTGCAGACCGAGGTCGTCACCCGGCTGGACGACGACGAGAAGCTGCGCGAGGCGATCAAGGAGCCGCAGCGCGAGGGCCGCCTCGGCATGGCCGAGGGCATGCTCGGCCTCGACCCCGAGGCCGACCCCGAGAAGGCCCGCGTCGCCGGGCTGCTCCTCCAGGCGCTCGCGACCGGCGTGATGATCCAATGGGTGGTCGACCCGGAGACCGCGCCGAGCGCCGACGACCTGACGGCCGGCCTGAAGGTGCTGATGGGCGAGCGGGACTGACGCCCCGTCCGTCCTGAAACGGTCACAGCCCGCCCGGAGCCGTCGCCTCCGGAGCTCCGCTGCTGCTGTCATGGCAGGGACCACGCCCACCCGCGATGCCTCCAGGAGGCCCCGTGTCCCAGCGCCGCACCACCAGGTTCCTGCTCGGTCTCTTCGCCGCCGGACTGCTCATCGGCGGAGCCGCCCAGCTCGCCAAGATCACCTCGGACGCCCCCGCGGCGCGGACGGTCGCCATGAACAAGGCGGAACTCGTCGGGGCCTGACGCCCCGCCGCCACGGCCGCTCCAGCTCGGCGGCTACAGCTTGGCCGCCTTCAGCGCCATGTGCAGCAGCAGCCGGTCCTCGCCCGCGTCCAGGTCGAGGCCGGTGAGCTGTTCGACGCGGGAGAGGCGGTAGTAGAGGGTCTGGCGGTGGATGCCGAGGGCCGTCGCCGTGCGGCCCGCCTGGCCCGCGTGGTCGAGGAACACCTCGGCGGTGCGGGCCAGTTCGGCGTGGGCCGGGGCCAGCAGGGTGCGGACGGCCGGGTCGGGTTCGGCCGGCGGGAGCGCGGTCAGCAGCCGGTACGGGCCGATCGTGGACCACTCCGCGAGCGGGCCGAGGTGCGGCTGGGCGGTCGCCGCGCGGGCGGCCGAGCCCGCCTCGTGCCAGGACACGTCCAGGTCCGCGAGCCCCCGCCGGGGCGTGCCGACCCCGGCGACGGCCGTCGGGCCCGCCGTGCCGCGCAGCCGGCCGGCCGCGGTGACGGCGGGGGAGAGGTTGTCGGCCGAGCGGAGCCGCACCAGCACGGCGAGCGCGCGCGGGGCGGCGGCGGGGACCGGGGCGGGGGCGCCGGACGGGGCCGCCGCGGGCCGCCACGGCACCGTGCACAGGGCCGCCGCGCCCGGCACCGTACGCGGCGACGGGGAGTCCTCCGCGGCCCAGGGCGCCAGGCAGACCAGGGCGTGCAGGCCGTCCGCGTCCGGGCCGAGGGCGGTGCGCAGGGCGGCGAGCGCCATGTCGTACTGCCAGCCGCGCTCGGCCGACAGGGCGGCCCGCAGCTCCCGGGAGAGGTCCGCCCCGGCCCGCTCCTCGTCGGCGAGCAGGTCACCGATCCGGGCGGCGACCTCCATGGCGGCGGTGAGCTGCGCGTGCGAGGGGCCGGGCTCGGCGTCGAGCAGCCAGACGTAGCCGAGGACGACACCCCGATGGCGTACCGGAAGACAGATCCGGTCCCGGAAGACGCCCGCGTCCGGGGCGGCCGGGATACGGACCGGGCCGGTCGCCCGGGTGATGCCGAAGCCCTCGAACCAGGCCCGGACGGCGGGGGTGGACTTCCGGGTCAGGATCGAGCGGGTGCGGACCGGGTCCATCGCCTCGTCGTCGTCGCTGTCGTGCGCGCCGAAGGCGATCAGCCCGAAATCCCGGTTCTCCAGGGTCGCGGGGGCGCCGAGCAGCGCCGAGATCTCGTCCACCAGCTCCTGGTAATCGCCCTTCACGGCGCCATTCTCGCACCGCTCGCGCCGTCCTTCAGACAGATGTCTGAGAGCGTGGCCACGGATGCGTGACAGCTGTAGATGGCGGACGATCGGAGCGGTCCTTAGGTTTCACGGTGGTTCTTCGTGCTGTTCCCGGTTGCTTACGAAAGATCGGGTAGAGCACCTTTCGTCACCCTGCCCTCTGGAGGTACCCGTGCTGGGTCCCGTGATCCTCGCCGCGTCGCGCAGCGACAAGATGCGCCGTTTCGTGTCGGCCGCCCCCGGGACCAAGCAGGTCGTGGCACGCTTCATCGCCGGCGAGTCCGTCCATGACGTCGTCCCGATCGTGCAGGACCTGGCGGCCCGCGGCCTGGAGGTCACCCTCGACGTGGTCGGTGAGGACATCACCACCGTCGAGCAGTCCCACGCCGCCCGCGACGCCTACCTGGAGCTCATCGGGCGTCTCAAGGAGCTGGGCCTGGGCGCCCGCGCCGAGATGTCCGTGAAGCTGTCGATGTTCGGCCAGTCGCTGGAGATCGAGGGCAGCGAGCCCGCAGGGCTCTCGGTTGAGGGTGGTGGTGGGCGACGGGCGGGCGGCCACGAGCTGGCCCTCGCGAACGTGCGCCCCGTCGTGGCGGCCGCCGCCGAGATCGGCACCACGGTCACCCTGGACGCCGAGGACCACACCACCCTCGACTCGATGTTCGCCATCCACGAGGAGCTGCGGAAGGACTACCCGCAGACCGGCTGCGTCATCCAGGCGTACCTCTTCCGCACCGAGGAGGACGCCCGCCGCCTCGCCGCCAACGGCTCGCGCGTGCGGATCGTGAAGGGCGCCTACAAGGAGCCCGCCGAGGTCGCCATCCAGGACAAGCCGGAGATCGACAAGGCGTACGTCCGGATCATGAAGATCCTGATGGAGGGCGAGGGCTACCCGATGATCGGGTCCCACGACCCGCGCCTGATCGCCGTCGGCCAGGAGCTCGCCCGCCGCGCCGGGCGCAAGCTGGACGAGTACGAGTTCCAGATGCTGTACGGCATCCGCAGCGAGGAGCAGAACCGGCTCGCGGCCGAGGGCCACCGGATGCGCGTCTACACCGCCTACGGCACCGACTGGTACGGCTACTTCATGCGCCGCCTCGCGGAGAAGCCGGCCAACCTGCTCTTCTTCGTCCGCTCCATCCTCACCAAGGGCTGAGCCCCCCACCTCTCTAGAAGGAGTCCCGAGACCCATGGACGCTGTCACCCAGGTCCCCGCTCCGGTCAACGAGCCGGTGCACGGCTACGCCCCCGGTTCCCCCGAGCGCGCCCGTCTGGAGGTCAAGCTCAAGGAGCTGGCCGACAACCCGCGCGACCTGCCGATGACCATCGGCGGCGTCAAGCGCATGGGCGGCGGCGAGCGCGTCGACGTCGTGCAGCCGCACAACCACAAGGCCGTCATCGGCACCTTCGCCGGCGCCACCCAGCAGGACGCGCAGGACGCGATCGACGCCGCCCTCGCCGCCGCCCCGGCCTGGCGCGCGATGTCCTTCGACGACCGCGCGGCGATCATCCTGCGCGCCGCCGAGCTGCTCGCCGGCCCGTGGCGCGAGACGCTGGCCGCCTCCACCATGCTCGGCCAGTCGAAGACCGCCCAGCAGGCCGAGATCGACACCCCGTGCGAGCTCGTCGACTTCTGGCGCTTCAACGTGGCCTACGCCCGCCAGATCCTGGCCGAGCAGCCGCCGGCCAACTCCCCGGGCGTGTGGAACCGACTGGACCACCGCCCGCTGGAGGGCTTCGTCTACGCGATCACGCCGTTCAACTTCACGGCCATCGCGGGCAACCTGCCCACCGCCCCCGCCCTCATGGGCAACGTGGTGGTCTGGAAGCCGTCCCCGACCCAGACCCACTCCGCCGTGCTCCTCATGGAGCTCCTGGAGGAGGCCGGTCTGCCGAAGGGCGTCATCAACCTGGTGACCGGCGACGGCATCGCCGTCTCCGAGGTGGCCCTGAACCACCGCGACCTGGCCGGCATCCACTTCACCGGCTCGACCAAGACCTTCCAGCACCTGTGGAAGACGGTCGGCAACAACATCGAGACGTACCGCTCCTACCCGCGGATCGTCGGCGAGACCGGCGGCAAGGACTTCGTCGTCGCGCACCCGAGCGCCGACCGCGCCATCCTGAAGACCGCGCTGACCCGTGGCTCCTTCGAGTTCCAGGGCCAGAAGTGCTCCGCGTCCTCGCGCGCGTACATCCCGGCCTCCCTCTGGAACGACGGGTTCAAGGAGGAGTTCGCGGCCGAGGTCGACGGCATCAAGATGGGTGACGTCACCGACCTGTCGAACTTCATCGGCGCCGTCATCGACGAGCGTTCCTTCGCCAAGAACAAGGCCGCGATCGACCGCGCGAAGGCCGACGCCTCCTGCACGATCGTCGCCGGCGGCACGTACGACGACTCGGAGGGCTACTTCGTCCGCCCGACCGTCATCGAGTGCACCGACCCGGAGAACGAGGTCTTCACGACCGAGTACTTCGGTCCGATCCTCGCGGTGTACGTGTACGACGACAGCTCCGCCGCGAAGTACGACGAGATGCTGACCCAGATGGAGTCGGTCTCGGACTACGCGCTCACCGGCGCGGTCATCGCCAACGACCGCGCGGCCGCCGCGTACACGATGGAGAAGCTCCGCTTCGCCGCGGGCAACTTCTACATCAACGACAAGTCGACCGGCGCCGTCGTCGGCCAGCAGCCGTTCGGCGGCGGCCGCGCCTCCGGCACCAACGACAAGGCCGGCGCCCCGCAGAACCTGATGCGCTGGACGCTGACCCGCGCCATCAAGGAGACCCTGGTCCCGCCGACCGAGTACGGCTACCCCCACATGGGCTAACCCCCCCGCCGCGTGAGCGGCCCCTGATCACCGCCCCCCTCCTCTACCCCCAATTGAGGACGGGGGCGGTTCTCATTCCCTCATTCCCCCACGTGTCGCTTCAGGAAGTCGCCGATCAGTTCTGCGATCGCCGGCGCGTGGGTCTCCAGGGCGAAGTGGCCCGTGGGCAGGAGGTGGATCTCGGCGTCCGGGAGGTCGCGGCGGAAGGCCTCGGCGCCGGCCGGGACGAAGACCTCGTCGCCCTCGCCCCAGACGGCGAGCAGCGGGACCCGGGAGGTGCGGAAGTACTCCTGGAAGGCCGGGTAGAGGGCGAAGTTGGAGCCGTAGTCGGAGATCAGGCCCAGCTGGACGGCGTCCTGGCCCGGGCGGGACATGAGGGCGGCGTCGTGGTGCCAGGCGTCCGGGCTGAGGAGCTCCCGGTACGCGGCGGGGACGCCCGTCTCGTACTGCCAGCGGATCCCGTCGAGGGAGCGGATCGCGCGGACCGGGGCCTCGGTCTCGGGGGTGCGCTCGGCGATCAGGGCGAGGACGGGGGCCCAGGCGTCGGCGCCGAGGCCCTCCTCGTAGGCGTTGCCGTTCTGGCTGACGATCGCGGTGATCCGCTCGGGGTGGGCGAGGGCGAGGCGCAGGCCGATGGGGGAGCCGTAGTCCTGGATGTAGAGGGCGAAGCGGTCGAGGCCGAGGGCCTCGGTGAACTCGGAGGTCAGCGAGGCCAGTTCGGCGAAGGTGTACGGGAAGTCGGCGGCGTCCGGGGCCGCGCTGCGGCCGAAGCCCAGGTGGTCGGGGGCGATCAGGCGGTAGCGGTCGGCGAGCCGGGGGATCAGGTCGCGGAACATGTGCGAGCTGGTCGGGAAGCCGTGCAGCAGAAGCAGGACGGGGGCGTCGGCGGGGCCCGCCTCCCGGTAGAAGATCTCGTGGCCGCGGACGGTGACGGTGCGGTGGTGGACGGGGAGCACGGGCGACGCGGGCAGCACGGACATCTCTTCTAACCCCTCTTGTGCGCATGACTGGTTATGGGGAGAGTCAAGCCGGTGTGGGCTAACCTGTCAATGGTGGTTTGGGGGTTAGGGAGAGGGTCGGGCGGCGGCGGGGGTCAGGGGGTGTCCGCGGTGGCTCCCTTCTCGTTCTTCGCCGCCACCTCGCCCCGGGCCGTCTCCAGCTTCGCGGTGTACACCGCCGACAGTGCCCCGCCCAGGGCGATCAGCATCGCCAGTCCCGGCAGCCCCAGCGACACGTACGCGGCGCCCGTGGCCACGGTCCAGACGGCGAGCAGAGCTTTGGCGCGGCGGCTCAGGAAGAGGCGTCGGAGCGGTGTGGCGGGTACCGCGGCCAGGGCGCCGGCGGGGCCGTCCGTCGCCGCCTTGGGGCGTTTGAAGTAGCCGTACACCAGCCACTCGCCGCACAGCTCCCAGCCTTCGGGGTCCAGCTCGTCGAGCACCTTCGCGCGGCGCCGGCCGCTGAGCACCTCGCGCCGGTACTCCCAGGCGAGCGGCGCCCCGGGCGCCCGGCGGCAGACGAAGCGGCCCAGGGAGTCCAGGTGCTCGACCTCCCAGCCCTGGTCGCCGTGGACGGTCAGCATCCGCCGGTCGTTGAAGAGGTCCGCCGTCCAGGTCCACCGCTCCGCCGCGTCGTGCGGCTCCCCGGGCGTCGGCGCGAGCCCGCCGAGCGAGGCCGCGAAGCGGGCGGCGGGGCCGAACTCCTCCTCCGGCGCGGTGCCCGACTCGGCGAGGTGGCCGCGCAGCTCGTCGACCGTGCGGGCGATCTGCTCCTCGGGCACCTCGGCGGCGCGCAGCGCGCCGGACAGTTCGGCGAAGTAGCGGTCGGTGCGGGTGTCGGTGGGCCGGGTGCTCATGGTGTGGTTCCCCCTGGGTGCAACTGGGTGCCTACGGCCCGGTGGAACTGCGTCCAGGCCTCGCTCTCGGCCGCGAGATGGGTCCGCCCGGCGTCCGTGAGCCGGTAGTAGCGGCGTCCGGGGCCCCGTTCGGCGGCCCGGAACTCGGCCTCGACGAGGCCGGCCTCCTCCAGGCGGTTCAGTACGGGATAGAGCGTCCCGCCCTTGATCTCGCCGAGCCCCGCCCCGGCGAGTGCCTTGGCGATCTCGTACCCGTAACTCTCACCGTCGGTCAGGCAGGAGAGGACGAGCAGGTCGAGGACTCCCTTGAGCCAGCTGGATCTGCGGTCTGCGGCCATGGCGGCATTCCATCACTACCTAGGTAGGAATGCAATCTAGATAGTGGGGCGAGTGCCGTCTCAGATAGTAGGAAGTCCGAGTAATTGTGGAGACAGTTCGGCCGAGCTGTCCTAGCTTTGTAGAAGCCGAACGTCCCGCTCCATCGAGCGCAGGGCGGTCGAGAGCGTCCCGCCCCGAGCAGGCAACCCCTGCGGCGGCGCTCCCCGCCCCTTCCGGCGCCTTCGATCACCACCGATCTCGCATCACCGTGGATCTCGGATCAACGCTGATCTCAAGGAGTCGATCTCTCATGGCCGCTCAGACCACCCGCCGCGTCCGCCACTCCGCCGCCCGCCCCAGTGACGACGCCCGCAAGAACGCCGCAGCCGCCCTCCAGCGCGCCCTCGACCGCCGGGACAACGGCGGCGAGACCGGTCACTGACCGGGCCGCGCCCCCTCGGGTGAGTGCCCGCCGCCCGGCCGCCCGCTCCCTCAGGGGCCGGCCGGCCCGCCCGCGGGCTTCCTCGCCTCGATCAGGGTGCGTGCCGAGTGCGCCACGAACGGCCCCCGGTCGCGGATGAGCGCGTCCAGCGCGCGCAGCCGCGGCAGCATGGCCTCCACCGTGAAGCCGGGCACGATCCAGATCACCTTGCGCAGGAACCAGACCACGGCCCCGACGTCGTGGAACTCCATCCGGAGACGCTCCGCGCGCACGTCGACGACATCGAGGCCGGCCGCCCGGGCCGCCGCGCCCTCGTCGTCGGGGTGCCGCAGCCGGGCCGCCTCCGGCTGCGGGCCCAGGAAGAACTCGACCAGCTCCCACACGCTGGCCGGTCCCACGTGCTGGGCCAGATACGTGCCCCCGGGTCGCAGCACCCTGGCGATCTCGTCCCACCACACGGTCGCCGGATGGCGGCTCGTCACCAGGTCGAAGGCCGCGTCGCCGAACGGCAGCGGCGGCTCGTCCGGGTCCGCGACCACCACCACCCCGCGCGGGTGCAGCAGCCCGGTCGCCCGCGCGATGTTGGGCGGCCACGACTCGGTGGCCACGGCCGTCCGGGGGAGCGCCGGCACACCGGCCAGCACCTCGCCGCCCCCGGTCTGGATGTCGAGCGAGGCCGCGGCCGTCGCCAGCCGGGCGCCGATCAGCCGCTGATAGCCCCAGGACGGGCGCTGCTCGGTGGCCCGTCCGTCCAGCCAGGAGAAGTCCCAGCCGTCCACGGGCGCCCCGGACGCCTCCGCCACGAGTTCCTCGAAGGTGCGGGTCATCCCTCCATCATCGGCCCCGGCCGACGCTGCCGGGGGACCCCGCCGACCGGCGGCGCGCCTTCCCCGTGACCAGGAGGATCGTCCGCATCCTGGACATGATGTGTCAGACGATGGGACGAAGAGTAGGGTGCCGACATGTCTCACAGCATCGATCTCGCAGTCATCCCCGGCGACGGCATCGGCCAGGAGGTCGTGGCCGAGGGCCTCAAGGTCCTCGCGGCCGTCCTTCCCCAGGATGTGAAGCTGGAGACCAAGGAGTACGACTTCGGCGCCAAGCGCTACCACGCCACCGGTGAGACCCTCACCGACGCCGACCTCGACGCCCTCAAGGGCCACGACGCGATCCTGCTCGGCGCGATCGGCGACCCGTCGGTCCCGTCCGGCGTCCTGGAGCGGGGCTTCCTGCTGAAGCTGCGCTTCGCCTTCGACCACCACGTCAACCTGCGTCCCTCGAAGCTGCTCCCCGGTGTGGCGACCCCGCTCGCCGGCCAGCCCGAGATCGACTTCGTCGTCGTCCGCGAGGGCACCGAGGGCCCGTACACGGGCAACGGCGGCACCATCCGCAAGGGCACCCCGCACGAGGTCGCCACCGAGGTCTCCGTCAACACCGCCTACGGTGTCGAGCGCGTGGTCCGGGACGCCTTCGCCCGCGCCCAGGCCCGCCCCCGCAAGAAGCTCACGCTGGTCCACAAGAACAACGTGCTGACCTTCGCGGGCCACCTGTGGACGAACATCTTCAACAAGGTGGCGGCCGAGTTCCCCGAGGTCACCACCGACTACCTGCACGTCGACGCCGCGACGATCTTCCTCGTCACCGACCCGGCCCGCTTCGACGTCATCGTCACCGACAACCTCTTCGGCGACATCATCACCGACCTCGCCGCCGCCGTCTCCGGCGGGATCGGCGTCGCCGCCTCCGGGAACATCAACCCGGGCGGCGAGTTCCCGTCCATGTTCGAGCCGGTCCACGGCTCCGCCCCGGACATCGCGGGCCAGGGCAAGGCCGACCCCACGGCCACCGTCCTCTCCGTCGCGCTGCTGCTGCGTCACCTCGGCCGCGAGGCCGAGGCCGTCCGTATCGAGGAGGCGGTCACCGCCGACCTCACCGAGCGCGGCGACACGCCCCGTACGACGGCCGAGATCGGCGACGCGCTCGCGGTACGCGTAGCGAGCTGACCCGCCGCTGAACGCTCCACCCCAGCCGCCGGGTCGCACTCCGCACCCGGCGGCTGTACCTATGCGGTCGCAGGGTGCCACCATCGAACCCTGGACCGCGTCACCCACCGTTTTCGTGCAGCGGCCCCCACGAGCGATAATCGAACGTGGGGCCGCGGCATGCGGGAAAGCTCGGACGTCCTAGCAGTACTGCGTAGCGGCGTGAGCGCGGTCCGACACACACAACCGGTGAAGGACAAGCACTCATGACGACGCCCACCATCGAGCTCAAGCCCTCCTCCAGCCCGCTGTCCGACGCGGAGCGCGAGGCGATCCTGGCCAACCCGGGATTCGGCCGCCACTTCACCGACCACATGGTCACCATCCGCTGGACGGAGGGCCGTGGCTGGCACGACGGGCAGCTGGTGCCCTACGGCCCGCTCTCCCTGGACCCGGCCACCAACGTCCTGCACTACGCGCAGGAGATCTTCGAGGGCCTGAAGGCCTACCGCCGCCCCGACGGCTCGGTCGCCACCTTCCGCCCCGACGCCAACGCCCGCCGCTTCCAGTCCTCCGCGCACCGCCTCGCCATGCCCGAGCTGCCGGTCGAGACCTTCGTCGAGGCCTGTGACGTGCTGGTCCAGCAGGACAAGGCGTGGGTTCCGGAGCACGGTGGCGAGGCCTCGCTCTACCTGCGTCCGTTCATGATCGCGACCGAGGTCGGCCTGGGCGTCCGCCCCGCCAACGAGTACCTCTTCGTCGTCATCGCCTCGCCGGCCGGCCCGTACTTCCCCGGTGGCGTCAAGCCCGTCTCCATCTGGCTCTCCGAGAACCGCGTCCGCGCCGTCCCCGGCGGTGTGGGCGACGCCAAGACCGGCGGCAACTACGCGGCCTCCCTGCTCGCGCAGGCCGAGGCGGCGGCCAAGGGCTGCGACCAGGTCGCCTACCTCGACGCCGTCGAGCACAAGTGGGTCGAGGAACTGGGCGGCATGAACCTGTACTTCGTGTACGGGAACAAGATCGTCACCCCGACCCTCACCGGTTCGCTCCTCGCCGGCATCACCCGCGACTCGCTCCTCAAGCTGGCCGCCGACCTCGGCTACGAGGCCGAGGAGGGCCGCGTCTCCATCGACCAGTGGCACGAGGACAGCCGCAACGGCAGCCTCACCGAGGTCTTCGCCTGCGGCACCGCCGCCGTCATCACCCCGGTCGGCACCGTCAAGGCCGACCGCGGCGAGTGGCAGCAGTCCGGCGGGCAGCCGGGCGAGGTCACGATGAAGCTGCGCGACGCGCTGCTCGCGATCCAGACGGGCAAGTCCGAGGACGTCCACGGCTGGATGCACGAGCTGGGCAAGTAACCGGCGGGGACGCCGGTCAGGACTCCGAGTCCACCAGGACGCCCGGGACGGTCTCCGTCCCGGGCGTCTCCCGTGCCGGGGACGGCGTCAGCACGGCGTACAGCGCGCCCCCGACGATCCCCGAGAAGACGAAGCTGCAGTCGATCCCGCCGGTCAGGGCGAGCAGCGGCCCCTCGTACAGCGGCGTCGACACCGCGGCCAGGCCGACCGCCGCGCCGACCGCCCAGGAGACGGTGGCGCGCGGGTGCCAGCCGGCCGCGTACCAGTAGACGCCGCCGCGCGAGCGCCGGTTGTACACCTGGAGCGCCTCCGCGTCGTACCGGCCCCCGCAGCGCACGTGCCCGATCAGGGTGATCACCGCCCAGGGCGTGCCGATCGCGGTGAGCAGCAGCACGAACGAGGTCATCGCGGTCTGCGCGTCCGAGGCGAAGTGGCCCAGGAAGACGAAGGCGGTGGCCACCGCCGCCACGACCAGCGTGGCCCGGGCGCGGGTGGCCTTCGGCAGGATCGCGTCGAGGTCCAGGCCCATCGAGTAGAGCATCAGACCGGCGTTGCCGACCGAGCCGGCGGTCGCCGCGATCAGCAGCGGGACCAGGTACCAGACGGGCGAGGCCGCGACCAGCGGCCCGGCGTACTCCACGCCGCCGCGGGCCGCCAGCGCCGTGTACGTGCCGAAGAGCTGAGGGATCAGCAGGCCGACGACGAGGCCCAGACAGGTGGCGCGCCAGATCTTCTTCGGGCTGTGCTTCGCGGGCGAGATGTAGCGGGTGTAGTCGCCGAGCAGGGTGATGAAGGCGACCGGCCCGCTGAGCCCGGCCGCGACCGCGGCGAGCAGCCAGGTCGGCCAGAACGAGCCCAGCAGATACGGGGTGTCCGGCACCGCGGCGGTGGTGAAGTCCCCGGCGTACGCGACGAGTCCGAGCCCGAGCAGCAGGGTCATGCCGATGGCGAGGGCCTGGCTCAGCTTCAGCAGCAGCCGGTAGCCGAAGACCGCGCCGACCACGGTGAGCGCGGCGAGCAGGGCGTACACGAGGGTGTGCGCCCATCCGCCGGTCGGCAGGCCGACCAGGCGCTCCAGGGTGCCCACCATCACGTCGCCGCCGATCCACAGGGTCAGCGCCGTGTAGCCGAGCGAGAGCAGCAGGCCGACCACCGAGCCGACGAGCCGGCCGCGGACGCCGAAGAAGGCGCCGGAGGAGGTGGACAGGTTGGTGGCGGTGCGCAGCGAGATCAGCGCGAGCGGGGCGGTGACGGCCACGCCGACGAGCGTGCCGGTGACGACCGAGGTGACCGAGGCCCACAGGCCGAGCCCGAAGGAGACCGGCAGCCAGCCGAAGACGATCACGCCGAGGCAGAGGTTGGAGCCGAGCAGGATCGAGACGAGGTCGCGCGGGCCGCTGGTGCGTTCCGCTTCGGGGATGGTGTCGACTCCGCGCTGTTCTATCGCCATGGGGTCTCCCGGGGATTTAGAGTGACGCTCAATGTGACCCACGTGAACTGCGGACGTCAATGCTTGGAACCTTCGGTCTCAGCATTTAGAGTGTTGCTCAAACAGGAGGTGTTTGGCACGTGCGACTGACCCCCACGGAACGCGACCGGCTGCTGCTCTTCGGCGCCGCCGAGCTCGCCCGCGCCCGCCGGGCGCGGGGCCTGCGGCTCAATGTCCCGGAGGCGACCGCGCTCATCGCGGACACCGTCTGCGAGGCGGCCCGCGACGGCAAGCGACTCGCCGAGGCGATCGAGGCGGCCCGCTCCGTCCTCGGCCCCGACGACGTCCTGCCGGGCGTCGCGGACGTCGTCACGGAGGTCCACGTGGAGGCCGTCTTCGACGACGGCTCACGGCTCGCGGTGGTCTCCGCGCCCTTCGGCGGCGGCTCCCTCGGCGAACGGGCGCCGGGCGCGCTGCTGCCGGGACCCGAGCACGCCGACCGCGCGCCCGACCTGCTGCTCCGGGTCCGCAACACGGCGGCGGTGCCGGTCAGCGTGACCTCGCACTTCCACTTCTTCGAGGCGAATCCGCGTCTCCACTTCGACCGTGCGGCGGCGTACGGGATGCGGCTGGCGATCCCGGCGGGCGCGTCGTTCCGTTTCGATCCGGGCGGCGAGGCGGAGGTGGGGCTGGTCCCGATCGGCGGTGCGCGGGTCGCGATCGGTTTCGCGGGGCTGGTCGACGGTCCGCTGGACGCCCCCGGGGCGAAGGAGGAGGCCCTGCGCAGGGCGGTGGCCTGCGGCTACCTGGGCGCCGGGTCCGGCAAGGAGGAGAGCTGATGGATCCCTACGAGTACGCCTCCGTGCACGGCCCCCGCGCCGGCGACCGGGTCGTCCTGGGCGACTCCGGCCTCGTCGTCCGGGTCGAGTCCGACTCCCAGAAGCCCGGCGACGAGTTCCTGGCCGGCTTCGGCAAGACCGCCCGCGACGGACTGCACCTGAAGGCCGCCGCGGTCCGCGAGACCTGCGACGTCGTCATCAGCAACGTCCTCGTGATCGACGCCGTCCTGGGCATCCGCAAGGTGTCCATCGGCATCCGCGAGGGGCGCATCCACGCGATCGGGCGGGCCGGCAACCCCGACACCCTCGACGGCGTCGACGTCGTCGTCGGCACGGGGACCTCGATCGTCTCCGGCGAGGGCCTGATCGCCACCGCCGGCGCCGTCGACACCCACGTCCACCTGCTGTCGCCGCGGATCATGGAGGCCTCGCTCGCCAGCGGCGTCACCACGATCATCGGCCAGGAGTTCGGCCCCGTCTGGGGCGTGGGCGTCAACTCGCCCTGGGCCCTGCGGCACGCGTTCAGCGCCTTCGACGCGTGGCCGGTCAACATCGGTTTCCTGGCCCGGGGTTCGTCCTCGGACCCGGCTCCGCTGGTCGAGGCGCTGGCCGAGGGCGGCGCGTCGGGCTTCAAGGTGCACGAGGACATGGGCGCCCACACCCGGGCCCTGGACACCGCGCTGCGGGTCGCCGAGGAGCACGACGTGCAAGTGGCGCTCCACAGCGACGGGTTGAACGAGTGCCTGTCGGTCGAGGACACCCTGAGCGTCCTGGAGGGGCGTACGATCCACGCCTTCCACATCGAGGGCTGCGGCGGCGGACACGTACCCAACGTCCTGAAGATGGCGGGCGTCCCGAACGTCATCGGCTCCTCCACCAACCCCACGCTCCCCTTCGGCCGCGACGCCGTCGCCGAGCACTACGGCATGATCGTCTCCGTCCACGACCTGAAGACCGACCTGCCGGGCGACGCCGCCATGGCACGGGACCGGATCAGGGCCGGGACGATGGGCGCGGAGGACGTCCTGCACGACCTCGGCGCCATCGGCATCACCTCTTCCGACGCCCAGGGCATGGGCCGCGCCGGCGAGACCGTCCGGCGCACCTTCGCCATGGCCGGCAAGATGAAGGCCGAGCTCGGCCCCCTCGAAGGCGACGGCGCGCACGACGACAACGCGCGCGTACTCCGCTACATGGCCAAGCTGACCATCAACCCGGCGATCGCCCACGGCCTCGCCCACGAGATCGGCTCCATCGAGGTCGGCAAGATGGCCGACCTCGTGCTCTGGCGGCCCGAGTACTTCGGCGCCAAGCCGCAGATGGTGCTCAAGTCCGGCTTCCCCGCGTGGGGCGTCACCGGCGACCCGAACGCCGCCACCGACACCTGCCAGCCGCTCGTCCTCGGCCCGCTGTTCGGCGCCCACGGGGCGACCCCGGCCGACCTCTCGGTCGCGTTCGTCGCCCAGGCCGCCGTCGACCTCGGCTCCGACCGGATGCCGACCCGGCGCCGCCGCGTCGCCGTGCGCGGCACCCGCGGCATCGGCCCGGCGGACCTGCTGCTCAACTCCCGGATCGGCGACGTCCAGGTCGACGGCCACAGCGGCCTCGTCTCGCTGGACGGCTCGCCGATCCGCTCCGAGGCGGCCGAGTCCGTCTCGCTCAACCGCCTCTACTTCCTCTGACCCGCTAGGACCGCAGCCCATGACGTACCGCATGCCCGCCGAGTGGACCCGCCACGAGCGCACCTGGATGGCCTGGCCCAGCACCAACCCGACCTTCACCGACGCCGAGGAGCTCGCCGAGGCCCGTACCGCCTGGGCCTCGGTGGCCCGCGCCGTGCGCCGCTTCGAGCCGGTCACCGTGGTGGTCGGCCCCGGCGACGCCGACTCCGCCCGCGCCCTTCTCGGCGCCGACATCGACCTCGTCGAGCGCGAGCTGGACGACGCCTGGATGCGCGACATCGGCCCGACCTTCGTCACCGACGGCACCCGACTGGCCGCGGTCGACTGGGTGTTCAACGGCTGGGGCGGCCAGGACTGGGCCCGCTGGGAGCACGACTCCAAGATCGCCCGCCATGTCGCCGACGTGGCCGGCGTCCCCGTCCTGTCCTCCCCGCTCGTCAACGAGGGCGGCGCGATCCACGTCGACGGCGAGGGCACGGTCCTCCTCACCGACACCGTCCAGCTCGGCCCGGGCCGCAACCCCGAGTGGACCCGCCTCCAGGTCGAGGAGGAGATCCACGCGAAGCTGGGCACCACCAAGGCGATCTGGCTCCCGCACGGCCTGGCCGGCGACTACGGCCTGTACGGAACCCAGGGCCACGTCGACATCGTCGCCGCCTTCGCCCGCCCCGGCACCGTCCTGGTCCACAGCCAGCAGGACCCGGCCCACCCCGACCACGCGCGCTCCCGCCTCTACGTCGACCTCCTCCGCGGCCAGACCGACGCCCAGGGCCGCCCCCTGGAGGTCATCGAGGTCCCGGCCCCCACCGTCCTGAAGGACGAGGAGGGCGACTGGGTCGACTACTCGTACATCAACCACTACCTGTGCAACGACGGCGTGGTCCTCTGCGCCTTCGACGACCCGCACGACGAGCTCGCGGCCGAGATCTTCCGCCGCCTCTTCCCGGAGCGCGAGGTCGTCCTGGTGGACGCCCGGACGATCTTCGCGGGCGGCGGCGGCATCCACTGCATCACCCAGCAGCAGCCGGCGGTCTGACCGGCCACAGGGCGGAAAACACGTTGTAGGGGGTCCGACGAGCCCCCTAAGGTGATCGTCAAGGCGGGGTCGTAGCACAGAGGTAGTGCGCCGCGACATCATCTCGGAGGACGCCGGTTCGAATCCGGCCGCCCCGCCCCCTCCTCTCCCCGGCCGCCCCGCTTCCGCGCACGGACCCGGCGGCCGGATCATGTAGAACGTACGAGTGAGTCAGAGCAACGACCCGACCCCCCACCCCCGCCGCCGCAACCAGGCCGCCCCGCCCCGCGAGGACGTGCTGGCCGCCGCGATGGACACCATCGCCGAGCGCGGGCTCGACGGGCTGACCATGGCCGGGCTCGGCCGCCAGGTCGGGATGAGCAGCGGGCACCTCCTCTACTACTTCCGCACCAAGGACGAGCTGCTGCTGCGGACCCTGGAGTGGAGCGAGGGGCGGCTCGGCGCCGAGCGGAGCGCGCTGCTGTCCGGCCCGGGGAGCGCGCGGGAGCGGCTCGACGGCTATGTGGACGTGTACGTGCCCGTGGGGCCGCGCGACCCGCACTGGACGCTGTGGCTGGAGGTCTGGAACCGCTCGCAGAACGCCGACGACGACGCGCGGGCCCGGCAGGCCGCCATCGAGGGCGCCTGGCACCGGGACCTGGTGGCGATCCTCGCCGAGGGCGTCTCGCGCGGGGAGTTCCGGGCCGTCGACCCGGACCGGTTCGCGCACCGGATGCGGGCGCTCCTGGACGGCTTCAGTGTTCACGTCGCGGTCGGCATCCCCGGCACCGGACGAGAGCAAGTACTGGGCCACGTAAGGGAGTTCGTCGAGCAAACCCTGATCGCGCGATCTTAAGGAACGTAAGTACTCCCGATCGTTGCGCGGTGCGGCCTTGTTGGCGGCACGCTTCCTCCGGCACGGTTCCTGCCCATGGGACGAGAGCACTGGAAGAAGATCTGGGTCGGTTCGGCGGGCAACATGGTCGAGTGGTTCGACTGGTTCGTGTACGCCAGCTTCGCGACCTATTTCGCGGGGGCGTTCTTCCCCGAGGGCAACGACACCGCCAAGCTGATGAACACCGCCGGCATCTTCGCCGTCGGCTTCTTCATGCGCCCGGTCGGCGGCTGGCTCCTCGGCCGGGTCGCCGACCGCAAGGGCCGCAAGACCGCGCTGACCCTCACCGTGACACTGATGTCCGCCTCGGCCGTCCTCATCGCCGTCGCCCCCACCTACGCCGTCGCCGGATACGGCGGCGCCGCCGTCCTCCTCGTCGCCCGCCTCCTCCAGGGCCTGTCCGTCGGCGGCGAGTACGCCGCCAGCGCCACCTATCTCACCGAGGCCTCCGCCCCGGAACACCGCGGCTTCGCCTCCAGCTTCCAGTACGTGTCGATGACGGCCGGCCAGATCGTCGGCCTGGGGCTGCAGATCGTCCTCCAGCGCACCATGTCCGCCGAGGCCCTGCACAGCTGGGGCTGGCGCATCCCCTTCATCGTCGGCGCCCTCGGCGCGGGCGTCGTCTTCTACCTGCGCCGCACCATGCTGGAGACCGAGGTGTACGAGGAGACCGCCGAGGACGGGATCGCGCGGGGAGAGAAGGGCACGATCAAGGCGCTGTGGGCGCACAAGCGCGAGGCCTTCCTCGTCATCGCGCTCACCATGGGCGGCACCGTCGCGTACTACACGTACACCACCTATCTGACGAAGTACCTGTCCAACTCCGCCGGGCTGCCCAAGCAGACCGCCACCCTCGTCTCCTTCTGCGCGCTGATCGTCTTCGCCTGCCTCCAGCCGCTCGCCGGCCGCCTCTCCGACCGGATCGGGCGCCGCCCGCTGCTCATCACCTTCGCGGTCGGCTCCACCCTCCTGACCGTCCCGATCATGACGATGCTCCGGCACGCGGGCTCCTTCTGGCCGGCCCTCGGCCTCTCCCTGCTCGCGCTCGTCGTGGTCACCGGCTACACCTCCATCAACGCCTGCGTGAAGGCCGAACTCTTCCCGACCGGCATCCGCGCCCTCGGCGTCGCCCTGCCGTACGCGATCGCCAACGCCCTCTTCGGCGGCACGGCCGAGTACGTGGCGCTCTGGTTCAAGGACGCCGGGATCGAGTCCGGCTTCTTCTGGTACGTGGCGGGCTGCGCGGCCGTCTCGCTGGTCGTCTACCTCACGATGCGCGAGACCCGGGACATCGACCTGGGCCGGGTGGGCGGCGGCGCGCTGCCGGGGCAGCGGGCCGACGGGCCGGAGAAGGCCTCCGCCCCGGCGTCCTGAACCCGTTCGCGGACCGGCCGCCCGCATGCTGAGACCACAGCCCTTTCGGCCACCGGGCTGTGGCAGACTGCGGGCGTGCTCGCTACCACCATGATTATCGGCAGCAGCGCGCCGGTCCGCAGTGGCCGCTGACGCGTGGAACAACCCCCACGCAGGCGGACACCGTGCCCCAGACCCGCGCGCAGACCTCTCGCACCCGCGAGGGGTTTTTTCGTTTTCCGGCCCCACCACCGCCGAAAACGGACCGCGCGTGAGAATGGGGGCAAGTGGATCCAGACTTCCGGAGCCACATCCGACAGGAGCCATCACAGCCATGACCACGGAGAACGACGAGAGCCCGCGCCTCGACGACAGCTTCCATGTCTTCGACACGACGCTGCGCGACGGCGCCCAGCGCGAAGGAATCAACCTCACCGTCGCGGACAAGCTGACGATCGCGCGCCACCTCGACGACTTCGGCGTCGGTTTCATCGAGGGCGGCTGGCCCGGCGCCAACCCGCGTGACACCGAGTTCTTCGCCCGCGCCCGGCAGGAGATCGCGTTCAAGAACGCGCAGCTCGTCGCCTTCGGCGCCACCCGCAGGGCCGGCGGCAGCGCCGCCGCGGACCCGCAGGTCAAGGCGCTGCTCGACTCCGGCGCCCCGGTGATCACCCTCGTCGCCAAGTCGCACGACCGGCACGTCGAGCTCGCCCTGCGCACCACCCTCGAAGAGAACCTGGAGATGGTCCGCGACACCGTCTCCCACCTGCGCGCCCAGGGCCGCCGGGTCTTCGTCGACTGCGAGCACTTCTTCGACGGCTACAAGGCCAACCCCGGCTACGCCAAGGACGTCGTCCGCACCGCGTACGAGGCCGGCGCCGACGTCGTCATCCTCTGCGACACCAACGGCGGCATGCTGCCCGCCCAGGTCCAGGCCGTCGTCGCCACCGTCCTCGCCGACACCGGCGCCCGGCTCGGCATCCACGCCCAGGACGACACCGGCTGCGCCGTCGCCAACACCCTCGCCGCCGTCGACGCGGGCGCCACCCACGTCCAGTGCACCGCCAACGGCTACGGCGAGCGGGTCGGCAACGCCAACCTCTTCCCCGTCGTCGCGGCCCTGGAGCTGAAGTACGGCAAGCGGGTGCTGCCCGAGGGCTCCCTCCCGGAGATGACCCGGATCTCGCACGCCATCGCCGAGGTCGTCAACCTCACCCCCTCCACCCACCAGCCGTACGTGGGCGTCTCCGCCTTCGCGCACAAGGCGGGCCTGCACGCCTCCGCCATCAAGGTCGACCCGGACCTCTACCAGCACATCGACCCCGAGCTGGTCGGCAACACCATGCGGATGCTCGTCTCCGACATGGCCGGCCGCGCCTCCATCGAGCTCAAGGGCAAGGAGCTCGGCGTCGACCTGGGCGGCGACCGCGCACTGGTCGCCCGGGTCGTCGAGCGGGTCAAGGAACGCGAGCTCAAGGGCTACACGTACGAGGCCGCCGACGCCTCCTTCGAGCTGCTGCTCCGCGAGGAGGTCGAGGGGCGGCCGCGCCGCTACTTCCGCACCGAGTCCTGGCGGGCCATCGTCGAGGACCGCCCGGACGGCACCCACGCCAACGAGGCCACCGTGAAGCTGTGGGCCAAGGGCGAGCGGATCGTCGCCACCGCCGAGGGCAACGGCCCCGTCAACGCCCTCGACCGGGCCATCCGCGTGGCCCTGGAGCGGATCTACCCGCCGCTGGCCAAGTTCGGCCTCGTCGACTACAAGGTGCGCATCCTGGAGGGCCGCCACGGCACCGAGTCCACCACCCGCGTCCTGGTCACCACCAGCGACGGCAACACCGAGTGGGCGACCGTCGGCGTCGGCGGCAACGTCATCGCCGCCTCCTGGTACGCCCTGGAGGACGCCTTCACCTACGGGCTGCTCCGGGCGGGCATCGACCCGGCCGAATAGCCCCTCTATGTCCTGTTCGATGCTGTTCGGGTAGCGTCGAACCATGAGGACCAGGGCGATACCCCTTTGGTCGGCCCTCGCCGGGCTGACACTTCTGCTGCTCCTGGTCCTGGCCCCCTCCGCGGGGGCCAGGGCCACGGGCCTCTCCGACGCCGCCGCCGCACTGAAACAGGGGCCGGTGTACGTGGACCCGGCCGCCGCCGCCCAGCTGTCGAAGACCGACGCGGACACCCTGGCGACGAAGATCAAGGACGCGGACAAGCCGCTGTTCGTGGCGGTGCTCCCGGCGAACGCCCAGTTCCCGCCGGAGAACCTGCTGCGCAACCTGCGCACCGAGACCGGCGTGACCGGGCTCTACGCCGTACGCCTCGGCGACGGCTTCAACGCGGCCGCCGACCGCTCGGTGATGTCCCGCGACGCCGTGGGCAACCTCGTCACCGACGTACGGCAGCCGGGCGTCGACGCGAAGACCGAACTGAACAACTTCGTCGACCAGGCCCTGCCCACGATGCGCGGCTCCGCCCCCGCCAGCTGGGGCGCCACCGGCAAGGACTCCGGCGGTGTCCCGGTCGGCGGGCTGATCACCCTCGGCGCGGTCGTCGTGGCCGGCGGCGCCGGTCTCTACGCGGTGTCCCGCCGCAGGCGGCTCCGCCGGGAGGCCGAGGAGCGCGCCGCCCTCGACCGGCTGCGGGTCGTCGTGGACGAGGACATCACCGCCTTCGGCGAGGAGCTGGAGCGGCTCGACTTCCACCCGGCCGAAGCCGGCGCCGACGACGCCATGCGCGGCGACTACGAACGCTCCCTCGACTCCTACGACCGGGCCAAGTCGCTGATGGGCGCGGTCACCCGCCCGCACGAGGTGCGCGGGGTCACCCAGGCCCTGGAGGACGGGCGCTACTCGCTCGCCGTGCTCGCCGCCCGCCGCGAGGGACGGGCGCTGCCCGAGCGGCGCGCGCCCTGCTTCTTCGACCCGCGCCACGGCCCCTCCACCGAGGACCGCACCTGGACCCCGGCCGGCGGCGCCGCCCGCGAGGTCCCGGTCTGCGCCGCCGACGCGGCCCGCCTCGACGACGGGCTCGACCCGCAGGCCCGCACCGTCGAGACCGACGGCGGGCGCCGCCCCTACTGGGAGGCGGGGCCCGCGTACGGCCCGTGGGCGGGCGGCTACTTCGGCGGCGGGATGCTGCCCGGCCTGCTCGTCGGCACCATGCTCGGCTCGATGCTCGCCACCCCGGCCTACGCCGCCGAGTACGGCGGCGCGGACTTCCAGGGCGGGGACTTCTCCGGCGCCGACTTCAGCTCCGGCGACTTCGGTTCGAACGACTTCGGCGGCTTCGACGGAGGCGGTGGCTTCGACGGCGGTGGCGGCTTCGACGGCGGGGGCGGTTTCTGACCGCTCGGGCCCCCGCGTCGAGCGCGTGGGGCACACCTGCCCGCACGCGGGGTGGGACCGTGAACGCCCCGGTCAGACCAGGGGCTTCACCGACATCAGCAGATGCCGGTGGGTCCCGCCCTCCCCGTCCGTGATCAGCGCCCGCTGCCCGGGGCCGAGCAGCTGGAGACACAGCTCCGTGGCGTCGAAGGAGCCCAGGGCGTCCATCAGATAGCCCGGGTTGAAGGCGACCGTCAGCGACGCGGCGCCGGTGAGCGTGGCGGGGAGCCGCTGGGAGGCGATGTCGTCCTCGTACCCCGCCTGGAGGTGGACGCCGGTCGCGTCGAAGGTCAGCTGGACCGGGCTGTCGCCCTCGGCGACGACCGCGACCCGCTTCACCGCCTCGACCAGCGGCGCCCGCCCGGTGACGGCGACCGCGTGCTCGCCGAGCGCGAACAGCTTGTCGTGCCGGGGGAGCCGTCCGTCCAGGAGCCGGGTGGTGGTCCGCATGCCGCCGCTCTCGAAGCCGATCGAGCCGTGGTCGAGGGCGAGCCGGAGCGGCCCGGCGCCCGCGAGGGAGCGGGCGATCTCGGTGAGCCGCCGCGCCGGGACCACCACGTCGGCGGCCTCGGCGCCGGCCGCGGGCGCCTCCTCCGGCTTCCACTCCAGGGTGCGCACCGCGTACCGGTAGCGGTCCGTCGCGGCCAGCGTCATCGTCGTGCCGTCCAGGCCGAGCCGTATCCCCGTGAGCACCGGCAGCGCGTCGTCCCGCCCGGCCGCCACCGCCACATGCCCGACGGCCGCCGCGAAGGCGTCCGCGTCCACCGTGCCGCGCAGGGCGGGCAGCGCGGGCGGGGCCGGGTGGTCGTCCAGGGGCAGCAGCGAGAGGCCGAACCGGGCGTCGCCGCCGGTCACCGAGAGCCGGGCCCCCTCGACCGCGCAGCCCACCGTCCCCGCCGGCAGCACCTTGCAGATGTCCAGCAGCCGGCGCCCCAGCACCAGGGCGCGCCCGTCCCGCAGGGTGTCGGCGTCCACCTCGATCCGGGCGGACGCCTCGTAGTCCAGTCCGGAGACGCGCAGTCGCCCGTCGGCGGCCTCCAGGAGCAGACCGCCGAGGACGGGCACGGGGGAGCGGGCGGGCAGCACCCGGGCCGCCCACGCCACGGCTTCGGTCAACAGGCCACTGTCGATACGGAATTCCATGCCGCCGACGCTAACGCCCGGCACTGACAACGCCGGGAATCCCGCCCGCTCCTTGATCGTTCTGCGGTAGGAAGGCGATGCGGCGCGGTCCGTCGCGCCATGACGAGGGGGAGAAACGCGATGAGTGAAGTCCACGGCGGGATCCACGGCGGGATCCATGGCGAGGTCCATGGCGAGGCCCACGGTGGGGCCCATGGCGAGGTCTACGGCACGGTGGCGCCCGGATTCGAGTCCGTGCGGGAGGAGTTCGCCGGCGTCGTCGCCGACGAGGCGCGGGACGGCGGCGCCCAGCTCGCGGTCTACCACCGCGGCCGGCAGGTCGTCGACCTGTGGGGCGGCGACGGGGTCGACGGCGACTCGCTGCTCGCCCTGTACTCGTCCAGCAAGGGCGCCACCGCCTTGGTCGTCGCCCTCCTTGTGCAGGAGGGCGCGCTCGACCTGGACCGCGAAGTGGCGTCCTGGTGGCCGGAGTTCGCCGCCGAGGGCAAGGGGGGCGTCACCCTGCGGGAGCTCCTGGCGCACCGGGCCGGCTCGATCGGCGTCGAGGGCGGCTTCACGCTGGACGAGCTCGCCGACGACCGGGTGGTCGCCGCCCGGCTAGCCGCCCACCGCCCGTACTGGGAGCCCGGCACCGGCCACGGCTACCACGGCTACACCTTCGGCGCGCTGGTCGGCGAGGTCGTGCTGCGGGCCACCGGCCGCACCGTCCAGGAGCACTACGAGGAGCGGATCCGCGTCCCGTACGGGGTGGACTACCACCTGGGTCTGCCCGAGGAGCTCGAAGCGCGCTTCCGCACGGCCCTGCCGATGCTGCCCACGCCGGACGAGCAGGCCTTCCTCGACGCGCACCCGATCGCCCCCGACAGCCTGATGGGTGTCGCCTTCGACCTGCACGCCGATCCGCCGGTCGACCCCGTCGCGTACGGCAACTCCCGGGCCGTGCGGGCCGGGGCGCCGCTCTCCGGCGGCGGCGTCGGCAGCGCGCGCGGGCTGGCCCGGATGTACGCGGCGGTGGCCGGCGAGCTCGACGGGCGGGCGCCGCTCCTGAAGGCCGACACCCTCGACGTGTTCTCGCGCGTCCACTCCAGCGGCACGGACCTGGTCACCGGGAGTTCCAACGCCTTCGGCCTGGGCTTCGTCCCGGTCGCCACCACCTACCCGGAGCTCGGCGCGACCGCGGTGGGTCACAGTGGCGCCCCCGGCTCGCAGGCCTTCGCCGACCCGAGCAGGGCCCTCGCGTACAGCTACACCCGCCGTCGCTTCGCCGTCGTGGGCGGCCCCGGCGCCCCCGAGAACGTGCGCCTGATCGCGGCCGTGGCCGCGGCGGCCGACCGCCTGGCCTCCTAGGAGTCCCGCCGGGACTCCTGGGAGTCCCGGGAAACGCCGAGCGCCCGCCTTCCGCGGCAGCGGAGAGGCGGGCGCGCTCGTTGTCCGGGCCGGACGGCGGGTGACGGGCCGGACGGCAGTGCGGGGGTGGAGCCCCGGGGGTCAGGCGGCGTTCTTGATGGCGGAGATGTCGAAGTTCAGCTTGACCTTGTCGCTGACCATGACGCCACCGGTCTCCAGGGCCGCGTTCCAGGTCAGGCCCCAGTCGGAGCGCAGGATCTCGGCGTTGCCCTCGAAGCCGACCCGCTCGTTGCCGTAGACGTCGGTCGCGGTGCCGTTGAACTCCAGGTCGATGGCGAGCGGCTTGGTGACGTCCTTGATGGTCAGCTCACCGGTGACGCGGTACTTGTCGCCGCCCAGCTGCTGGGCCTCGGTGGAGCGGAAGCTCATCAGCGGGAACTGCTCGGCGTCGAAGAAGTCGCCGCTGCGCAGGTGTCCGTCACGGTCGGCGATGCCGGTGTCGATGGAGGCGATCTTGACGTCGATGGTGGCGCTGGAGGAGGCCGGGTCCGAGCCGTTCAGCTTCAGCGCGCCCTCGTGCTCCGCGAAGGTGCCGCGGACGTTGGTGACCATGGCGTGGCGGACGGTGAAGCCGATGCTGCTGTGGGCCGGGTCGATCGTGTAGTCGCCGGTCAGGGCGGCGAGAGCCGGGTCCACCGGGAGGGTGGCGGTGGCGGTGGTGGCGGTCTCGTTGTTCTTGCGGCCGAAGATGCCCATGACGTGCTCCTTGATCAGATTTCCCGGCGGGGGTGGGGCCGGATCCCGTGTTGTTGAACCTTCAACGAGAACGACGATAGACCTATTCCGTTCAACTTTCAACATCTGTGGAAGATGTTCACCCGCACGGCCCCGACGCCCTCTGGCGGACGCGCGTAGAACTACGGCACCATCTCCCTGCGCGCCCAGCGCCACCGCACCACCTGCACAGCCGTCCCCAACCGACACGGTCACCAGCAGGAGGCACCCGTATGCAGCCCGTCACGCAGCTCCGTACGCCGTCCCGTATGACGTACCGCTCCGTCCTCACCGCTCTCGCGCTGGTCCTCGGCGCCCTCTTCGCCCCCGGCTTCGGCGCCCTGTCCAGCGCCGCCGACGCCCACGCCGCGGTCACCGTCACCAAGATCAGCCACGCGACGGCGACCTCGATGTTCCGCTCCTCCGGGATCACCTGGTCCTCGTCCGGCGGCTGCTCGGACCGCAACAACTCGACCTGTACGTCCTTCGAGCAGCTCAACCTCGCCACCGCCCAGGGCGCCCAGACCCTGAAGAGCGCCAGCGGCTGCGCCCTGAACATCACCGGCGGCACCGAGACCGGCCACGCGAGCGGCACCTACTCGCACTGGAACGGCTACAAGCTGGACTTCGCCAAGGGCACCTGTGTCACCAACTACGTCAAGAACACGTTCACCTACATCGGCGTGCGCGGTGACGGCGCCCCGCAGTGGCAGTCCGGCGCGGGCAACGTCTACGCCGACGAGGGCAACCACTGGGACGTCACCTTCTACAACTGCGGCGGCTGCTGAGCCACCGGCCCCCACTCGGCTCAGCCACCGGCTTCCCTCGGCTGAGCCACCGGCTCCACTTGGACTAACCGGAGGGGGTTGTTGGACTGGCGGGGCCGTCGGCGGACGATCTCGTTGACGCTGCTCCGCCACCCGGGCCAACTGGTGCGCATGTCGCACCCACACCCTCCCTCCGCCGCGCGGCGGCTGCGCACGATCTGTGCGCTGGCCGCCGCCACCTCCGCCGTCCTCGCCCTGGCCGGACCGGCCCGCGCCGGCACCGCCGGCCCCTCCGGCGCCGAGGCCCCCCACCCGCCGGCCGCCGGCGCGCTCATCGGGTCCGCGCGGCTCTCTGTCGCCGTCGCCGAGGACTTCCCGCGCGTCCTCTCGTACACGGACCGCGCCACCGGCGCCCGGCTGCTCGGCAGCACCGCCCCCGTCACCCAGGTCGTCCTCAACGGCACCGCCCACGCCGTCCGGGCCACCGGCGCGCCCGTCCTGACCCGCGACTCCGCCGCGTACACGCTCGGCTTCCCCGACCTGCCCGGGGTCGAGATCGACGCCCGGCTGAGCGTCGAGGGCCGGGCCACCACCTTCCGGGTCACCGCGGTCCGCGACACCGAGACCTTCCGGGTCGGCACCCTCGACATACCGGGCCACGACCTGGTCTCCGTCGGCTCCGCCGACCCCGGCGCCGAGACCGCGTTCACCCGGCTCGACCCCGACTCCACCCGCACCGCCGACGTCTTCGCGCGGGTCACCGACGCCACCCCGGCCGACCCGGGCGCCGTCGGCGCCACGTACGCGATCGTCAACACCGGGCGGCTCGCCGCCGCCGTCGAGTCCAACTCCTCCTACGACAAGCCCTCCGGCGCCTCCGCCCGCGACGGCGCCCGCCTCTGGCACCAGGCCCGCAGGACCGGCACCGAGACCCGCGTCGGCGTCTGGTCCGGCCAGTGGACCTACCGCGGCGCCGGCGCCCCCGCGCCCGAGAGCGGCGACGCCCTGCCCTGGGCGAAGGTCGTCGTCACCCCCGACGCCAACGGCGACGGGCGCACCGACTGGCAGGACGGGGCCGTCGCCTTCCGCACCATCGGCGTCAAGGCGGCGGGCAGCGAGGGGACCCCCGACCGGGTGGTCGCCCACATCCCGTTCAACTTCGCCTCCCAGGCCACCCACCCGTTCCTGCGCACCCTCGACGACGTCAAGCGGATCTCGCTGTCCACCGACGGTCTCGGCCAGTTCGCCCTGCTCAAGGGGTACGGCTCCGAGGGCCACGACTCCGCCCACCCCGACTACGGCGGCAACTACAACAAGCGCGCCGGCGGCCTCACCGACCTCAACACCCTGCTGCGGGAGGGCCGGAAGTGGGGTGCGGGCTTCGGCGTCCACATCAACGCCACCGAGTCGTACCCCGAGGCGAAGAACTTCAGCGAGACCCTCGTCGACAAGACCAAGCCCGGCTGGAACTGGCTCAACCAGAGCTACTACATCGACCAGCGCCGGGACGTGAACAGCGGCGACCTCGCCCGCCGCCTCCAGCAGCTCCGGGACGAGACCGACCCCAACCTGTCGGCCCTCTACATCGACGTCTACTACACGCACGGCTGGATCGCCGACAAGACGATGCAGGCCGTGCGGGCCCAGGGCTGGAACGTCGCCACCGAGTGGTCCGAGAAGTTCGAGCGGGACTCCCTCTGGTCCCACTGGGCCAACGACCTCGACTACGGCGGCGCCACCAACAAGGGCCTCAACTCGCGGATCGTCCGCTTCATCCGCAACGGCGAGAAGGACGTCTGGAACAACCACCCGGTCCTCGGCCAGACCGCCCTCGTCGACTTCGAGGGCTGGACCGGCGAGACGGACTACACCGCCTTCACCGCCAACATCTGGCAGCGCAACCTGCCCGCCAAGTACCTCCAGCACCAGCGGATCACCCGCTGGGACGGCGACGACATCACCTTCACCGGCGGGGTCCGCGGCACCCTGGAGAACGGCCGCCGCACCTTCTACGACCACGGCCGCAAGGTCCTCGACGGCGACGCGTACCTGCTGCCCTGGTCCGGCGGGAGCAAGCTGTACCACTACAACAAGACCGGCGGGACCACGCGTTGGGCCGTCCCCGGCACCGGCTCGTACACCGTCTACCGGCTCACCGACAACGGGCGCGTGAAGACCGGCACCGTCCGGCCCGTCGACGGGCACCTCACCCTGGACGCCGCCGCCGGACAGCCCTACGTCCTCTACCCGGACCGGGCGCCCGAGCAGCGCGCCCCCCGCTGGGGCCAGGGCACCCCCGTCAAGGACCCCGGCTTCAACGACGCCGGCCTGCGCTCCTGGACGAAGACCGGCACCGTCGCCCGGGACACCGACACCCAGGGCCGCACCAGCGCCCGGCTCACCGGCGCCGACCCCGCGTCCGTCCGCCAGCGGATCGGCGGCCTGACCCCCGGCGCCCGGTACACGGCCTCCGCCCTGATCGAGGTCGAGGCCGGGAAGACCCGGCCCACCACCCTCTCCGTCGGCGGCCGGTCCGTCACCGTCGAGCGCTCGGTCCTGGAGGACCGCGTCGCCGCCTCCGACTGGAACGGCACCCGCCTCCAGCGCGCCAAGGTCACCTTCACCGCCGGGGCGCGCACCGAGCTGAGGATCGAGGCGGCGCCGGGCAGCACGGCAACGGTCCGCGTCGACGACGTCCGGATCGTCGCCGACGCCCCCGCGACCAGGCCCGGCACCCTCGTGTACGAGGACTTCGAGGCCGTCGACCAGGGCTGGGGCCCCTTCCTGAAGGGCGACGCGGGCGGCACCACCGACCCGCGCACCCACATCGCCCAGCTGCACGCCCCGTACACGCAGGCGGGCTGGAACGGGAAGCTCGTCGACGACGTGCTCGACGGCGCCGAGTCCCTCAAGTCGCACGACGAGAACAGCGGCCTGGTCTACCGGACCGCCCCCTGGACCGTCCCGATGAAGGACGGGCACCGCTACCGCGTCGCCTTCGCCTACCAGTCCAGCCACGCCGGCGCCTACGAGTGGGTCGCCGGCTACGACCGTACGAGCGGACCGGGCGCCCCCGTCGAGACCCGCCGCACCCCGATCGGGCAGCAGCGGACGACCGGGCACTTCGCCGAGACCGTCACCGCGGGCTGCGGCGACACCTGGACCGGTCTGCGCAAGCGGGCGGACGCCCCCGACGGCGCCGACTTCGTGCTCGACGGCTTCACCGTGACCGACCTCGGCCCGGCCGCCGAGCGCCCCGCCTGCGGCACCCTCGGCGTCACCGCGCCCGAGACGCTGGAGCCGGGCCGCGCGAACACCGTCACCGTCACCTTCGGCAACGACGAGGCCGCCGAGGTCTCCGGCGCGCGGGCCGTGCTCACCCTCCCCGAGGGCTGGACCGCCGAGCCCGCCGGGCCCGTCGTCCTCGCCCCGGTCGCCGTGGGCGGGAAGGCCACCGCCACCTGGCGGGTCACCCCGCCGGTCGACGCCCCCTACCGGCCGTACGAGCTGGGCGCGAGCGTCGCGTACGAGACCGGCGGCGGGCCCCGGAGCCTGACCGCCGCCACCACCGTCCGCACCCTGCCCCCGCCGCCCACGGCCGACAGCTGGGCCAGCGACCTCGACTGGACCTCCGCGAGCAACGGCTGGGGCCCCGTCGAGAAGGACCTCTCCAACGGCGAGACCGGCACCGGCGACGGCAGCCCGCTGCGTATCGGGGGAGTGACCTACGCCAAGGGTCTGGGCAGCCACGCCCCGGCCACCGTCCGCTACTACCTGGGCGGCCGGTGCACCTCCTTCACCGCCGAGGTCGGTGTGGACGACGTCCAGACCAGCCGAGGATCGGTCAGCTTCTCGGTGCGCGCGGACGGGACGGAGAAGGCGGCGTCCCCGGTGCTCCGGGCGGCCGACCCGGCGTGGGCGCTCACCGCCGACGTCACCGGGGCCGCGTATGTCGACCTGGTCGTCGGGGATGGCGGCGACGGCAACGGCAACGACCACGCCGACTGGGGGAGCGCGCGGTTCCACTGCGGCGGCTGAACCCGCACAGGCCCGGCAGGCCAAGGTAGAAAGCGTTTGCTGTGCTCATTGATTGCGTCGGGCGACGGATGCTACACCGGGCGC
Source organism: Streptomyces sp. NPDC023157 (assembly GCF_055560575.1). Taxonomy (NCBI): domain Bacteria; kingdom Bacillati; phylum Actinomycetota; class Actinomycetes; order Kitasatosporales; family Streptomycetaceae; genus Streptomyces; species Streptomyces sp. NPDC023157. The sequence goes on from NZ_JBVHIL010000009.1 coordinate 288,678, forward strand.
CAACCGGTCCCCACCTCTTCCCCCGGGAGGCTCCCGTGTCCGTCCCCTTCGCAAGCGGCTGGTCCCGCCGCACCTTCCTCGGCGCCACCTCCGCCGCCGCGGCCGCCCTCGCCCTCGCACCCCACGCCCAGGCCGCTCCCCTCGCCCAGGCCGCCCAGTCCGCCGAGCCCGGCGGTGACGCGTTCGAGACCCTGCGGCTGCGCTGGCTCGACCTCCAGCTCGGCTCCGGCTACGACGCCGGGGCCGAGCCCTACGCCTCCCGGCTCGCCGAGACCGGCACCCTCGCCCGCGGCTTCCGCGCCACCATGGCGCCCGCCGCGAACTCCCTGTGGCCCGACGCCCCCTTCGACCCGCCCGCCGGCATCACCCAGGGCTACGGGCGGCTGTGGACGATGACCCAGGCGTACGTCCAGGACGGCACCGGCTCCACCGGCGACCCCGCCCTCCTCGCCGACGTCCTGCGCGGCCTCGACCACCTCTCCGAGCGGGTCTACCACTCCGGCACCACCCGGTACGGCAACTGGTGGGAGTGGCAGATAGGCGCCCCGCGCCTGCTCATGGACATCGTCGCCGCCCTCCACCCGCTGCTCGGCGCCGACCGGATCGCCGCCGCCTGCGCCGCCGTCGACCACTTCGTCCCGGACTCCGCGATCGGCGCGTACACCGGCACCTCCACCGGCGCCAACCGGGTCGACCTGTGCCGCTCGGTCGCCCTGCGCGGTGTGCTCGGCGCGCACCCCGCCAAGCTGGCCCTCGCCCGCGACGCCCTCTCGCCCGTCTTCCCGTACGTCACGAAGGGCGACGGCCTCTACGCCGACGGCTCCTTCGTCCAGCACACCTGGGTCGCCTACTCCGGCACCTACGGCCAGGTCATGCTCGACGGCCTCGGCCGGCTCTTCACCCTGCTCGCCGGCTCCCCCTGGGAGGTCACCGACCCGAACCGGCAGATCATCCTCGACAGCGTCGAGCACGCCTACGCGCCCCTCATCTACGACGGCCTGATGATGGACAGCGTCAACGGGCGGGCCGTCAGCCGCGGCTACCTGAAGAGCGACGAGCGGCGGATCATGCGCTCCGACCACTTCCACGGGCAGGGCCTCATCGCCGCCATCGCCCTGCTCGCCGGCGGCGCGAGCCCCGCCGAGCGGACCCGCTGGCACGCCCGCGTGAAGGGCTGGATCGAGCGGGACACCGTCTCCCCGGTCCTCGCCGCCCGCCAGCTCGGCGTCGCCGACCTCGCCCGGCTGCACGCCATCGCCGCCGCCCCCGCCCCGGCCGCGCCCGAACCCACCGGCCACCGCCTGTTCGCCGCCATGGACCGGGCCGTGCACCGCCGCCCTGGCTGGGCCGCCAACATCGCCATGGCCTCCGAGCGCATCGCGTACTACGAGTGCGGCAACGGCGAGCACCCGCGCGGCTGGCACACCGGCGCCGGCATGCTCTCCTGGTGGACCCGGGGCCAGGGCGACCAGTACACCGACTGGTTCTGGCCCACCGTCGACCCCTACCGGCTGCCCGGCACCACCGTCTCCACCAAGCGCCTCGCCGACCGCGCGGGCGGCGAGTGGGGCGCCGCCCGGCCGGCCGTGCAGTGGGTCGGCGGCGCCACCGACGGGGAGTTCGCCGCCGTGGGCCAGCACCTCAAGGGCCTCGGCTCCACCCTGGAGGCCCGCAAGTCCTGGTTCTGCGCCGCCGACACCGTCATCTGCCTGGGCGCCGGGATCACCGCGCGCGACGGCGTCCCCGTCGAGACCGTCGTCGACAACCGCCTGCTCGGCGAGGCCGGCACCGAGGCCCTCACCACCGGCGACGGCTGGGCCCACCTCGAAGGCCACGGCGGCTGGGTCCTCCCGGGCGGTACGGGAGGGCTGCGCACCCTGCGCGAGGACCGCACGGGCGCCTGGAGCGACATCAACACCACCAGCTCCACCGAGCGCCGCACCCGCCGCTACCAGACCCTCTGGCTGGACCACGGCACCGACCCGACGGGCGCCTCGTACGCCTACCTCCTGATGCCGGGGGCCTCGGCGCGCACCCTCGCCGCCCGCGCCGCCGACCCCGGCTGGCTGCGGATCCTCGCCAACGACGCCGCCCGGCAGGCGGTCGCCGTGCCCTCGCTCGGACTGACGGCGGCCTCCTTCTGGCAGGCCGGTACGGTGGACCGGCTCACCGTGTCCGCGCCCGCGAGCCTGCTGCTGCGGCGGAGCCGCTCCACGGTGACGCTGCGGGTGAGCGAGCCGGTGCGGTCGGGGCAGCCGTTCGAGCTGGTCTGGGACCGGCCGGTGCGCGCGGTGCTCGCCCACGACGCCACCGTCGAGGTGCTCGGCACGGGGGCGGCGCTGCGGCTGCGGATCACGCCCGGTACCGCGGGGGCCACCCACCGTTGCGATGTGCTTGTGTAGAAACCCTACAATCACCTGGGGTGTCTGGCTGTTGACTCGGCCTGGTGGGGCCAAGGTTCTGTCAAGCCCCACCAGGAATCGACACGGGAGACTGTACGGAGTCGACGGCGGGGTTTCCTTGCCTGAGTTCGTAGGGTCGGTACATGACCGTTGTGGACCAGATCCCGAGCGAGCCCGCTGACGCCCGTGGCCGTGTGGCCGAGCTGCACGAGCTGCGCGAGCAGGCTCGGCGTGGCCCGAGTGACCGAGCGACCGAGGCCCAGCACGCCAAGGGCAAGCTGACCGCTCGTGAGCGCATCGAGCTGCTGCTCGACGCCGGTTCCTTCCAGGAGGTCGAGCAGCTCCGCCGGCACCGCGCCAGCGGCTTCGGCCTGGAGTCGAAGAAGCCGTACACCGACGGCGTCATCACCGGCTGGGGCACCGTCGACGGCCGCACGGTCTTCGTCTACGCGCACGACTTCCGGATCTTCGGCGGCGCCCTCGGCGAGGCCCACGCCACCAAGATCCACAAGATCATGGACATGGCCATCGCGGCCGGTGCCCCGCTGGTCTCCCTGAACGACGGCGCCGGCGCCCGCATCCAGGAGGGCGTCTCCGCCCTCGCCGGCTACGGCGGCATCTTCCAGCGCAACACCCGCGCCTCGGGCGTCATCCCGCAGATCTCGGTGATGCTCGGCCCGTGCGCCGGCGGCGCGGCCTACAGCCCCGCCCTCACCGACTTCGTCTTCATGGTCCGCGAGACCTCGCAGATGTTCATCACCGGCCCGGACGTCGTCAAGGCGGTCACCGGCGAGGAGATCACCCAGAACGGCCTCGGCGGCGCCGACGTGCACGCCGAGACCTCCGGCGTCGCGCACTTCGCGTACGACGACGAGGAGACCTGCATCGCCGAGGTGCGCTACCTCCTGTCGATGCTCCCGCAGAACAACCGCGAGAACCCGCCGACCGTCGCCTCCGAGGACCCGGCCGACCGCCGCTCGGACGTGCTGCTCGACCTCGTGCCCGCCGACGGCAACCGCCCGTACGACATGCACAAGGTCATCGAGGAGCTCGTCGACGACGGCGACTACCTGGAGATCCACGAGCGCTGGGCCCGCAACATCATCTGCGCCCTCGCCCGGCTCGACGGCCAGGTCGTCGGCATCGTCGCCAACCAGCCCCAGTCGCTGGCCGGCGTGCTCGACATCGAGGCCTCCGAGAAGGCCGCCCGCTTCGTGCAGATGTGCGACGCGTTCAACATTCCGATCATCACTCTTCTGGACGTACCCGGCTTCCTGCCCGGCGTCGACCAGGAGCACGGTGGAATCATCCGCCACGGCGCGAAGCTGCTCTACGCGTACTGCAACGCGACCGTGCCCCGGATCTCGCTGATCCTGCGCAAGGCGTACGGCGGCGCGTACATCGTCATGGACTCCCAGTCGATCGGCGCCGACCTGACGTACGCCTGGCCCACCAACGAAATCGCGGTGATGGGTGCCGAAGGCGCCGCCAACGTGATCTTCCGCAAGCAGATCGCGGAGGCCGCGGACCCCGAGGCCATGCGTGCGCGCATGGTCAAGGAGTACAAGGCCGAGCTGATGCACCCCTACTACGCCGCGGAGCGCGGCCTGGTCGACGACGTCATCGACCCCGCCGAGACCCGCGAGGTACTCGCCAAGTCCCTCGCGATGCTCCGCACCAAGCACGCCGACCTGCCGTCCCGCAAGCACGGCAACCCGCCTCAGTAAGAGGAGCCCACCCAAGTGACCACGCCTGCCACAGCCAACCTTCTCCGCGTCGAGAAGGGGCACGCCGAGCCCGAGGAGCTGGCCGCGATCACCGCGGTCCTGCTGGCCCGCGCCGCCGCCCAGCCCGACGAGAGCACGCTGACCGCCCACGGCCGCTCCACGGCCGGCTGGCGCCGCCTGGAGCGCGAGAACGGCTTCCGCGCCCCGCACAGCTGGCGCTGACGCCCGTACCGAAGGGGCCCCCGGGAGACCGGGGGCCCCTTCGGCGTACCCGGACACGGCGAAGGCCCCGTACACCGCGAACGGCGTACGGGGCCTCCGTACCTCCTCGGCCCGTCGGGACGGTTACCGCAGGCGCGCCATGAGGGCGTGCTCGACCAGGGTGATGAGCGCGCTCTTGGCGTCCGCGCGGTGGCGGGCGTCGGTGGTGATGATCGGGGTGTCGGGCCCGATCTGGAGGGCCTCGCGGACCTCTTCGGGGTTGTACGGCTGGTGTCCGTCGAAGCCGTTGAGGGCGATGACGAAGGGGAGGCCCGAGTTCTCGAAGTAGTCGACCGCGGGGAAGCAGTCGGCGAGTCGCCGGGTGTCGACGAGGACGACGGCGCCGATGGCGCCGCGGACGAGGTCGTCCCACATGAACCAGAAGCGGTCCTGGCCCGGCGTACCGAAGAGGTACAGGATCAGGTCCTGGTCCAGGGTGATGCGGCCGAAGTCCATGGCGACAGTCGTCGTCGTCTTGTCGCCGGTGTGGGTGAGGTCGTCGATGCCCGCGGACGCGGACGTCATCACGGCCTCGGTCCGCAGCGGGTTGATCTCCGAGACCGCGCCGACGAACGTGGTCTTGCCCACGCCGAAGCCACCCGCCACCACGATCTTCGCGCTGGTGGTTGAACGGGCCGCGCCGCCGTTAGAGCTTGCGAAGTCCACTGAGCACCCTTTCGAGCAGTGTCACGTCTGGCTGACCGCCGGCGGCCTCGTCGCCGCCGGGCTGGTGGATGGCGACAAGTCCGGCCTCCGCCAGGTCGGCGACGAGAATCCGGGCAACGCCGAGGGGGATGGAGAGAAGGGCCGAGATCTCCGCGACCGACTTGATCTCGAAGCACAGCCGGCAGATCCGCTGGTGCTCGGGCAACTGCCCCTGCAGCCGGGACGGATCGGCCGTCGTGCTGACCAGCGCCTCGATGGCGAGCTGGTAACGCGGCCGGGTCCGGCCGCCGGTCATCGCATACGGACGTACGAGCGGGTTGTGCCCGCCCGAGCTGCCCTGACCGCCCGACCGGTGGCCCGGCGCGGTGGACGCGCTCGGGCTGCCGGCGGCGGAGGGCTGAGGCTGCGGCTGCTGCTGGTAGGGCTGCGGTACACCCTGTCTGCTCGGCGTGGAGGGAAAGTTGAACCGGTTCTGCGCCGGGTCGCCCTGCGGCGCCCGGTGCGCGTCGAAACCGTTGTAAGGGCTACTGCCCGGGGGTGTTCCCACGTCTCCTCCTCCGACTGCCTCGCGGCTCCATGTCCCTTGGAACCGCGCCACCGCACCCTACGGGGCGGTGACGAGAAACGCACTGTCTGTCTGTTAGTTGAGAAGACTTCCCTGAAGCTCCGCCCGGAGGTCAGGAGTCAGGACGCTTCCCGCACGGTCGACCAGCAGTGCCATCTCGTAGCCCACCAGACCGATGTCGGCCTCCGGGTGGGCCAGCACGGCCAGCGAGGACCCGTCCGAGACCGACATGATGAAGAGGAAGCCGCGCTCCATCTCCACCACGGTCTGGTTGACCGCGCCGCCCTCGAAGATGCGGGACGCGCCCGCGGTCAGCGAGGTCAGCCCGGAGGCGACCGCCGCCAGCTGGTCGGCACGGTCCCGGGGGAAACCCTCGGACATCGCGAGCAGGAGTCCGTCGGCGGAGACCACCACCGTGTGGGACACCCCGGGGGTGTTGTCCACGAAGTTGGTGATCAACCAGTTCAGATTCTGCGCCGCCTGGCTCATCGGGCTCACACTAACGCTCCTGGTTGTAGGTACTACCCGGGCCGAGGCCCGATCCGTTCGTGTCCGTCCCCGCGTTGCGTCCCTGCTGGACACCGCGGCGCAGGTTGCTCAACCTGCCCCGCACGTCCTCGGGTGCGCGGGAGACCTGGGGGCCGCCCTGCGGGGTGTGCTCCGCCGATCCCTCGACCAGGTTGGCCTTGGGGACCCGCCGCGGAAGACCGGAGGGGGTGACCCCGCCCGCCTTCGGATCGCGGAGCTTCTCGGCCCGGGACCAGCGCTCGTCATTGGCGGAGCGCCAGTCCTCGGTGCCTTCGGCTGCGTCGGCGACCGGCTGCGCGGGCTGGGCCGGCGGCGCGGGCTGCTGCGTTGCCTGCGGGGTCTGCGGCGCCTGCGGGGCGACGCTGCCGCGGCGCGGCAGACCGGCGTCGGTCAGTGCGTGGCCGGCGTCCGGGGTGGGACTCTGCGTGGGACCCGGACGGTCGAAGCCTACGCGCTCGGGGGCCTGTTCGGGAGCGGCCTGGACAGATTCCGATTCGGTCCCGAACTCCTGCGCGTAACCGTTCTGGTACGCCGTCTGCTGAGGCCAGTCACCCTGGTGGGCCTGGGGTTCGTAGCTGTTCTCGTACGCCGTGTGGCCACCGGCCTGACCGTCGTACGCGGCTTCCGCATACGCCTGGTCCCGGTAGCCGTCGACCGGCTGCGCGTAGCCCTGCTGGGCCTGCTGCTCCGGGTAACCCTGCGGGGCGTAGCCGAAGCCGTTCTGCTCCTGCGGGTACTCGGCGGGGTAGCCGGCGTTCGGGTACTCGGCGTTCGGGTACTCCGTGGCGTACGGCTGCGCGTGCTCCGGCGCCTGCTCCTGCGGCGCGAAGCCCTGCTGCGCGGCGGCGTCGGCCTCGTCCCGGTACAGCGGGTGCTCCCCGCCCTGCGCCTGGGCCTCCAGGTTGGCGCGGCGCTCCTCGCGCTGCAGCGAACGGTTCACCGGGTCGAGCTGCTGCTCCTCGGCCGGCTCCTCGTAGCGGGAGTCGTCGAAGCCGAGCTCCGCGGCGGTCCGCATCGGCTGGAGCTGCTGCTGCGGCGCCTCGAAGGCCGAGTGCTGCTGCTGCGGGATCATCTGCGAGACGGTGAAGTCGTCCTGCGTCGGCTGCTCGCCGCCACCGCCGTGGGTGATCGCGTCCGGCAGCATGACCAGCGAGGTCGTGCCGGCCTGCTCGCCCGAGGGGCGGAGCTGGACGCGGATGCCGTGCCGGTCGGCGAGGCGGCCGACCACGAAGAGGCCCATGCGCTGCGAGACGGCGGCGTCCACCGTCGGCGGGTTGGCCAGCTTGTGGTTGATGTCCGCGAAGTCCTCGGCGGTCAGGCCGATGCCCTTGTCGTGGATCTCGACCATCACGCGGCCGTCGGGGAGACGGGTCGCGGTGACGCGGACCTTGGTCTGCGGGGAGGAGAACGTGGTGGCGTTCTCCAGGAGCTCGGCGAGCAGGTGCACGAGGTCGGTCACGGCCTGGCCGTGGATCTCGGCCTCCGGCACGCCGGCCAGCTCGATGCGCTCGTACTGCTCCACCTCGGAGGAGGCGGCGCGCATGACGTCGACCAGCGGGACCGGCTGGTCCCAGCGGCGGCCGGGCTCCTCGCCGGCGAGGACGAGGAGGTTCTCGCCGTTGCGGCGCATACGGGTCGCCAGGTGGTCCAGCTTGAAGAGGTTCTCCAGCTGGTCCGGGTCGGCCTCGTTGTTCTCCAGGTCGGTGATGAGGGTCAGCTGGCCCTCGATCAGCGACTGGTTGCGGCGCGACAGGTTGGTGAAGATCGCGTTGACGTTGCCCCGGAGCATGGCCTGCTCGGCGGCGAGCCGGACGGCCTCGCGGTGCACCTGGTCGAAGGCGCGGGCGACCTCGCCGATCTCGTCCTGGGAGTCGATCGGGATGGGCTGCACGCGGGTGTCGACCCGGCCGGGCTCGGTACGGGACAGCTGGTCGACCAGCATCGGCAGGCGCTGCTCGGCGATGCCGAAGGCGGCGGTGCGCAGCTCGCGCATCGAGCGGCTCATCTGCCGGGCCATCATCCCGGCCAGGATGAAGGCGGCGAGCAGGGCGATCACGACGATGCCGCCGTTGACGTACGCGTCGGTCTGGGCGCCGTCGGAGATGTCGGCGGCCTCCGTCACGGCCTTGTCGACGAGCTCCTTCTCCACCTCGGTGTAGCCGTCGAACTTGCCGGTGGAGACGGCCAGCCAGCTCTCGGGCGTGATGCCCTGGCTCTTGAGGTCGGCGAGCGCCTCGGGGTCCTTGGCGGAGCCGATCAGCTGGGCGACACCGGTGTAGACGGAGTCGTCCTTGCCCTTGGGCAGCTCGACGCCGGCGCCCGCCATCTTCTTGGCGCCGTCGGCGGCCTTGCCGGCCATGACCTGCTTCAGCCGCTCGACGTCGGCCTCGGTACCACCGGACTGGAACTCGCCCAGGGCGATCTGCTCCAGATAGTTGTACGAGTTGAACGCAACCGACTGCTGCGCGAAGACGTCGTCCTTCTTGCTGGGACGCACGAGGAGCTGGGTGCCGATCGACCGCTGGAGCGACTCGGCGGCCTTCGCGAGCTGGATCGCGTAGACCGTGCGGCCGTAGCTGGTGATGTTGCCGGTGCCCAGACCGAGCTCGTTGGAGAACTCCATCAGGTAGTGCTGGATGCCCGTGTAGCCGAGCTGGGTGTTCACCGGGTCGAGGGAGCGCGTGTAGGCGATCTTGCGCAGCCCCTCCAGCTTGGGCTCGGAGTCCCGGAACAGCTTGAGGCGCCGCTCCAGGCCCTGCCCGCTGGGCATGTCCTTGACGGCCTCGTCGAAGCTGAGCTTGGCGGCGTCGGTGGCGGCGTACGCCTGGGTGACCTCGTCGCTCTGCCGGTCCTCGGCCGTCTTGGCCCTGAGCAGGGGAGCGGCGGTGAGGTCACGCTCGTTGAGCAGCGCCTGGCCGTACTGGGAGGCGGCGCGCACGATGAGCGCCGTCTTCTCGGCGTCCTGCGCCTCCTGCCAGGTGTCGATGGACGCCTTCACCTGGAAGCCGCCCATGACCAGACCGACGAGGACGGGTATGAGCAGGATCGCGTTCAGCCTGGTGGGCACGCGCCAGTTGCGCGGGGACAGCTTGCTGGAGCTGCCCTTGCGGCTCGGGGCCGGGGGCGTCACGGGCTCGTCCGCGGGCGACATCGCCGCGCGCGACGGCGGCGTGAAGTTGCCCCGCGTCTGCTGCTCCGCGGAGCTTTCCTTGCTTCGCCTCACTCGACCAACAACCTCTCGGCGTCGGCACCTACGTTGTGCCGGTGTTTCGTTCAGGGCCGTACTACTCGGGAGTTCATGAATTGCAGCACGTGAAGGGGGTCCCTTCCAAACAGTGCGAAGCAGCCGGTTTTTGGGCTTCACGCCAGAGATAAAACGGGCATAAAGAGCGAGCCCCGCCAAATGGCGGGGCTCATGTGAGCGCAGCGGCACCGATCGGATGCGTCGGGTGTCCGAGGCGGCCCAATTCTCTGTCGAAATGTTATGAACTCGGGGGTGGCCGTGTCGAAGGACACAGACCGCCCCCAAAACCTCTACGACAACTTCCGTATATCAACTTCTACTTGATGTGTACTACTTCAGCCGCGCCATGAGGGCGTGCTCGACCAGGGTGATGAGCGCGCTCTTGGCGTCCGCGCGGTGGCGGGCGTCCGTGACGATGATCGGGGTGTCGGGCCCGATCTGGAGGGCCTCACGGACCTCTTCCGGGTTGTACGGCTGGTGTCCGTCGAAGCCGTTGAGGGCGATGACGAAGGGGAGGCCCGAGTTCTCGAAGTAGTCGACCGCGGGGAAGCAGTCGGCGAGCCGCCGGGTGTCGACCAGCACCACGGCACCGATGGCGCCGCGGACGAGGTCGTCCCACATGAACCAGAAACGGTCCTGGCCCGGCGTACCGAACAGGTACAGGATCAGGTCCTGGTCCAGGGTGATGCGGCCGAAGTCCATCGCCACCGTCGTGGTGGTCTTGCCCCCGGTGTGGGTGAGGTCGTCGATGCCCGCGGACGCGGACGTCATCACGGCCTCGGTCCGCAGCGGGTTGATCTCGGAGACCGCCCCCACGAACGTGGTCTTGCCGACGCCGAAGCCACCCGCCACCACGATCTTCGCGCTGGTGGTGGAACGGGCCGCGCCGCCGTTAGAGCTTGCGAAGTCCACTGAGCACCCTTTCCAGGAGCGTCACGTCCGGCGTGCCGCCGGCCTCTCCGTTGCCCGGCTGGTGGATCGCCACCATGCCCGCCTCCGCCAGGTCGGCGACGAGGATGCGGGCCACACCGAGCGGCATCGACAGGAGCGCCGAGACCTCGGCCACCGACTTCACCTCGCGGCACAGGTGGCAGATCCGCTGGTGCTCGGGGAGCAGGGTGGCCAGATGCGCCGGGTCGGCCGTGGTGCTGACCAGGGCCTCGATGGCGAGCTGGTAGCGCGGCCGGGTCCGGCCGCCGGTCATCGCGTAAGGGCGGACCAGCGGCTGGTCGCCTTCAGCTCCGTACCCCTCGTCGAGCGAGGCGCCATACGGATCGTGAGAGGCGGGGGGCGGGGTCATGAATCCTCCGGGCGTGACAGCAGAAGGTTCTGCCGTCTGATGGGGCCGGTGGGGGGCCGGGTGGGGCGGCCGGACGATGAACGGTCCGGGGGCGGCGCGGAGGGGCGCACCGCCCTGCGGTCGGTCGTGTTCGGAGTACGAGGTCGGTTTCGGCTCAGTGGAGCAGGCTGCCCTGGAGCTCGGCACGCAGGTCCGGGGTGAGGACGGTGCCGGCCCGGTCCACGAGGAGGGCCATCTCGTAGCCCACGAGGCCGATGTCGCACTCGGGGTGCGCGAGCACGGCCAGCGAGGAACCGTCGGAGACGGACATGAGGAAGAGGAAGCCGCGCTCCATCTCCACCACCGTCTGGGCGACGGGACCCCCCTCGAAGATCCGGGACGCCCCCGCGGTCAGCGAGGTCAGTCCGGACGCGACCGCCGCCAGCTGGTCGGCGCGGTCGCGGGGGAACCCTTCGGACATGGCAAGGAGCAGACCGTCGGCGGAGACCACCACCGTGTGGGACACCCCGGGGGTGTTGTCCACGAAGTTGGTGATCAACCAGTTCAGATTCTGCGCAGCCTGGCTCATCGCGCTCAACTAGTGCTCCTGCTGGTGGGTCGGACCGACGTGGTGGGAACCCGTGGTCGAGTTGCCGGCCTGTCGGCCCTGCTGGATACCGCGGCGCAGATTGGTGAGCCGGCCGCGGACGTCGTCGGGTGCACGGGAGACCTGGGGGCCGGCCGACTGGGCCTGCTCCTGGGCGGTCCCGGGCACGAGGTTGGCTCGCGGCACCCGCCGCGGAAGCCCGGAATCGGTGACACCGCCGGCCGCGGGCTTACGCACCCGCTCGGCCTGGCGCACCAGTTCGTCATTGGGGGAGGTGCGCCAGGCGCCGCCTCGCTGCTGCTCCTGCGTCGGCTGCGGACCCTGCTGCTGCGGGGCCGCGGCGACGGGCTGCTGGGGGACGCCCGGAGCCGGGGCCTGCTGCCGGTGCCGCGCGGGAGCCTGGCCCGGGGCCTGACCCTGCGCCTGACCTTGCGGCTGACCCGGGACCTGACCAGGGGTCTGGCCCTGGCCCTGCTCCTGGCGGAACCAGTTGGTCTCCAGCGTGTCGTACAGCGGGGTACGCACGTCACCGGAGCTCGGCGCCGGCGGCAGGGCCTCCGGCTGGCGCGGCTGCTGGAGCTGCGGCTGCTGGGGCCGGCCCTGCTGCTGGTCCTGCGGCTGCCGGCGCGGGGCCGGGGCCTGCGGGGCCTGCTGCTGCGGCTGACCCTGCGGGACCTGCTGCGGGGTCTGCGCCTGCGGGACGAACGGCTGCTGGCCGTACGCCTGCTGCTGGGCCTGCTGGGCCTGCTGGGCCTGCGGCTGCGGGGCGCCGAAGTCGGGGCGCGGGAACTGGCCCGTGGAGCCCGGACCCTGCGGAGCACCGAAGTCGGGCCGCGGGAACTGCGCGGTGGACGCCGGGTCCTGCGCACCGCCCTGGTAGCCCTGCGGCACCTGCGGCTGCGGCATCTGCTGCTGCGGGGCACCGAAGTCGGGCCGCGGGAACTGGCCCGTGGAGCCGGGGCCCTGCGGGGCGCCGGGCTGCGCGTAGCGGCCCGTGTTGTCCGGCTCCTCGTGACCGCGCGGCGCGTCGAGCGGCGTCATGTCCTGCTGCGGCCTGCGGACCGGCTGCGCCGGGTCGTTGCCCCAGCTGGTGGCCTGCGGGCGCTGCGGCTGCGGGTTGCCGCCCGGGAGCTCGGCGCGCGGGAAGCCGTTCTGGCCCTGCTGGGGCTCCTGCGGCGCCCGCTGCTGCGGAGCCTGGCCGGCCGGCTGGCCGCCCCAGACGTCCGTACGGGACGGGATCGCGCTCTGCGCGCCGCCGACGAAACCGCCGGGGGCGCCGAGACCCGGACGCTGCTGCGGCTCGGGCCGCTGCGGCTCCTGGGGGATCTGCGGCAGCTGTGCCGTCTGCGGGCCCTGGGCCTGCGCGGGCAGCGGGCTGCGCTCCTGGAACAGGTTCGGGCCCTGCGGACCGCCCTGGCCCTGCGGACCGCCCTGGCGCTGGGCGCCGTCCCGACCGGGCAGCGCGGTGCGCGGTCCGGCACCGGGGTTGAGCCGGCCGCCGGGAGCGCCCGGGGCACCGCCCGGACGGCCGCCGGGAGCACCGGGGCCACCGGGCGCGCCGGGACCGCCGGTCAGCAGACCGCCGGGGGCGGACTGGCCCTGCGGCATGGCGCCCTGGCCGCCGGCGCCGGGCTTCGGCGCGGGCTTCTTGCCGCCGTGGGCGACGTCGACCGGGAGCATGACGAGCGCGGTGGTGCCGCCCGAGTCGGACGGGCGGAGCTGGATCCGGATGCCGTGTCGCAGGGACAGGCGGCCGACCACGAACAGACCCATGCGGCGGGAGACGGAGACGTCCACGGTGGGCGGCGAGGCGAGCCGCTCGTTGATCGCGGCGAGGTCCTCGGGGGAGAGGCCGATGCCGGTGTCGTGGATCTCGACGAGCACCCGGCCGTCGGGCAGGGCGTGACCGGTGACCTTGACCTTGGTCTGCGGGGAGGAGAACGAGGTGGCGTTCTCCAGCAGCTCGGCGAGGAGGTGCACGAGGTCGTTGACGACCCGGCCGGCGACCTCGGTCGCCGGGACCGAGGCCAGTTCGATGCGCTCGTACTGCTCCACCTCGGACGCGGCGGCGCGCAGGACGTCGACCAGCGGGACCGGGCGGGTCCAGCGACGGCCCGGCTCCTCACCGGCGAGGACGAGGAGGTTCTCGCCGTTCCGGCGCATACGTGTCGCGAGGTGGTCCAGCTTGAAGAGCGAGGACAGCTGGTCCGGGTCGGCCTCGCGGGACTCCAGCTCGGAGATGAGCGAGAGCTGACGCTGGATGAGGCCCTGGGAACGGCGCGAGAGGTTGGTGAACATCGCGTTGACGTTGCCCCGGAGGAGGGCCTGCTCGGCGGCGAGGCGGACGGCCTCGCGGTGCACGTCGTCGAAGGCCGCGGCCACCTGGCCGATCTCGTCGCGGGAGTGCACACCGACGGACTCGACGGAGGTGTCGACGTCCTGCGGGTCGGACTCGGAGAGCTGCTTGACCAGCTCGGGCAGGCGTTCCTGGGCGACCTTGGTCGCGGTGTCCTGGAGCCGGCGCAGCGAGCGGATCATGGACCGGGCCACGACGAAGGCGCCGACGAGGGAGACGCCGAGGACGAGGAGGATCAGCGCACCGTTGATGATGGCGTCGCGCTGCGACTCCTGGCGCAGCTCACGGGCCTTGCTCTCCATCTCGCCCAGCAGCGTGGCCTCGATGGTGTTCATGGCCTGGATCTTCGTGCCGTACTCGTCGGTGAAGTTCAGGTGACCGCGCTTGACGCGGTCGGACATCCCGCGGTCCGACTGGAGTACCCGCTCGGTGTACTTGTCGGCCGCCTCGATGGACGGGTTGCCGCTGGTCAGGGAGCCGGTCAGCTCGTCCGCGTTGCCACCGGTCGACTCGTAGATCGACTGGAAGGTCTTGAGCTCGACGCCCTCACTGTTGAGGGCGGCTTCGCCGTAGAGGCGGTCGCCGAGCTGGAGGCTGCCCGACTTGCTGTCGCTGGAGGGCAGCGCGGCGGCGATGATCGCCTGCTGGATGGAGGCGTACTCCTTGGCGGACGAGAACGCGGCGAGCGCGCGGGTCCGCTTGATCATCTCCGGGTTGCTGGTCGCCTGCGCCATGTCCTGGGACAGGCTGAGCAGCGAGCGGATGAGGCGGCTGTACGCCTCGACCGTCACCGAGTGGGCGATGTTCTTCTCGTACGCGGAGGTGCGGATCGCACCGAGCTGGCTGACCTGCGAGGCGATCTGGCTGACGTTCTGCCGGATGCTGCGCAGCGACTCGTCGTCCTCGGTGGCCGGGATGTCGTTGGTCGCGTCGAGGAACGCCTTGTACGCGCGGTCGGTCGCCTTGCGCGGGTTGGAGATCTGGTAGTCGCTGACCGACTTGTCGTTGGCCAGCGGACCCGCCGACAGGTCACGCTCGGCCTGCAGGGCCTGCGCGAAGTCGGTGGCCTCCTTGGTCAGCTTGGTGAGCAGCTGCATGTGGTCGAGCTGCTGCATGTCCTCGAGGGACTCGCTGATACGGATGCCGCCGAGGCTGGTCGCCGCGACCACGGGGAGGGTCAGCAGCGCCACCAGACGGGTGGAGATGCGCCAGTTGCGCAGGGCTATTCGGGGCCCGACCTCGTTCTCCGTGCCGGCCTTGGGCAGCACGGTCTGCTCGGCGGACGGCTCGGCGGCACCGCGCGCGGCGGTGTCGCTCTCGCCCTGTCCCGGGTTCGGGGAGTGCGGGGCCGAGGAGCCGTGCTGGGCTCCGGCACGCGGCTCCTGCTCCGCCGGAGCTTCCCCTCGGCCCTGCCGGGCCTGGGAAGAGCCCGTGCCATCCCTCTTGAAACGTCCCTGCACTAGCGTCGCAACCTCTGGACCAGGCGTCCCTCCGGGTGAGCGGAGAGGACGGTGTCGGCTTCGTGGGGCGCAGGCGCGCCCCAGTGGTGGTCGTCGGTGACCGGCGCAGATCCCCCTTCCCCGCCACTCGGCCGGCGCTGCGTTGCGCCCTCCTGCGCGCCGGCTTGCAAACCCGCGGCGGTGCGGGAATTCCAGCACAGTGCCGGATCTCCAACAAGGGCTGTGGGGCGTGGCGCGAAGGGGATGACAACGTGTGAACGGCATGTCACCCCATGTAGAAGATGATCAGGGAGGAATCGGGCGTATCGCAGCGAAGGGGCGAGGGGGCCGGGGTGTCCCAGTCGCCATGATCAGGAGCGGAATGGATCATTCAATGGCGGAATGTCCGTTTCGGTGACGACCCGTGGCGGTGCGTAATGCCCCTTTTGCTCCCGTGGTGGTGAGCAAACTCACACGTAGTTCGTTGGATCGACCATGCATTCGCAGGGAATTGCATGTTTAGCCTGACGCTTTACAAAATGGGTGCTCCACCCCGCCACTCCCCAGACAAGGGTCCGACACCGCGATGAACACGACGCCCGTACTCCGCACCACGGCCAACCCCCGCCGCGCCACCCTCGCCCACCTCGAGGACGCCGCCCAGCTCGGCCGCGGCGCCCAGCCCGAGTACGCCGTCCAGCTCCCGGGCCAGACGGCCAACCCGCGCCGCACCATCCTGATGACCGCCCCCGAGCCGTACCGCCCGGAGCGCTAGTCCCCGGCCGGCCCGGCGGGAAACCCGCAGGGTGCGCCCCCTCGCCGCGTTAGCCTGGAGCGTCAGACTCCAGCCAGTAGCAAGTGAGGGGCGACAGCACTCGTGCGCATCGCCAGATTCTCCATCGACGGCAACGTCGCCTTCGGCGCGGTCGAGGGCGAAGGGACCGTCGAGTCCGGCGGCCTGGTCCTCGACATCATCAAGGGCATCCCGTACACCGACTTCGAGCTGAGCGGCACCAAGGTCCCGCTCAGCAAGGTGCGGCTGCTGCCGCCCGTGCTCCCCAACAAGATCGTGGCCATCGGCCGCAACTACGCGGAGCACGCCAAGGAGCTCGGCCACGAGGTCCCCGAGGTTCCGGTGACCTTCTTCAAGCCCACCACCTCGGTCATCGGCCCCGGTGACGCCATCGAGTACCCCTCCTTCTCCGACGAGCTGCACCACGAGGCCGAACTGGCCGTGGTCATCGGCCGCATGTGCCGCGAGGTTCCCCGCGAGCGCGTCAAGGACGTCATCTTCGGCTACACCTGCGCCAATGACGTCACCGCCCGCGACGTCCAGAAGCGCGAGGCCCAGTGGGCCCGCGCCAAGGGCTTCGACACCTCCTGCCCGCTGGGCCCCTGGGTGGAGACCGACCTGACCCCGGCCGCCGCCGGCGACCTGACCGTCCAGGCCACCGTCAACGGCGAACAGCGCCAGCTCGGCCGCACGAGCGACATGATCCGCTCCATCGAGGACCTGGTCGTCCACATCACCGAGGCCATGACGCTGCTCCCGGGCGACGTCATCCTCACCGGCACCCCCGCCGGGGTCGGCCCCCTCAACGTCGGCGACGAGGTCGCCGTCACCATCGAAGGCATCGGCACTCTCACCAACAAGGTGATCAAGCGTGGCTAACGCGATCCGCGTCCGTTTCTGTCCCTCCCCGACCGGCAACCCCCACGTGGGCCTGGTCCGCACCGCCCTCTTCAACTGGGCCTTCGCCCGGCACAACCAGGGCACGTTCGTCTTCCGCATCGAGGACACCGACGCCGCGCGCGACTCCGAGGAGTCGTACCAGCAGCTGCTCGACTCGATGCGCTGGCTCGGCTTCACCTGGGACGAGGGCCCGGAGATCGGCGGCCCGCACGCCCCGTACCGCCAGTCCCAGCGCATGGACGTCTACCGCGACATCGCCGAGCGCCTGGTCGCCAACGGCAACGCGTACCCCTGCTACTGCACGGCCGAGGAGCTCGACGAGCGCCGCGAGGCCGCCCGCGCGGCCGGCCGCCCGTCCGGCTACGACGGCCACTGCCGCGACCTCACCGCCGAGCAGAAGCAGGCGTACGAGGCCGAGGGCCGCAGCCACATCGTCCGCTTCCGGATGCCCGACGAGGCGACCACGTTCACGGACCTGGTCCGCGGCGAGATCACCGTCCAGGCGGAGAACGTCACCGACTACGGCATCGTGCGCGCCAACGGCGCCCCGCTGTACACCCTGGTCAACCCGGTCGACGACGCCCTGATGGAGATCACCCACGTCCTGCGCGGCGAGGACCTGCTCTCCTCCACCCCGCGCCAGATCGCGCTCTACAAGGCGCTGATCGAGCTGGGCGTCGCCAAGGAGATCCCCGCCTTCGGCCACCTGCCGTACGTCATGGGCGAGGGCAACAAGAAGCTCTCCAAGCGCGACCCGCAGGCCTCCCTCAACCTCTACCGGGAGCGCGGCTTCCTCCCCGAGGGCCTGCTGAACTACCTGTCGCTGCTCGGCTGGTCGTTCTCCGCCGACCAGGACGTCTTCTCGATCGAGGACATGGTCGAGAAGTTCGACATCGCGGACGTCAACGCCAACCCGGCCCGCTTCGACCTGAAGAAGGCCGAGTCGATCAACGCGGACCACATCCGCATGCTCGACCCGAAGGCCTTCGCCGAGGCCTGCGAGCCCTGGCTGGCGGCCCCGCACGCCAACTGGGCCCCCGAGGACTTCGACCGTGCCGCCTGGGAGGCCATCGCGCCGTACGCCCAGACCCGCGTGACCGTCCTGTCGGACATCACGGCCAACGTCGACTTCCTCTTCCTCAAGGAGCCGGTCCTCGACGAGGCCAGCTGGGCCAAGGCCATGAAGGAGGGCTCCGACGCCCTCCTCGTGACCGCCCGCGAGAAGCTGGAGGCCGCCGACTGGAGCGACCCCGAGTCCCTCAAGAACGCCGTCCTGACCGCCGGCGAGGCCCACGGCCTCAAGCTGGGCAAGGCGCAGGCCCCGGTCCGCGTCGCCGTCACCGGCCGCACGATCGGCCTGCCGCTCTTCGAGTCGCTGCAGATCCTGGGCAAGGAGAAGACCCTCGCCCGCGTCGACGCCGCGCTGGCGAAGCTGGCCGGCTGACACCCTTCCGTACGCCCACGGGGGCGGCGCCCGGATCCCCTCCGGCCGCCGCCCCCGTGGCGTCGGCGCACCCGGGGGAGCCGAACCCCGGCGGCCGGCGGCGCCCCGGCGGTACCGTCGTGCCATGGGCATCCGCGCGATCCTCTGGGACATCGACGACACCCTCTTCGACTACGCCCGCGCCGACCACGACGGCATGAGCGCGCACCTCGCGGCCGAGGGCCTGGCCGACGGATACGACTCCGTCGACCAGGCCCTCGTGCGTTGGAAGGAGCTCACGGCGCTGCACTGGCGCCGCTTCGAGGCCGGCGGCGTGGACTTCCTCGACCAGCGCCGCGACCGGGTCCGGGACTTTCTCGCGCTGCCGGGCCTGAGCCCCGCCGAGGCCGACGCCTGGTTCGAGCGGTACATGGCCCACTACGAGGCCGCGTGGGGGCTGTTCCCGGACGCCCTGCCCGCGCTCGACCTGCTCGCGGGGGAGTACCGGCAGGCGGTCCTGTCGAACTCCAGCATCCACAACCAGGAGCGCAAGCTGAGGCTGCTGGGCGTGCGCGACCGGTTCGAGGCCGTCCTGTGCGCCGCGGAGCTCGGCGTCGCCAAGCCGGCCGCCGAGGCCTTCCACGCCGCGTGCACGGCCCTCGGGCTGCCGCCGGCACAGGTCGCGTACGTCGGGGACCAGCCCGACATCGACGCCCGGGGCGCGGCCGAGGCGGGGCTGCGGGGCATCTGGCTGGACCGCGCGGACACCGGCGGACGACCCGAGCTGACCCGCATCACCGGCCTTCGTCAGCTGTCCCGCGTCCTGCGTGCGGATACGCGTTTTGGAGCACCGTCCACCTTCGGGTAATGTTCTTCCTGCGCCGAGGGGAACGGGCCGAAAGGCCGGAAAGCCCCGGAAGCGCAAGCCGAGCAAGATCCCCCCTCGGAGGGATCGCGCCCCGGTGGCCTATGGTGTAATTGGCAGCACGACGGTTTCTGGTTCCGTTAGTCTTGGTTCGAGTCCAGGTAGGCCAGCTCGCAGAGCTTCATCTGCACGTACGCGGATCTCATCCGCAAAGCCCCCGTTGTGTAGCGGCCTAGCACGCCGCCCTCTCAAGGCGGTAGCGCCGGTTCGAATCCGGTCGGGGGTACAGATCCTTCCCGCGGGATCACTTGGGTAGCTCCCGGTGAACTCGATGCAGGATCGCTAGGGCCCCCGTTGTGTAGCGGCCTAGCACGCCGCCCTCTCAAGGCGGTAGCGCCGGTTCGAATCCGGTCGGGGGTACGGTGTAACCACCATGGCCTATGGTGTAATTGGCAACACTACGGTTTCTGGTACCGTCATTCTTGGTTCGAGTCCAGGTAGGCCAGCTCGCAGAGCTCATCTGCACCTGCGGATCTGATCCGCAAAAGGCCCCCGTTGTGTAGCGGCCTAGCACGCCGCCCTCTCAAGGCGGTAGCGCCGGTTCGAATCCGGTCGGGGGTACAAAACGAAGAAGCCCTTCCCTTCGGGGAAGGGCTTCTTCGTCGTTATCCGACCACGGACACAACTCCGGCCCACCGCTGCGGCGTTGGAGCGGTGGGCCGGTGAACGAACAGAGGGAGAGTGGGAAAGGACGGCGGGTCAGCCGTTGCGGCGCAGGGCCTCGGAGAGGCGCGCGGCCGCGTCGATGACCGCCTGGGCGTGCATCCGGCCCGGGTGCCGGGTCAGGCGCTCGATCGGGCCCGAGACCGACACGGCGGCCACCACGCGGTTCGAGGGGCCGCGTACGGGCGCGGAGACGGAGGCGACGCCGGGCTCCCGCTCACCGATCGACTGGGCCCAGCCGCGGCGCCGTACGCCCGACAGGGCCGTCGCCGTGAAGCGGGCGCCCTGCAGACCGCGGTGCAGTCGCTCGGGCTCCTCCCAGGCCATCAGGATCTGCGCGGACGAGCCGGCCTTCATGGTCAGCGTCGAGCCGACCGGGACGGTGTCCCGAAGTCCGGACAGCCGCTCGGCCGCCGCAACGCAGATCCGCATGTCGCCCTGGCGCCGGTAGAGCTGGGCGCTCTCGCCGGTGACGTCGCGCAGGTGCGTGAGCACCGGCCCGGCCGTCGCGAGGAGACGGTCCTCGCCGGCCGCGGCGGCGAGCTCCGCCAGCCGCGGTCCGAGGATGAACCGGCCCTGCATGTCGCGGGCCACCATCCGGTGGTGTTCCAAAGCCACGGCGAGTCGGTGTGCCGTGGGTCGTGCGAGTCCCGTCGCCGCGACCAGACCTGCGAGGGTGGCCGGACCGGACTCCAGGGCGCTCAGGACAAGGGCTGCCTTGTCGAGAACGCCTACGCCGCTAGAGTTGTCCATGCAACGATATTCGCGTCTCACTCTGTGAAACGCAAGTTCAATTTTCCGAGGAACTTGTCACTCTGGTGGGGCGGCCGCACAACGGCCCGCCAAACGGGTCTCTAGTGGTGCCGGCGCACGCCGTCGGCCGGAGGGAAAGCGATGGGTAGGACACTCGCGGAGAAGGTCTGGGACGACCATGTCGTCCGGCGCGCCGAAGGCGAGCCCGACCTCCTCTTCATCGATCTGCACCTGCTGCACGAGGTGACCAGCCCGCAGGCGTTCGACGGGCTCCGGCAGAACGGCCGGCAGGTGCGGCGCCTCGACCTCACCATCGCGACCGAGGACCACAACACCCCCACCCTCGACATCGACAAGCCGATCGCCGACCCGGTCTCCCGCGCGCAGCTGGAGACCCTGCGGAAGAACTGCGCCGACTTCGGCGTCCGGCTGCACCCGCTGGGCGACGTCGAGCAGGGCGTCGTCCACGTCGTGGGACCGCAGCTGGGCCTGACCCAGCCGGGCACCACCGTGGTCTGCGGCGACTCGCACACCTCCACGCACGGCGCCTTCGGCGCGCTGGCCTTCGGCATCGGCACCAGCCAGGTCGAGCACGTGCTGGCCACCCAGACGCTGCCGCTGGCCCGCCCCAAGACCATGGCCATCACGATCGACGGCGAGCTGCCCGAGGACGTCACCGCCAAGGACCTGATCCTGGCGATCATCACGAAGATCGGCACCGGCGGCGGCCAGGGCTACATCCTGGAGTACCGCGGCTCCGCCATCGAGAAGCTCTCGATGGAAGCCCGGATGACCATCTGCAACATGTCGATCGAGGCCGGTGCCCGCGCGGGCATGATCGCCCCCGACGAGACCACCTTCGCCTACCTCCAGGGCCGTGACCACGCCCCCGAGGGCGAGGACTGGGACGCCGCCGTCGCGTACTGGAAGACGCTGAAGTCGGACGAGGACGCGGTCTTCGACGCCGAGGTCGTCATCGACGCCGCCGCGCTGGCCCCCTTCGTGACCTGGGGCACCAACCCGGGCCAGGGTGCGCCGCTTTCGGCGAACGTCCCCGACCCCGCTTCGTACGAAGACGCCTCGGAGCGCCTGGCCGCCGAAAAGGCCCTGGAGTACATGGGGTTGACCGCCGGACAGCCGCTGCGCGACATCAGGGTCGACACCGTCTTCGTAGGCTCCTGCACCAACGGGCGCATCGAGGACCTGCGCAACGCGGCCTCCCTGCTGGAGGGCCGCAAGGTCGCCGACGGCGTCCGCATGCTGGTCGTCCCCGGCTCGGTCCGGGTCGCCCTCCAGGCCGTCGAGGAGGGTCTGGACAAGGTCTTCAAGGAGGCCGGCGCCGAATGGCGGCACGCGGGCTGCTCGATGTGTCTGGGCATGAACCCCGACCAACTGGCCCCCGGTGAGCGCTCCGCGTCCACCTCCAACCGCAACTTCGAGGGCCGGCAGGGCAAGGGCGGGCGCACCCACCTGGTCTCCCCCCAGGTCGCCGCCGCCACCGCCGTCCTGGGCCATCTGGCCTCCCCGGCCGATCTGTCCGACGTCGCCACCACCGCGGGGGTCTGAGGAACCATGGAAGCATTCACCACCCACACCGGCCGCGCCGTCCCGCTGCGCCGCAGCAACGTCGACACCGACCAGATCATCCCGGCGCACTGGCTAAAGAAGGTCACCCGCGACGGCTTCGAGGACGGTCTCTTCGAGGCCTGGCGCAAGGACTCCGAGTTCATCCTCAACCGCCCCGAGCGGCAGGGCGCCACGGTCCTGGTCGCCGGCCCCGACTTCGGCACCGGCTCCTCCCGTGAGCACGCCGTCTGGGCGCTGCAGAACTACGGCTTCCAGGCCGTCATCTCCTCCCGCTTCGCCGACATCTTCCGCGGCAACTCGCTGAAGAACGGCCTGCTGACCGTCGTCCTGCCGCAGGACACCGTCGACGCGCTGTGGGCGGCCACCGAGGCCGACCCGACCGTCGAGGTCACCGTCGACCTGGAGGCCCGCAAGGTCCTCGCCCCGGGGATCGACGCCGACTTCGAGCTCGACGAGAACGCCCGCTGGCGGCTGCTGAACGGTCTGGACGACATCAGCCTCACCCTTCAGAACGAAGCGGACATCGCCGCCTACGAGGCCTCCCGACCGGCCTTCAAGCCCCGTACAATTACGGCCTGAGCAGCGCTTTTCCAGGACTGCGCCCCCCACCGCCCGGTGGGGGGCGCAGTCGCTTGTTGGGACCCCGTCGGGCGACAACTCGCCCTAGATGGCACAATCGGTGCATGGAACGCGACAGCCAACTCGAGCTCTACGAGTCAGTCGCCGCCCGATTGAAGGAAGCGCACACAAGAGTGCGCTCACTGCAAGTCCCGGAGGGCGTAAGGATGGCGCTGTCCCGGAAGCTGCTGGTCATCACGGCCGCGGCGAAGCACGATCTCCCGGACGCAGCAACGCGTCTGGAACGGTTGATGAAGGACCTCGACGAGGGTCGATTCCCCGAAGACGACTGACACCAGGAACTCCGTAACGTGCTTCCGCGTTGCGGCAGTAGGGTGATTAGCCCGTTTCGTGTTTGATTTGCGGTATATACATGCCTAACGTGCGAAATAGCTTGAACACTTTCGTTCCGGCAATGTCTCCGAAGGGGAAGACGTGAACAAGGCGCAGCTCGTAGAAGCGATTGCCGACAAGATGGGCGGCCGCCAGCAGGCCGCCGACGCCGTCGACCACGTGCTCGACGCCATCGTGCGGGCCGTGGTCAGCGGGGACCGGGTCTCGGTCACCGGCTTCGGCTCGTTCGAGAAGGTCGACCGCCCGGCCCGCTACGCCCGCAACCCGCAGACGGGTGAGCGGGTGCGGGTCAAGAAGACCTCCGTTCCGCGCTTCCGTGCGGGTCAGGGCTTCAAGGACCTGGTCAGCGGCTCGAAGAAGCTCCCCAAGGGTGGCGAGGTCTCCGTCAAGAAGGCGCCCAAGGGCAGCCTGACCGGTGGCGCCTCCGCGACCGTCAAGAAGGCCGCGGCCAAGAAGGCCACCACCGCCAAGAAGGCCGCCGCGAAGAAGGCGACGACCCCGGCGAAGAAGACGACGGCCGCCGCGAAGAAGACCAGCGCGGCCGCGAAGAAGACCACCACGGCGGCGGCCAAGAAGGCCACCACCGTCGCGAAGAAGACCACCGCGGCCGCGAAGAAGGCGGCCCCGGCGAAGAAGACGGCGGTCACGGCCAAGAAGACCGTCGCCAAGAAGACCGCACCGGCGAAGAAGGCCACCGCGAAGAAGGCGCCCGCCAAGAAGACGACGGCGCGCAAGACCACCGCGAAGAAGGCCGCCGCGAAGAAGTAAGGCGGCAGACGCTCACACGCCGGGCCGGGCTCCCCGAGAGGGAGCCCGGCCCGCGGCGCGTCCGGAGGACGCGGCACTTCCGGACGGCGAAACGCCCCGACTAGAAGGTCTGCAGCGTCACCAGCGTGATCCGCCGGGCCTCGCCCTCGCCCGCCGTCTCGATCCGCACCCGCTGCCCCGGGCGGAGCAGTCGCAGCCCGCCCGCCTCGAAGGCCTCGGCCCCGAACTCCACCGGGGTGCCGTCGTCGAGCAGCACACTGCCGCTGCGGGTCTCGGGATCGTACGTGTACGCGGTCGCCTGCATGGACCGCAGCCTATCCGGCCGCGCCCACCCACCGGGCCGCCGTCCGCGGCCCCACGCCCAGGGCCAGCGCCGCCGCCAGATCCTTCCCGGTGTCCACGTCCCGGCGCACGGAATCCACCCCTCCGAGCCGGATTTCCACCGCCCCCGAGGACAAATGCCGCCGCCGCGAAGCTCCTCCGAATGCCGGTTCCAATTCCGTACCGGAGCACGCCGCGAGGAATGTCGTACCTATTTCGGCCGCATCCGCGAGAAAAGACCGGGGAAATTCTCCGGCCGCCTCCAGGACCCGGGCCAGCTCAGCGGACCGCAGCGCCGGCAGATCGGCGTTCAGCGCCGCCACCGCCGCACCCGGCCGCGCGGCCCGCACCGCACGGGCCCCGTGCGCGAGCGCCCCGTTGAGCCCACCGCCCGGAACGTCGGGGACGATCCGCGCCCCGAGCGCCGCCAGCGCCGCCGCGGCCGTCCGGTCGTCCGTGACGACCACCACATCCCGTACCGTCGCGCAGGCCAGTGCCGCCGCCACGGTGTCCTCGGCGAACGCCAGGGCCAGCCGGGGGCGCAGAGCCCCCGCCGCGGCCGGGGCCAGCCTGCTCTTGGCGCGCGCCAGCGGCTTCAGGGGCACGACCAGGGACCAGCCGTCGGCGGTGGTGTGGCCGGCGCTGCCGGCGGCGGAGTTCCTCATCGGGTCCCATTCTGTCCCGCCCGCGCGGAGCGGCCGAGCCCCGGGGCGTACGGTGTCCTCGACAGACCAGGAGCGGGGAGTGACACTTGACCCCCTGCGAACAAGTCCCGGAGAAAGGTGCACGAGTGCCCCGCCGCAGAATCGGCTTCTGGTACCGCCTGGCGGCGGTCATCGCCAAACCCCCACTGGTGGTGCTGTTCAAGCGGGACTGGCGCGGGACGGAACACATTCCGGCCGACGGCGGATTCATCACCGCGGTCAACCACAACTCGTACCTGGACCCGCTGTCGTACGCGCATTACCAGTACAACACCGGCCGGGTGCCCCGCTTCCTCGCCAAGGCGGGCCTCTTCAAGGGCTTCGTCGGCACCATGCTGACCGGCACCGGACAGATCCCGGTCTACCGCGAGACCACCAACGCCCTGGACGCCTTCCGGGCCGCCGTCGACGCCATCGAGCGCGGCGAGTGCGTCGCCTTCTACCCCGAGGGCACCCTCACCCGCGACCCCGACATGTGGCCCATGGCCGGCAAGACCGGCGCCGCCCGCGTCGCGCTGCTCACCCAGGCCCCCGTCGTCCCGGTCGCCCAGTGGGGCGCCAACCTCGCGATGCCGCCGTACGCCAAGGAGGACAAGCTGCGGCTGTGGCCGCGCAAGACCCTCATCGTGCAGGCCGGTCCGCCGGTCGACCTCTCCCGCTTCTACGGCCTCGAGCCCACGCCCGACGTGCTGCGCGAGGCCACCGAGGTGATCATGGCGGCCATCACCCGCCTCCTGGAGGAGGTCCGGGGCGAGAAGGCGCCGGCCGAGCCGTACGACCACCGCAAGGCCCGGCTGGAGCAGCGGCGCAAGGCCGCGGGGGAAGGCAAGAAGTGACCAAGGCAGCCGTCTTCGGCAATGGATCCTGGGGTACCGCCTTCGCGATGGTGCTCGCCGACGCGGGGTGCGAGGTGAGCCTGTGGGGCCGCCGCGCCGCCCTCGCCGAGACCATCAACAGCACCGGGGTCAACCCCGACTACCTGCCGGGGATCGAACTCCCCAAGGGCATCACGGCCACCGCCGATCCGGCCGAGGCCGCCCACGGCGCCGACTTCACCGTCCTCGTCGTGCCCTCGCAGACGCTCCGCGAGAACCTGGCCGCCTGGAAGCCGGTGCTCGCCCCGGACACCGTCCTCGTCTCCCTCATGAAGGGCGTCGAACTCGGCACCGCCGAGCGGATGAGCGAGGTCGTCATGGAGGTCGCGGACGTCCCCGCCGACCGCGTGGCCGTCCTCACCGGCCCCAACCTGGCTCTGGAGATCGCCGCCCGGCAGCCCGCCGCCGCCGTCGTCGCCTGCGTCGACGAGACGGTCGCCCAGCGCTTCCAGGCCGCCTGCATGACCCCGTACTTCCGCCCGTACACCAACACCGACGTCGTGGGCTGCGAGCTCGGCGGAGCGGTCAAGAACGTCATCGGTCTCGCCGTCGGCATCGCCAACGGCATGGGGCTCGGCGACAACTCCAAGGCCACCCTGATCACCCGCGGCCTCGCCGAGACCACCCGCCTCGGCCTCGCCATGGGCGCCGACCCGCTCACCTTCTCCGGCCTCGCGGGCCTCGGCGACCTCGTCGCCACCTGCTCCTCGCCGCTCTCCCGGAACAACACCTTCGGCACCAACCTGGGCCGCGGGATGACCCTCCAGGAGACCATCGCGGCCACCAAGCAGACCGCCGAGGGCGTCAAGTCCTGCGAGTCCGTGCTCGATCTGGCCCGGCGGCACGGCGTCGACATGCCCATCACCGAGACCGTGGTCTCGATCGTCCACGAGGGCAAGCCGCCGATCGTCGCCCTCAAGGAGCTGATGTCCCGCAGCGCGAAGGCGGAACGGCGCTAGCGGAGTGAGCCGTACACGCGCGGCGGCAGCGGGGCGCTCAGCAGTTCGGACGTCGCAAGGTACCCTCAACGCGATATGAGCGAGAACACCCAGAGCCCCCGCAAGCCGCGCGTGGCCGTCGTCTTCGGCGGACGCAGCTCGGAGCACGCCATCTCCGTCGTCACCGCAGGCGCCGTCCTGAGCGCCATCGACCGGGACAAGTACGACGTGCTGCCCATCGGCATCACCACCGACGGGCGCTGGGCGCTGACCGCCGACGCCCCGGAGCGGATGGCCATCGCCGACCGCACCCTGCCGAGCGTGACCGACCTCGCCGAGTCCGAGACCGGCGGCGTGGTCCTCTCCGTCGACCCGGCCAGCCGCGAGGTCGTCCACCACGAGCCCGGCTCGGTGCCGAAGGCGCTCGGCGAGGTCGACGTCGTCTTCCCCGTGCTGCACGGCCCGTACGGCGAGGACGGCACCCTCCAGGGCCTGCTGGAGCTCTCCGGCGTCCCGTACGTCGGCGCGGGCGTCCTCGCCTCCGCCGTCGGCCAGGACAAGGAGTACATGAAGCGGGTCTTCGTCTCCTTCGGCCTGCCGGTCGGCCCGTACGAGGTCATCCGGCCCCGCGAGTGGGAGCAGAACCCCGCCGAGGCCCGCAAGAAGATCGTGGAGTTCGCCGCCGACCACGGCTGGCCGCTCTTCGTGAAGCCCGCCCGTGGCGGCTCCTCCATGGGCATCACCAAGGTCGACGACCTCTCCGGCCTCGACGAGGCCGTCGAGGAGGCCCGCCGCCACGACCCGAAGATCATCGTGGAGTCGCTGATCCGCGGCCGCGAGATCGAGTGCGGCGTCCTGGAGTTCGAGGACGGCCCGCGCGCCAGCGTGCCGGCCGAGATCCCGGCCGTCACGAACCACGACTTCTACGACTTCGAGGCCAAGTACATCGACTCGGCCTCCGGCATCGTGCCCGCGCCGATCGGCGACGAGGCCACCGCCGAGATCCAGCGCCTGGCGGTCGCGGCCTACGAGGCCGTCTCCTGCGAGGGCCTGGTGCGCGCCGACTTCTTCCTCACGGAGGACGGCGGCTTCGTCATCAACGAGATCAACACCATGCCCGGCTTCACGCCCATCTCCATGTACCCGCGCATGTGGCAGGAGAGCGGCGTCGGCTACCCGGAGCTCGTCGACCGGCTCATCCAGGCCGCGCTGAACCGCTCCACGGGCCTGCGCTAGGCCCCGGGCCGCCCGGGAGGGCGGCCCTGAGGGTGCCTAGAGGCTGGGGGGAACGGCCTTCTTCACGGGGGCGGCGAGATCCACGAGCGGGCCGACGTCATGCGCGTACCGCTTGTCCAGCGTCACCTCGACGTACGCCTTGCGGTACGTCGTGGTGAAGCGGGGTCCGTCGCCCTCGCGCCGCTCGTAGAGCCAGTTCACGCCGTCGGCGTCGATCCCCTGGGCCTGGGGATCGTTCATCTTTTCGGGCCGGGGGACCCCGCAGCGCAGTACGATCGCGGCATCCCCCCACGCGGCGGTCAGTTCGGAGTCCGGCTCGGTGCCGGAGCGCTCCAGACCCGCCACGGTGCCGGGCAGCTCCTTCGCGAGCGACCGGCAGACGGCGGCCTCGGCCGCCGCCGGACCGGGGACCGGGACCGACGCCTTCGCGTCCGGAGGGGAACAGCCCGCGACGGCCAGCAGCAGCAAGGCCGCGGCGGCGGAAGCGGGCAGGCCGAAGGGCCGGTGGGAAGACGTCACCGGCCTAGGGTAGACGGGGGCTAGATATGTACGACCGGGCAGGTGAGTGTGCGGGTGATGCCTTCCACTTGCTGGACCTTGGCGACCACCATGCGGCCGAGCGCGTCCACGGTGTCGGCCTCCGCCCGCACGATCACGTCGTACGGACCGGTCACGTCCTCCGCCTGGATCACCCCCGGGATCTTGGCGATGGTCTCGGCGACGGTCGACGCCTTGCCCACCTCGGTCTGAATAAGGATGTACGCCTGTACCACGGAACCTCCAGGGCGGCCACGAGGATCTTGTGCACGAGGATCTTGTGGGAGAAAGAGACGCCACGTTACCGCGTCGCCTCGCGTCGCGGGGAGACCTGCGCGCCCGAAGGCACTCGCAGTGTGGCGCACGCACGGAAGAAGTTGACGGTCTACTTGACGGTATCCGGCACGGTGACGGCCCGCGACCCGCAGCGCGAGGAACGGCGGAGCGGCGCGGCGGCCGGCACGACGACACGAGGTGAGACGCGGTGAAGGGCACAGTCGGAGAGCTGGGCGAGTTCGGGCTGATCAAGGAGCTCACTTCCCGGCTCACCGCCACCCCGGCGGTACGGATCGGACCCGGCGACGACGCGGCGGTCGTCTCCGCCCCCGACCGGCGGGTGGTGGTCAGCACGGACATCCTGCTCGAAGGACGTCACTTCCGCCGCGACTGGTCGACGGCCTACGACGTCGGCCGCAAGGCCGCGGCACAGAACCTGGCCGACATCGCGGCCATGGGCGCCGTCCCCACCGCGCTCCTGCTCGGCCTGGTCGTCCCCGCCGAACTCCCCGTCACCTGGCCCACCGAGCTCATGGACGGCCTGCGCGACGAGTGCCAGGTGGCCGGCGCGGCCGTGGTCGGCGGCGACGTGGTCCGCGGCGACACGATCACGGTCTCCATCACCGCCCTGGGCGACCTGCGCAACCAGGACCCGGTGACCCGCGGCGGCGCCCAGCCCGGCGACGTCGTCGCCTACACCGGCTGGCTCGGCTGGTCCGCCGCCGGCTACGCGGTGCTCTCCCGCGGCTTCCGCTCCCCGCGCGCCTTCGTCGAGGCCCACCGGCGCCCCGAGCCGCCGTACCACGCGGGCCCCGCGGCGGCCGGGCTCGGCGCCACCGCCATGTGCGACGTCAGCGACGGCCTGATCGCCGACCTCGGGCACATCGCCGAGGCCAGCAAGGTCCGCATCGACCTGCGTTCCGGCCTCATCGACATTCCCACCCAGATGAACGACATCGGCCAGGCGGTCGGAGTGGACCCGCTCCAGTGGGTGCTCACCGGCGGCGAGGACCACGCGATCGTGGCCACCTTCCCGCCGGACGTGAAGCTGCCCGCCCGCTGGAAGGTCATCGGCGAGGTCCTCAACCCCTCGGCGCTGCCCCAGGTGACCGTCGACGGGGCGCCCTGGCACAGCACGGGAGGCTGGGACCACTTCGGAGAGACCGAGTGACGTCCCGTCCGCCGCTGGTGCTGACCGTCGCCGGATCGGACTCCGGCGGCGGCGCGGGCATCCAGGCCGACCTGAAGACGATGCTCGCGCTCGGCGTGCACGGCATGAGCGTGATCACCGCCGTCACCGCCCAGAACTCGCGGGGCGTCCACGGAGCCTGGGAGCTGCCCGAGGAGGCCGTACGGGCCCAGTTCCGGGCCGTGGTGGACGACATCGGCGTCCAGGCCGTGAAGACCGGCATGCTCGCCTCCGCCCCGCTCGTGGAGACGGTGGCCGGACTGCTCGCCCCGGTCGGCGTCCCCGTGGTCGTCGACCCGGTCGGCGTCTCCAAGCACGGCGACCCGCTGCTCGCCGCCTCCGCGCTCGACTCCGTCCGCACGAAGCTGCTGCCGGTCGCGACCGTCGCCACCCCGAACCTGGACGAAGTGGCGCAGCTCACGGGCGTCGTGGTCGAGGACGAGCCGGGGATGCGGCGGGCGGCCGACGCGATCCTGGCGTACGGGCCGCGCTGGGCGCTGATCAAGGGCGGACACCTGCCCTCGGGCGAGGACGCCGTGGACCTGCTCACGGACGGCTCCGAGGAGCACTGGCTGCGCGCGCCGCGGCACGACAACCGGCACACCCACGGCACGGGCTGCACGCTCGCCTCCGCCGTCGCGTCCGGGCTCGCCAAGGGCCTGCCGGTGCCGGAGGCGGTACGGCAGGCCAAGACCTATGTGACCGGGGCGATCGCCGCCGGTTTCTCCCTGGGCGCGGGCATCGGCCCGGTCGACCACGGGTGGCGCTTCCGGGGCTGAGGGCCACCGGCGCCAGAAGGAGGGGGCCTCGCCCCGTTCCGTACGCGGGCAAGGCAAGAGGCCGGTTCACCTAGGTGAACCGGCCTCTCAAGGCAACCGCAGGGGCTGCGCTACGACATAACGTCGCGGTTAGCGCGAGACCTTGCCGGCCTTGATGCACGAGGTGCAGACGTTGAGCCGCTTCGGCGTCCGACCGACCACGGCACGCACACGCTGGATGTTCGGGTTCCAGCGACGAGACGTACGGCGGTGCGAGTGCGAAATGTTGTTGCCGAAGCCCGGCCCCTTGCCGCAGACGTCGCAGTTGGCAGCCACGGGTCACTCCAAAGACTTCAGATTTACAGTGAAACCGGCGCACCGGAATCAGGTAACTGAAGTGGCTTGCCGGGGAATGGCCCGACGAGTGCCGGGCAACCGAAGCAGCATACAACGACTGCTTCCGTGGAACGAAACTACCACGGTCTTCGCCGCCCCCGCCCCGGGCCCGGGGTGATCACGGGTCTACCCTGCGGTGAACCGACCGCAGCGCACAGGAGGACCACCCGTTGCCGCGAGCTCCGCAGACCCTCGACGCCGAAGCGGTCCGAACCTGGTGCGCAGGGGCGCTGGAGGCGCTCGGCAGAGAGCGCGAGGAGATCGACGCCATCAACGTCTATCCCGTCGCGGACGGCGACACCGGCACCAACCTGTACCTGACCGTGGAGTCCGCCGCGCGGTCCGTCACGGCCCTCGCCGAGGCCGCCGAAGCAGCCGGGGAACGCCCGGACGTGGCCCAGGTCATACGCGCCATGGCGCACGGCGCGCTGCTCGGCGCCCGCGGCAACTCCGGGACGATCCTCTCCCAGCTGCTGCGCGGCATGGCCGCCGTGCTCGCCGAGGGAAGTGACGGCGATCACCTCGCCCGCGCCTTCGCCGAAGCCGCCGACGCGGCCCGGCAGGCCGTCGCCCACCCCGTCGAGGGCACCGTCCTCACCGTCGCCTGCGCCGCCGCCGAGGCCTGCGCGGGGGGCGGACCGCTCGTGACGGTGGCCACGACGGCGTACGAGGGGGCCAGGAGCGCCCTGGAGCGGACCCCCGGCCAACTGGACGTCCTGCGCCGCGCGGGCGTCGTGGACGCCGGAGGACGCGGTCTGGTGACCGTGCTCGGGGCGCTCGTGGCGAGCCTCACCGGGGAGGCGCCGGCCCGGCTCGCGGCCCCCGCGCACCGCCCGGTCCTCGACCCGGGATGTGACGGCGGGGGCGGGCCCGGCTACGAGGTGATCTACCTCCTGGAGGCCGAGGACCGGGCCGTGGAGCGGCTGCGGACCCGGCTCGACGCGCTGGGGGAGTCCCTGGTCGTCGTCGGCGGCGACGGGCTGTGGAACGTGCACGTCCACGTCGACGACGCGGGGGCGGCCGTCGAGGCCGGGGTCGAGGCGGGACGCCCGTACCGGATCCGGATCACGCACTTCGAGGGCGCCGCCGCGCAGCCGCGCGAGCCCGTCCAGCGGGCCGTGGTCGCCGTCCTGCCCGGCGAGGGCCTGGCCGGGCTCTGCGCCGAGGCCGGGGCGACCACGCTGCTCGCCCTGCCCGGCGCACCGCCGACCGGGGCGGAGCTCGCCGAGGCGATCCGGCGGGCCCACGCGCGCGAGGTCGTCCTGCTGCCCAACGACACCGAGCTGCGGCAGGCCGCGGCGGCCGCCGTCGAGCAGGCCCGCGCCGAGGGCATCCGGGTCGCCCTCATCCCCACCCGCGCCGCGGTCCAGGGCATCGCCGCCCTCGCCGTCCACGAGCCGGACCGGCGCTTCGACGAGGACGTCGTCGCCATGAGCGCCGCGGCCGGCGCGACCCGCTACGCCGAACTCGCCGTCGCCGAACACCAGTCCTTCACCTCCGTCGGCGTCTGTCAGGCCGGGGACGTCCTCGGTCTCATCGAGGGCGACGTCGCCGTCATCGGCCAGGACCTCACCACCACGGCCCGCACCGTCCTCGACCGGATGCTCTCCGCCGGCGGCGAGCTCGTCACGCTCGTCGTCGCCGCCGACACCCCGCCGGACCTGGCCCCCACCCTGGAACGCCACGTACGGGCCACCCACCTGGCGGTGGACACCACGACGTACGAGGCGGGGGCGGGCGCCCCGGCCCTGCTCATCGGGGTGGAGTAGCCCCCGGTCCCGCCTCCCGTCACGGTTCCCGGGGCGGGGGAGGCGTCGCCGTCCTGGACAGGAGGGCGCTCGCCTCCGCGTGGTGGTCCGGGGAGCCCGCGGACAGCACCGCCCGGGCCAGCTCCGCCGCCGGCCCCGGGTCGCCCAGGTCCAGGTGGAGCCAGCCGGCCAGCAGGTCAGCGGACAGCCGGGCGGCCAGGTCGCCCACGGCGGCGTAACCGGCCGAGGCGCGCTCGGCGAAGGCGAGCACCTCGGGCAGGTCCGGCTCCGGCGCGCGGGCGAGGAGGTCGGCGGTCTGCCGGTACGTGTCCGCCAGCTGCCGCGGGTCCTCGCCGCAGGCCTCCGCCGCCGTCGCCATCAGCGCGCGCCCCTGGGCGTCCGGGCCCGCGATCCAGGCCCGTACCCGCAGGGTGCGGACGTACGCCGGGGTGTCGCCGAGGGTCCGCCACAGCTCGCCGGCCCGCTCGAACGCGGCCGCCGCCTGCTCGTTCAGCTCCGCCCGCAACAGGGCCTGCGCCGCCAGGTTCGCCAGCGTCGCGTGGTCCAGCTGGTCCGGCCACGCCGCCGCCAGCTCGGCCGCCCGCAGCCACCGCTCGGCCGCCGACCGGGGCTCCGCCACGTTCATCAGGCAGTCGCCGAGCCACCACAGCGTCTGGACGACCGTCCCGTCCCCGTGCTCCTCGGCCGAGAGCTCCGGAAGCACCGCCTCCAGGACCGCCGCCGCCTCCTCGCACCGGCCCTCGCGCAGCAGCCAGCCGCCGAGCAGATGGCGCGCGTACGCCCCGAGGCCCCGGCTCTCGCCCGCCTCGTCCGCCCAGTGCGCCGCCTCCAGGGCCTGCTCGGCCGCCTCGCCGGGCCGGCCGGCCGCGCCGAGGACCTCCGCGAGCCGCAGCCGCAGCCGGGCCTGCCCGGCGGGCCCCGCGTACCCGGCGCCGTGCGCCAGGGCCGCCCGCGCCGCCCGCTCGGCCGTCGCGAGGTCGCCCTCGCGCTGCGCCAGCGCCGCGAGCCGCGCCTCCGGCTCCACCGCGTACCAGGGCAGCCCGGCCTCGCGGAACAGCTCCGCCGCCCGCTCGTACCGCCCGGCCGCCCGCCCGGTGTCGCCGTCCCGCGCCGCCGCGTCGCCCAGCAGCCATTCGGCCTCGGCGATCCGGTCGGCGACCTCCGGGGCCCCGGCGAACGCCAGCACCTCCTCGGCCGCCTCCGCCGTGCCCAGCACCCGGGCCCGCAGCAGCAGCGCCCCCGACAGCTGGCGGGCCGTCGCCCCGCCGCCCTCGTGGAGCCGGCGCAGCGCGGCGACCGGCTCCGCGAAGGCCTCGGGCTCGCCGAGCGCGTAGGCGCCCCTGGCCCGGGCCGCCCACGCCTCGCCGACGGCGCCCGCCGCCTCGTACCGCCCGGCCGCCGACCGGAACAGGGCCGCGGTCTCGGCGGGGTCCGCCTCCAGGGACATCGCCCGGTGGTCGGTCAGCTCGGCCGAGGCCAGGCCGTCGAGCTCCGCGAGGCCCGCCGCCTCGGCCCGCGCGAGCGCCGCCCAGGCCGCGTCCGCCTCCGGCCGCCGCTCCGCCGTCAGCCGCCGCGCCTCGGCCAGCAGGTCGCGCGGGGCGGCCACCGCCGGCGGCGCCGGGGCCTCGGCGGGTACGGACGGGCCCGCGGACCGGACGCCCAGCGGCAGCCGGTCGACCAGCGGCTGCGCCGCCATCTGCCGCCGGGCCAGGCGGCTCACCCGGTCCGAGCCGTTGCGCGCGTCGAACCGCGCGGCCAGCTCCTCGGCCCGCTCCCGCGCGTGGCGCCCGAGCTCCGCCGCCGTCCACTCCCGCGCCGGGGCCGTGGCCGTCTCCCCGGCCGAGGGGCCCGGCACCCGCTGCCCGCCGAGCCCGCGCGCCACCAGCCGGTCCATCAGCAGCGCCGTCACGGCCAGGAAGTCCAGCTCGCTGTCCGGGTCGCCGTGGTCCGTGAAGTACGCCGGGCGCTCCGCGAGCAGTTCCAGGGCCCGTCCCTCGTTGCCGGTCAGCGCGCAGAACTCGATGTGCAGCGCCATCGCGCCGCGCATGCTCTCCATCGGGCGCACCAGCCGGTGCCCGCGCAGATGGTTCGCCCGCGCCTGCTCCGTCCGGCCGAGCCGCAGCAGCGGCAGCAGCGAGGAGGCGAGCACCGCGTGCGGCTCGTGGGCGCAGGAGTGCTCGCCGTCCAGGACCGGCGCCCAGGCCGCGAGCGCGGCCTCGTCGTCGCCGAGTTCGGCCTGCCACAGCCCCTGCCCGTGCAGCTCGCAGGCGTGACAGTCGGCCATCTCGTCGCGCTCGGCCGCCAGCCACGCCGCGTACGCGCGGGCCGCCCGGTCGAGGTCGCCGATGTGCCGGGCGACCCGGAACTCGCCCTGCCGCACCGCCCGTTCGGAGTGCCCGGCGAGCCGGTAGCGGTGCTCCATCTCGCCCAGCCACTTCTCGATCGAGGCGAGCGGGATGTGCGGCTGGTCGAGCATGCCGCTGGAGACCCACTTGAAGACCCAGTGCAGCGTGTACGTCTCCTGGGCGTCGAAGTCGGCCGGGTTCTGGTCCCACATCCGCAGCAGCCGCGAGAAGGGCACGAACAGCTTCGCCTTCTCGGAGCTGTAGTTGTAGACCTGGAGCTGGTGGCCGAGCGCCTCGATGACCGCGAGCGGCTCGCCGATCCGCTCCGCGTCCGCGAGCAGCCGTTCCGCGCGGGCGTTGCGCGCCGGGCCCTCGGGCTGGGCGTGGTTGTCCCGCATGGCCTCGCGCAGGGCCTGGAACTCCGGGCCCGTCACGCCCCGGTCCCCCCGTCGGTGCCGTGGCCGGTCTCCCCGTCGGCGCCGTGCCCGGTGCTCCATTCGAGGAGGCCGAGGAAGGTGCGGTTGAGGAGGGCGTTGTCGGCGGGGCGGAGGGGGCGTTGGGCCATGAGGAGGGCTTGTCCGTAGAGGGCTTCGACGGCGGTCGCGGTGAGCTGGGGTTCGTCGAGGGCGGCGATGCGGCGGACGAGGGGGCTCTGGTGGTTGAGGACGAGGCGGGCGCGGGGTGCGCTGCCGCGCAGGGAGCCGAGGATGCCGGCCCACAGGTCGTCGGCCTCGCCCTCCGCCTCCGCCCGCGCCTGCTCATGGCGGGCCGACCGGTCGTCCAGATGCAGCGCCGGGACGGTCACCGGATGGAAGGAACGCAGCGACACGTCACAGCCGAGCGCGTCCAGGGTGGCCCGCGCGACCGACAGGAAACCGGTCAGGGCGAGCTCCCGCGCCGGATCGACCGCGTCGAGATGCGCCGTGACGGTGTCGGCGTCCAGCTCCGCCACCACCGTCCCCGGCCGCACCTCCGGCAGCCGCTCCACCAGCTCCGTGTCGTACGTGTAACCGCCGTTGACGACGCCGATGCCCTGGGCGGCGGCGATGGCGGCGACCTGGCGGAACTCCTCGACGGTGCGGGTGAAGTGGACGACGGGGTGGCGGCGGGCGAACTCGTCGAGGGAGAGGCGGCCGTCGGTGGTCTCGAACGGCAGCCACGGCAGCATCGCCGCCAGGATCCCGTCGTCGTGCCGCGCCAGCGACTTCACCCCGAGATGGTGGACCGCGAGGAACTGCCCGAGCCGCTCCGGCGATCCGACGGCCAGCCCGGTGAGCCAGTCGCGGATCGCGTCCCCGAGCGCGTCCCGCACCCCCGCCAGGGCCTCGTCCTCGTACAGCGACTCGCGCGAGGCGGTCGGGCGCAGGGTGTCCGTGTCCAGGACGCACCGGACGAAGAACGCCCAGTCAGGCAGCAGCCCGTCGGCCTTCTCGGTCAGCAGCATCCCCTTGAGGTGGACCCGGTGCCCGGCCCGCTGCGCGGGACTCACCGCCGACGGCAGGACGTACGCCACGCCCCGGATGCCCGCCAGCGGCAGGTCCAGGTCGATCGAGTCCAGCGGCCCGAACCCGAACAGGTTCTGACAGTGCGCCGCCAGTGCCACCCGCCGCGCGGCCGGACTCGGATACGTCCGCTCCCACGGCGCCGGTACCTCGGTGACCGGCTCGTCCCCGACGTGGATGGGGTGGGGGAGGAGGGTGCCGTAGTGGCGGGCGAGGGTGAGGGCGCGGTCGTGGGTGAGCCAGTCGGTGGTGCCGGGGCGGGCGGTGAGGTGGACGGTGGTGCCGGGTTCGGGGTGTTGGGTGGGGTCGAGGGTGGTGACGGTGTAGGAGCCGTCGTCGTGGGCGCGCCATTCGACGGGGGGTGCGTCGGGGGTGCGGGCGGAGCGGGAGACGACGCGGATCTCGGCGGCGACGACGAAGCAGGCGAGGAGGCCGATGCCGAACTGGCCGAGGAAGTCGGCGCGGGCGGTTTCGAGTCCGTGGGCGGTGTCGAGGCCGTGGGTGGTGTCGCGTTTGGAGCTGCGGCCGATGGTGGCGAGGAGGGTGTGGACGTCGGTCTCGGTGAGGCCGATGCCGGTGTCGGTGATGCGCAGGGTGGTGCCGTCGGCGTGGATCTGGACCCGGGCGGGTGCCCGGGGGTCGAGGGCGCGTCGGGCGGTGAGGGCGTCCACGGCGTTCTGGAGGAGTTCGCGCAGGTAGACCCGGGGACTGGAGTAGAGGTGGTGGGAGAGCAGATCCACCAGGCCACGCAGATCGACCTGGAACGTGTGCGGTGTCTGGTCAGCAGTCATCGTCGCTGCGCCGGTGGGGGGACGGGCGACGGCGCGGGTCAGGCGATCCCGGCGTCCGGTGATCGCGGGGGAGGAGCGGAAGAGCGGCCATCCTAGGCGCCCCGGCTCCGACGTGACCAACCGATGGCCACGGCCTGCGCGACGTCTGTCAGTGCCGTGGTGTGCAATGGACCGCGTGCCTGCGCTCGACGAACCACTGAAGAAGCCGACCGGAGCCGCCACCGCCGCGGCGACCGCCGGGGCCGCCGCCCGCCCGCAGGAGGTGCCGTGCAGCTCGCCGACCCGCTGAAGAACCTGCTCGGAGCCGCCACCGCCAAGGTGATGGCCGAGCACATGGACCTGCACACCGTGGGCGACCTGCTCCACCACTACCCCCGGCGGTACGCGGAGCGCGGCGAGCTGACCGCGCTGGCCGACCTGCCCCTCGACGAGCACGTCACCGTCGTCGCCCAGGTCGCCGACGCCCGCGTGCACACCTTCAACAAGGGCGGCCGCGGCAAGGGCCAGCGCCTCGAAGTCACCATCACCGACGGCAGCGGCCGCATGCAGCTGGTCTTCTTCGGCCGCACCGTCCACTTCCACCAGAAGGAACTGCTGCCCGGCCGGCGCGCCATGTTCGCCGGCAAGGTCGGCCTGTTCAACCGCAAGCTCCAGCTCGCCCACCCCGAGTACAAGCTGATCGACGCCGACAGCGACACCGAGACCGTCAAGGCCTTCGCGAGCGAGCTGCTGCCCATCTACCCGGCCTGCAAGCAGCTGGAGTCCTGGACCATCGAGCAGTCCGTGGCCATCGCCCTGGACTCCATGGCCGCCACCGGCTGGGCCGGCCTCGTCGACCCGCTGCCGCCCGCCCTGCGCGAGGGCCGGGGCCTCACCGACCTGGCCGACGCCCTCGGCAAGGTCCACCGCCCGCACACCAAGGCCGACATCGCCGACGCCCGCGACCGCCTCAAGTGGGACGAGGCCTTCGTCCTCCAGGTCGCCCTCGCCCGCCGCCGCCACGCCGACACCCAGCTCCCCGCCGTCCCCCGCAGACCCGTCGAGGGCGGCCTGCTCGACGCCTTCGACGCCAAGCTGCCCTTCACCCTCACCGACGGCCAGCAGAAGGTGACCCGCGAGATCTTCGACGACCTCGCCACCGACCACCCCATGCACCGGCTCCTCCAGGGAGAGGTCGGATCGGGCAAGACGATGGTCGCCCTGCGCGCCATGCTCGCCGTCGTCGACGCCGGGGGACAGGCCGCCATGCTGGCGCCCACCGAGGTCCTCGCCCAGCAGCACCACCGCTCGGTCACCGAGATGATGGGCGAGCTCGCCGAGGGCGGCATGCTCGGCGGGTCCGAGCACGCCACCAAGGTCGTGCTGCTCACCGGCTCGATGGGCGCCGCCGGGCGGCGCAAGGCGCTGCTCGACCTGGTCACCGGCGAGGCCGGGCTCGTCATCGGCACCCACGCCCTCATCGAGGACAAGGTGCAGTTCCACGACCTGGGCCTGGTCGTCGTCGACGAGCAGCACCGCTTCGGCGTGGAGCAGCGCGACGCCCTGCGCGGCAAGGGGAAGCAGCCCCCGCACCTGCTCGTGATGACCGCGACGCCCATCCCCAGGACGGTCGCCATGACCGTCTTCGGCGACCTGGAGACCTCCGTCCTCGACCAGCTGCCGGCCGGCCGGTCCCCGATCGCCAGCCATGTGGTGCCCGCCGCCGACAAGCCGCACTTCCTCGCCCGGGCCTGGGAGCGGGTCCGCGAGGAGGTGGAGGGCGGCCACCAGGCGTACGTGGTCTGCCCCCGGATCGGCGACGAGGAGGACCAGAAGCAGAAGCGGAAGGCGAGCCCGGAGGACGAGGCCGAGAAGCGCCCGCCGCTCGCCGTCCTGGAGGTGGCCGAGCAGCTGCGCGCCGGGCCGCTCGCCGGCCTCCGCGTCGAGGTGCTGCACGGCAGGATGCACCCCGACGACAAGGACGACGTCATGCGCCGCTTCGCCGCCGCCGAGGTGGA
Organism: Streptomyces sp. NPDC023157; assembly: GCF_055560575.1. Lineage (NCBI taxonomy): Bacteria > Bacillati > Actinomycetota > Actinomycetes > Kitasatosporales > Streptomycetaceae > Streptomyces > Streptomyces sp. NPDC023157. The sequence goes on from NZ_JBVHIL010000009.1 coordinate 328,170, forward strand.
CGTCCTGGTCGCCACCACCGTCATCGAGGTCGGCGTCAACGTGCCGAACGCCACCGCCATGGTGATCATGGACGCCGACCGCTTCGGCGTCTCCCAGCTCCACCAGCTCCGCGGCCGCGTCGGCCGCGGCTCCGCCGCCGGACTGTGCCTGCTCGTCACCGAGATGCCCGAGGCCAGCCCCGCCCGGCAGCGGCTCGGCGCCGTCGCCTCCACCCTCGACGGCTTCGAGCTCTCCCGTATCGACCTCGAACAGCGCCGCGAGGGCGACGTCCTCGGCCAGGCCCAGTCCGGCGTGCGCTCCTCCCTGCGGATGCTCACCGTCATCGACGACGAGGAGGTCATCACCGCCGCCCGCGAGGAGGCCACCGCCGTCGTCCTCGCCGACCCCGACCTCACCGCCCACCCCGAGCTGCGCACCGCCCTCGACGCGCTGCTCGACAAGGAGCGGGAGGAGTACCTGGAGAAGGGCTGACTCCACGGGGGTCGCGATCGCCATAACCTGGTGCGTACGTACGCACCAGGTTATGGAGACGAGGACCCAGATGACCCGCGTGATCGCCGGCAGCGCCGGCGGACGCCGACTCGCCGTGCCGCCCGGCACCGGCACCCGCCCCACCTCCGACCGGGCGCGGGAAGGCCTCTTCTCCACCTGGGAGTCGTTCCACGGCCTGGAGGGGGCCAGAGTGGCCGACCTGTACGCGGGCTCCGGCGCCGTCGGCCTGGAGGCGCTCTCCCGTGGCGCCTCCCACGCCCTGCTGGTCGAGGCCGACCCGCGCGCCGCGAAGACCGTCCGGGACAACATCAGCTCGCTCGCCCTGCCGGGAGCCGAGCTGCGCACCGGCAAAGCGGAGCAGATCGTGACGGGTCCGGCGCCCTCGGAACCGTACGACCTGGTCTTCCTCGACCCCCCGTACGCCGTCGCGGACGCCGATCTTCGGGAGATCCTCCTCACAATGCGCTCAGGGGGCTGGATCGCGGACGATGCCCTCGTCACCGTGGAGCGCAGCACCCGGGGCGGCGAGTTCGGCTGGCCGGACGGCTTCGCAGCGCTGCGGGCCCGTCGTTACGGCGAGGGAACGTTTTGGTACGGTCGCGCCGCCTCTACGTGCGAAGACGCACGATGACCGGACCGGAGAGCGAGGGACCGAAGTTGCGCCGCGCCGTCTGTCCGGGGTCATTCGACCCCATCACCAATGGACATCTCGACATCATCGCCCGCGCCTCCAAGCTGTACGACGTGGTGCACGTCGCGGTGATGATCAACCAGTCGAAGAAGGGCCTCTTCACCGTCGACGAGCGGATCGGCCTGATCCGCGAGGTCACCGCCGACTTCGGCAACGTCGAGGTGGAGTCCTTCCACGGGCTGCTCGTCGACTTCTGCAAGCAGCGCGACATCCCCGCCATCGTCAAGGGACTCCGGGCCGTCAGCGACTTCGACTACGAGCTCCAGATGGCCCAGATGAACAACGGGCTCTCGGGCGTCGAGACCCTGTTCGTGCCGACCAACCCGACGTACAGCTTCCTGTCGTCCTCGCTGGTCAAGGAGGTCGCCGCCTGGGGCGGCGACGTCTCCCACCTGGTGCCCCCGGCGGTCCTCGGCCGGCTCACCGAACGGCTCGCCGAGCAGCGCTCGGGGCAGTGACCCGCGGCCACCGCTCCTGACGCTCCGTCACCAGGTCCCGGACGGGGCCCGACTGGCCTTACAGTCGTCCCGTCCGTCTCCATCCAGCTGTAGAGAGTGGCGAGCACCGGTGGACGTGCAGAAGAAGCTCGACGAGATCGTCACGACGGTCCAGAGCGCCCGTTCCATGCCCATGTCGGCGTCCTGCGTGGTCAACCGGGCCGAGCTGCTCGCCCTGCTCGAAGAGGTGCGCGAGGCCCTGCCCGGCTCGCTCGCCCAGGCGCGGGAGCTGATCGGCGGCCGGGAGCAGATGGTCGAGCAGGCCCGCCAGGAGGCCGAGCGGATCATCGAGGCGGCGCACGCCGAGCGCGGCTCGATCGTCTCCGACAGCCAGGTCGCCCGCCAGTCCCAGGGCGAGGCCGACCGCATCCTCACCGAGGCCCGCCGGGAGGCGGAGGAGATCCGCGCCGAGGCCGACGACTACGTCGACTCCAAGCTGGCCAACTTCGAGGTCGTCCTCAACAAGACCATCGGCTCCGTCGACCGCGGCCGCGAGAAGCTGCTCGGCCGGGGCCCCGGCCTCGACGCCGACGGGTACGCCGACCCGGACGCCCCCGAGTACAGCGCGGACCCGCAGACCCTGATCCACCGCGCCGACGCCTACGTGGACGCCAAGCTGGGCGCCTTCGAGGCCGTGCTCTCCAAGACCCTGGAGGCCGTCGGCCGCGGCCGGCAGAAGCTGCACGGCCGGATCGCCTCCGACGACCTCGGCGAGCACATGGCCGCCCAGGACGCCGCCGGCGCCTCCGTGCACACCAGCGACGCCGACTACCTGGCCGGCCTCGCGGAGCTGGCCGACCCCGAGCCCGTACACATCCCGCAGCAGCAGGTCCCGCCGCAGCCGCAGCACGACCCGTACGGGTACGCCGCCCAGCAGCAGGTCCCGCAGGTCCCGCAGGCGCAGCCGGTCCCGGTCCAGCAGACCGACCCGTACGGGTACCAGCAGCAGGACCCGTACGCGTACCAGCAGCCGCAGGCCGACCCGTACGGGTACGCGGCCCAGCAGCAGTACGGCTACGAGCAGCAGCCGGCCCAGCCCGCGCACCCGCCGCAGACCGCCGCGCTCGACGAGACCAGTTTCTTCGACACGAGCATGATCGACCTGGAGGAGCTGCGCCGCTACGAACAGGGACACTGAGCCGGGACCTCACCCGGATTGGGCCCTGAGCGAAGCGTCCAGTATCCTGGCTCTTCGGTCGCGCCTATGCTCGCGACCCGTGCTGCCCACGGTCGGCAGCCCCCCTCACGATATGAACGATCCGAAAGCAGGAAGAACCCTGAGTACGCGCCTCGACCACCGCGACCCCCTCGTGTTCGACACGCACGAGCTGGGGCGGCGTCCTGGCGCCCTCCAGCGGATCTCCCGCACGATCGACGCCCCCAGGGACCTGGGTGTCGCCGGGGTCATCGGAGTGCCCGAGGGCGCTCCGGTGGAGATCGACCTCCGACTCGAGTCGGTCATGGAAGGGGTGCTTGTCACAGGCACCGCCCGTGCATCGGCCGAGGGGGAGTGCGTAAGGTGTCTGGAGTCCGTGGAGCTTGAGCTCGACGCCGACTTCCAGGAGATGTTCTCGTACCCCGACTCCGACGACCGGGGCCGCTCCAAGGCGGCCGCGGACGACGAAGCCGAGGACGACGAGAGCATGATCCCCCTCGAGGACGGCATGTTCGACCTCGAGCCGGTGCTGCGTGATGCGGTGGTGCTCGCACTGCCGATGCAGCCGGTGTGCCGGGAGGACTGTGAAGGTCTGTGTTCCACCTGTGGAATCAACCTGAACGAGAACCCGGACCACCACCACGACGCCGTCGACATTCGTTGGGCGGCACTGCAGGGACTCGCCGGTTCGCAGGGAACCGATGAGAAGGACAACATGCGCGGCTCCTCTGACGGTGACGTCCGAAGCGCCGCCGAGAAGCAGGAGAAGTAGCCGTGGCTGTTCCGAAGCGGAAGATGTCGCGCAGCAACACGCGCCACCGCCGGTCGCAGTGGAAGGCTGCGGTCCCCACCCTGGTTTCGTGTGAGCGTTGCCAGGAGCCGAAGCTGCAGCACATCGCGTGCCCGAGCTGCGGCACCTACAACAAGCGCCAGGTCCTCTCGGTCTGAGTGGCTGGTGAGAGGCACGATGTCTGACCACGTCAACACAGCCTCGTCCCACACGCTTCTGGAAGGGCGGCTCGGGTATCAGCTCGAGTCCGCCCTTCTGGTGCGTGCGCTCACCCACCGTTCGTACGCGTACGAGAACGGCGGTCTGCCCACCAACGAGCGTCTTGAGTTCCTCGGGGACTCTGTGCTCGGCCTGGTGGTCACGGACACGCTCTATCGCACCCACCCCGACCTGCCCGAAGGCCAGCTGGCCAAGCTGCGGGCCGCGGTGGTCAACTCGCGTGCGCTGGCGGAGGTGGGCCGCGGGCTCGAACTCGGCTCCTTCATCCGGCTCGGCCGGGGCGAAGAGGGCACGGGCGGCCGGGACAAGGCCTCCATCCTCGCCGACACCCTTGAAGCGGTGATCGGCGCGGTCTATCTCGACCAGGGTCTCGACGCCGCGGGTGAGCTGGTGCACCGGCTCTTCGACCCGCTGATCGAGAAGTCCTCGAACCTCGGCGCAGGCCTGGACTGGAAGACCAGTCTCCAGGAGCTGACCGCGGCCGAGGGTCTGGGTGTTCCGGAGTACCTCGTCAGCGAGGAGGGTCCGGACCACGAGAAGACCTTCACTGCTGCCGCCCGCGTCGGTGGTGTCTCGTACGGCACCGGCACCGGCCGCAGCAAGAAGGAAGCGGAACAGCAGGCGGCCGAGTCCGCGTGGCGCGCGATTCGCGCGGCCGCGGACGAGCGCGCGGCGGCGGCGAAGGCCGCTGCCGAGAACGCCGCCTCCGGCAACGGTGGGGAAGAGGTCGCCGACCCCTCTTCCGCCGACGACCAGGCCTCGGCCTGATCCGTTCGCTTCCCGGAGCCCCCGCCCCCTTCCCGGGGACGGGGGCCTCGTCATGCCGGGACGGTTGTAGGCTGCGGACATCACCCGCAGGAACCGTTCCGGAGGAGTCCCGTGCCCGAGCTGCCCGAGGTCGAGGTCGTACGACGCGGTCTTGAGCGGTGGGTCGCCGGACGCACCGTCGCCGAGGTCGAGGTCCTGCACCCCCGGGCCGTACGGCGCCACCTGGCGGGCGGCACGGACTTCGCGGCCCGGCTGAAGGGACAGCGGCTCGGCACCGCGCGGCGCCGCGGCAAGTACCTGTGGCTGCCGCTCGCCGACACCGACGCCTCCGTCCTCGGCCACCTCGGCATGAGCGGGCAGCTGCTCGTGCAGCCCGAGGACGCGGCCGACGAGAAGCACCTGCGGATCCGGGTGCGCTTCGCCGACTCCACCGGCACCGAGCTGCGCTTCGTCGACCAGCGCACCTTCGGCGGGCTCTCGCTGCACGACAACACGCCCGAAGGGCTGCCCGACGTCATCGCGCACATCGCGCGCGACCCGCTGGACCCGCTCTTCGACGACGCCGCGTTCCAGGCCGCGCTGCGCCTGCGGCGTACGACGGTCAAGCGCGCGCTGCTCGACCAGTCGCTGATCAGCGGCGTCGGCAACATCTACGCCGACGAGGCGCTGTGGCGCTCGAAGCTGCACTACGACCGGCCGACCGCCACCCTGACCCGGCCGCGCTCGGCCGAGCTCCTCGGGCATGTACGGGACGTGATGAACGCGGCCCTCGCGGCCGGCGGCACCAGCTTCGACGCGCTGTACGTCAACGTGAACGGCGAGTCCGGGTACTTCGACCGCTCGCTCGACGCGTACGGGCGGGAGGGCGAGCCCTGTCACCGCTGCGGTACGCCGATGCGCCGGCGCGCGTGGATGAACCGGTCCAGCTACTACTGCCCGCGCTGCCAGCGCCCGCCGCGCGTCACGGCCTGACAGGCCTGACCGCTGTTACCGGTCTGACCGGCCTGACCGGTCCCACCCGGCCGGCCGTCGCTCACGGCGCGACCGGCTCCGCGCGCCCCGCGTCATAGGTCTCGCGGGCGGCGAGCACCTGGTCCATCCGGCCCTCGACGAGGTGGATGAGGCCCAGCAGCCGCTCGGCGACCTCCTGGCCCAGCGGGGTGAGCCGGTACTCCACCCGCGGGGGGTTGGTGGGCTGCGCCTCGCGGTGCACCAGGCCGTCGCGCTCCAGCGCGTGGAGCGTCTGGGACAGCATCTTCTCGCTGACGCCGTCCACCCTGCGCCGCAGCTCGTTGAAGCGGAACGTGCCCTCGTGGAGCGCGCCCAGCGTCAGGCTGCCCCAGCGGCCGGTCACGTGCTCCAGCGTGCCGCGGGAGGGACAGGACTTGGCGAAGACATCGAAAGCGAGGTCCGGGTCGTCGGTCATGCCCTCTACCATACTCGCGCACAGCGCTGTGGAGAGGGCTGCGCTGTATCGCAGGTTGCGCTATCGAAAAGTTAGTGCTCTACTTCTTGTCGTCACCCCCTGCCGTCCTTCGCGCCGCCGAGGAGCTCCTCCATGACCACGCCCGTCGTCTCCATCGCGTACCACTCCGGCTACGGCCACACCGCCGTCATCGCCGAGGCCGTCCGGAACGGGGCCGCCGACGCCGGCGCCACCGTCCACCTGATCAAGGTCGACGAGATCACCGACGCCCAGTGGGAGCTGCTCGACGGCTCCGACGCGATCGTCTTCGGCTCGCCGACCTATATGGGCACCGCCTCCGGCGCCTTCCACCAGTTCGCCGAGGCCAGCTCGAAGCGCTGGTTCGCCGACGCCTGGCTGGACAAGCTGGCGGCCGGCTTCACCAACTCCGCCTCCAAGAGCGGCGACAAGCTGCACACCCTGCAGTTCTTCCAGACCCTCGCCGGCCAGCACGGCATGACCTGGGTCAACCTGGGCCTGAAGCCCGGCTGGAACAGCAGCACCGCCTCCGAGAACGACATCAACCGTCTCGGTTTCTTCTCCGGCGCCGCCGCCCAGACCCCCAGCGACCTGGGCCCCGAGGCCGTCCACAAGGCCGACGTCGCCACCGCCGAGCACCTCGGCCGCCGCGTCGCCGAGACCGCCCGCACGTTTGCGCTCGGCAAGGCCGCGGCCTGACCCGTACCCCATGCGAAAGGCCCCGTCACCTCTGTGGTGACGGGGCCTTCCCCGTGTGTACGGGGGTGTGCGCGGGCGGGTGGGGGCGTGCGGGGGATCAGTAACCGAAGTCCTGGGTCCACCACGGGCCGCCGTCCGCGAAGTGCACCCCCACGCCGAGCGTCTTGTAGTCGCAGTTCAGGATGTTCGCCCGGTGCCCGTCGCTCGCCATCCAGGACTTCATCACCGCGGCCGCGTCCACCTGGCCGCGGGCGATGTTCTCGGCCCCCAGACCGCTGACGCCCGCCTTCTCGGCGCGCACCCACGGGGTCCGGCCGTCCGGGTCCGTGTGGTCGAAGAAGTTCCGCGCGGCCATGTCCGCGCTGAAGGCGCCCGCCAGGGACGCGAGCTGCGCGTCGGAGCGGATCGCGACGCAGCCCACCTTGGCGCGCTCGGCGTTCACCAGCCGGACGACCTCCGCCTCGGCTGCCGTCTCACGGCCGGCCAGGGAACGGAGGGTGGCCACCGGCTCCGGAGCCTCGGTGGTCGGCGCCTGGGTCGGACGGGCCGTCCTCGAGGGCGTGGGCGCCGGGGCCTTCGGGCTCGGCGCGGCCGTCGTCCTCGTGGGGGTGGGCTTCGGCGAGGGCGTCGCCGGGGCCTTCGACGGGGTGGCGGTCCTGCCGTTCCCCGTGCCCGTGCCCGTACCGGTGTGCTTCGGCGTGGAGTCGCCGGCCGGGGTCGCCGAGGCGCCGCCCTGCGTGGTCAGGCTCGGCGCCTGCTGGGTCGCGACGCGCTCCTTGCCGCCCGAGCCCGCGCTCCCCACCGTGAACGTGTCCCCGCCGGGCAGCAGGCCCGAGGTGACCGCGATCGCGCCGATGGCGACCGCGGCGGAGACACCGAGCAGCCCGGTGCGTACCGGCGCGCCGCGTCGCGCGCCCCGATGGCGTCCCATCCGCTCTGCCTCCCTGAAGGACGATCTTTGCTGGTGTTTGCTTCTGCTGATGCTGTCGAACGGGACTCGTCCACTCGGGTGACTCCCATTCCGTCGGGACTGTACGCCATGACATGCGGGGCTGACGTGCTCCTTCGGCAATCCGCCCGCTAGCGTGCAGCCATGAACGACGACGTACGGATGACCGCCTGGGTGCGCGGCCGGGTACAGGGAGTGGGCTTCCGCTGGTTCACCAGGGCAAACGCGCTGGAGATCGGAGGGCTCGTGGGCTTCGCCCTGAACCTCGACGACGGCCGGGTGCAGGTCGTGGCCGAGGGGCCGAGTGAGAATTGCCACCGTCTCCTGGACTGGCTCCGGTCCGGCGACACGCCCGGGCGCGTGGACGGAGTCACTGAGATATGGGACACGCCCCGCGGCATCTACGAGACCTTCGCGATCCGCTGAACCCGCCCGACGATCTTGTCCGAACGCCCCCGCGCGACGGCCCGTGAGGGGCGCGCGGGGGGCGCTCACGGCGTACGGGGAAGGGTCGCCGGCAGCGGAAACCCCCTGGTGATTGCCAAGAAGGGCTTGCCGTGCCAGGCTGCGCGAGTAAGGATGATCTCCAGAGCCCCAGGGCACCGAGTTGCGAGGCGCCGCCGCCCTTCCCGCGGCCGTGGACCCCCCGGTAGCCCTTGATACGGGGCGTGATCGTGTTGACCGTCAAACTTTTTGGTGAGACTCTGGAAGCCCCGCGCACCTTAGCTGTCCGACCGTGGAAACCGGCACGACAAAGAGCATGGTCGGGCACCGCGGGTGCGAATCCCTCACGACCCACACCGTTACGGTCGGTCACTCAGTGTGGAGGACCATCCATCATGGCAAAGGCGCTTCTCGGTTACGTCGGCGGCTCCGACCCGCGACTCCTCGCCGAGATGCGACGGCTTCAGCAGCGCGTCCAGGACCTCGAGTCCGAGCTGGTTAGGATCCAGTCCGAGAACGACGCGCTCGCCGCTGCCGCCGCTCACCACGGAGAGTCGCTGCTGGACAGCATCGACCTCGACGTTCCCAAGGCGGAGCCTGCGCTCACCTGACGCCCCGTGCCGGGGCACCGGTGAGAAACACTCTCGCTAGCACAGCTAGATATGCAAGGGACGCCTAGGCGTCCCTTCTTTCTTGCGCCACCTCTTTCGCGCGCCACCCTGGTCCCCCTCTTTGGGGGAGGGTGTGCCCAGTGCGTTCACGGGCGAAACCCGACACCCCGGGTAGAGTCCGCAGGCGTGCACCTCAAGGCCCTGACGCTCCGCGGTTTCAAGTCGTTCGCCTCCGCCACCACGCTGCGGTTCGAACCCGGGATCACCTGCGTCGTCGGCCCCAACGGCTCCGGCAAGTCCAATGTCGTGGACGCGCTCTCCTGGGTCATGGGCGAACAGGGGGCCAAGTCGCTGCGCGGCGGCAAGATGGAGGACGTCATCTTCGCCGGCACGACGGGGCGGCCCCCGCTCGGCCGCGCGGAGGTCTCGCTGACCATCGACAACTCCGACGGCGCGCTCCCCATCGACTACGCCGAGGTCACCCTCACCCGGATCATGTTCCGCGGCGGCAGCAGCGAGTACCAGATCAACGGCGACACCTGCCGGCTGCTCGACATCCAGGACCTGCTCTCCGACTCCGGCATCGGCCGCGAGATGCACGTCATCGTCGGCCAGGGCCAGCTCGACTCCGTCCTGCACGCCGACCCCATGGGCCGGCGCGCCTTCATCGAAGAGGCCGCGGGCGTCCTCAAACACCGCAAGCGCAAGGAGAAGGCGCTGCGGAAACTGGACGCGATGCAGGCCAACCTCGCCCGCGTCCAGGACCTCACCGACGAACTGCGCCGCCAGCTCAAGCCGCTCGGCCGGCAGGCCGCCGTCGCCCGCCGGGCCGCCGTCATCCAGGCCGACCTGCGCGACGCGCGGCTGCGGCTGCTCTCCGACGACCTCGTCCGCCTCAAGGAGGCACTGAACGCCGAGGTCGCCGACGAGGCCGCGCTGCTCGCCCGCAAGGAGTCCACCGAGGGCCGGCTGAAGGCGGCGCAGGCCGCGGAGGCCGCGCTGGAGGACGAGGTGCGCCGCCTCGCGCCCCGGCTCCAGCGCGCCCAGCAGAGCTGGTACGCGCTCGCGCAGCTGGCCGAACGGGTACGCGGCACCGTCTCGCTCGCCGACGCCCGCGTGACCAGCGCGACCGCCCGGCCCGAGGAGGAACGGCGCGGGCGCGACCCGGAGGACCTGGAGCGCGAGGCCGCCCGGGTCCGCGAACAGGAGGCCGAACTGACGGCCGCTCTGGAGGCCGCCGAGCGGGCCCTGGAGGACACCGTCGCCCACCGCGCCGAACTGGAACGCGCCCTCGCCGTCGAGGAGCGGCGCCTCAAGGACGTGGCCCGGGCCCTCGCCGACCGCCGCGAGGGCCTGGCCCGGCTGCACGGGCAGGTCAACGCGGCCCGCTCCCGCGCCGCCTCCGCCCAGGCCGAGATCGACCGGCTCGCCGCCGCCCGCGACGAGGCGCGGGACCGGGCGGTCGCCGCGCAGGAGGAGTACGAGCAGCTGAAGGCCGAGGTGGACGGCCTCGACGCCGGCGACACGGAGCTGGGGGAGCGGTACGAGGCCGCCCGCCGGGAGCTCGCCGACGCGGAGTCCGCCCTCGCCGCCGCCCGCGAGGCCGCCGGCACCGCCGAACGCGCCCGCGCCGCGGCGGGCGCCCGCCGCGACGCCCTCGCCCTCGGACTGCGCCGCAAGGACGGCACGGGCGCGCTCCTCGCCGCCGGGCTCACCGGCCTGCTCGGCCCCGCGGCGGAACTGCTCACCGTCACGCCCGGATACGAGGTCCCGGTCGCCGCCGCCCTGGGCGCCGCCGCCGACGCCCTCGCCGTCACCGGCCCGACCACCGCCGCCGAAGCCCTCCGCCTGCTCCGCAAACAGGACGCGGGCCGAGCCTCACTGCTGCTCGCGGGCGCCGGGGACCCGGCCGCCCCGCCCCACCCCGCCCCGCCGCCGGCCGGCGCGGTGCCCGCCGCCCCGCTCGTCTCCGGTCCCGCAGACCTCCTCGGGGCCGTGCGCCGGCTGCTCCGGGACGTCGTCGTGGTGGACGGGCTCGACGAAGCCGTCGAGGTCGTGCGGGCCCGGCCGGGGCTCACGGCGGTCACCGTCGAAGGGGACCTGCTCGGGGCGCACTTCGCGCAGGGCGGCGCCGCGGGTGCGCCCAGCCTGCTCGAAGTGCGGGCCTCCGTCGACGAGGCGGCGGCCGAGCTGGCCGAACTGGACGTGCGCTGCGAGGAGCTGGCGGCCGGGCAGGAGGCCGCCGCCGAGCGTCGGCGCGCGGTCGCCCGGCTGGTCGAGGAGCTGGGCGAGCGGCGCCGGGCCGCCGACCGGGAGAAGTCGTCCGTCGCCCAGCAGCTCGGGCGGCTCGCCGGACAGGCCAGGGGCGCCGCAGGGGAGGCCGAGCGGACCGCCGCGGCCGCCGCGCGGGCGGCGGAGGCCCTGGAGACGGCGCTGGCCGAGGCGGAGGAGCTGGCCGAACGGCTGCTCGTCGCCGAGGAGGCGTCCCTCGGGGACGGAGCGGACGAGGAGCCGGACGGGGCGGTCCGCGACCGGCTCGCCATCGACGGCTCCAACGCGCGCCAGACCGAGATGGAGGCCCGCCTCCAGGTCCGTACCCACGAGGAGCGGGTCAAGGGCCTGGCCGGACGGGCCGACTCCCTGGACCGGGCCGCCCGCGCCGAGCGCGAGGCCCGGACCCGCGCCGAGCAGCGCAGGGCGCGGCTGCGCCACGAGGCGGAGGTCGCCGAGGCCGTGGCCTCCGGCGCCCGTCAGCTGCTCGCCCATGTGGAGGTCTCGTTGGTGCGCGCCGAGCGGGAGCGGGCCCTGGCGGAGGCCGCGAAGGGCGCCCGCGAGCAGAGTCTCGCGGCGGCACGTACCCGTGGCCGTGAGCTGAAGGCGGAGCTCGACAAGCTCACCGACTCCGTCCACCGCGGCGAGGTCCTGGGCGCCGAGAAGCGGCTGCGGATCGAGCAGCTGGAGAGCCGTTCGCTGGAGGAGCTGGGGGTGGAGCCGGCCGCGCTGGTCGACGAGTACGGCCCGCACCGGCCCGTACCGCCGTCGCCGCCGGCCGAGGGCGAGGAGCTGCCGGAGGACCCGGAGCATCCGCGCAACCAGCCGCGCCCCTTCGTCCGTTCGGAGCAGGAGAAGCGGCTGAAGGCCGCCGAACGGGCGTATCAGCAGCTCGGCAAGGTCAATCCGCTCGCCCTGGAGGAGTTCGCGGCCCTGGAGGAGCGCCACCAGTTCCTCTCCGAGCAGCTGGAGGACCTGAAGAAGACCCGGGCCGATCTCCTTCAGGTCGTGAAGGAGGTGGACCTGCGGGTCGAGCAGGTCTTCACCGAGGCGTACCGGGACACGGCCCGCGAGTTCGAGGGGGTGTTCTCCCGGCTCTTCCCGGGCGGCGAGGGCCGGCTGGTGCTCACCGACCCGGACGACATGCTCCGTACCGGCATCGACGTGGAGGCCCGTCCGCCGGGCAAGAAGGTCAAGCGGCTCTCGCTGCTCTCCGGTGGCGAGCGTTCGCTGACGGCCGTGGCGCTGCTCGTCTCCATCTTCAAGGCCAGGCCCAGCCCGTTCTATGTGATGGACGAGGTCGAGGCGGCGCTGGACGACACCAACCTCCAGCGGCTGATCCGGATCATGGAGGAACTCCAGGAGTCCTCGCAGCTGATCGTCATCACCCATCAGAAGCGCACGATGGAGGTCGCCGACGCGCTGTACGGCGTGTCGATGCAGGGCGACGGCGTCTCGAAGGTGATCAGCCAGCGGCTGCGGTGAGCGAGCTCTGTGTTTAGAACTTGAAGGCAGGACACATTGAGGTGCCTATTAAGTCACACGACATCGAGTATTGACTTCGAAACATGAAGGCATAGTCTCTGACGCGTTGCTTCTACCTTCAAGTGGTCGGCGCCGTGAAGTTGTGCCCCACTTGAAGGGCTCGCCCCCCACCGCACCGGCGACGCTGCCGGGGCCCCGAGGAGTCCTTGTGACCAGCACCGCGCAGGCGCCCACGCCGCCGCCGTCCGAAGGGCGTTCGGCCCATCCGGACCACATCGGACACGTCATCTTCATCTCGGCCTCGGCCGCGATGGGCGGGTTCCTCTTCGGTTACGACAGCTCCGTCATCAACGGCGCCGTAGAGGCCATCCGCGACCGGTACGACATCGGCTCCGCCGCCCTGGCCCAGGTCATCGCCATCGCGCTGATCGGCTGCGCCATCGGCGCCGCCACCGCCGGCCGGATCGCCGACCGCATCGGCCGCATCCGCTGCATGCAGATCTCCGCCGCGCTCTTCTCCGTCAGCGCCGTCGGCTCGGCGCTGCCCTTCGCCCTGTGGGACCTGGCCTTCTGGCGCATCGTCGGCGGCTTCGCCATCGGCATGGCCTCGGTGATCGGCCCGGCCTACATCGCGGAGGTCGCCCCCGCCGCGTACCGCGGCCGCCTCGGCTCTTTCCAGCAGGCCGCGATCGTCATCGGCATCGCCATCTCCCAGCTGGTCAACTACGGCATCCTCCAGCTGGCCGACGGCGACCAGCGCGGCAAGATCGGCGGCCTGGAGGCCTGGCAGTGGATGCTCGGCGTGATGGTCGTGCCGGCGCTCCTCTACGGCCTGCTCTCCTTCGCGATCCCCGAGTCCCCGCGCTTCCTCATCTCCGTCGGCCGCGTCGACCGCGCCAAGGAGGTGCTCGCCGAGGTCGAGGGCCACGGCGTCGACCTGGACCACCGGGTCGCCGAGATCGACCAGGCCATGCGCAGCGAGCACAAGTCCACCTTCAAGGACCTGATGGTGGCCGGCCGCAAGTTCAAGCTGCTGCCGATCGTCTGGGTCGGCATCGGGCTCTCCGTCTTCCAGCAGCTCGTCGGCATCAACGTCGCCTTCTACTACTCGGCGACGCTGTGGCAGTCCGTCGGCATCGACCCGTCGAGTTCGTTCTTCTACTCGTTCACCACGTCGATCATCAACATCATCGGCACCGTGATCGCGATGGTCCTGGTCGACCGGGTGGGCCGCAAGCCGCTCGCCCTCGTCGGTTCCGTCGGCATGGCCATCGCGCTCGCCTTCGAGGCCTGGGCCTTCTCCGCCGACCTCGTCGACGGCAAGCTGCCCACCACCCAGGGCGTCGTGGCGCTCGTCGCCGCCCACGTCTTCGTCCTCTTCTTCGCCCTCTCGTGGGGCGTGGTCGTGTGGGTCTTCCTCGGCGAGATGTTCCCGAACCGGATCCGCGCCGCCGCCCTCGGCGTCGCCGCCTCCGCCCAGTGGATCGCCAACTGGGCCATCACGGCCAGCTTCCCGTCCCTCGCGGACTGGAACCTCTCCGGCACCTACATCATCTACACGGTCTTCGCCGTGCTCTCGATCCCCTTCGTGCTCAGGTACGTCAAGGAGACCAAGGGCAAGGCGTTGGAGGAGATGGGCTAAACCCCGCTGCCCCTCTCCTCACACACGAGACTGCCCCGGCCCAAGGCATCCGCGCCTTGAGCCGGGGCAGTTCGCGATGCCTGAGCCGGGGCGGTTCGCCGTGCCTGAGCCTGGGCGGTTCGCCCTTGCCCGAGCGGGGCGGTCCGCTATCCCTTGAGCCGGGGCAGTACGGCGTCACAGAACAGGCGCACGCTCCGCCAGCCCTCCTCGACCGGCATCCCGCCGCACAGCGGATGCAGCACCAGGCTGTCGAGCTCCCGCCCGAGCGCCACGCACTCCTCGGGCGTCACCACCCGGTAGACCCCCTCCGCGCGCAGCTCCGCCACGCTCCCCGCGCCCGAGCGGACGGCCGAGCGGATGTCCTTCGACTGCCAGGAGGCGTAGGTGCGGGCCTCGTGCAGGAAGTGCTCCCCGAACTCCGCCCAGGTCCGGTCCGGGTCCTCCGACACGTGCAGCAGCGGGGTCTCGCGGGCCGGCATCATCGTCCAGCCCTCCGTGCCGTGCGCGGCGCACTGCTCCTGGTAGTACGTCTCCAGCTCGGGCAGGTGCGCGCTCGGGAAGAAGGGCAGCCCCAGCCGGGCCGCCCGCCGGGCCGCCGCCTTCGACGAGCCGCCGACCAGGAGCAGCGGGTGCGGCTGGGTGAAGGGCCGGGGCGTGATCCGTACCGTACGGCCCTGGTACGTGAAGGGCTCGCCCGACCAGGCCGTGAGCAGGGTCTCCAGGAGCAGGTCCTGGAGCTTGCCGCGGCGGCCCCAGTCGACCCCGCGCTCCTCGTACTCCTCGGGCCGGTAGCCGATCCCGGCGACGGTCACCAGCCGGCCCGCGCTCAGCAGGTCCAGGACGGCGATCTCCTCCGCGAGGCGCAGCGGGTCGTGCAGCGGGCCGATGATCGCGGAGACGGTGACCGCGATCCGCCGGGTGGCGCCGAAGACGGCCCCGGCGAAGGCGAAGGGGGAGGGGAGCCAGTTGTTGACGGCCCCGTGGTGCTCCTCGGTCTGCACGGTGTCGACGCCGTGCGCGTCGGCGTGGGCGGCCATCTCGACGGCCGCCCGGTAGCGGGCCGAGAGGGAGGCCGGGTCCGCGTGCGGATCGACGAGGTTGAACCGTACGACGGTGAACGGCATGGGAAGTCCCCCTCCACGGGTGCGTCGGAGGGGGACGGTATCTGACGTTGCGTCAGATGGAAACGGTCGCGCGCGTCCCGTCGGATTCCTCACCGGACTCGGCGGACGCGGCGGGCTCACCCGGCTCGCCCGGCTCGACGGCCGGCCGTGCCGCCCGGTCGCGGGGGAGCACCGCGTACAGCACGCCCGCCACCACGATCGTCGCCGCCCAGCCCAGGCCGTTCCGCCCGATCCAGGACGAGGCCAGCGGGCCGGAGAACCAGTCGACCTTGGTGAACAGCAGGCCCACCACCAGCGCCACGCCCCACGCGGCCATCGCCTGCCAGGCGAAGCCGCCCCGGTACCAGTACGCGCTGGTCCGGGTGGTGTCCATCAGCGCCTCGGCGTCGTACGTCCGGCGGCGCAGCATGTCCACGCCGAAGACGCCGATCCACGCCGAGAACGCGACCGCGAGCAGGGTCAGGAAGGAGATGAACGAGCCGATGAAGCTGGTCGCCACCACCATCAGGAGGAAGCCGAAGATGAGGCTGATCACCGCGTTCACGCTGACCGCCGCCGCCCGCGGCACCTTGATGCCCAGGGTCTGCGCGGTGAACCCGGCCGAGTACATCGACATCGAGTTGATCAGCAGCATCCCGATCAGGGCGATCAGCAGGTACGGCACCGAGATCCAGGTGGGCAGCAGCTCGCCGATGAAGGAGACCGGGTCCTGCGCCGAGGCCAGGTCCGGCGTCGAGACCGCCATGACCGCGCCCATCAGGACCATCGGCAGCACCACGATGCCCGCACCGCCGACCGTCGTGCCGACCAGGCCCTTGGAGGAGGCGCCGCGCGGCAGATAGCGGGTGAAGTCGGGGCCGGACGGCACCCAGCTGATGCCGCCCGCCGCGATGGTGCCGACTCCGGCCACCAGCATCGCCGTCGAACCGGCCGGCTTCGCGAAGACCGCGGACCAGTCCGTGTTCGCCACCAGGTAGCCGAGGACCAGGACGGAGAAGGCGCCGAACAGGTACGTCGACCACTTGCTGCACACCCGCAGCGCGTTGATGCCGAGCCCGGAGACCAGGAAGGTGCACGACACGAAGAGCAGCAGCGTCACCACGATGAGCGCCGTGTTGGACTTCACACCGAAGAGCAGGTCGAGCACGGTCAGCACCGCGTAGGCGCCGGTGACCGCGTTGATGGTCTCCCAGCCCCAGCGGGCCACCCAGATCAGCGCGCCCGGGAACAGGTTCCCGCGCTGCCCGAAGACCGCGCGCGACAGCGCCATGCCGGGCGCCCCGCCGCGCTTGCCCGCGATCGAGATCAGTCCGACGATCCCGTACGACAGGACCGGCGCGGCCACCGCGACGAACAGCACCTGCCAGAAGTTCAGGCCGTTGAAGACGATCAGGCCGGCGCCCATGGTGAGCAGCAGCACACTGATGTTGGCGGCTACCCAGGTGGGGAAGAGCTCACGGACCCGGCCGGTCCGCTCGGCGTCGGGGACGGGTTCGAGGCCGCGGCTCTCCAGCGTGCCGCCGCTCGGCGCGCCTTCGGTCTCGGAGGCGTGGGGCATGGGGGTACTCCGTACAAATGTGGGGGGACCCACCCAGACTACGTGCTCCTCGAACAGTCCTCCCGTGGCCGATACTGGACGGGTTATGGAACTCATCCTTGCTGTAGTCATCGCTCTGGTCGTCGCGGTCGCCGTGACCAGCGGACTCGTGATCAGCGGTCGCAAGAAGAAGCAGCTGCCGCCCGCCGAGCCGCCGTCCACCACGCCGACCATCACCGCTCCGCCCGCCGAACCGCACGTCGGCGACGAGGCGGAGACGCCGCGGGAAGAACCACGCCGCACCGTCGAAGAGGTCACCCTCCCCGCCCCCGAGGCCCCCGCCCCGGTCGAGGAGCCGGTCGCCGAGGTCCCCGCGATCGAGGTGCCCGAGCCGACCGCCGGCCGCCTCGTGCGGCTCCGGGCCCGGCTCGCCCGCTCCCAGAACTCGCTCGGCAAGGGGCTGCTCACGCTCCTGTCCCGCGAGCACCTCGACGAGGACACCTGGGAGGAGATCGAGGAGACCCTCCTCACCGCCGACGTCGGCGTCGCCCCCACCCAGGAGCTGGTCGAGCGCCTGCGCGACCGGGTCAAGGTGCTCGGCACCCGCACCCCCGAGGAGCTGCGCGCTCTGCTCCGCGAGGAGCTCGTCGCCCTCCTCGGCGCCGACCTCGACCGCTCGGTGAAGACCGAGAGCCCCGAGGACGTCCCGGGCGTCGTGATGGTCGTCGGGGTCAACGGCACCGGCAAGACCACCACCACCGGCAAGCTGGCCCGGGTGCTCGTCGCCGACGGCAAGTCCGTCGTCCTCGGCGCCGCCGACACCTTCCGCGCCGCCGCCGCCGACCAGCTCCAGACCTGGGGCGAGCGTGTCGGCGCCCGCACCGTGCGCGGCCCGGAGGGCGGCGACCCGGCGTCGATCGCCTACGACGCGGTCAAGGAGGGCATCGCCGAGAAGGCGGACGTCGTCCTCATCGACACCGCCGGCCGGCTGCACACCAAGACCGGCCTCATGGACGAGCTCGGCAAGGTCAAGCGGGTCGTCGAGAAGCACGGCCCGCTCGACGAGATCCTGCTCGTCCTCGACGCCACCACCGGCCAGAACGGTCTGATCCAGGCCCGCGTCTTCGCCGAGGTCGTCGACATCACCGGCATCGTCCTCACCAAGCTGGACGGCACCGCCAAGGGCGGCATCGTCGTCGCCGTCCAGCGCGAGCTGGGCGTCCCGGTCAAGCTGATCGGCCTGGGCGAGGGCCCGGACGACCTCGCCCCGTTCGAGCCCGGCGCGTTCGTGGACGCGCTGATCGGGGACTGATCCGCCACCCGCGTACGACGAAGGCCCCCGCCGGATGCGGCGGGGGCCTTCGTCGTACGTCCCGGGGGAGGGAGGGGCGCGGGGAGGTCTCCCTCAGAAGTGCGTCCGGTGGCAGATGTACGCCAGCGTGCCGAGCAGCAGCCGGGCCTGCGGCGGCGCTCCCGCCGTGTCCAGCGTCGGCGGGCGCAGCCAGCGCACCGGGCCGAGGCCGCCCAGGTCCGAGGGCGGGGCGGTGACGTGGGCGCCCGCGCCCAGGCAGTGGAGGTCCAGGTCGGCGTCGTCCCAGCCCATCCGGTAGAGCAGCTGCGGCAGCTCGGCGGCGGCGCCCGGGGCCACGAAGAATTGCGCCCGGCCGGTCGGGGTGGCGCTCACCGGGCCCAGGGGCAGCCCCATGCGCTCCAGCCGGACGAGGGCTCTGCGGCCCGCCGCCTCCGCGACCTCGATGACGTCGAAGGCCCGGCCGACCGGCAGCAGCAGGGCCGCCCCCGGGTAGTCGGACCAGGCCTTGGTCGCGTCGTCGAGGCCCGCGCCGGCCGGGACCGGCTCGGCGAACGAGAGCGGATGCGCCCCCGGCGCCGTACAGCCGAGGTCGCCGCAGGAGCAGCGGCCCGCGACCGCCCTCGCTCCCGGGACCACGTCCCAGCCCCACAGTCCGGTGTACTCGGCCACCGCTGTGCACTCCGTGGTGCGTAGGCGGCGGCGTGAGCCGGACCGCAATTCACGAATGCCGCCGATCGTGAAGCCCATGCCCCCTCCAACGGGTCGGACGCGCCGGTGGTTACGGACCGGGGAGCCACCGTCACGCTCCGCCGCCCCGAGGGGCGCGCGGTGACGCGGGGGGTGGTGCGGACCGCTGCGCGCGCCTCTCCGCGCATCGGTCCACTGACCCTGCTCCGTCGCATGTCAAGTGAATCGCGTTCCGTGCGGGGGGAGTTCATTCGAAGGGGTGGCGAATGGTGGCGTTTCTTGAATCGCCATGCCGGGGCGGTGATCGTAGGATTACCTTCGGTACACGAACCCGGGGCGGATCGCACGCACGGGTATGCCGGAGGCAAGCCGGTTTTCCGTTCGAAGGAGTACAAACACCGGACGGGAACCGTGAAACACGGCATTCTGGCAGGGGTTCGCAGGACGGCATTCAGGTGGATGGGGGCGTTCCAGTGGGCGGCAACGGCGCAGAGGGTTCGACTGCCGGCAAGCGCCCGAACGAACAGCTGAGTTCGTGGTTCGTGCGCAGCGGCTGGTCGAAGGGCGAACTGGCGCGCCAAGTGAACCGCCGGGCACGCCAGATGGGCGCGCACCACATCTCCACCGACACCTCGCGGGTGCGCCGCTGGCTCGACGGCGAGCAGCCCCGCGAACCCATCCCGCGCATCCTCTCCGAGCTGTTCTCCGAGCGCTTCGGCTCCGTCGTCGCCGTCGAGGACCTCGGGCTGCGCACCGCCCACCAGTCGCCGTCCGTCTCCGGCGTCGACCTGCCCTGGGCGGGCCCCCAGACCGTCGTGCTGCTCAGCGAGTTCTCCCGCAGCGACCTGATGCTCGCCCGCCGGGGCTTCCTCGGCTCCTCCCTCTCGCTCGCCGCGGGACCCACCCTCATCGAGCCGATGCAGCGCTGGCTGGTGCCCACCCCCGCCGGCGAGCCCCTGCCCGGACCGGGCCCCGACGAGCGCCGCGCCCACCGGCTCTCCCCGGTCGAGCTCGACCTGCTGGAGTCCACCACCGCGATGTTCCGCCAGTGGGACGCCCAGTGCGGCGGAGGACTGCGCCGCAAGGCGGTCGTCGGACAGCTCCACGAGGTCACCGACCTGCTCCAGGAACCGCAGCCCGCCGCCACCGCCCAGCGCCTCTTCAAGTGCGCGGCCGAACTGGCCGAGCTGGCCGGCTGGATGAGCTACGACGTGGGCCTCCAGCCCACCGCCCAGAAGTACTTCGTGCTCGCCCTGCACGCGGCGAAGGAAGCCGGCGACAAGCCCCTCGGCTCGTACATCCTCTCCTCCATGAGCCGCCAGATGATCCACCTCGGCCGGCCCGACGACGCCCTCGAACTCATCCACCTCGCCCAGTACGGCAGTCGGGACTGCGCCACCCCGCGCACCCAGGCCATGCTGTATGCGATGGAGGCCCGCGCCTACGCCAACATGGGCCAGCCCTCCAAGTGCAAGCGGGCCGTGCGGATGGCCGAGGACACCTTCTCCGACGTCGGTCTCGACGGCGAGCCCGAGCCCGACTGGATCCGCTTCTTCTCCGAGGCCGAGCTCAACGGCGAGAACTCGCACTCCTACCGCGACCTGGCCTACGTCGCGGGCCGCTCCCCGACCTACGCCTCGCTCGCCGAGCCCGTCATGGAGCGCGCCGTCGAACTCTTCGAGAAGGACCCCGAGCACCAGCGCAGCTACGCCCTCAACCTCATCGGCATGGCCACCGTCCACCTCCTCAAGCGGGAGCCCGAGCAGTCGGTCGTCCTCGCCGAGAAGGCCCTCGGCGTCGCCCGCAAGGTCCGCTCCGAGCGGGTCAACAACCGGCTCCGCAAGACCGTCGACACCGCCGCCCGCGACTTCGGCCACCTCGCCGAGGTCGTCCACCTCACCGACCGGCTCACCGCCCTGCTCCCCGAGGCCGCCGAGGCGGTCTGAGCCCCACCGCCGGACCCACCCCGGCCCCACCGCAGGACCCCACCGACCCCGGCCGCGCCGGCCGTCCCGTAACGCCCGACTCGGCTCCCCCGCCGCAAGGACACACGGACGCCGGCGCGGCCGGCTCCTTTGTGCGCGGCTCCCGCGGCGCTCCCGGTCCCGCGCGGAGGGTACGCCCGTAACCGGACCGTGACCCCCGCGTTCACGGTCGCGTAACACGCCCCGCCCCTTCGTCACTGCGGCGAAACATCGAGCGGCATCGGCGGAAACCGGCCTGCGCGAATCTCTGGCGCATAACCGGCCACCCCTCACGGCCAAGCCGCTCCGGCCCCGCCCCGCACAGGCCGCCCCGACGACGAGGAGACGCCGATGGCAGCAGCCATCACGACCCTGGCAGCAGACGCGCCCGCGCTGTCCGCCGCCAACACCGGGTTCATGCTCATCTGCTCCGCCCTGGTCATGCTGATGACCCCGGCTCTCGCCTTCTTCTACGGAGGCATGGTCCGCGTCAAGTCCACCCTCAACATGCTGATGATGAGCTTCATCAGCCTCGGGATCGTCACGATCCTGTGGGTGCTCTACGGCTTCAGCATCGCCTTCGGCACCGACTCCGCCTCGCTCTTCGGCTGGTCCTCCGACTACGTCGGCCTCAGCGGCATCGGCATCACCGAACTGTGGGACGGCTACACCATCCCGGTGTACGTCTTCGCCGTCTTCCAGCTCATGTTCGCGATCATCACCCCGGCCCTCATCAGCGGCGCCCTCGCCGACCGCGTCAAGTTCTCCGCCTGGGCCCTCTTCATCACCCTCTGGGTCACCCTCGTCTACTTCCCCGTCGCCCACTGGGTCTGGGGCACCGGCGGCTGGCTCTTCGAGATGGGCGTCATCGACTTCGCCGGCGGCACCGCCGTCCACATCAACGCCGGCGCCGCGGCCCTCGGCGTCATCCTCGTCATCGGCAAGCGCGTCGGCTTCAAGAAGGACCCGATGCGCCCGCACAGCCTCCCGCTGGTCATGCTCGGCGCCGGTCTCCTCTGGTTCGGCTGGTTCGGCTTCAACGCCGGCTCCTGGCTCGGCAACGACGACGGCGTCGGCGCGGTCATGTTCGTCAACACCCAGGTCGCCACCGCCGCCGCCATGCTCGCCTGGCTCCTCTACGAGAAGCTGCGCCACGGCTCCTTCACCACCCTCGGCGCCGCCTCCGGCGCGGTCGCCGGCCTCGTCGCCATCACCCCCTCCGGCGGCTCCTGCTCCCCGCTCGGCGCGATCGCCATCGGCGCCGTCGCCGGTCTGCTCTGCGCCATGGCCGTCGGCCTCAAGTACAAGTTCGGCTACGACGACTCCCTCGACGTCGTCGGCGTCCACCTCGTCGGCGGGGTCGTCGGCTCCCTCCTCGTCGGCTTCTTCGCCACCGGCGGCGTCCAGTCCGACGCCAAGGGCCTCTTCTACGGCGGCGGCCTCGACCAGCTCGGCAAGCAGGCCATCGGCGTCTTCTCCGTCCTCGCCTACTCTCTGATCGCCTCCGCGATCCTCGCCCTGATCATCGACAGGACGATGGGGATGCGGGTCGCCGAGGACGACGAGATCTCCGGCATCGACCAGGTCGAGCACGCGGAGACCGCGTACGACTTCAGCGGAGCGGGTGGCGGCAGCTCCGCGCGCAGCACCGCCGTGGCCGCCCCGACGGAGAACAAGAAGGTGGACGCATGAAGCTCATCACCGCGGTCGTGAAGCCGCACCGGCTCGACGAGATCAAGGACGCCCTCCAGGCCTTCGGCGTCCACGGCCTCACCGTCACCGAGGCCAGCGGATACGGCCGCCAGCGCGGCCACACCGAGGTCTACCGGGGCGCCGAGTACACCGTCGACCTCGTCCCCAAGATCCGCATCGAGGTCCTGGTCGAGGACGAGGACGCCGAACAGCTCATCGACGTCGTCGTGAAGGCCGCCCGCACCGGCAAGATCGGTGACGGGAAGGTGTGGAGCGTCCCGGTCGAGACCGCCGTACGGGTCCGCACCGGCGAACGCGGTCCGGACGCCCTGTAGAGCCGTACGCCACCTGACAAGGAGCCGCCGGGTGACCAGCCTCGACGCGCACACGGAATCCGACGACACGGGACCCAGCGGCTACGCGGCGGCCCGGCTGCGCCTTCTCACCGAGAAGGCGCGGTCCGGGCCGCCGCGCCGTGCCGAACTCTCCCGTCTCACCGACGGCTGGCTGGCCGGCCTCCTCGACGCCGGACTCGCCGCCGCCGGACGCCCGCCACGAGGGGTGGCGCTCGTCGCCGTCGGCGGCTACGGACGGGGCGAACTCTCCCCCCGCAGCGACCTCGACCTGGTGCTCCTGCACGACGGCTCCGCCGACCCGGGCGTCGTCGCCGCCCTCGCCGACCGCGTCTGGTACCCGGTCTGGGACCTCGGCCTCGCCCTCGACCACTCCGTCCGCACCCCCGCCGAGGCCCGCAGGGCCGCCGCCGAGGACCTCAAGGTCCAGCTCGGCCTCCTCGACGCCCGGCCCGTCGCGGGCGACGCCGGCCTCGTCACCGCCCTGCGCACCACCGTCCTCGCCGACTGGCGCAACCAGGCCACCCGGCGGCTCCCCGAGCTCGACGCCCTGTGCCGGGAGCGCGCCGAACGCAGCGGCGAACTCCAGTACCTCCTCGAACCCGACCTCAAGGAGGCCCGCGGCGGACTGCGCGACGCCCAGGCCCTGCGCGCCGTCGCCGCCTCCTGGCTCGCCGACGCGCCCCGCGAAGGACTCGACGAGGCCCGCCGCCGCCTCCTCGACGCCCGCGACGCCCTCCACCTCGCCACCGGCCGGGCCACCGACCGCCTCACCCTCCAGGAGCAGGACGCCGTCGCCGCCGAACTCGGCCTCCTCGACGCCGACACCCTGCTGCGCGAGGTGTACGAGGCCGCCCGGACCGTCTCGTACGCCTCCGACGTCACCTGGCGCGAGGTCAACCGGGTCCTCAAGGCCCGCGCCGGGCGGCCCCGGCTGCGCGGCCTCCTCGGCGGACGCGGCGGCCGGGCGGGCGCCGGACGCCCCGGCGGGGCGAAACCGCCCGCCGAACGCACCCCGCTCGCCGAGGGAGTCGTCGAGATGGACGGCGAGGTCGTCCTCGCCCTCGGCGCCCTCCCTCAAGGTCTCGGCCCCGCTCGATCAGGGGGCACCCCCGTCGAACGCGACCCCGTCCTGCCGCTTCGGGCCGCGGCCGCCGCCGCCCAGGCCGGCCTCCCGCTCTCCCCGCACGCCGTACGCCGCCTCGCCGCCTCCGCCAAGGCCCTGCCCACGCCCTGGCCCGCCGAGGCCCGCGAGGAACTCGTCACCCTCCTCGGCGCGGGCGAATCCACCGTCCCCGTCTGGGAGGCCCTGGAAGCCGAAGGGCTGGTCACCCGGATGCTGCCCGACTGGGAACGCGTCCGCTGCCGCCCCCAGCGCAACCCCGTCCACACCTGGACCGTCGACCGGCACCTCGTCGAGACCGCCGTGCGCGCCGCCTCCCTCACCCGCAACGTCCACCGGCCCGACCTGCTCCTCGTCGCCGCCCTCCTCCACGACATCGGCAAGGGCTGGCCAGGCGACCACTCCGTCGCCGGCGAGACCATCGCCCGCGACGTCGCCGCCCGGATCGGCTTCGACAGCGCCGACGTCGGCGTCATCGCCACCGTCGTCCGCCACCACCTGCTCCTCGTCGAGACCGCCACCCGGCGCGACCTCGACGACCCCGCCACCGTCCAGGCCGTCGCCACCGCCGTCGGCACCCTCGGCGCCCTGGAACTCCTGCACGCCCTCACCGAGGCCGACGCCCTGGCCACCGGGCCCGCCGCCTGGTCCACCTGGCGCGCCTCTCTGGTGGCCGATCTCGTCAAACGCGTCGCCGGGGTGCTCGCGGGGGAGGAGCCGCCCGACCCGGAGGCCGCCGCGCCCAGCGCCGAACAGGAACGGCTCGCCATCGAGGCGCTGCGCACCGGCGAACCCGTCCTCGCCCTGCACACCGAACCCGTCGTCGCCGGCCCCGGGGAACCCGAACCGGTCGGCGTCGAACTCCTCGTCGCCCTGACCGAGCGGCCCGGCGTGCTGCCCGCCCTCGCCGGCGTCCTCGCCCTGCACCGGCTCACCGTCCGCACCGCCGAACTGCGCGCCGTCGCCCTGCCGGCCGAGCTCGGCAAGGGACCCGTCCTCGTCCTCGACTGGCGGGTCGCCGCCGCGTACGGCTCGCTGCCCGAGGCCCACCGGCTCCGCGCCGACCTCGTCCGCGCCCTGGACGGCTCCCTCGACATCCCCGCCCGGCTCGCCGAACGCGACGCCGCCCAACCGCGCCGCCGCGGGGTCACCGCGCCGCCGCCCCGGGTCACCGTGGCCGCCGCCGGCTCCCGGCTCGCCACCGTCCTGGAGGTCCGCGCCCAGGACGCCCCCGGACTGCTGCACCGCATCGGCCGGGCCCTGGAAGGCGCCGAGGTCCGGGTCCGCAGCGCCCATGTGTCGACCCTGGGCGCCAACGCGGTCGACACCCTCTACGTGACCAGGCCGGACGGCACCCTGCTCTCCTCGGAGGAGGCCGCGGGGCTCGCGAAGACGCTGGAGGAGGCCCTGCGCTGAACGCGCCGCCGGGGTGCCCCGGCCCGGCCCCCGACCCGGCCCCCGACCGGTACGGGGCAGGGCACCCCTGACGCCCGTGTCCTCGGGACGGATACCCTGGGGGGACTGCCCACCCCGACCCGAGGAATCGCGACCACCGTGTTCGATACGCTTTCCGACCGCCTCAGCGCGACTTTCAAGTCCCTCCGGGGTAAAGGCCGCCTCTCCGAGCAGGACATCGACAGCGCGGCCCGGGAAATCCGTATCGCGCTCCTCGAGGCCGATGTCGCGCTGCCCGTCGTCCGCGCGTTCATCAAGAACGTCAAGGAGCGGGCCGCCGGTGCCGAGGTCTCCAAGGCGCTGAACCCCTCGCAGCAGGTCATCAAGATCGTCAACGAGGAGCTGGTCGGCATCCTCGGCGGCGAGACCCGCCGCCTGCGGTTCGCCAAGACGGCGCCCACCGTGATCATGCTCGCCGGTCTGCAGGGTGCCGGTAAGACCACCCTCGCCGGAAAGCTGGGCCTCTGGCTCAAGGGCCAGGGCCACTCCCCGCTGCTCGTCGCCTGTGACCTCCAGCGCCCCAACGCCGTCACCCAGCTCTCCGTGGTCGCCGACCGCGCGGGCGTGGCCTTCTACGGCCCGCAGCCGGGCAACGGCGTGGGCGACCCGGTCCAGGTCGCCAAGGACTCCATCGAGTACGCGCGCGGCAAGCAGTACGACATCGTCATCGTCGACACCGCCGGCCGCCTCGGCATCGACCAGGAGCTGATGCGGCAGGCCGCGGACATCCGCGACGCCGTCAGCCCCGACGAGATCCTCTTCGTCGTCGACGCCATGATCGGTCAGGACGCCGTCAACACCGCGGAGGCCTTCCGCGACGGCGTCGGCTTCGACGGCGTGGTGCTCTCCAAGCTGGACGGCGACGCCCGCGGTGGTGCCGCGCTCTCCATCGCGCACGTCACCGGCAAGCAGATCATGTTCGCCTCCAACGGCGAGAAGCTGGACGACTTCGACGCGTTCCACCCGGACCGCATGGCGTCCCGCATCCTCGGGATGGGCGACATCATGTCGCTCATCGAGAAGGCCGAGCAGACCTTCAGCCAGGAAGAGGCCGCCAAGATGGCCTCCAAGCTGGCGTCCAAGAAGGGCCAGGAGTTCACGCTCGACGACTTCATGGCGCAGATGGAGCAGGTCCGCAAGATGGGCTCCATCTCCAAGCTGCTCGGCATGCTCCCCGGCATGGGCCAGATGAAGGAGCAGATCGCCAACATCGACGAGCGCGAGGTCGACCGCGTCGGCGCCATCATCAAGTCGATGACCCCGGCCGAGCGCCAGGACCCGACGATCATCAACGGCTCCCGCCGCGCTCGTATCGCCAAGGGTTCCGGCGTCGAGGTCAGCGCGGTCAAGGGCCTGGTCGAGCGGTTCTTCGAGGCCCGCAAGATGATGTCCCGCATGGCCCAGGGCGGCGGCATGCCGGGCATGCCCGGGATGCCCGGCATGGGTGGCGGCCCCGGCCGGCAGAAGAAGCAGGTCAAGCAGGCCAAGGGCAAGCGCAAGAGCGGCAACCCGATGAAGCGGAAGGCCGACGAGCAGGCCGCCGCGGAGCGCCGCGAGCAGGCGCAGGCCGGCGGCGCCTTCGGGCTGCCGGCGGCGGGCGAGGGCCCGGGCGAGTTCGAGCTGCCCGACGAGTTCAAGAAGTTCATGGGCTGACCCGGGCCGGTTCCCGGGGCGAAGCCCGAAGGAGAGGGGCCCGTGGCGGTGCGAAACCGCCACGGGCCCCTTTTCACTCCCGCGAACCGCCCGTAATGCCGGGAATGTCCCGCTCTTCGATACTGGGGCCACTGCCGCCCCGAGGAGAGCCCGTGGCCAACCCCGTACCCCCGCGCGACCGGACCGACCAGCCCTGGCGCTCGGAAGGGGCCCCACCGCCCCCGCCGCCCAAGCGGAGGATGCCCGGCGGCTGGGGCAGCCTCATCCTCACCGCGCTCGCCGTCTACCTGATCGCCAACCTCGTGCTCGGCTTCTTCAACGAGGGCGACGGGCCGACCATCCCGTACACCGAGTTCGACAAGCAGGTCGCGGCCGGCAACGTCACCAAGATCTACTCCAAGGGCGACGCCATCCAGGGGCAGCTGAAGAACAAGCAGCCCGTCCCCGACGGCGACGGCGACTACAGCAAGTTCCAGACCCAGCGCCCCGCCTTCGCCGACGACGACCTGTGGGCCCAGCTCACCAAGCAGAACGTCATCGTCACCGCCAAGCCCGTCGTCGCGGAGCGCAGCTTCCTCGCCAACCTGCTCATCTCGCTCGCCCCCATGCTGCTGCTCGTCGCCCTGTGGGTGTTCATCGCCCGCCGGATGAGCGCCGGCATGGGCGGCGCCGGCGGCATGCTCGGCCGCAAGGCACCGCCCAAGCCCGTCGAGCTGGACGGCGGCAAGCGCACCACCTTCGCCGACGTCGCCGGCATCGACGAGGTCGAGGGCGAGCTCAACGACGTCGTCGACTTCCTCAGGAACCCCGACGCCTACCGCGCGATGGGCGCCAAGATGCCCCGCGGCGTGCTGCTCGCCGGACCGCCCGGAACCGGCAAGACCCTTCTCGCCCGGGCCGTCGCGGGCGAGGCGGGCGTGCCCTTCTTCTCCGCCTCCGCCTCCGAGTTCATCGAGATGATCGTGGGCGTCGGCGCCTCCCGCGTCCGCGAACTCTTCTCCGAGGCCCGCAAGGTCGCCCCCGCGATCATCTTCATCGACGAGATCGACACCATCGGCCGGGCCCGCGGCGGCGGCGCCGGCATGGGCGGCCACGACGAGCGCGAGCAGACCCTCAACCAGATCCTCACCGAGATGGACGGCTTCACCGGCTCCGAGGGCGTCATCGTGATCGCCGCCACCAACCGGTCCGACGTCCTCGACCCCGCCCTCACCCGCCCCGGCCGCTTCGACCGGATCGTGCACGTCAACCCGCCCGACCGCGGCGGCCGCGAGGCCATCCTCAAGATCCACACCCGCGAGATCCCGCTCGACCGGAACGTCGACCTGGAACACGTCGCCAAGACCACCCCCGGCATGACCGGCGCCGAACTCGCCAACCTCGCCAACGAGGCCGCGCTGCTCGCCGTCAAACGCCAGCAGAAGTCCGTCACCCAGTCCGACCTCTCCGACGCCCTGGAGAAGGTCCAGCTCGGCGCCGAACGCCCGCTCGTCATGGCCGACGAGGACCGCCGCCGCACCGCGTACCACGAGAGCGGCCACGCCCTGCTCGGCATGCTCCAGCCCGGCGCCGACCCCGTCCGCAAGATCACCATCGTGCCGCGCGGCCGAGCCCTCGGCGTCACCCTGTCCACGCCCGAAGCCGACCGGTACGCCTACACCGAGGAGTACCTGCGTGGCCGGATCATCGGCGCACTCGGCGGCATGGCGGCCGAACAGGTCGTGTTCGGCGTCATCACCACCGGCGCCGAGAGCGACCTGGAACAGGTCACGGGCATCGCCCGCGGGATGGCCGGCCGCTGGGGCATGAGCGAACGCGTCGGCCGCCTCACCGCCATCCCCGGCGACGCCCAGCAGGCCTACGGACTCTCCGCCGCCCCCGCCACCCTCGACACCGTCGACGCGGAGATGCGCCGCATCGTCGACGAGTGCTACGAGAGCGCCCTGCGCCAGCTCCAGGAACACCGCGACAAGCTGGACGCCCTCGCCGAGGCGCTCCTCGCCAACGAGACCCTGGAGGAGGAGGCGGCCTACCGGGCGGCCGGGATCCCGCGGCTGCGGAAGGAGTAGCCGGGGCGCGGGAGCATTCCGCTGGAGGGCTTCTACGACGGCTGGACGATCACGTACGGGGTCCACGGCGCCCGCGCGATCCCGTACGGCACGTCTCACGGCACCCCGGCGGACGCCCTACGGCACCCGCGCGATCACGTACCGGAAGACGTTCGGCATCCACACCGTGCCGTCCGCGCGGGCGTACGGCTCCAGCGCCTCCAGGAGCTCCTTCTCCACCTGGTGCGGATCCGTCGCCCGCACCGCCGCGTCGAAGTCGCCCGTCGAGAGCAGCCCCCGCACCGCGCTGTCCGCGTCCGCGTAGCCGAACGGGCAGGACACCCGGCCCGAACCCGCCGCGCGCAGCCCGGCCCCCGCCAGGACCTCCTCCAGGTCGTCGCGCTCCGCCGGACGCCAGCCGGTCAGCCGCGCCGCGACCCGCAGCACCGAGGCCGTCGCGCAGCGCTCCGGCGGGCCCCAGCCCGCCACCACGACCGCCGCGCCCGGCTGGGCCAGGGGAGTGAACCCGGCCGCCCGGGCCGTGATCGGGCCCGTCCCGTGGAAGGCGGTGACGACGTCGTACGGGGCGCCCTCCGGCGGCCCCGCCGGGCTCACCGTGCCCTCCGGCAGCCGCTCCCTCGCCAGCGCCAGGCGCGCGAGGTCCTCGTCCACCCCGGCCACCCGCGCGCCCCGCGCCGCCGCCATCAGGAGCGCGAGGCCGGAGCCGCAGCCCAGGCCGAGCACCGAGGACCGGGCGCCCACGCCGAGCCGGTCGTACACCGCCTCGTAGAGGGGCACGAGCATCCGTTCCTGGATCTCGGCCCAGTCGCGCGCGGGGTGGTGCGGGACGAGCGTAGGTGTCATGGAAAGCGCCCCAATCGGTGCCTGGACGACAACCCCCCGTAGTCAGGGAACTGCGCATCCCGGCCCGCGTCCAGTGCTCGCGCCGTACGACTTCCGGACAGCGGGAGCGGTGCTTTCGCGACGGCTCAGGGGCGGTGCCCGACTTCGGGCAGGAGCCCGGTACTGTCCCTCCCACCGGCCCCCGGCGCGTGTGCCGACACCGTGCGCCGGGGCGTATGCGCCGCTACGCACCGGCTTGACGGGCAACCAGGGCAACTGACGGGTACGTGCAAAATATTTGGGATGCCCCGGAATGGAACCCGGAGGCGATCCGGCTCGTTGTACCCGACGTGAGCACGACACCCCCTGTTCTCGCCGCAGAGCTGGCACAGGCGTGGGCCGACATTCAGCGGTACCACCCCGAGCTGCCCGATCTTGCCGCGCCCGAGTCCCTGATCGGAGAGTCGTCGTCCGCCTGTGGCGCCGAACTCTCCTTCGAGCGGCTGCTCCACGAGGCAGTCCACGGCATCGCCGCCGCCCGAGGAGTGCGCGACACCTCCCGGGCCGGCCGCTATCACAACCGCAGATTCCTCGCGATCGCCGAGGAACTGGGCCTCGACCACCCCGAGGAGCCACACGCCAGCAGCGGCTTCTCGCTGGTCACGCTGAACGCGGAGGCCAGGCGCCGCTACCGGCCCACCATCGAGCGGCTCCAGCGCGCGCTCAAGGCCCACACGGTCGCGACCGCCGCCGACACCAAGCGCTCCTTCCGCGGACCGGCCGCCCGGCACGGCTCCTCGGGTGGCGGCGTGCGGGTCAAGGCCGTCTGCGACTGCGGGCGCAACGTACGCGTGGTCCCGTCCGTGCTCGCCCAGGCGCCGATCGTCTGCGGCGGCTGCGGCAAGCCGTTCCGCATCCCGGAGGCCGTGGGCGCCGCCAGCTGACCTCGGCGGGTGTGGCACAATGGCTAGCTGTACTCGACAGTCGCATAGGACCCCTCTCTCCTCCGGCTGACGCGTCCTTCGGGCCCCTCGGGTTCCGCAACCCCACGTGGCATCCCGTTGGTGCCCAACCACGTCAAGACCAGGAGACACCACTCCAGTGGCAGTCAAGATCAAGCTCAAGCGCCTCGGCAAGATCCGCCAGCCTCACTACCGCATCGTCGTCGCCGACTCCCGCACCCGTCGGGACGGTCGCGCGATCGAGGAGATCGGCCTCTACCACCCGACGTACAACCCGTCGCGTATCGAGGTCGACTCCGAGCGTGCGCAGTACTGGCTGTCCGTCGGCGCCCAGCCGACCGAGCCGGTTCTCGCCATCCTGAAGCTCACCGGCGACTGGCAGAAGGCCAAGGGCCTCCCGGCCCCGGAGAAGCCGCTGCTCGCCCCGGCGACCAAGGAAGCCAAGCGCGCCACGTTCGACGAGTTCGCCAAGGCGCTCGAGGGCGGCGACGCCAAGGGCGAGGCCATCACCCCGAAGGCCAAGAAGGCTGACAAGAAGGCGGACGAGGCCGAGGCCGAGTCCACCACTGAGTCGACCGAGGCCTGAGCATGCTCGAGGAGGCTCTCGAGCACCTCGTGAAGGGCATCGTCGACAACCCCGACGATGTGCAGGTCGCCTCGCGCAACCTGCGTCGCGGCCGTGTGCTCGAGGTTCGGGTCCACCCCGATGACCTCGGCAAGGTGATCGGCCGTAACGGCCGCACCGCACGTGCGCTGCGTACCGTCGTGGGCGCCATCGGCGGCCGTGGCATCCGCGTCGACCTCGTCGACGTGGACCAGGTGCGCTGAAAAGAGAACACCGGCACGGGCCGGGGAGGGCCTAGCGCCCACCCCGGCCCGTTGTCGTACCCACGGGAAAGACAGGAGAGAGTGGAGAAGTGCAGCTGGTAGTCGCGCGGATCGGCCGCGCCCACGGCATCAAGGGCGAGGTCACCGTCGAAGTGCGGACCGACGAGCCCGAGCTCAGGCTCGGCCCCGGAGCAGTCCTGCTCACCGACCCGGCCTCCACCGGGCCGCTCACCATCGAGACCGGCCGGGTGCACAGCGGCCGTCTTCTGCTGCGCTTCGAGGGCGTCAAGGACCGCACCGCGGCCGAGGCCCTGCGCAACACCGTCCTCATCGCCGAGATCGACCCCGAGGAACTGCCGGAGGAGGAGGACGAGTACTACGACCACCAGCTCATGGACCTCGACGTGGTCCTCGCCGACGGCACCGAGATCGGTGTCATCTCCGAGATCTCCCACCTGCCGTCCCAGGACCTCTTCATCGTGGAGCGGCCCGACGGCAGCGAGGTGCTGATCCCCTTCGTCTCGGAGATCGTCACCGAGATCGACCTGGAGAACCAGCGGGCCGTGATCGTCCCGCCGCCCGGCCTGATCGACGACCGCGCCGAGATCGCCTCCGCCCGCGAGGACGAGCCCGCCGACCCCGCGGAGCCCTCCGCGCCCTCCGAGGGCGACGACTCCGGGGACCGCGCATGAGGCTCGACGTCGTCACGATCTTCCCCGAGTACCTCGAACCGCTGAACGTGTCGCTGGTCGGCAAGGCCCGCGCCCGCGGCCAGCTCGACGTCCACGTCCACCACCTGCGTGACTGGACCCACGACCGGCACAACACCGTCGACGACACCCCGTACGGCGGCGGCCCCGGCATGGTCATGAAGACCGACCCCTGGGGCGACGCGCTGGACCAGACCCTCGCCGACGGGTTCGAGGCCGGCGCCCACGGCCCGGTCCTCGTCGTCCCCACCCCCAGCGGCCGGCCCTTCACCCAGGAGCTCGCCGTCGAGCTCTCCGAGCGGCCCTGGCTGATCTTCACGCCCGCCCGCTACGAGGGCATCGACCGCCGGGTCATCGACGAGTACGCCACCCGGATGCCCGTCTACGAGGTGTCCATCGGCGACTACGTGCTGGCCGGCGGCGAGGCCGCCGTCCTGGTCGTCACCGAGGCCGTCGCCCGACTGCTGCCCGGCGTCCTCGGCAACGCCGAGTCGCACCGGGACGACTCCTTCGCCCCCGGCGCCATGGCCAACCTCCTGGAGGGGCCCGTCTACACCAAGCCCCCCGAGTGGCGCGGCCGCGGCATCCCCGACGTGCTGCTCAGCGGGCACCACGGGAAGATCGCGCGCTGGCGGCGCGACGAGGCCTTCCGGCGCACCGCCGCCAACCGGCCGGACCTGATCGAGCGCTGCGACCCCGCCGCGTTCGACAAGAAGGACCGGGAGATCCTCTCCATGATGGGCTGGGCCCCCGAGCCCGGCGGCCGATTTTGGCGCAGGCCCGACGGCGTGGAAGAATAGGCCGCTGTCGTACGTCCGGCGCGCGCCCCTGCCACAGGGGGACGACGCCCGCCTGAGACGCACGGCGATCACCAGACATCCGTACGTACCGCTGATGACCTGTGGCATCAGCGAGGAAAGAGACCTCCATGGCCTCCCTGCTCGACCAGGTCAACGCCGGTTCGCTCCGCGCCGACGTCCCGGCCTTCCGTCCCGGTGACACCGTGAACGTCCACGTTCGCGTCATCGAGGGCAACCGCTCCCGTATCCAGCAGTTCAAGGGCGTCGTCATCCGCCGCCAGGGCTCCGGCGTCTCCGAGACCTTCACCGTCCGCAAGGTCTCCTTCTCCGTCGGCGTCGAGCGCACCTTCCCGGTGAACTCCCCGATCTTCGAGAAGATCGAGGTCGTGACCCGCGGTGACGTCCGTCGCGCCAAGCTCTACTACCTGCGTGAGCTGCGCGGCAAGGCTGCCAAGATCAAGGAGAAGCGCGACCGCTGAACCTCGGTCCACAGGGTGGCGGGATAAGCTCTGCCCCCGATGGACACCGAAGCACAGCACACGGAGCGCGATCGCTCCTCCGACGAGGAGGAGCGGTCGCGCTCCGCGCGCATGTCCGGGGCCTTCGCCGCCGCCGGACCGCTCACCTGGCGCCGTACGGGTCTGATCGGCGTGGCCTGCATGGTCTTCCTGCTGGTGTTCAGCCACTTCGTGCTCCAGCCGTTCCTGGTGCCCAGCGGCTCCATGGAACCCACCCTCCAGGTCGGCGACCGGATCCTCGTCAACAAGCTGGCCTACCGGTTCGGCGACGAGCCGCGCCGGGGTGACGTCGTCGTCTTCGACGGCACCGGCTCCTTCGTCCAGCAGCCGCCGGCCGGCAACCCGGTCACCGGCGCCGTGCACGACGCGGCCGCCGCCCTCGGCCTCGCCGAGCCCGACGAGACCGACTTCGTGAAACGGGTCGTCGGCACCGGCGGCGACCGGGTGGTCTGCTGCGACAAGGACGGCCGGATCAGCGTCAACGGCGCCCCCGTCCAGGAGCGGTACGTGATGCTGGGCGACCAGCCGTCCAAGGTGCCGTTCGACATCGTCGTGCCGCCCGGCACCCTGTGGGTCATGGGCGACCACCGCAGCCAGTCCAGCGACTCCCGCGACCACCTCGGGCAGCCCGGCGGCGGCATGGTCCCGGTCGACAAGGTCATCGGGCGCGCGGACTGGATCGGCTGGCCCTTCGGCCGCTGGTCCACCGTCCCCGCCACGGACGCCTTCGCCGCCGTGCCCGACTGGACGGGCGCCGGACATCCCGGATCCGCCGCGAGCCCGGTGGGCGGCGCCGGACGCGGCCATGGGTAGGCGGGGCAGGGTGCCCGACGGGCGCCACGGCGGCGCCGCCGCCGACACCGGCCACGGGCCCGAGGACGGCGACCGTGCGCTGCCGGGGCGGGCCGAGCGGCGCAGGCTGGCCCGCAAGGTGAAACGGCGCCGGCAGCGCTCCGCCATGAGGGAGATCCCGCTCCTCGGCATCGTGGCCGTCCTGATCGCCCTGGTCCTGAAGACCTTCCTGGTCCAGGCCTTCGTGATCCCGTCCGGCTCGATGGAGCAGACGATCCGGATCGACGACCGGGTGCTGGTCGACAAGCTGACGCCCTGGTTCGGCTCCCGTCCGCAGCGCGGGGACGTCGTCGTCTTCAAGGACCCGGGCGGCTGGCTCCAGCAGGAGACCGCCCCGCCGGCCGACGACCCGGTGGGCGTCAAGCAGCTCAAGCAGGCACTCACCTTCATCGGCCTGCTGCCCTCGGCCGACGACCAGGACCTCATCAAGCGGGTGGTGGCGGTCGGCGGGGACACCGTGAAGTGCTGTGGCGAGGACGGGCGGATTACCGTCAACGGCGTACCGTTGGACGAACCGTATCTGCACCCGGGGAACGCACCTTCGAAGATCCCCTTCGAGGTGAAGGTCCCCCAGGGGAGGATCTTCGTCATGGGCGACCACCGGTCGAACTCCGCCGACTCGCGCTATCACCTGGACGAGAAGGACCACGGCACCGTCTCCGAGGAGCAGGTCGTGGGCCGGGCCGTCGTCATCGCCTGGCCCGTGGGCCACTGGCGGCGGCTCGAAGAACGGTCGACCTTCGCCTCCGTGCCCTCGGCGCCCCAAGACGGCGCGGTGGACGGGGCCGCGGGGCGGGGTGTGTCGCATAGTGTGTCCCAGCGGAATCTGAACGGATTGCCCGGGCTCCCGACCCCTGCGGAACTCCCGCTCGTTATGGGAGTGGTGGGCCTGTCCCTGTTCCGGGACAGGCGATTGCACGGACTGAGGAGTGGATGTGGGGGATTTGGCCGTCGGCGCACGATCCGGACACGACGAGCCCGAGAAGAGGCCCGATCGGCCCGCCCAACAGGCGGCGGCCATGACGGATGACTCCACGGGCCGTCAGGACGGTGACGCGGGCTCCGACCAGGGTCCGGACCAGAACGCCACCCCGTCCGGCGGCACCGGTGACGGCGGCGGCACGTTCACCGGCCGCGCCGCCAAGGGCCCGAAGAAGCCGCGCTCCTTCTGGAAGGAGCTGCCGCTGCTGATCGGCATCGCGCTGATCCTCGCGCTGCTGATCAAGACCTTCCTGGTGCAGGCGTTCTCGATTCCCTCGGACTCGATGATGAACACCCTCCAGCGCGGTGACCGGGTGCTCGTCGACAAGCTCACCCCGTGGTTCGGCTCCGAGCCCGAGCGCGGCGAGGTCGTCGTCTTCCACGACCCGGGCGGCTGGCTGGAGGAGGGCAAGACGCCCGAGCCCAACATCGTGCAGAAGGCCCTCAGCTTCATCGGCCTCATGCCGTCCGCCGAGGAGAAGGACCTCATCAAGCGGGTCATCGCGGTCGGCGGCGACACCGTCTCCTGCAAGGAGGGCGGCAAGGTCACGGTCAACGGCAAGGAGCTGGACGAGACCGCGTACCTGTACCCCGGCTCCGTGCCCTGCGAGCCCGTCTTCGGCCCGATCAAGGTCCCCGAGGGCCGCATCTGGGTCATGGGCGACAACCGGCAGAACTCCCTGGACTCCCGCTACCACCAGGAGCTCGCCGGCGGCGGCACCGTCTCCAACGACGAGGTCGTCGGCCGCGCCGTCGTCATCGCCTGGCCGGTGACCCGCTGGGCCACCCTGCCGGTCCCGTCCACCTTCGACCAGCCCGGCCTCAGCCAGGCGCTGGCCGTCGCTCCGGGCGCGGCGGGCGTCGCCGGTGCGCTTCCGCTGGTGCTGTGGCGCCGGAAGAAGCTCGCCGCACGTCATACCGCCGAGTAGTGACCCGCGGGTAGGGTGCCCTCCCGGACCGTCGCACGGACGGTCCGCGGACCCCTGAGGTGCCCATGAGCGTCAATCCGCGTACCAAGGACGGCCATGGCCGTCTCGGCAGCGTTCTGTCGGGACTGGCCGTGGCCGTCGGCTGTGTGCTCTTCCTCGGCGGCTTCGCCCTCGGGGCCGTGCTCTACCAGCCGTACACGGTGCCCAGCGACTCCATGACACCGACGCTCGCGGTCGGCTCCAAGGTGCTCGCCGAGCGCATCGACGGCACGGACGTCCGGCGCGGCGACGTCGTCGTCTTCACCGACCCGCTCTGGGGCAACGTGACCATGGTCAAGCGGGTGGTGGGCGTCGGCGGCGACACCGTCGCCTGCTGCGGCACCGACGGACGGCTCCTGATCAACGGCAAGCCGGTCGACGAACCGTATCTGCCGAAGGGCCAGCCCGGCTCGAACTATGTCTTCTCCACCACCCTGCCGGCCGGGAAGCTGTTCCTCCTCGGCGACGAGCGGCGGAACTCGGTGGACTCGCGCGCCCACCTCCAGGACGCCGCCCACGGCGCCGTGTCCGCCTCCTCCGTCGTCGGCCGCGTCGACGCCGTCGTCTGGCCCTCCCCGACCGTCCTCGAACGGCCCGCGAGCTTCGCGGCGCTGCCCGGCGGCATCTCCGGACCCGGACCCGTCGCGCCGCTCTTCTACGCGATCGTCGCCGGGTGTGTACTGATCCTGGCCGGGGCCGCGTACGGGCCGCTGGCCCGGCTCGCCGCCCGCAAGCAGGCGCCGGCGGCCGGGAACACGAGGGACAGGGTGAGCGCATGACGGACACGACGGAGCCCCGGCGGGTGGCCCGGGTGGTCCTGCTCGACCCCGACGACCGCATCCTCCTCATCCACGGCCACGAACCCGACGACCCCGCCCGGACCTGGTGGTTCACCCCCGGCGGCGGCCTGGAGGGCGACGAGAGCCGGGAGGAGGCCGCGCTGCGCGAGCTGGCCGAGGAGACCGGCATCACCGAGGTCGAACTCGGCCCCGTGCTGTGGCGGCGCTCCTGCTCGTTCCCGTTCGACGGGCGCCGCTGGAACCAGGACGAGTGGTACTTCCTGGCCCGTACCACCCGGACGGCCACCGCCCCGGCCGGCCTCACCGAACTGGAGGCCCGCAGTGTCTCCGGCCTGAGGTGGTGGACTTCCGCCGAACTGTCGGCGGCCCGTGAGACGGTGTACCCCGACAAGCTCGCCGAGCTGCTGCGCACGCTGCTCGACGAAGGACCTCCCAGCGCGCCGCTCGTGCTCGCCCCGCAGATCGTCTAGGGGCTTGTGCGACTGGCGCACAATGGGGGGACGCACGGCTGAAGGGGAACATGCCATGAGCGCCGAGGACCTCGAGAAGTACGAGACCGAGATGGAGCTGAAGCTCTACCGGGAGTACCGCGATGTCGTCGGCCTGTTCAAATACGTGATCGAGACCGAGCGGCGCTTCTACCTCACCAACGACTACGAGATGCAGGTGCACTCGGTCCAGGGCGAGGTCTTCTTCGAGGTCTCGATGGCCGACGCCTGGGTCTGGGACATGTACCGGCCCGCCAGGTTCGTCAAGCAGGTCCGCGTCCTGACCTTCAAGGACGTGAACATCGAGGAGCTCAACAAGAGCGACCTGGAGCTCCCCGGCAGCTGACCGGAGCTCGCCGGCGGCTGACCCGGAGCTTCCCGGCGGTTGACCCGGAGTTCCCGGTGGCTTCTCGGCCCCTTCTCGGCCCCCGGCCGTTCCACTCGCACGGGTGACCGGGTTTTCCACAGCGGCCCCTCCGTCCACAGCCCCGCACACGGGACGTACCACCTGAGTCACAGTCGGTGACGGAGGTGGTACCGAATGAACGCGACCCGAGCCCTCGGGCGATACGGAGAAGAGCTCGCCGCCCGTCGGCTGACCGCGGCCGGCCTGCACGTCCTCGCCAGGAACTGGCGGTGCGGCCGCACCGGAGAGATCGACATCGTCGCCCGCCAGGGCGACACCCTCGTCGTCTGCGAGGTCAAGACCCGGCGCGAGGGGGCCTTCGAGCACCCGATGGCCGCCGTCACCCCGCGCAAGGCCGAACGGCTGCGGCGCCTCGCCGCCTGCTGGCTCGACCGGCACGGCGGCCCAACCGCCGGGGGAGGCGTCCGCATCGACCTCATCGGTGTCCTGCTGCCCCGCAGGGGCGCACCCGTCCTCACCCACGCCCAGGGGGTGGCGTGATGGGATTCGCCCGCACCTGCTCCGTCGCCCTCGTCGGCGTCGAAGGCGTCGTCGTCGAGGTCCAGGCCGACCTCGAAGCCGGGGTCGCCGCCTTCACCCTCGTCGGACTCCCCGACAAGAGCCTCACCGAGAGCCGCGACCGGGTCCGCGCCGCCATCGTCAACTCCCAGGCCGAATGGCCCCAGAAGAAACTCACCGTCGGACTCAGCCCCGCCTCCGTTCCCAAGGGCGGCTCGGGATTCGACCTCGCCGTCGCGGCAGCCGTGCTCGGCGCCGCCGAGCGCATCGACCCCCGCAGCATCGCCGACCTCGTCCTCATCGGCGAACTCGGCCTCGACGGGCGCGTCCGGCCCGTCCGCGGCGTCCTGCCCGCCGTGCTCGCCGCGGCCGACGCCGGATACCGGCAGGTCGTCGTCCCCGAACAGACCGCCGGCGAGGCGGCCCTCGTGCCCGGCGTCTCCGTCCTCGGCGTCCGCAGCCTGCGCCAGCTCATCGCCGTCCTCTCCGACGAACCCCTCCCCGACGAACAGCCCCTGGAGCCGGGCCGCCCCGACCCCATGCTCGCCGGACTCCTCGTCCCCGGCGCCGGCGTCGGCACCGGACTCTCCGCCGACCCCGCCGACGGACCCGACCTCGCCGACGTCGCCGGACAGCACACCGCCCGCCGGGCCCTGGAGATCGCCGCCGCGGGCGGTCACCACCTGCTGCTCTCCGGACCGCCCGGCGCGGGCAAGACCATGCTCGCCGAACGGCTCCCCGGCATCCTGCCGCCGCTCACCCGCCACGAATCCCTCGAAGTCACGGCCGTCCACTCGGTCGCCGGGATCCTCCCGCCCGGCGAACCCCTCGTCCACCGCCCGCCCTACTGCGCACCCCACCACTCCGCGACCATGCAGTCCCTCGTCGGCGGCGGCAACGGACTTCCCCGCCCCGGCGCGGTCTCCCTCGCTCATCGGGGAGTGCTTTTTCTCGACGAGGCGCCGGAGTTCTCCACGAAGTCCCTCGACGCCCTGCGTCAACCCCTGGAATCCGGCCACGTCGTCATCGCCCGGGCCGCCGGCGTCGTCCGGCTCCCCGCCCGCTTCCTCCTCGCCCTCGCCGCCAACCCCTGCCCCTGCGGCCGCCACACCCTCCACGGCGCCGGCTGCGAATGCCCCGCCTCCCTGATCCGCCGCTACCAGGCCCGGCTCTCCGGCCCCCTGCTCGACCGCGTCGACCTGCGTGTCGAGGTCGAACCCGTCACCCGCTCCGACCTCCTCGGCCAAGGGGGTCGCGGCGAGTCGAGCCGCACCGTCGCCGACCGCGTCCGCGAGGCCAGGGCCCGTGCCGCCGCCCGCCTCGACGGCACTCCCTGGACCGTCAACAGCGAAGTCCCCGGACACGAGCTGCGCACCCGCTACGTCACCGAGCCCGGCGCCCTCGCCGCCGCCGAACGCGACATCGAACGGGGCCTGCTCACCGCCCGCGGCCTCGACCGGGTCCTCCGCGTGGCCTGGACCGTCGCCGACCTCGCGGGCCACGCCCGCCCCGGCGCCGACGACCTCGCCCTCGCCCTCGAACTGCGCACCGGGATCGCCCGGGGCGTCCCCGTCGGCGCGGGAGAGCGGCCGTGACCGCCCGGGAGGCGGAGCGCCTCGCCCGCGCCGCCCTCACCCATGTCGTCGAGCCGGGCGACGAACACGCCGGCCGTGCCCTTGGCCGCCACGGGGCCACCGGCTTCCTGCGGCTGCTCCGGGAGGACGAGGAGCCGGGGCCCGACGCCTTCCCCGGGACCGGTGCCCGGCGCGTCGACGGCTGGCGGCGCCGGGCCCGCACGGCCGCACCCGAGCGGGACCTCGGCCTCGTCGCACGGCTCGGCGGACGCTTCCTCGTCCCCGGCGACCCCGAGTGGCCGCGCCAGCTCGACGACCTGGCGGACGCCCGCCCCGTCGGCCTCTGGGTGCGCGGGCCGGCCGACCTGCGCGGCTGGGCCCTGCGCTCGGTCGCCGTCGTCGGCGCCCGCGCCTGCACCCCCTACGGGGCCCACACCGCCGCCACCCTCGCCGCCGGGCTCGCCGAGCGCGGCTGGGTCGTCACCTCCGGAGCGGCCTTCGGCGTCGACGGCGCCGCCCACCGGGGCGCCCTCGGCTCCGGCGGCGCCACCGTCGCCGTCCTCGCCTGCGGGGTCGACGTGCCCTACCCGCCCGGCCACGCCGGACTCATCCGCCGCATCGCCGAACAGGGCCTGGTCGTAGGGGAACTCCCGCCCGGCGCCCACCCGACCCGCAGCCGGTTCGTCCTGCGCAACCGCGTCATCGCCGCCCTCACCCGCGGCACCGTCGTCGTCGAGGCCGAGTACCGCAGCGGCTCCCTCGTCACCGCCCGCGCCGCGGCCCGCCTCGGGCGGTACGTCATGGGCGTCCCCGGGCCCGTCACCAGCGGACTCTCCGCCGGGGTCCACGAACTCCTGCGTGGCGAGGCCACGCTCGTCACCGACGCCGCCGAGGTCGTCGAACTGGTCGGCGCCATCGGCCAGCTCGCCCCGACGCGCCGAGGCCCCGTCCTGCCCCGCGACCTGCTCGCCCCCGACACCGCCCGGGTCCTCGAAGCCCTCCCCGGCCGAAGTCCCGCCCCCCTCGCCGAGATCGCCGCACGCGCCGGCGGTCACCCCGACCACACCCTCGCCAAGCTGTACGAACTCCACTCCCTGGGGTTCGTCGAACGACACGGAGACGACTGGCAGTTGACGAACACGAGGACAGAAGCCTCGAACACCCGGCATGGCGTTGCTTGACCTGGAGCATTCGGGTGAAAGGGTGACGGGGATGAGCAATCGAGTTCTCTCGGGCACACCCGAGGGGCCGACGCGCGCCTCGGCCCCCGTTCGAAGGTGTGGCCGACGGTGCCCACCCGGAGCGGCGCGATCCCCCGATGTTCGCGCACCGCGACAGTCCACTCACGCTACGCTCACGAGGATCCCCCGCCCGACGGACGGACCTACTCCTTCACACCCGACAGCAGAACGGCTCAAGGCGACGCATGCCCCAGCACACCTCCGGGTCTGACCGCGCTGCGGTGCCCCCAGCAGCCCGGGGCACCGTGCGACCGCCCGCACCGACCTCGCTCGACGAGCTGTGGCGCTCGTACAAGGACAGCGGCGACGAGCGGCTGCGGGAGCAGCTGATCCTGCACTACTCGCCCCTCGTGAAGTACGTCGCCGGACGCGTGAGTGTCGGTCTGCCCTCCAACGTCGAGCAGGCCGACTTCGTCTCCTCCGGGGTCTTCGGACTCATCGACGCGATCGAGAAGTTCGACGTCGAGCGGGCCATCAAGTTCGAGACCTACGCCATCACGCGCATCCGCGGCGCGATGATCGACGAACTCCGGGCCCTGGACTGGATCCCCCGCTCCGTGCGCCAGAAGGCCCGCAACGTCGAACGGGCCTACGCCACCCTGGAGGCGCAGCTGCGGCGCACCCCCTCCGAGCCCGAGGTCGCGGCCGAGATGGGCGTCACACTGGAGGAACTGCACTCCGTCTTCAGCCAGTTGTCCCTGGCCAACGTGGTCGCCCTGGAAGAGCTGCTGCACGTCGGCGGTGAGGGCGGTGACCGGCTCTCCCTCATGGACACCCTCGAGGACACCGCCGCCGACAACCCCGTCGAGGTCGCCGAGGACCGTGAGCTGCGCCGACTGCTCGCGCGGGCGATCAACACCCTCCCCGAGCGGGAGAAGACCGTCGTCACGCTCTACTACTACGAGGGCCTCACCCTCGCCGAGATCGGTCACGTCCTCGGCGTCACCGAGAGCCGGGTCAGCCAGATCCACACCAAGTCCGTCCTCCAGCTGCGCGCCAAGCTGGCCGACGTAGGGCGCTGACCGGGCGGGCCGCTCCCGCCGTACAGTGGTTCCGTGCCAAGGATTCGAGCGGCCTCGGTGGCCGAGCACCGGACGATGCAGCGAGGCGCCCTGCTGGACGCCGCGCGATCCCTGCTGTCCGAAGGCGGGACGGATGCGCTGACCTTCCCCGCCCTCGCCGAGCGCACGGGCCTGGCCCGCTCCTCGGTCTACGAGTACTTCCGCTCCCGCGCGGCCGTGGTCGAGGAGCTGTGCGCCGTCGACTTCCCGGTCTGGGCCGCCGAGGTCGAGGCCGCCATGGCCGGCGCCA
This sequence comes from Streptomyces sp. NPDC023157, assembly GCF_055560575.1. Lineage (NCBI taxonomy): Bacteria > Bacillati > Actinomycetota > Actinomycetes > Kitasatosporales > Streptomycetaceae > Streptomyces > Streptomyces sp. NPDC023157. The sequence goes on from NZ_JBVHIL010000009.1 coordinate 371,078, forward strand.
CGACCGCCGAGGGCAAGGTCGAGGCCTATGTGCGCACCCAGCTGGAGCTCGTCGGCGACCGGCGCCACCGCGCGGTCGTCGCGATCTCCGCGAGCGAGCTGGACGACGGGGCCCGCGAGAAGATCCGCGCCGCGCACGGCGGCCTGGTCACCATGATCGTCGAGGCCCTCGGCGCCCTGGGCCGCCCTCAGCCCCGCCTGGAGGCGATGCTCCTCCAGGGCGTGGTGGACGCGGCGGTCCGCCGTATCGAACTCGGCGCGGCCGAGGACCCGGCGGTCATCGCCGAGGCGGCGGTCTCCATGGCCCTCGGCGGAGTCCGCGGCGCCTGACCTGGCGGCGGCCTCCGCGTGACAGGGGGTCTCGGCCCAGGCCCCGGCAGGAGCACCGGCCCGGTCGCCGGCAGGAGCCGGGAGGGGCCGCCGTGGACCAGGGTCAGCGGGTTCAGGTAGTGGGCGCCGCGTAGCAGGCCCCAGTGCAGGCAGGGGTGCGTGCAGTGGCCGCCCGGGGCGACCCGGGCCACCAGGTCGCCCGGGCGGACGGTGGTGCCGGCTCCGACGAGGGGCTCCACCGGCCCGTACGTCGTCCGCAGGGGTGGCAGGCCGGTACCCGTGAGGGTGATCGTGAGGACGCCCCGGCCGCCGACCGGGCCCGCGAAGGCGACCGTGCCCGCCGCGGGGGCCAGCACCGGGGTGCCCGGCGGGGCCGCGAGGTCGACGCCGCGGTGGCCGGCCGCGTACGGACCGGGCGGCGGCTCGAAGCCGCGCAGGACCTCGGGGCGCGGCGGCCCGACCGGCCAGACCGCCGTGAGCAGGGACAACAGGGGCAGCAGGAACAGCGTGACAGGGCGCATGGCAGCAGGCTGCCCGGCCCGTCGCCGCCGCCACCGCGACGGCCCGGATCTGTGGACGACCGAACGGTTGTGGACAGCTCCGTCACCCGCCGCCTCCGGGGTCCCGTACACTTTCCATGGCGACCCGGGTCACCGGGTCGACTTCGCACGCCCCGCCATCGGTCTCCGTGACGGATGGCAGCGCCTTTCGGTCCCTCGTGGCACGGCGCGCCGGGGCGTCAGGTAATACAACCGAGAATTCAAGGAGATACGGCCATGGCCGTCGTCACGATGCGGGAGCTGCTGGAGAGCGGCGTCCACTTCGGTCACCAGACCCGTCGCTGGAACCCGAAGATGAAGCGCTTCATCTTCACCGAGCGCAACGGCATCTACATCATCGACCTGCTCCAGTCGCTGTCGTACATCGACCGCGCCTTCGAGTTCGTCAAGGAGACCGTCGCGCACGGCGGCTCCATCATGTTCGTCGGCACGAAGAAGCAGGCCCAGGAGGCCATCGCCGAGCAGGCGACGCGCGTCGGCATGCCGTACGTCAACCAGCGCTGGCTGGGTGGCATGCTCACCAACTTCTCCACCGTCTACAAGCGTCTGCAGCGCCTCAAGGAGCTCGAGCAGATCGACTTCGAGGACGTGGCCGCCTCCGGTCTCACCAAGAAGGAGCTCCTGGTCCTCTCCCGCGAGAAGGCCAAGCTGGAGAAGACCCTCGGTGGTATCCGCGAGATGCAGAAGGTGCCGAGCGCCGTCTGGATCGTCGACACCAAGAAGGAGCACATCGCCGTCGGTGAGGCGCGCAAGCTCCACATCCCGGTCGTCGCGATCCTCGACACCAACTGCGACCCCGACGAGGTCGACTACAAGATCCCGGGCAACGACGACGCGATCCGCTCCGTCACCCTGCTCACCCGCGTGATCGCCGACGCCGTCGCCGAGGGCCTCATCGCCCGCTCCGGCGCCGCGACCGGCGACTCGAAGCCGGGCGAGAAGGCCGCCGGCGAGCCCCTCGCCGAGTGGGAGCGCGACCTGCTCACGGGTGAGAAGAAGGCCGACGACGCCGAGGTCCAGACCTCCGCCGAGACCGAGAAGGTCGCGGACGCCGAGGCTGCCGACGTCGCCGCCGAGGTCACCGAGGTCGCTGCCGAGGTCGTCGCCGAGGCTCCGGCCGCGGACGCCGAGCAGGCCTGACCCTTCAGGACCCTGAGGTCCTTCGGGTGAGGACGGCGGGGGCCCACGAAGCCCCCGCCGTCCCCCCGTGGACCCGCCCGATCTTTCAGACTTCGAGAGAGAAAAAGACTCATGGCGAACTACACCGCCGCTGACGTCAAGAAGCTCCGCGAGCTCACCGGCGCCGGCATGATGGACTGCAAGAAGGCCCTGGACGAGGCCGACGGCGATGTCGACAAGGCCGTAGAGGCCCTGCGCATCAAGGGCCAGAAGGGTGTCGCCAAGCGCGAGGGCCGCTCCGCCGAGAACGGCGCCGTGGTCTCCCTCATCGCGGACGACAACACCGCCGGCACCATCGTCGAGCTGAAGTGCGAGACGGACTTCGTCGCCAAGGGTGACAAGTTCCTCGCCGTCGCCAACGCGCTGGCCGCGCACGTCGCCGCCACCGCCCCGGCCGACATCGAGGCGCTGCTCGCCTCCGAGATCGAGCCCGGCAAGACCGTCCAGGCGTTCGTCGACGAGGCCAACGCCAACCTCGGCGAGAAGATCGTCCTCGACCGCTTCGCGCAGTTCGCCGACGGCTACGTCTCCGCGTACATGCACCGCACCATGCCCGACCTGCCGCCGCAGATCGGTGTCCTGGTCGAGCTGGACAAGGAGAACGCCGAGGTCGCGAAGGGTGTCGCGCAGCACATCGCCGCGTTCGCCCCGAAGTACCTGACCAAGGACGAGATCCCGGCCGACGTCGTCGAGTCCGAGCGTCGCATCGCCGAGGAGACCACCCGCGCCGAGGGCAAGCCCGAGGCCGCGATCGCCAAGATCGTCGAGGGTCGCCTCAACGGCTTCTTCAAGGACGCCACGCTGCTCGGCCAGCCGTACGCCCTTGACAACAAGAAGTCCGTCCAGAAGGTCCTGGACGAGGCCGGTGTCACCCTGAAGCGCTTCGCCCGCATCAAGGTCGGCATCTGAGTCCGTCAGCAACGGACACCGGACCCCGGTAGGGTCTGAGGCAGCCGCCCGCGTTCGCGTCGGACGGCCGCAGATCTGACGAGGAGGCCATTGCCGTACGGGAAGCCGCAAGGACCCCAGGCAATGGCCTTCTTCGTATGTGCACGAGGAGACCTCCATGAATCAGGGCGCCGCACAGGGCGACGACAACATCGGCAAGAAGACCGGCCGCTACATGCTGAAGCTGTCCGGAGAAGCCTTCTCCGGCGGTACCGGGCTGGGGGTCGACCCGGACGTCGTGCACGCCATCGCGCGTGAGATCGCCGCCGTGGTCCGCGACGGCGCGGAGATCGCGATCGTGATCGGCGGAGGCAACTTCTTCCGTGGCGCCGAGCTCCAGCAGCGCGGCATGGACCGGGCCCGCTCGGACTACATGGGCATGCTGGGCACCGTGATGAACTGCCTCGCCCTCCAGGACTTCCTGGAGAAGGAGGGCATCGACTCCCGCGTCCAGACCGCCATCACCATGGGCCAGGTCGCGGAGCCGTACATCCCGCTGCGCGCCGTGCGCCACCTGGAGAAGGGCCGCGTGGTCATCTTCGGCGCCGGCATGGGCATGCCGTACTTCTCCACCGACACCACCGCCGCGCAGCGCGCGCTGGAGATCGACGCCGAGGCCCTGCTCATGGGCAAGAACGGTGTCGACGGGGTCTACGACTCCGACCCGAAGGCCAACCCGGACGCGGTCAAGTTCGACGCCCTGGAGTACGGCGAGGTGCTCTCCCGCGACCTCAAGGTCGCCGACGCCACCGCCATCACGCTGTGCCGGGACAACAACCTCCCGATCCTCGTCTTCGAACTGCTCGCCGAGGGCAATATCGCGCGCGCGGTCAAGGGTGAGAAGATCGGCACTCTCGTGAGCGACCAGGGCACCCGGGCCTGACCCGAACCGGGAACCGCCCCGCGAGGGGATGGACAGAGCCCTGCCGGTCGTACCGCCGTGCAGGACACAACGCGACGACGCACAGGAGCAAGTGGTGATCGAAGAGACCCTCCTCGAGGCCGAGGAGAAGATGGAGAAGGCGGTCGTGGTCGCCAAGGAGGACTTCGCCGCGATCCGCACCGGTCGTGCGCACCCGGCGATGTTCAACAAGATCGTGGCCGACTACTACGGCGCCATCACTCCCATCAACCAGCTGGCGTCGTTCTCGGTGCCGGAGCCGCGGATGGCCGTGGTGACCCCGTTCGACAAGAGCGCGCTGCGCAACATCGAGCAGGCCATCCGCGACTCGGACCTGGGCGTCAACCCCAGCAACGACGGCAACATCATCCGTGTGACGTTCCCCGAGCTGACGGAGGAGCGCCGCCGCGAGTACGTCAAGGTCGCGAAGACCAAGGCCGAGGACTCGAAGGTCTCCATCCGCTCCGTGCGCCGCAAGGCCAAGGACGCCCTCGACAAGCTGGTCAAGGACAAGGAGGCCGGCGAGGACGAGGTGCGCCGTGCCGAGAAGGAGCTCGACGACACCACCGCGAAGTACGTCGCGCAGGTGGACGAGCTGCTGAAGCACAAGGAAGCCGAGCTCCTCGAGGTCTGATGAACGACTCTTCCTGGGGGGCCCCGGCCGGAACCGGCTTCGGGGGACCCGACCAGGGGCCTGCCCCGGCGGGTCCCCCCTACGAAGGGCGGCAGGCGGCGCAGACTCGGCCCATGCCCATCGTGTCCGACGACGTTCCCGCCGGCGACAACCAGGACGACCACGATCGGGGGGCCGCCCAGCAGGGCGGTCCCCCGTTCCGTGGCGAGACGCCGCACGAGCACCCGCAGGAGCCCATGTCCAGCCCGTCCCAGCCCACCCCCGCGCCTTCGCCCCGGCAGCAGCCGCGGCAGAAGAAGAGCGCGGGCCGTGACCTGGGCGCGGCCATAGGGGTCGGCCTCGGCCTCGGCGCCGTCATCGTCGCGTCGCTGTTCATCTGGAAGCCGGCGTTCGTCGGAGTGATAGCGGTCGCCGTGGTGGTCGGCCTGTGGGAGCTCACCTCCCGCCTGCAGGAGCGCAAGGGCATCAAGGCCCCGCTGGTCCCGCTCGCGGTCGGTGGCGCGGCCATGGTCGTCGCCGGGTACGTGCGGGGTCCGGAGGGCGCCTGGGTCGCCATGGCCCTGACCGCGCTCGCCGTCCTGGTGTGGCGGATGACGGAACCGCCCGAGGGCTATCTGAAGGACGTCACGGCGGGCGTCTTCGCCGCGTTCTACGTGCCGTTCCTGGCGACCTTCGTGGCGATGCTGCTGACCGCCGACGACGGCCCGCAGCGGGTGCTGACCTTCCTGATCCTCACGGTGGTCAGCGACACCGGCGCGTACGCGGTCGGCTGGCGCTTCGGCAAGCACAAGCTGGCCCCCCGCATCAGCCCCGGCAAGACCCGCGAGGGCCTGCTCGGCGCGGTGACCTTCGCGATGGCGGCCGGCGCGCTCTGCATGCAGTTCATGATCGACGACGGCATCTGGTGGCAGGGCCTGCTCCTCGGCCTCGCGGTCGCGGCCACCGCGACCCTGGGCGACCTGGGCGAGTCGATGATCAAGCGCGACCTCGGCATCAAGGACATGGGCACCCTGCTGCCCGGCCACGGCGGCATCATGGACCGACTGGACTCCCTGCTGCCGACGGCGCCGGTGGTCTGGCTGCTCCTGGTGCTGTTCGTGGGCAACGGCTGACGGCCGCCGCCCCCGCGCCCCCCGTACGAAGGGCCCGCCGCCTCCTGGGCAGCGGGCCCTTCGGCATCCGCCGACCGGGTGAGGTCGGCGCGGCTCGCCGGTCCGGTGCGGGCCCAGCGGGAAGGATCCCGCCATGACACCGAAGGCTCACTCGGCCGGGAAGCCCCCGGGGTCCCTGACCGTCCTGCTGACCCTCGCGTCCGGACAGTTCCTGATGGCGCTCGACAGCTCCGTCATGAACGTCTCCATCGCGACCGTGGCGGCCGACGTCGACACCACGGTGACCGGCATCCAGGGCGCCATCACCGCGTACACCCTGGTCATGGCGATGTTCATGATCCCCGGCGGCAAGGTCGGGGTGCTGATCGGCCGCAAACGCGCCTTCATGATCGGCTGCTGCGTCTACGGCGTCGGCTCGCTCACCACGGCCCTCGCGCCCAGCCTCCCGGTGCTGCTGCTCGGCTGGTCCTTCCTCGAAGGCATCGGCGCGGCGCTCATCATGCCCGCGATCGTGGCCCTGGTGGCCGGCAACTTCCCCACCGAACGGCGCCCCTTCGCGTACGGCATCGTGGCCGCCGCCGGAGCCGTCGCCATCGCGCTCGGCCCGCTCATCGGCGGCGTCGCCACCACCTACTTCTCCTGGCGCTGGGTCTTCGCCGGCGAGGTCCTGCTGGTCCTCGTCATCCTCGTGTTCGCCCGCTCCATCGCCGACGCCGTGTCCGAGGAACGCCCGCGCATCGACCTCGTCGGCGCGCTGCTGTCCGCCGCCGGGCTCGGGATCTTCGTGTACGGCGTGCTGCGCTCCGACGAGTGGGGCTGGGTCCGGCCCAAGGCCGACGCGCCCGCCTGGCTCGGCGTGTCCATGGTCGTGTGGATGGGGCTGGCGGGGCTGTTCCTCCTCTGGCTCTTCCTGCGCTGGGAGGCCCGGCTGGTCAAGCGGGGCAAGGAACCGCTCGTCCACCCGCACATGCTGCGCAACCGGCAGCTCACCGGCGGCCTGACCATGTTCTTCTTCCAGTACCTCGTCCAGATGGGCGTCTTCTTCGTCGTCCCGCTCTACCTGTCCGTCGCCCTCGGGCTGTCCGCGCTGGCGACCGGGGCGCGCATCCTGCCGCTGTCGCTGACCCTGCTGGCCGCCGCGCTCCTGATCCCGCGCTTCCTCCCGGACGTCTCGCCCCGCCGGGTGGTGCGCCTCGGGGTGCTCGCGCTGCTCGCCGGCGCGGTCGTCCTGATGGCGGCCCTCGACGCCGACGCGGGCGCGGAGATCGTCACCCTTCCGCTGCTGCTGATCGGCCTCGGCATGGGCGCGCTCGCCTCCCAGCTCGGCTCGGTCACCGTCTCCGCCGTCCCCGACCGGCAGAGCGCGGAGGTCGGCGGCATCCAGAACGCCGTCACCAACCTCGGAGCCTCCATCGGCACCGCCCTGGCCGGCTCGCTCATGATCGCGGCGCTCACCACCTCCTTCCTGACCGGCGTCGAGCAGAACCCGGCCATCCCCACCGAGGTCAAGAGCACCGCGTCCGTCGAACTGGAGAGCGGCGTCCCGTTCCTCTCCGACGCCCAGCTCACGACCGCCCTCGACCAGGCCGGCGTCAGCCCCGAGGTCACCGCCGCCGCCCTGGAGGCCAACGCCGCCGCCCGCCTCGACGGCCTGCGCGCCGCCCTCGCGATCCTCGCCGGCGCCTCCGTGGTGGCCCTCTTCTTCACCTCCCGCATCCCCGGAGTCCAGCCGGGCTCCGTCGCCCCCTGACGGCGGGGCCGCCGCGCGACCGGGCGCACCGGCATCGGCCGGGAACGGGCGCACCGGTCCGCGTCTGCGACACTGGTAGGACCATGCCCAAGCCCGGAGAACTCACTTTCGTCGCCCCGCGCGGAGCCAAGCAGCCCCCGCGGCACCTCGCCGACCTCACGCCCGCCGAGCGCAAGGAGGCGGTCGCCGCGATCGGCGAGAAGCCGTTTCGCGCCAAGCAGCTGTCCACGCACTACTTCGCGCGCTACGCGCACGACCCGGCGGAGTGGACCGACATCCCCGCCGGTTCGCGCGAGAAGCTGGCGGGGGAGCTGCTGCCCGATCTGATGTCGGTGGTGCGGCACATCTCGTGCGACGACGACACCACCCGCAAGACGCTGTGGCGGCTGCACGACGGCACGCTCGTCGAGTCGGTGCTCATGCGCTACCCCGACCGGGTGACCATGTGCATCTCCTCGCAGGCGGGCTGCGGGATGAACTGCCCGTTCTGCGCCACCGGCCAGGCGGGGCTCGACCGCAACCTGTCCACGGCCGAGATCGTGCACCAGATCGTCGACGGCATGCGCGCGCTGCGCGACGGCGAGGTCCCCGGCGGGCCGGCCCGGCTGTCCAACATCGTCTTCATGGGCATGGGCGAGCCGCTCGCCAACTACAAGCGGGTCGTCGGCGCCGTCCGCCGGCTCACCGACCCCGAGCCGGACGGCCTCGGCCTGTCCCAGCGCGGCATCACCGTCTCCACCGTCGGGCTCGTCCCGGCGATGCTGCGGTTCGCCGACGAGGGCTTCAAGTGCCGTCTCGCGGTCTCGCTGCACGCCCCCGACGACGAGCTGCGCGACACCCTCGTCCCCGTGAACACCCGGTGGAAGGTCCGCGAGGTCCTCGACGCCGCCTGGGAGTACGCGGAGAAGTCCGGGCGCCGCGTCTCCATCGAGTACGCCCTGATCCGGGACATCAACGACCAGGCCTGGCGCGGCGACCTCCTCGGCCGGCTGCTCAAGGGCAAGCGGGTGCACGTCAACCTGATCCCGCTGAACCCGACGCCCGGCTCGAAGTGGACCGCGTCCCGCCCCGAGGACGAGAAGGCGTTCGTCGAGGCCATCGCCGCCCACGGCGTGCCCGTCACCGTCCGCGACACCCGCGGACAGGAGATCGACGGTGCCTGTGGACAGCTGGCCGCCGCCGAACGCTGACCTTGTAGTCTGAGCTCGAACACATCTTCATATTCCGACAGGGGAGCGCCACAGCGCTGAGAGTGCGGTCACCGTAGGACCGCAGACCCTCTGAACCTCGCCCAGGTCATTCTGGGTAGGAAGTTCGGTCGTAACTCGAGCTGTTGCGCCCTGCCCACCTCCGGGTGGGCGGGGCCGCGTCTCTTCCTGGTCCCACCCAGGAGGACAACCACGTGAACACCAAGAAGGCCGCCGCCGTCGCGCTCGTCGCGGCGCTCGGCGTCACCACCCTCGCCGCCTGCTCCACCGAGGACGCCCGCGGGGCCGCGGGCAAGTCGGGCGCGCCCGCGCCGAAGACCGTGACCCTCGTCAGCCACGACTCCTTCAACGCCTCCAAGGAGGTGCTGGCGGAGTTCACCCGGCAGACCGGTTTCACGATCAAGGTCCTCAAGAGCGGCGACGCCGGCGAGGCCGTCAACAAGGAGATCCTGACCAAGGGCTCCCCCCAGGGCGACGTCTTCTTCGGCGTCGACAACACCCTGCTCTCCCGCGCCCTCGACAACGGCATCTTCACGCCGTACGAGGCGAAGGGCCTGGACCGGATCCCCGCCGCGCTCCAGCTCGACAAGGAGCACCGGGTCACCCCGATCGACTCCGGCGACATCTGCGTCAACTACGACAAGCAGTACTTCGCCGGCAAGAAGCTGGCGCCGCCGCAGTCCTTCGACGACCTGGCCAAGCCCGCGTACAAGGACCTCCTCGTCGTCGAGAACCCCGAGCGCTCCTCCCCGGGCCTCGGCTTCCTCCTCGGCACCGCCGCGCAGTACGGCGACGACGGCTGGCAGGACTACTGGAAGAAGCTCAAGGCCAACGGCGTGAAGACCGTCGACAGCTGGGAGCTCGCCTACAACCAGGAGTTCTCCGGCTCCGCCGGCGGCAAGAAGGCCAAGGGCGACCGCCCGCTCGTCGTCTCCTACGCCTCCAGCCCGCCGGTCGAGGTGCTCTACTCCGAGCCCCAGCCGAAGGTGGCGCCCACCGGCGTCTCCACCGGCACCTGCTTCCGGCAGACCGAGTTCGCGGGCCTGTTGAAGGGTGCGAAGAACCCCGAGGGCGGCAAGGCGCTGATCGACTTCCTGATCTCCAAGAAGTTCCAGGACGACATGCCGCTCCAGATGTTCGTCAACCCCGTCACCGATGACGCCACGCTCCCGGCGCTGTTCACCAAGCACGGCGTGGTCGTCGACAAGCCGCAGACCATGGCGCCCGACAAGATCGCCGCCCACCGTGACCAGTGGATCCAGCAGTGGACCTCGCTCGTCCTGAAGTAGCCCGCCCGGGCCGTACGGGGAACGCGGCGCGGCTGGCCCTCATGGTGCTGCCCGTCGCGTTCTTCGGGGTCTTCTTCGCCTGGCCCGTCGTCTCGATCGTCGAGCGCGGGCTCAGGCCGGACGGGCACTGGGAGCTCGGCCGCTTCGCGGAGACGCTGAGCAGCCCGGAGATCCTCGACGTCCTGTGGTTCACGCTGTGGCAGGCGCTCGCCTCCACCGCGCTCACCCTGCTCGTCGCCCTGCCCGGCGCGTACGTCTTCGCCCGGTTCGACTTCCCCGGCAAGGGGCTGCTGCGGGCCGTCGTCACCGTGCCGTTCGTGCTGCCCACCGTCATGGTCGGCACCGCGTTCCTCGCCCTGCTGGGCCGCGGCGGACTCCTCGACGAGCTGTGGGGCGTCCGCCTCGACACCACCGTCTGGGCCATCCTCATCGCCCACGTCTTCTTCAACTACGCGGTCGTCGTACGCACCGTCGGCGGCCTCTGGTCCCAGCTCGACCCCCGCCAGGAAGAAGCCGCCCGGGTGCTCGGCGCCTCCCGCTGGCGGGCCTGGCGCACGGTGACCCTGCCGGCCCTCGGGCCGTCCGTCGCCGCCGCCGCGCTCATGGTGTTCCTGTTCACCGCGAGCTCCTTCGGCATCGTGCAGATCCTCGGCGGCCCCGCGTACTCCACCCTGGAGACCGAGATCTACCGGCAGACCGCCGACCGGCTCCAGCTCTCCACGGCCGCCGTCCTCACGCTGGTGCAGTTCGTCGCCGTCGGCGCGATCCTCACCGTGCACGCCCGGATGGTGCGCCGCCGGGAGACCGCGCTGAAGCTGGTCCCGCCGGAACGGACCGCCGCCCGCCCGCGCGGCGCCGGGCAGTGGCTGCTGCTCGGCGCGGTCCTGCTCTCCATCGGCCTGCTGATCCTCGCGCCGCTCGGCGTCCTCGTCGAACGCTCCCTCGCCACCCCCACCGGCTACGGCCTCGACTACTACCGCGCGCTGCAGTCCGTCGACGAGGACGGCACCTTCCTCGTGCCGATGACCGACACCATCGTCAACTCCCTCCAGTACGCGCTCGCCGCCACCGCCCTCGCCGTCGTCATCGGCGGCCTCGCCGCGGCGGCCCTGACCCGGCGGGCGGGACGCCTGGTCCGCGGCTTCGACGCGCTGCTCATGCTGCCGCTCGGGGTGTCCGCCGTCACCGTCGGCTTCGGCTTCCTCATCACCCTCGACGAGCCGCCGCTCGACCTGCGGGCCAGCTGGATCCTGGTGCCGCTCGCCCAGGCCCTGGTCGGCGTCCCCTTCGTCGTACGGACCATGCTGCCCGTGCTCCGCGCGGTCGACGAACGGCTCCGCGAGGCCGCCGCCGTGCTCGGCGCCTCGCCCTGGCGGGCCTGGCGCGAGGTCGACCTGCCCCTCGTACGGCGGGCGCTCCTCATCGCCGCCGGCTTCGCCTTCGCCGTCTCGCTCGGCGAGTTCGGCGCCACGGTCTTCATCGCCCGCCCCGACAACCCGACCCTGCCGGTGGCCGTGGCCCGGCTCCTGGGCCGGCCCGGCGAGCTCAACTACGGCCAGGCCATGGCCCTCTCGACGATCCTCATGGTGGTGTGCGCGGTGTCCCTGCTGCTCCTCGAACGGCTCCGCAACGACCGGACCTCGGGGGAGTTCTGATGCTGACACTCCACGACGCGACCGTACGGTTCGGGGACCGCGCGGTGCTCGACGCGGTGGACCTGGAGGTCGCCGAGCACGAGATCGTGTGCGTGCTCGGCCCCAGCGGCAGCGGCAAGTCCACCCTGCTGCGGGCCGTCGCCGGACTCCAGCCGCTCTCCGCCGGCCGGGTGCTGCTCGGCGGCGCGGACCAGACCGGGGTGCCGGTGCACCGGCGCGGGGTCGGCCTCATGTTCCAGGACCACCAGCTGTTCCCGCAGCGGGACGTCGCCGGGAACGTGGCGTTCGGGCTGCGCATGCACGGTGTCGCCAAGGCCGAACAGGGCGCCCGCGTCGAGGAGTTGCTGGACCTCGTCGGCCTCCCCGGGGCCGGCCGCCGGGCCGTCTCCTCGCTCTCCGGCGGCGAACAGCAGCGCGTGGCCCTCGCCAGGGCGCTCGCGCCCCGCCCCCGGCTGCTCATGCTCGACGAACCCCTCGGCCAGCTCGACCGCGGCCTGCGCGAACGCCTCGTCGTCGAACTCCGCGGCCTCTTCGCGCAGTTGGGCACCACGGTGCTCGCCGTCACCCACGACCAGGGCGAGGCCTTCGCGCTCGCCGACCGGGTCGTGGTCATGCGGGACGGGCACCTCGCCCAGACCGGCACGCCCCTGGAGGTCTGGGGGCGGCCCGCCTCCGAGTTCGTGGCCCGCTTCCTCGGCTTCGACAACGTGGTCGCCGCCACCGTCACCGGCGCCGCCGCCGCCACCGTCTGGGGCAAGATCCCCGTCCCGGACGGCTCCCCCCAGGGCGAACGCCGCCTCCTCGTCCGCCCCGGCGGCATCCGCCTCGTCGCCCCCGGCGAGGGCCTGAGCTGCCGCGTGGAGTCCCGTACCTTCCGCGGCAACCACGTCGCCGTACGGCTCGAACCGGTCGAAGGGCCGTCCCTTGAGGCGGAGTTCCCGTTGCGGGAGGCGCCGGACGGGGGTGCGGAGGTGGATGTGGTGTTCCGGGCGGAGGATGTGGTGGTGCTTGAGGGGTGATGTGACGGGGTGACGGGTGACGGGCGATGGGTGACTCGTGACGGGTGACGCGTGACGGGTGACGCGTGACTGGCGCCCGCCCCACCAGTCCCCTTCGCCTCGCCCGCGCCGGGCCGCCCGCCCGTCCTGCGAGCCCCGCCCGTCCCAGGGGCCCCGCCCGCCCCGCCGGTCAGCAGCGCCCGCACTCCCTGCGGGTCGCCCGCTGGTGGACGCGGGTCGCCCGGCCCAGGGCCAGGCCGAAGACGCAGAAGCCGCCGTAGGCGACGGCGACCACCCACGGGGCGTGGTCGGCGAGGCCGGTCGTCTCGATCGCGCCGGTCCAGGCCAGCAGGCCGAGCACCGCGAGGAAGACGCCGAACGGGGCCAGCGCGCCCGCCCCGGCCCACCCCAGGCCCAGCAGCAGCGGCCGGGGCAGCCGCCGCCCCCACGGCCGCGTCAGCGCCAGCGCCAGCAGCATCCCCACGACGGCCAGGACCGCGGTGACGTCGACCCCGTGGTCGTACAGCCACAGCCCCAGGTCGCTGGTGTACCGGGGATCGACGCCCGGCCTGCCACCGCCCGTGTACCCGGCCGTGAGGCCCAGCGCCCACGCCGTCTTCAGCGCGGTGTACGGGACGAGCGCGGCGACGGCCACCAGGCCCGCGCGGCTCGCGTCGCCCGCCACCGCCTCCTCCCGCCCGCCGCAGTACGCGCAGCTCCCGAGCCGCGCGCGGCGCCCGGCCAGCGCGGCGCACCCCCACAGCACGGCGCCCAGGATCGCGAGGCCCTGGTTGGACCAGGACGCCCAGTCCATCGGCTCCTGGCCGCGCGACAGGAAGTACAGCAGGTGCACCGGGCTGAGCAGGAACACGAACCCCGACGTCACGCACAGCCCGACGACCACCCACGCGCCCGCCGTCAGCACCCGCCCCCCGGGCCTGCGGAGCATCGCGTACGCGAGGACGGCGGCGGCCCCGTACAGTCCGGCCGCGGCCGCCTCGAAGCCCGGCCCCGTGCCCTTGCCCAGCAGCGCGTACCCGAAGGCCGGGCCGGTGGCGGCGGCGAGGGCCGCGCCCGTCGCGTACAGCAGGGACCAGACGAGGGCGGCGCGTCCCGCCCACGACGGCCAGTCGGCCAGGAACCTCAGTCTCTTCGTAGTCATGCCACGAGCCTTCCGGCCGGGCCCGGCCCGCACGTCCGACCAGGGTCGTGACCCGGTCCGCCGCGCGGGGGAGCGCCGCTACGCGACGGCCGGCCGCGCCAACGCCTCCGGCGCCTCGTCGATCGAGTCGACCAGGGCGATCCGCGCCGCCATCGGGCGCCCCTCGGCCAGGGTCCGCAGCAGCGGCCAGGCCGGCAGGCGCTCGGTCCAGTGGGCCCGGTCCACCAGGACCATCGGGGTCGGCTCGCCGCGCGAACCGTAGAAGTTCGGCGTCGCGCTGTCGAAGATCTCCTGCACGGTGCCGGCGGCGCCCGGCAGGAAGACGACGCCGGCGTTCGACCGGGCCAGCAGGCCGTCCTCGCGGGTCGCGTTGGCGAAGTACTTGCCGATGCGGGCGGCGAAGGCGTTGGGCGGCTCGTGCCCGTAGAACCAGGTGGGGATGCCGACCGAGTCGCCGCCGCGCGGCCAGCGCGCCCGCACCTCGAACGCGGCGCGGGCCCACTCCGTCACCGAAGGCGTGAACGACGGGGCCTTGGCGAGCAGTTCCAGGGCCTCGTCGAGGACGGCGTCCAGGAACGGGGCGGTGTACGCGCCCAGGTTCGCGGCCTCCATCGCCCCTGGCCCGCCGCCCGTCGCCACCGTCAGCCCCGAGCGCGTCAGCGACCGCCCGAGCCGGGCGGCACCCGCGTACGCGTCCGTGCCCCGGCCCATCTGGTGCCCGCCCATCACGCCCACCACGCGGGCGTCCGCCAGGTGCTCGTCCAGCGCGTCCGAGATCGCGTCGTCGTGGAGGGACCGCAGCATCGAGGAGAAGATGTCGCCGTCGCCCTTGGTCCGCTGGAACCAGTCGTACGAGCGGGCGTCGGGCGTCTCCGCGTACGGGTGGGTGGTGACGCCCTCGAACAGTTCCTCGGGGGAGTAGAGCCGGGACCGGTACGGGTCGAACGGCAGGTGCGGCACCGGCGGGAACACCAGCGCGCCGTCCGCGCGCACCTTGGCGGCGGCCTCGGGCTGCATCGGGCAGCCCAGGAACACGGCGTCCGTGGTGGAGGTGGAGAGGAGGGCGAAGGTGCGGTCGGTCAGGTCGACGGACTGGATCCGGTACGGGGAGAGGGAGCCGTGCGAGGTGAGTGCGGCGTCGAACTCGTCGAGGGAATGGATCTCCCGGTCCTGCCGGTGGGTCGCCATGGGGTCACGATAGGGGGTCCGGCGGCGGGCCGGTGGACTGCGCCCGGCCTCCGGCCGGGCTGGGGGTTCCCACCCGCACCACCCGTGCGGGTAGACGGGCAGAGGTGCGGGGCTTCCCGTGGGGGGTGCTCGCCGTCGGCGGCCGCGGGGCGGTGGGCGGAGCCGTGAGCGGGCAAAGGTGCGGGTTTCCCCGTGCGGGGTGCTCGCCGTCGGCGGCCGGGGGCCGGTGGGTTGGCGGCTGTTGATTTCCCCTGAGCCCCTTCGCCGTTCCCCTCACCCCCTCAGCGGTACCGCCGCCAGTTCCCCCACCGTCCACGTCAGCGGGACGAAGACGGTCAGGAGGGTGACCGCTCTCAGGAGGGCTGTGGTGCGGAGGACGCCTGGTGGGGCGCCGATGCGGAGGAGGGCTTCGGTGGTGTGGGTGCGGGACTGTTTGGATTCCAGGGCCGCTGTGAGGAGCGTCGCCGTCGTGCAGGCCACGACCAGGGCGGCGCCCAGGCCGGCCAGGGGGCCGAAGTCGGTGTTCAGGGCGAGGGCCGCCACCGCGCCCGAGCCGACCGCGCACACCACGCCCAACGGGCGTCCGATGCGGCGCGACTCGTCCATGAGGACCCGGCCCGCGAGGAGGCGTACCGCGCCGGGGCGCACCATCTGGAGCAGGCGGCCGCACCAGTGGGTGAGGCCGGGGCCGGCCATCGCGAGGCCGATCGCGGTGAGGATCCAGCCGGCGAGGACGCCGCCGCTGCCGTTCCGGCCCGCGTACGTCTCCAGGGCGAGGCCGACGGCCAGGAGCGCTACGCCCCAGGGGAGGCCGGAGGGCTGGGGGGCGACCTCCGCGGGCTTGCGCGGGCGCAGGGCCAGGCCGGCGGCCGTGGCGGCCACCACGGGGAGGATCGCGAGCAGGGTGAGGGCCGCGGCGAGCGGGATGGGCTGGTCGGCGGCGAGGAGTTCCGCCGCGGCGCCGTCGAAGGGCAGGCCGGTGATGTCGCCGCGCAGGTGGAGGTAGAAGAGGAGGGCCAGGGCCGAGCCGAGGGTGGTCGCGACCGCTGTGGAGGCGGCCGCCAGTGCGGTGAGGCGGGCGGGGCCGAGGCCGACCGCGTCGAGGCCCTGCCGGGGGCGGGTGCTGGGGTCCGTGCGGGCGACGGCCACCGCGAACTGCACCGTCGCGGCGAGCGGCAGCGCGCACCACAGCAGGCGCAGCACGGAGGTGGAGGACTGCGCGGGGTGCCCGACCGCGTAACCGAGGGCGCAGAGCAGGAGGAAGCCCACCCCGGCCGCCGCCGTGGCCACCAGCAGGCGGCGCAGCTGGACGAGGGGGTGGGTGCCGCGGACTAGACGGAGAGCGAGCACGCGGTGACGCCCTCCGCCCCGGTGGCCGGCGGTACGGAGCCGACGCGGCGTCCGTCGAGCAGCGCGACCGAGCGGTCGGCGAGGGCGGCGACCTCGGGGTCGTGGGTCGCGAGGAGGACGGTGATCCGGTGGGAGCGGGCCGCGGCGGTCAGGGTGCGCAGCACCTGGGCGCCGTCCGCGCGGTGCAGGGTGGCGCTCGGCTCGTCGGCGAAGAGCACCGAGGGGGTGGTGACGAGGGCGCGGGCGATGGCGATCCGCTGGCGCTGGGAGTGGGTGAGGGCGTGCGGCCGTTTCCGGGCGCTGGCGCCGATGTCGAGCCGGTCGAGCCATTCGAGGGCGGCGGTCTTCGCGGCCCGGTGGGAGATGCCGCGCAGCAGCAGGGGGAGGGCGGCGTTCTCCCAGCCGGTGAGTTCGGGGACCAGGCCGGGCTCGGGGTCGATCCAGCCGAAGCGCTCGCGGCGGACGCGTTCGCGCTGGGCGGTGCCGAGGGTGTGGAGGGGGGCGCTGTTGAACCAGACCTCGCCCTGCTGGGCGACGGTCTGGCCGGAGAGGCAGCGCATCAGGGTGGTCTTGCCGCTGCCGCGCGGTCCGACGAGGGCGAGGATCTCGCCTTCTCGTACGCCGAGGGAGACGCCGGTCAGGACGTCCGTGCCGCCCAGGGTGCAGTGCAGGGAACGCGCCCAGAGCACGTCGTTGTCCGGTGGGGCCATCGCGTACACCTCGATGTCGAAGCCAAACAGAGTCCGTTCCCCCGTCCGGGGGAACGAGGAGACGGCCCTGTCGGTCACTGGGACTCGGGGCGTCACTGGGCACCGTAAGGATTCAGATCAGCTTGTACGGACAGCACGCGGCCCGGGCCGCCGCCATCCACTCGGATGGCGGCATGCCCGGGCCGGGGTCACGCCGTGAGGGCGGCGTGGCGCACGTCGAGATCTACAGCTTCGTCCAGGCCTCGGTGAGGGTGGCGCGGAGGATCTGCTCGATCTCGTCGAACGTGGTCTGGTCCGCGATCAGCGGCGGAGCCAGCTGGATGACCGGGTCGCCACGGTCGTCGGCACGGCAGTAGAGACCGTTCTCGTACAGCGCCTTGGAGAGGTAGCCGTAGAGGACGCGCTCCACCTCCTCGTCGTTGAAGGACTCCTTGGTGACCTTGTCCTTGACGAGCTCGATGCCGTAGAAGAAGCCGTTGCCGCGGACGTCGCCGACGATCGGGAGGTCGTGCAGCTTCTGCAGCGTCGAGAAGAAGTTGCCCTCCTGGTCCAGCACGTGCTGGTTCAGGCCCTCCTTGTCGAAGATGTCGAGGTTCGCCAGGGCCACGGCGGAGGACACCGGGTGACCACCGAAGGTGTAGCCGTGCAGGAAGGTGTTGTCGCCCTTGTAGAACGGCTCCGCGATGCGGTCCGAGACGATGCAGGCGCCGATCGGGGAGTAGCCCGAGGTCATGCCCTTGGCGCAGGTGATCATGTCCGGCACGTAGCCGAACTTGTCACAGGCGAACATCGTGCCGAGGCGGCCGAAGGCGCAGATCGTCTCGTCGGAGACGAGCAGCACGTCGTACTGGTCGCAGATCTCGCGGACGCGCTGGAAGTACCCGGGCGGCGGCGGGAAGCAGCCACCGGCGTTCTGCACCGGCTCCAGGAAGACGGCGGCGACGGTGTCGGCGCCCTCGAAGAGGATCTGCTGCTCGATCTGGTCGGCGGCCCAGCGGCCGAAGGCCTCGGGGTCGTCGGCGTGGATCGGCGCGCGGTAGATGTTGGTGTTCGGCACCTTGTGCGCGCCGGGGACCAGCGGCTCGAAGGGGGCCTTCAGGGCCGGCAGGCCGGTGATGGACAGGGCGCCCTGCGGGGTGCCGTGGTAGGCGACCGCACGCGAGATGACCTTGTACTTGGTGTGCTTGCCCTGCAGCTTGAAGTACTGCTTGGCCAGCTTCCACGCGGTCTCGACGGCCTCGCCGCCACCGGTGGTGAAGAAGACCTTGTTCAGGTCGCCGGGGGCGTAGTCCGCCAGACGCTCGGCGAGCTCGACGGCCTTGGGGTGCGCGTACGACCACACGGGGAAGAACGCGAGCTCCTGGGCCTGCTTGTACGCGACCTCGGCCAGCTCCTTGCGGCCGTGGCCGGCGTTCACCACGAACAGGCCGGCGAGGCCGTCGAGGTAGCGCTTGCCCTTGTCGTCGAAGATGTAGGTGCCCTCACCGCGGACGATGGTGGGGACGGGGTTGTTCTCGTACGACGACATGCGGGTGAAGTGCATCCACAGGTGGTCGTAGGCGGTTTTCGAGAGGTCCTGGCTCACGGCTATCGGGTTCCCCACATATAGGTCTGCTTCTTGAGCTTCAGGTAGACGAAGCTCTCGGTGGAGCGCACCCCGGGGAGGGTGCGGATGCGCTTGTTGATCACATCCAGGAGGTGGTCGTCGTCCTCGCAGACGACCTCCACCATCAGGTCGAAGGAGCCCGCGGTCATCACCACGTACTCGCATTCGGCCATCGCGGTCAGCGCCTCCGCGACCGGATCCAGGTCACCCTCGACGTTGATGCCGACCATCGCCTGCCGCCGGAAACCCACGGTGAGCGGGTCGGTGACGGCGACGATCTGCATGACGCCCTGGTCGAGCAGCTTCTGGACGCGCTGTCGTACGGCGGCTTCGGAGAGGCCGACGGCCTTTCCGATGGCTGCGTAGGGACGGCGACCGTCCTCCTGGAGCTGCTCGATGATCGCCAGGGAGACGGCATCGATCGTCGGGGACGAACCGGTTCCGGTTCTGGAGTCTGTGCTTCGACTGGCCACGACTTCACTGTGCACCGAACCTCGTCGGTCTGGCAACCCCAGAGTGATGAAATCCGTTGTTCTGGGGTGCGGATCTCACTGAATCCGAAGTTGGCAGGGGTCGGGCCTGTTGAAAGCGTCTGCGAACCGACTAGGCTGGGTGTCTCGCCCATCGGGCACGCCGCACGACGGAGTGCGGAGTACAGAACGTGACAGGAGGGGTGGCAAGTGACCACCGAGCTGCGTCGGCTGCGCAACTACATCAACGGGGAGTTCCGGGATGCGGCCGACGGCCGCACGATCGACGTGATCAACCCTGCCACCGGTGAGGCGTACGCGACCTCCCCGCTCTCCGGCCAGGCCGACGTCGACGCCGCCATGGAGGCCGCCGCGGCCGCCTTCCCCGCCTGGCGCGACACCACGCCGTCCGAGCGCCAGAAGGTCCTCCTCAAGATCGCGGACGCCTTCGAGGAGCGCGCCGAGGACCTGATCGCCGCCGAGGTCGAGAACACCGGCAAGCCGGTCGCCCTCACCGCGAGCGAGGAAATTCCGCCGATGGTGGACCAGATCCGCTTCTTCGCGGGTGCCGCCCGGATGCTCGAGGGCCGCTCGGCCGGCGAGTACATGGAGGGCATGACCTCGATCATCCGCCGCGAGCCGGTCGGCGTCTGCGCCCAGGTCGCGCCGTGGAACTACCCGATGATGATGGCCGTGTGGAAGTTCGCCCCGGCCCTCGCCGCGGGCAACACGGTCGTCCTCAAGCCCTCGGACACGACCCCCGCGTCGACCGTCCTGATGGCCGAGATCATCGGCTCGATCGTCCCCAAGGGCGTCTTCAACGTCCTCTGCGGCGACCGCGAGACCGGCAAGGCGATGGTCGAGCACCCGACCCCGGCGATGGCCTCCATCACCGGCTCGGTGCGCGCCGGCATGCAGGTCGCCGAGTCGGCGGCCAAGGACGTCAAGCGCGTCCACCTGGAGCTGGGCGGCAAGGCCCCGGTCGTGGTCTTCGAGGACACCGACCTGGACAAGGCCGTCGAGGACATCTCCGTGGCGGGCTACTTCAACGCCGGCCAGGACTGCACGGCCGCGACCCGCGTCCTGGTCCACGAGTCGATCCACGACGAGTTCGTCGCCGCCCTCGCCAAGGCCGCGAGCGAGACGAAGACCGGCCAGCCGGACGACGAGGACGTGCTCTACGGCCCGCTGAACAACGCCAACCAGCTCACGCAGGTCAGCGGCTTCATCGACCGCCTGCCGGCGCACGCCAAGGTCGAGGCGGGCGGCCACCGGGTCGGCGACAAGGGCTACTTCTACGCCCCGACCGTCGTCTCCGGCCTCAAGCAGGACGACGAGATCATCCAGAACGAGGTCTTCGGCCCCGTCATCACGGTCCAGTCCTTCACGGACGAGGCCCAGGCGCTGGAGTTCGCCAACGGCGTCGAGTTCGCCCTGGCCTCCTCGGTCTGGACGAAGGACCACGCCCGCGCGATGCGCATGTCCAAGTCGCTCGACTTCGGCTGTGTGTGGATCAACACCCACATCCCGCTGGTCGCCGAGATGCCCCACGGCGGCTACAAGAAGTCCGGCTACGGCAAGGACCTGTCGGCGTACGGCTTCGAGGACTACACGCGCATCAAGCACGTGATGACCTCCCTGGGCTGATCCAGCCCGCCCCCCCCCGCGGCCCCGGCACCTCGATCGACGTGATCGACAAGGTGTCGGGGCCGCGCCGTCCCGGTCGACGGACCGTCCATTGCCGCTGGTCACCCGGGGCGACCATGCTGGGCGGGTGACAGCCAGAGCCAGAGTTCCCGCCCGCCCGCACCCGTCCCGCCGCGCCCTGCTGCGGGGGATCGGCGGGGCCGGCGCCGCCGCGCTCCTCGCCGGATGCGGAGTGCCGGCCGCGTACGTCGATCCGGAGGACCGGGCCGGGCGGGACCTGTCCGCGCGGGACCGGGTGCTGCACTTCGCGAACTGGCCGCTCTACATCGACACCGATGACGACGACAAGTCGAAGCGGCCCACCCTGGACGCCTTCCAGAAGCGGACCGGGATCTCCGTGCGCTACACGGAGGAGATCAACGACAACGACGAGTTCTTCGGCAAGATCGGCCCGGCCCTGATGAACCACCAGGAGACCGACCGGGACCTCATCGTGATCAGCGACTGGATGGCCGCCCGCTACGTGCGGCTCGGCTGGGTCCAGGAGATGGACCGGGCCAAGCAGCCCAACGTCGCCAGGTACCTGGACCCGCTGCTGCGCAAGCCCGCCTTCGACGAGGGCCGGCTGCACTCGGTGCCCTGGCAGTCCGGGATCACCGGCATCGCGTACAACCGCAAGAAGCTGGGCCGGGAGATCCGCTCCACCAAGGAGCTGTGGGCCGACGACCTGAGCGGCAAGGTCACCCTGCTGTCCGGGCTCGACGAGTCCTTCTCGCTGCTCATGCAGGGCATGGGCGTCGACGTCACCCGCTGGACCGCGGACGACTTCCACGCGCTGTGCGAGGAGATCGAGGGCCTGGTCCGCCGCAAGCACATCCGCCGCTTCACCGGCAACGACTACATCAAGGACCTGTCCACCGGCGACGTGCTCGCCTGTCAGGCGTACTCCGGCGACATCATCCAGCTCCAGGCCGACAACCCGGACATCGAGTTCGTCGTGCCCGAGGAGGGCGCCGAGCTGTGGGCCGAGTCCCTGATGATCCCCAACCTGGCCCGGCACAAGACCAGCGCCGAGCAGCTCGTCGACTACTACTACGAGCCCGAGGTCGCCGCCGAGCTGGCCTCCTGGGTCAACTACGTCTGCCCGGTCCCCGCGGCCCGCGACGTCCTCGCCGACTCGGGCGACAAGGAGCTGGCGGCCCTCGCCGAGGACCCGCTGATCTTCCCGGACGACGCGATGCGCACCCGGCTGGCCATCGCGCGGGACATCTCCTCCGATGAGCGCACCGAGTTCGCGAAGCGGTGGAACTCGATCGTCGGCCTGTGAGAAGGGGGTCCCTGCGACGGGGCCCCCTTTTTGAACGTGTTCATGAGGGGCGTACGCTGCCCCCATGAGCGACACGAACGGGCCCAGAGCCCTCCTCAAGCGCATCCGCGTCTGGCTGGTCGTCTTCATCGTCTGCCTGGTACTGAGCGGCGCCACCGCCTTCCCGCTCGTCACCGAACTGCGCCTCGTCGACGGGGCCCTGGACTCCTGGGCCGCACCCCTGGCCGACGCCTTCCCCGGCCTCGCCGAGTGGATCACCCGCGTCCGCACCGGCCTCGAAGGCGCCGACGCCCGGGCCCCGTACCTCCTCTACGGCACCGACTGGCTGGCCTTCGCCCACCTCGTCATCGCCGTCGCCTTCTACGGGCCCTACCGGGACCCGGTCCGCAACATCTGGGTGATCGAGTTCGGCATGATCGCCTGCGTCGGCATCATCCCGCTCGCCCTGATCTGCGGACCGATCCGCGCCATCCCCTTCTGGTGGTCGGTCATCGACATGTCGTTCGGCGTCATCGGCATCCTGCCGCTCCTCGCCGTCCACCGGCTGATCAAGCGCCTCGAAGCCCTGGAGGCCGCCGCGCCGGTCCTCACTCCGACGGCAGGCCGTACGTCGACAGCATGATCCCCAGCGCCACCTTGTTCATGTCCTGGCCCTTGGCGTCGGTCGCGTTGACGCTGTAGACCAGGGTCCGCTCACCGTGGCGGGTCGAGGCGATGGCCGCGTTGTAGCCCCAGCGGCCACCCGTCTTGCCCCACACCTCGCGCCCGCCCAGCTTCTTCATCGACAGGCCCACGGAGTACGCGGCCGGGGCACCGCTCTTGAAGTCCGCCACCTTCGGCAGCGTGAACATCTCCTCCAGGAGCGGTCCGCGCACCACCCGGCCCGCGAACAGGGCCTGGGTGAAGCGCTCCAGGTCCGCCGTGGTGGAGATCAGGTCCCCGGCCGCCCAGCCGTCCGTCGCCCCCCACACGGAGACGTCCCGCAGCCCGGTCGTCCCGTCGTCCAGCCGCATCCACTGGTAGCCGTGGTTGTACCGGCCCTCGATCCGCGGGCTCGTGCCGGGGAAGTACGTGTCGCGCAGCCCGAGCGGCCGCAGCACGCGCGCGCTCACCTGGTGCGCGTACGAGTCGCCCGTGACGCGCTCGATGATCAGACCCGCGATCGTGTAGCCGATGTTCAGGTAGTGCTGCTTCGCACCGGGGGCGAACTCGCGCGGCTGGGAGGTCGCCGAGCGGACCAGGTCGCGCGGGTCGTACTCCACGAAACGGCGCGCGTACCACTCCTCGACCGTCTCGCCCGGCAGATCCGCCGCCGGGATGCCGTGCGTGTGGTTCAGCAGCTGGCGCACCGTCACCTCGCCGTACGCCGCCGGGATCAGCTCCGGCAGGTACGAGCGGGCCGTGCGGTCCAGGTCGAGCCGGCCCTCGCCGGCCAGCTGGAGCGCCACCGCCGCCGTGAACACCTTCGTCACCGAACCCGCCCGGAACCGCGCCCCCGGGTCCGCCGCGCGGCCGGACTTCAGATCCCGCACGCCCGAACCGCCCTGCCAGACACCCTCCGTGCCCCCGACCCGGACCAGCGCCGCCGTCGCGTCCTTCGACGGGAGGCCGGCGATCGCCGCCGCCAGGGCGGTGCCCGTCGCGGGGTCCACCGGGGCGCCCTCGGCAGCGGACCGGGCCGTCACGGACACCGGGGCCGCGCCCGCCGGGAGGACCGCGGGACCCGCCGCGACGCCCAGGACGAGGGCGGCGGCCAGCAGCGTGCGGGTGGTGCTCTTCATGGTCAACTCCGTGGGTGTGAGCCGTTGTTCTCGATGGCTCCATCCTGCTGACCAGGGACGGAACGCGGATCGCCCGCACCGGCGGTTCCCACGGCCGGCATTCCTCACCGGCGCGGGGGAGTCACCTCGCCGCGCCTCCCCCGCCCGGGGGAGGCCCCGCCGCCACGAGCCCCGTCTCGTACGCGCAGATCACCGCCTGGATCCGGTCCCGCAGCCCCAGCTTCGCCAGCACGTTCCCCACGTGCGTCTTCACCGTGTGGTCGCTCACCACCAGCTCCGCCGCGATCTCCGCGTTCGACAGACCCCGCGCCAGGAGCAGCAGCGTCTCGCGCTCCCGCCCCGTCAGCACGTCGAGCCGCGCGTCGGCGGGCGCGTCCGCCCGGCGCGGGGTGCCCGAGGTGTACTGCTCCACGAGCCGCCGCGCCACCGAGGGCGCGAGCAGCGCCTCGCCCGCCGCGACCACCCGCACCGCGTGGACCAGGTCGTCCCGGCGCACGTCCTTCAGCAGGAAGCCGCTCGCACCCGCGTGCAGCGCCTCGTACACGTACTCGTCCGAGTCGAAGGTCGTCAGGATGACCGTCCGGCACTCCGACTCCGCGCTGATCACCCGGCACGCCTCGATGCCGTCCATCCGGGGCATCCGGATGTCGAGCAGCGCCACGTCGGGCCGCAGCCGCCGCACCGCCTCCACGGCCGCGGCGCCGTCGCCGACCTCCGCGACCACCTCGATGTCCTCCTGCACGTCCAGGATGAGCGCGAACCCGCTGCGCACCAGCTCCTGGTCGTCCGCGACCACCACCCGCAGCGTCATCCCCGCACCTCCAGCGGGAGCACCGCCCGCAGTTCGAAACCGTGCCCGTCCGGGCCGGGGCCGGCCGAGGCCGTACCCCCGTGGGCGGCCGCCCGCTCCCGGACCCCGACGAGACCGTGCCCGCCGGAACCCCCGGGGCGCGGCCCGCGCCCGTCGTCCGTCACCCGGACCTCCACCTCGTCCCTGCCGTAGCCGAGGCGCACCGACACCGTCGTGGCCCCCGCGTGCTTGACCACGTTCGTCAGCGCCTCCTGCACGATACGGAAGACGGTCGCCCCGGTCGCGGCCGGCAGCGGGCGCGCCGTGCCGTCCGTCCCGTACCGCACGTCGAGCCCTCCGCCCCGTACCCGCTCGACCAGTTCCGGCAGCCGGTCCATCCCGGGCTGCGGGTCGCGCGGCGCGTCGGAGGCGCCGTCCTCGTCCCGCAACACGCCGAGCATCCCGCGCAGTTGCCGCATCGCGTCGCGCCCGGTCTCCGAGATCGCCTCGAACGCGGCCTCGGCCCGCTCGGGCGCCCGGCGCACGGCCAGCGGGCCGGCCTCCGCCTGCACGATCATCAGGCTCACCGCGTGCGACAGGATGTCGTGCATCTCCCGGGCGATCCGCGCCCGTTCCCGCGCGGCGGCCTGTTCCGCCTCCACCCGGTTGGCCCGCTGCCGGGCGTCGGTCAGCCGGCCGAAGGCGTAGGCGGCGCCGAACACGAAGAGGGAGAAGGTCAGTTCGCGCGCCGACTGGGTGTTGAGCCATACCGACACCGGCACCGCGACCAGCATCAGCAGCGCCGTCACCAGCCGCTTCCACGGCGGCGACAGCACGGCGATCGTGTAGACGCTCACCAGACCGGTGTACGGCAGCGGCTGCCCCGGGCCCTCCAGCGCCAGCTTGTACAGCGCGCTGGCCGCCAGCATCGCGAGCAGCACCGCCAGCGGTGCCCGGCGGCGCCACACCAGCGGCAGGACCGTCAGCGTCGTCAGGCCGTACGCGGGCCAGGTCGCCGGCTCCAGTTCGGGCGGGCGCGGGACGACGAAGGGCATCGTCATCGCCGCCTGCACGAGCAGCGCCAGGGCCGTGTCGACCGCCCAGGGGTGGTCCGCCGCCCAGGCCCTCAGCTCCTGGATCCCGCGGACGTCCCGGAGCCCGAGCCGCCCGTCCTGGATCCCCGCCCCGCCTTGCGTCCCCCGCGTCCCTTGAGTCCCCAGAGTCCCGCGCCTCCCCCGTATGTCCATTACGGCTTGCGGCCCACCGCTCCGTACTGCGCCACCGCGACCGCCTCCGGCGCCCGCCAGCGCGCGCACGACACGATGCCCGGCTCCAGCAGCTCCAGGCCGTCCAGGAACGACGCGAAATCCGCCCGGCCGCGCGCCGTGATCGGCGGGGTCGCGTGGGCGTTCCAGAACTCCATCGCCGCGATGTTCCCCTCGCCGCCCAGCTCCGCGTCGAACGTCGGGTGCGTCAGCACCAGATGACTGCCGGACGGCAGCGCCGCCATCACCGTGCGCACGATCTGCCGGGCCTCGTCGGTGTCCAGGACGAAGTTCAGGATGCCCAGCATCAGCACCGCGACCGGCCGCGACAGGTCCAGCGTCCGGCCGGCCGCCGCCAGGATCGTCTCCGGGTCGTGCGCGTCGGCGTCCACGTACTCGGTGACGCCCTGCGGCGCGCTCGTCAGGAGCGCCCGCGCGTGGGTCAGGACGATCGGGTCGTTGTCGACGTAGACCACCCGGGAGTCCGGCGCCACCCGCTGCGCGACCTCGTGGGTGTTGTCGGCCGTCGGCAGCCCCGTACCGATGTCGAGGAACTGGCGCACCCCCGCCTCCGCCGCGAGGTACGTGACCGCCCGCCCGAGGAACGCCCGGTCCGCGCGCGCCACGGCGCCGATGCTCGGGTGGAAGGAGGTGACCTGGTCGCCGACCGCGCGGTCCACCGGGTAGTTGTCCTTGCCGCCCAGCCAGTAGTTCCACACCCGTGCGTTGTGCGCGATGTCGGTGCGGATCCTGTCGTTCATTCTCGGCCCTTTCGCAGCACGCCGGCCAGCGTGTCGATCCGGTTGGTGGTGATCGAGTCCACCCCGTCGCGGATCAGCTTACGCATCGTCCAGGCGGTGTCCGCGGTCCAGGCCGAGACCAGCAGCCCGTCCTTGTGCACCCGCTCCACCAGCTCCCGACCGGCAAGGCCGAAGCGGTAGTTGAGCCACCGGGGGCGCACCGCGTCCAGCAGCGTGCGGCGCGGCGGGGCCAGCGTGTTCCAGGTCAGCGCGATCTCCGCGGCCGGGTCCGCCGCCCGCACCTGGAGCATCGCCACGGCCCCGGCGCAGTAGTAGACGCGCTCGCCCGCCCCGGCCTCGCGGACCGTGCCCACGATCGTGCGCACCGAACGCGCGTCGCCGCCCGGCAGATCCAGCATCAGGCGGTGCGCCCCGGCAGCGATCAGCGCCTCGCGCAGGGTCGGCACACCCCCCTGGGTGACCTCCGCGAGCTCGGAGACCGTCAGCGAGGACAGCGGGCGCTCGACCTTCCAGAGCCGCTTGAGGGTGTCGTCGTGGAGGAGGACGGGGACGCCGTCCTTGGTGAGCCGGACGTCGACCTCCACCGCGTCCGCGCCCCGCTCGATCGCCGACAGGATCGAGGGGACGGTGTTCTCGCGGACGCGGTAGGGGTCGCCGCGGTGGCCTACGACAGTGACGGGGTCCATGACCCCATTCTCCCGGCGCTCAGCGCGCCAGCCACTGCTCCGTGTACGTGTCGATCTCCTCGACGATCCGGGCCTTGCCCGCCTCGTCGAGGAACGAGGCCTCCACCGCGTTCTTGGCGAGGGCCGCGACCCCGCGCTCGTCCAGGCCGAGCAGGCGGGCGGCGACGGCGTACTCGTTGTTGAGGTCGGTGCCGAACATCGGCGGGTCGTCGCTGTTGATGGTCACCAGCACGCCCGCGTCCACCATCCGCTTGAGCGGGTGGTCCTCCAGGCGCTCCACCGCGCGGGTGGCGATGTTCGAGGTCGGGCAGACCTCCAGGGCGATCCGGTGCTCGGCGAGGTACTTGAGGAGCTCCGGGTCCTGGACCGAGCTGGTGCCGTGGCCGATGCGCTCGGCGCCCAGGTCGTTCAGGGCGTCCCAGACCGTCTCCGGGCCCGTCGTCTCGCCCGCGTGCGGGACCGAGCGCAGGCCGGCCGCGCGGGCGCGGTCGAAGTACGGCTTGAACTGCGGGCGCGGCACGCCGATCTCGGGGCCGCCGAGACCGAAGGAGACCAGGCCCTCCGGGCGCAGGTCGACCGCCAGGCGCGCGGTCTCCTCCGCCGCCTCCAGGCCCGCCTCGCCGGGGATGTCGAAGCACCAGCGCAGGATCACGCCCAGCTCGGTCTCGGCGGCCTTGCGGGCGTCCTCGATGGCCGCCATGAAGGCGTGCTCGTCGATGCCGCGGCGGGTGGAGCTGTAGGGGGTGATGGTCAGCTCGGCGTAGCGGATGTTCTGCCGGGCCATGTCGCGGGCGACCTCGTAGGTCAGCAGGCGCACGTCCTCGGGGGTGCGGACCAGGTCCACCACCGACAGGTACACGTCGATGAAGTGCGCGAAGTCCGTGAAGACGAAGTAGTCGCTCAGCGCCTCCGGATCGGTCGGCACCTTGGAGTCCGGGTGGCGGGCCGCCAGCTCGGCGACGATCCGGGGCGAGGCGGAGCCGACGTGGTGGACGTGCAGCTCGGCCTTGGGGAGTCCGGCGATGAAGGGATGCAGGTCGGTCATCGGGTCATCGTAGGCCGGGCCCTTCCTCCGTCAGAGGGAGGTCGTAGCATGGCGTGACCACGATGGGGGAGGCCCAATGTCCGAAAACAGCGAACCGCCGGTGGACCCGTGGGCTCCGCCCCACCCGGACCGCGTCGAGCTGACCAAGCCCGCGACGCCTCCGGTCCATGACCAGAACACCGTGATCTCGATGCCGGGCGCGGACGTCCCGCCGCCGCCGGTCGCCCCGGGCGGCGCGTACGGCTACCCGACGCCCGCCCCGGTGCCGCCGGCCACACCGTCCTACGGCTACCCGCCGGCGTCGCCGTACCCGAGCTACGGCGCGGGGTACGGGCAGCCGGGCTGGCAGCAGTCCCCGTCCAACGGGATGGGGACGACGGCGATGGTGCTCGGCATCATCGCCGTGGCCGGTTTCTGCATGTACGGCCTGGGGATCGTCCTGGGCGTCCTGGCGCTGATCTTCGGCATCATCGGCATGAAGAAGGCGAACCGGGGCGAGGCGACCAACCGGGGCATGGCCCTCGCGGGTGTCATCCTCGGGTCGATCGGCATTCTGGTGAGCGCCGTGTTCCTCGGGTTCATGGTCTGGGTCATCTCCCAGGACTCGTCGTCCTTCGACGAGTCCGAGGACCCGTTCGCCACCTCGCTGGTCGTGGACGCCGGGGGCCGTTAGCGCAGTCGGCCGGTGGGGGGTCCCCGTCCCCCCGCCCGCCCTCCGCTCCCCTCACAGCCGCAGCCGGTCCCGCGCCTCCATCAGCGCGAAGCCCAGGAGGTTCAGGCCGCGCCAGCGCTCCGGGTCCGTCGCGGCCGGGGCGTCCGCCGTCAGGCCGATGCCCCAGACGCGGTCCAACGGGCTCGCCTCCACGAGGACGCGCGCGCCCGTTCCCAGCAGGAACGCCCGCAGGGCCTCGTCCGCGGCGAACTTGTGGACGCTGCCCCGCGTGACGATCTCGGCGCGCTCCCGTTCCCAGACGTCCCCGTCGAAGTCCCGGACCAGACGGCCCGCGTTCTTGGCCTCCGCCGGGGTCCGCGCCGAGAGGATCGTCGCCTCGGCCTCCGGGTCGCCGAACAGCCTCGCCTTCTCGGCCATCATCCAGTGCTCCGCGGTCGCGTACCGCACGCCGTCCACCACGAACGGTGACGGCCACCACTGGCTCAGACAACTCGCCGAGAGCGTGCCGTCGGGCCGTGGACGGTGGCCCCAGAAGTGCAGCCACTTGACCTTCTCACCCCGTCTGACCTGGCCAATCAGCCACTCAAGATCCTTCATGCATGCCACCCTGCCACTCGCCACGGACACTCCGTACGGCAATTTCCCGCTGCCCTCGACACATGGTCCACCGATTCCGTCGCGTAACCAAAAGGCAACAACGGAATCACTTGTTGCACCCGTATGTCTCTGTCAGGATCGGCACTCAATTCGAGCGGGAACAACGGAGTGCGTCATGGGCAACCGCTTCCAGGTGTCGGACCGTTTCGCGGACGGCGCGCAGTACATCGGGGGGCGGCTCCGCCCCGGAACCTCGGGGCAGGAGCACAGCGTCATCGACCCGGCCACCGGCGAGAGCGTCTACACGTACGCCCTCGCCTCGGAGGCGGACGTCGACGACGCCGTCGCCGCGGCCAAGGCGGCCTTCCCCGCCTGGGCGGCCGCCACGCCGGGGGAGCGGTCCGAGGCCCTGCACCGGTTCGCGAGCGTGCTCGCCGAGCGGGCGGAGGACATCGCCGTCGTCGAGTCCCTCCAGTGCGGCAAGCCCATCAAGCTGACGACCGAGTTCGACGTGCCCGGCACGATCGACAACACCGCGTTCTTCGCCGGTGCGGCCCGTCACCTCCAGGGCCAGTCCGCCGCCGAGTACGACGGCGACCACACCTCGTACGTACGGCGCGAGCCGATCGGCGTGGTCGGCTCCATCGCACCCTGGAACTATCCGCTCCAGATGGCCGCCTGGAAGATCCTCCCGGCGGTCGCCGCCGGCAACACGATCGTCCTCAAGCCGGCCGAGCTCACCCCGCTGACCTCGCTGATGTTCGCGCAGGCGGCGACCGAGGCCGGGATCCCCGACGGTGTCATCAACATCGTCAACGGCGCCGGCCGCACCGTGGGCGAGCACCTCGTCGGCCACCCCGACGTGGTCATGACCTCCTTCACCGGCTCCACCCCGGTCGGCAAGCGGGTCGCCGAGATCGCCACCGCCACCGTCAAGCGCCTCCACCTGGAGCTCGGCGGCAAGGCACCGTTCGTCGTCTTCGACGACGCCGACCTGGAGGCCGCCGCGCACGGCGCCGTCGCCGCCTCGCTCATCAACAGCGGGCAGGACTGCACCGCCGCCACCCGCGCCTATGTGCAGCGGCCGCTCTTCGACGCCTTCGTGGCGCGGGTCGCCGAGCTCATGGAGACCGTGCGGCTGGGCGACCCGTTCGACCCGTCGACGGACCTCGGGCCGCTCATCAGCCACGCCCAGCGCGACCGCGTCGCCGCCTTCGTCGAGCGCGCCCGCGGCTACGCCACCGTCGTCACGGGCGGCGAAGCCCCCGGCGGTGACCTGAAGGACGGGGCGTACTATCGCCCCACCCTGATCACCGGTGCGGCGCAGGACAGCGAGGTCGTGCAGTCGGAGATCTTCGGCCCGGTCCTGGTGGCCCTGCCCTTCGACAGCGACGACGAGGGCATCCAGCTCGCCAACGACACCCCGTACGGGCTCGCCGCCTCCGCCTGGAGCCGCGACGTGTACCGGGCCAACCGGGCCACCCGCGAGATCAAGGCCGGATGCGTGTGGGTCAACGACCACATCCCGATCATCAGCGAGATGCCCCACGGCGGCTCCAAGGCCTCCGGCTTCGGAAAGGACATGTCGGTGTACTCCTTCGAGGAGTACACGCAGGTCAAGCACGTGATGTTCGACAACACCGCGGTCGCCGAGAAGGACTGGCACCGCACGATCTTCGGGGACCGATAGCAGCCAGCCGTCCGACCAGCGGCGAACCCATCCCGAAAGGGCACAGCGCATGGAGCAGTACCAGCCCGACAGTCTGTCCGCCGCGCAGATAGCGGCGATGCGGCGCACTCTCACGAGCGGCCGGGGCGCGCTCACCCGCCGTTCGGTGCTGCGGGCGGGCGGCGTGGGCGCGCTCACGGTCGGCGGGCTCGCCGGCCTGACCGCCTGCGGCATCCCGCCGGCCAAACGGGAGGGCCAGGGGCCGGCGTCCACGGACTTCTCGGCCAAGGAGAGGACGGTGAACTTCTCCAACTGGACCGAGTACATGGACGTCAGCGAGGACGAGAAGTCCCGGCCCACCCTGGAGGCCTTCGCCAAGCGGACCGGGATCAAGGTCAAGTACACCGAGGACATCAACGACAACGTCGAGTTCTTCGGCAAGGTCAAGCCGCAGCTCGCGGCCGGCCAGGACACCGGCCGCGACCTGATCTGCGTCACCGACTGGCTGGCCGCCCGCATCATCCGCCTCGGCTGGGCGCAGAAGCTGGACGCGTCGAACCTCCCCACGGCGTACGCCAACCTCTCCGCGCAGTTCCGCCGCCCCGACTGGGACCCGGGCCGGGCCTACTCGTACCCCTGGACGGGCATCTCCACCGTCATCGCCTACAACTCCAAGGCGACCGGCGGCAAGAAGGTCGACTCCGTCAGCCAGCTGCTCGACGACCCCGCGCTCAAGGGCCGGGTCGGCTTCCTCACCGAGATGCGCGACTCCGTCGGCATGACCCTGCTCGACATGGGCAAGGACCCCGGGAAGTTCACCGACGCCGACTACGACGCGGCCGTCGGACGCCTCCAGAAGGGCGTCGACAAGAAGCAGATCCGCCGCTTCACCGGCAACGACTACACCTCCGACCTCGACAAGGGCGACCTGGCGGCCTGCCTCGCCTGGGCCGGTGACATCATCCAGCTCCAGGCGGACAACCCGGACATCAAGTTCGCGATCCCCTCGGCGGGCTACATCACCTCCAGCGACAACCTCCTGGTCCCCGCCCAGGCCCGGCACAAGACCAACGCCGAGAAGCTCATCGACTACTACTACGAGCTTCCGGTGGCCGCGCAGCTCGCCGCGTACATCAACTACGTCTGCCCGGTCGACGGGGTGAAGGACGAGCTCGCCAAGATCGACCCCGAGCTGGCGAACAACACGCTGATCGTCCCCGACAAGGCGATGGCCCGGAAGTCGCACGCCTTCCGCTCGCTGAGCAGCGCGGAGGAGACGGCGTACGAGGAGAAGTTCGCCAAGCTCATCGGTGCCTGACCGCCGCCACCCCTTTCCTTACGACCCTCCGGGA
This sequence comes from Streptomyces sp. NPDC023157, assembly GCF_055560575.1. Lineage (NCBI taxonomy): Bacteria > Bacillati > Actinomycetota > Actinomycetes > Kitasatosporales > Streptomycetaceae > Streptomyces > Streptomyces sp. NPDC023157. The sequence goes on from NZ_JBVHIL010000009.1 coordinate 403,720, forward strand.
CCGCAACCCATGACTGACAAGACTGCTCACACCGAAAAGAACGCCGGCGGCGGCGACGTCCGTCTCTCCGGCATCAGCAAGTCCTACGGCTCCTTCCACGCCGTCCGCCCGCTCGACCTGACGATCCCGCAGGGCTCGTTCTTCGCCCTCCTCGGCGCCTCGGGCTGCGGCAAGACCACCACGCTGCGCATGATCGCCGGCCTGGAGGACCCCACCACGGGCACCGTCTTCCTCGGCGACCGGGACGTCACCGACCTCCCGCCGTACAAGCGCCCCGTGAACACGGTCTTCCAGTCGTACGCGCTCTTCCCGCACATGAGCATCTTCGAGAACATCGCCTTCGGCCTGCGCCGGCGCGGCGTCAAGTCGGTGAAGCCGCAGGTCGACGAGATGATCGACCTCGTGCAGCTCGGCGAGCACGCCCACAAGAAGCCGCACCAGCTCTCCGGCGGCCAGCAGCAGCGCGTCGCCGTCGCCCGCGCGCTCATCAACCACCCCCAGGTCCTCCTGCTCGACGAGCCGCTGGGCGCGCTCGACCTCAAGCTGCGCCGCCAGATGCAGCTGGAGCTGAAGCGCATCCAGACCGAGGTCGGCATCACCTTCGTCCACGTCACCCACGACCAGGAGGAGGCCATGACCATGGCCGACCAGGTCGCGGTGATGAACGGCGGCCGCGTCGAGCAGCTCGGCGCCCCCGCCGACCTGTACGAGAACCCGCAGACCACCTTCGTCGCCAACTTCCTCGGCACCTCCAACCTCATCGAGGCCGAGGTCGTCGAGACGGGCGGCGCCGACGTCCTGGCCACGGCCGGCGGCGGCAAGCTCCGCGTACCCCGCAGCCGCTGTACGGACGCCGTCCGCACGGGCGGCAAGGTGCTGGTCGGCGTGCGCCCGGAGAAGATCTCCCTCGCCCACGCCGACGACGAGGGCACGATCGCCGACGGCCGCAACCGGGTCACCGGCCGGATCGTCGACTCCTCCTTCATCGGCGTCTCCACCCAGTTCGTGGTGAACTCGCCGGCCGGCCAGGAGCTCCAGGTCTACGAGCAGAACATCGAGCGGGACGCGCGCCTGGTCCCCGGCGCCGAGGTCGTCCTGCACTGGAACCCCGCCCACACCTTCGGGCTGGACGCCGCCCAGGACATCGACGCCGGTGTGGAGACGGTGGAGGACGCCGCATGAGCACGCCCACCCTCGTCAAGGAGGAGGCGCCCGCGGCCGGCGACCCGGTCCCGCGCAAGCCCTCCACCCGCAAGCGGCTCGTCCCGTACTGGCTGCTGCTGCCCGGCATCATCTGGCTGCTCGTGTTCTTCGCGCTGCCGATGGTCTACCAGGCCTCCACCTCGGTGCAGACCGGCTCCCTGGAGCAGGGCTTCCAGGTCACCTGGCACTTCCAGACCTACTGGGACGCCTTCCAGGAGTACTGGCCGCAGTTCATCCGCTCGCTGCTGTACGCGGGCACGGCGACCCTGCTCTGTCTGCTGCTCGGCTACCCGCTGGCGTACCTCATCGCCTTCAAGGCCGGCCGCTGGCGCAACGTCCTCCTGGTCCTCGTCATCGCGCCGTTCTTCACCAGCTTCCTCATCCGGACGCTGGCCTGGAAGACGATCCTCGCGGACGACAGCCTCGTGGTGAACGCGCTCGACGCGCTGCACGTCCTCGACGTGACCAGCTGGCTCGGCTGGACCGAGGGCAGCCGGGTGCTCGCCACGCCCATGGCGGTGGTGTGCGGTCTGACGTACAACTTCCTGCCGTTCATGATCCTGCCGCTGTACACCTCCCTGGAGCGGATCGACGGCCGGCTGCACGAGGCGGCGCAGGACCTGTACGCCTCCCCGGCCACCACCTTCCGCAAGGTGACGTTCCCGCTCTCCATGCCGGGCGTCGTCTCCGGCACGCTGCTCACCTTCATCCCGGCGAGCGGTGACTACGTCAACGCCGAACTGCTCGGCTCGACCGACACCAAGATGGTCGGCAACGTCATCCAGTCGCAGTTCCTGCGCGTGCTCGACTACCCGACGGCCGCCGCGCTGTCCTTCATCCTCATGGCGATCGTGCTCCTCATGGTCACCGTCTACATCCGCAAGGCGGGAACGGAGGACCTGGTCTGATGCGTTGGATCCGACAGCACCTCGTCGTCATCGCGGGCCTGCTCACGCTCGCGTACATGATCCTGCCGAACATCGTCGTGATGGTGTTCTCGTTCAACAAGCCGAACGGGCGCTTCAACTACGCGTGGCAGCAGTTCTCCCTGGACGCCTGGAAGGACCCCTGCGGTGTCGCCGACATGTGCGGCTCGCTGTCCCTCTCGCTCCAGCTGGCCGCGTGGGCGACGGTCGGCGCCGTCGTCCTCGGCACGATGATCGCCTTCGCGCTGGTCCGCTACCGCTTCCGGGCGCGTGGCGCGATCAACTCGCTGATCTTCCTGCCGATGGCGATGCCCGAGGTCGTCATGGCCGCCTCGCTGCTCACCCTCTTCCTCAACATGGGCGCCGAGCTGGGCTTCTGGACGGTCCTGATCGCCCACATCATGTTCTGTCTGTCGTTCGTCGTGACGGCGGTCAAGGCGCGCGTGATGTCCATGGACCCGCGTCTGGAGGAGGCCGCGCGCGACCTCTACGCGGGCCCGGTGCAGACCTTCCTGCGGGTCACGCTGCCGATCGCGGCGCCCGGCATCGCGGCCGGCGCGCTGCTCGCCTTCGCGCTCTCGTTCGACGACTTCATCATCACCAACTTCAACGCGGGCTCGACCGTGACCTTCCCCATGTTCGTCTGGGGCTCGGCGCAGCGCGGTACCCCCGTGCAGATCAACGTCATCGGCACGGCGATGTTCGTCATCGCGGTGCTGGTGGTAGTGGCCGGACAGATTGTTACGAACCGGCGCAAGAAAACAGCAACAGCCTGACCGAAAGCCGGTCAGGCACCGAAGGAGTTGGAAACCATGGCCCCAGTCGCCATGCGTCTCGCTGCACAATCTCTCTCCGACGCCCAGCCCGTCCCCTTCTGGCTGGAAGACCCCGGTAAGCCGGGTGCACTGCCCGCTCTCACCGGCAGTGAGCGCTGCGACCTGCTGGTCGTGGGCGGCGGCTACAGCGGCCTGTGGACCGCGCTGATCGCCAAGGAGCGCGACCCCTCCCGGGACGTCGTGCTCATCGAAGGCCGCGAGGTGGGCTGGGCCGCCTCGGGCCGCAACGGAGGCTTCTGCGCGGCCTCCCTCACGCACGGCCTGGGCAACGGGCTCGCCCGCTGGCCGGGAGAGCTCGCCAAGCTGGAGCGGATGGGCGAGCACAACCTCGACGCCATCGAGGAGGCCGTGGCCCGCTACTCCCTGGACTGCGACTTCGAGCGCACCGGCGAGATCGACGTGGCCACCGAGGCCTACCAGGTGGACGAGCTCCACGAGCTGTACGAGGAGGCCGAGCGGCTCGGTCTCGCCGACGGCCTCGAACTCCTCGACGGCGAGGCAGTCCGGGCCGAGGTCGCCTCGCCGACCTTCAAGGGCGGCCTGTGGGACCGCCGCGGCGTCGCCATGCTGCACCCGGCCAAGCTGGCCTGGGGGCTCAAGCGGGCCTGCCTCGACCTGGGCGTGCGGATCTTCGAGAACACCCCGGCGCTCGACCTCGTCTCGGCGGGCGGCCCCGGCGGCGGCATGGCCGTGCGCACCCCGTACGGCCGGGTCGCGGCCCGCCGGGTCGCCCTCGGCACCAACGTCTTCCCCTCGCTGGTCAAGCGGCTGCGGCACTACACCGTCCCGGTCTACGACTACGCGCTGATGACCGAGCCGCTCTCCGCCGAGCAGCTCGCCTCGATCGGCTGGAAGAACCGGCAGGGCCTGGGCGACAGCGCCAACCAGTTCCACTACTTCCGCATCACCGCGGACCACCGGATCCTGTGGGGCGGCTACGACGCCATCTACCAGTTCGGCGGCAAGGTGACCGCCGAGATGGACCACCGCCCGGAGACGTATCTGAAGCTGGCCGAGCACTTCTTCACCTGCTTCCCGCAGCTGGAGGGCCTCCGCTTCAGCCACGCCTGGGGCGGCGCGATCGACACCTGCTCGCGCTTCTCGGCCTTCTTCGGCACCTCGCACCAGGGCAAGGTGGCGTACGCGCAGGGCTACACGGGTCTCGGTGTCGGCGCCACGCGCTTCGGCGCCGACGTGATGCTGGACCTGCTGGCGGGGGAGCGCACCGAGCGCACCGAGCTGGAGATGGTCCGCTCCAAGCCGCTGCCGTTCCCGCCGGAGCCGATCGCCTGGGCGGGCATCGGGCTGACCAAGTGGTCGCTGGCCCGGGCCGACGAGAACCGCGGCCGGCGGAACCTGTGGCTCAAGACCATGGACAAGCTGGGCCTGGGCTTCGACAGCTGACCAGGCGTGAGCCGGTTGTGATCCAGATCACAACTCGCGGGTAGGAAACCCGCGTAAGAGAAACCCCGAACCGCCCTCTCTCCGTACGGACACCCCGACCGAGGTGTCCGTACGGAGAGAGGAGACCGTCGCGATGACTGGTTCGGGGGCCGCTGAGGCCAGGACCGCCGTGGAGTGGCTGGCCTCGGCCGCGCCGGATCCCGACGCCTGCCGCTGGGAGTGGGAGCGCAACCCGCACGGGGTCACGCTGCTGCCCGCCGGCCGGCGTTGGGACGTGCTGATCCTGCCGTCCGAGCTCGGCTATCCGACGCTCGACGTGCTGAGCCGCCTGGTGGACCGGCCGGGCCCGGTGCTCGCCGACTTCGGCGACGCCCGGATGGGCTTCTTCGTGCCGCCCGGCACCGCCGCGCGCTGGCTCGGCACCGGGGTGCGCGGCGCGGGCAGCGGCACCTGGATCGTCGTCCCGTACCCGGGCCGGGTGAGCGGCGGCGTGCGCTGGCTGGTGACACCGGACGCGGCGGGCACGCTCACCGACGCCTCGCTGCTCGAACTGGCGATGCACGAGGCCGCGGGGCAGTTGGCGCGGGGCGAAAGGGGTTTGGAGGCAACCTGACGGCTCGTCATCCCCGGCAAAGGTCTTGACCACTCAATTGGTCTGGACCATGCTGTGGCGCGCTCCACCTCGATTCCCCCCACCCCGGAGGCAGTTGTGGACCGCACCAGACCCCTCACCCTGCTGCTGGCGGGCGTCCTCGCCGCCGGCGGACTCGTGGCGCTCACCCCCCTGGCCCAGGCCGCCGACACCGAACTCGCCCGCAACGGCGGTTTCGAGTCCGGCCTGGACGGCTGGAGCTGCACGGCCGGCAGCGGGGCCGTCGTCTCCTCGCCCGTGCACGGCGGGACGAAGGCCCTCCAGGCCACGCCCGCGGGCAGCGACAACGCCAAGTGCTCCCAGACCGTCACCGTGAAGCCGAACTCCACCTACACGCTCAGTGGCTGGGTCCGCGGCAGCTACGTCTACCTCGGCGCCTCCGGCACCGGGACCGCCGACGCCACCGCCTGGACCCAGTCCGCCCCGGACTGGCAGCGGCTCGCCACCACCTTCACCACGGGCGCCTCGACCACCTCGGTCACGCTCTCCACCCACGGCTGGTACGGCACCGGCGCCTACCTCGCCGACGACCTGTCCCTGCTCGGCCCCGGCGGTGACCCCGTCCAGATCCCGGCGACCCCGGCCGGCCTGACCGCGGGCTCCGCCACCTCGTCCTCGATCACGCTGAGCTGGCCCGCGGTCTCCGGCGCCACCTCCTACAAGCTCTACAAGGACGGCGCCCCGCTCGCGACCGTCACCGGTACCTCGTACACGGCGACCGGTCTGGCCGCCGCCACCGCGTACAGCTTCCAGGTCTCGGCCGCGAACAGCGCCGGCGAGTCGGCGAAGTCCACCGCCGTGACCGGCACGACGACCAGCGGAGGCGGCGGCGACCCCGGCGGCTCCCTGCCCGCCCACGCCCTCGTCGGCTACCTCCACGCCAGCTTCGCCAACGGCTCCGGCTACACCCGCATGGCCGACGTTCCCGACTCCTGGGACGTCATCAACCTCGCCTTCGGCGAGCCGACCTCGGTCACCTCCGGCGACATCCGCTTCAGCCTCTGCCCGGCGACCGAATGCCCGGGCGTCGAGTCCCTCGCCGACTTCAAGGCCGCCATCAAGGCCAAGCAGGCCGCCGGCAAGAAGGTCCTGATCTCCATCGGCGGCCAGAACGGCCAGGTCCAGCTCTCCACCACCGCCGCCCGCGACACCTTCGTCTCCTCCGTCTCGAAGATCATCGACGAGTACGGGCTCGACGGCCTCGACATCGACTTCGAGGGCCACTCCCTGTCGCTCCAGACCGGCGACACCGACTTCCGCAACCCGACCAGCCCGGTCATCGTCAACCTGATCTCGGCGGTCAAGACCCTCAAGGCCAAGTACGGCGCCAAGTTCGTCCTCACCATGGCCCCGGAGACCTTCTTCGTCCAGCTCGGCTACCAGTACTACGGCTCCGGCCCCTGGGGCGGCCAGGACCCGCGCGCCGGCGCCTACCTCCCGGTCATCCACGCCCTGCGCGACGACCTCACCCTGCTGCACGTCCAGGACTACAACTCGGGCTCGATCATGGGCCTCGACAACCAGTACCACTCCATGGGCGGCGCGGACTTCCACATCGCCATGACCGACATGCTCCTCACCGGCTTCCCCGTCGCCGGCAACACGGACCGCGTCTTCCCGGCCCTCCGCCCCGACCAGGTCGCCATCGGCCTGCCCGCCTCCACCCAGGCCGGCAACGGCCACACCACCCCGGCCGAGGTGAACAAGGCCCTCAACTGCCTCACCAAGAAGACCGACTGCGGCAGCTACCAGACCCACGGCACCTGGCCGGCCCTGCGCGGCCTGATGACCTGGTCGATCAACTGGGACCGCTACAACCAGGGGGAGTTCAGCCGGAACTTCGACGCGTACAACTGGAGCTGACGAACAGGACCAGCACCCCAAGACAGCAACTGGCCAGCACGTCCAGCGGCCAGTGGTAGCCGCGCAGGACCAGCCCGGTGCCCGTCACCGCCGTGAGCACGGCGGCGACGGGCACCAGGCGTCGGGACACCAGGAAGGCCGCGCCGAAGTACGCGACGAGGGCCGTGGCCGTGTGGCCCGAGGGGTAGTAGCCGTGGGCCCAGGGTTCGAGGGGGCCGGGGCGGGCGGTCCACTCCTTCAGGGGGACCACCAGGAGCGGGACGGCGGCCATGGCCAGCCCCGCGAAGAGGGCCGCGGCACGGCGGCCCCGCCGGTAGGCGTACGCCATGGCGACGACCAGCACCGGGAGCGCGACCGTCAGGTTGCCCAGGTCGGAGGCGGCCTCGCTCAGACCGCGCGGGACGGTGTCCACCAGGGCGCGGGAGAGGCGTTCGTCGAGGCGGGCCAGCGGGCCGTCGACCAGGACCTGCCAGGTGGTGAGGGTGAGGACGACCAGGGCCCAGAAGACAGCCGACCGCCCCGGAACAGGGGGGGTGGTTCCGGGGCGGTCGCCTTGACCGGGCTGCCGCGCGCCCCGGGGGGTGTGGGGCGGGCGGCCATCCGATCGGTGAGGAGTTCCGGAGCCCAGGGCTCCAGCGGTGTGCGCGAGGGCACGGTGTGGACGGGGCTGGGGAGGCTCCGCCCGGGGTGTTTCTCTCATCTGCTGAAACCGTACGCCACGAAGAAGGGGACCGACAGCCGGAACTCCATCCCGCCATCGGCCCCCCACACCTTCTTCACACGGAGCGTCAGATCGCGGCGAACGCGCTCTCGATGACGTCCAGGCCCTCGTTCAGGAGGTCCTCGCCGATGACCAGCGGCGGCAGGAAGCGCAGCACGTTGCCGTAGGTGCCACAGGTCAGGACGAGGACGCCCTCCGCGTGGCAGAACTTGGCGAGCGCGGCGGCGGCCTCCGCGTTCGGCTCCTTGGTCGCCGGGTCCTTGACCAGCTCGATCGCGATCATGGCGCCGCGGCCGCGGATGTCGCCGATGACCGGGAACTTCTCCTGCATGGCCGTCAGACGGGCCTTCATGAGGGACTCGATCTTCTTCGCCGCGGCGTTGAGGTCGAGCTCCTTCATGGTCTCGATGGCGCCGAGCGCACCGGCGCACGCGACCGGGTTGCCGCCGTAGGTGCCGCCGAGGCCGCCGCCGTGGACGGAGTCCATGATCTCGGCGCGGCCGGTGACGGCGGCGAGCGGCAGACCGCCCGCGATGCCCTTGGCGGTGGTGATGAGGTCCGGGACGATGCCCTCGTCCTCACACGCGAACCACTGGCCGGTGCGGCAGAAGCCCGACTGGATCTCGTCGGCGACGAAGACGATGCCGTTGTCGTTGGCGAACTTCACGATCGCCGGCAGGAAGCCCTTGGCCGGCTCGATGAAGCCGCCCTCGCCGAGCACCGGCTCGATGATGATCGCGGCGACGTTGTCGGCGCCGATCTGCTTGGTGATCTGGTCGATGGCCTGCGCGGCGGCCTCGGGGCCGCAGTTCTCCGCACCGGTGGGCCAGCGGTAGCCGTAGGCGACCGGCACGCGGTAGACCTCGGGCGCGAACGGGCCGAAGCCCTGCTTGTACGGCATGTTCTTCGCCGTCAGCGCCATCGTCAGGTTGGTGCGGCCGTGGTAGCCGTGGTCGAAGACGACGACGGCCTGGCGCTTGGTGTACGAACGCGCGATCTTGACCGCGTTCTCGACGGCCTCGGCGCCCGAGTTGAACAGGGCGGACTTCTTCGCGTGGTCGCCCGGGGTCAGCTCGGACAGCGCCTCGCAGACCTCCACGTAACCCTCGTACGGCGTCACCATGAAACAGGTGTGGGTGAAGTCCGCGAGCTGCGCGGAGGCGCGGCGGACCACGGCCTCGGCGGAGGCGCCCACGGAGGTCACGGCGATGCCGGAGCCGAAGTCGATCAGCTGGTTGCCGTCGACGTCCTCGATGATGCCGCCACCGGCCCGCTTGGTGAACACCGGCAGCGTGGAACCCACGCCACCGGCGACCGCGTCGAGACGGCGGGCCTGAAGCTCCTGCGACTTCGGGCCGGGGATGGCGGTGACGACGCGCCGCTCCTGCGGGACAGCGTTCATGCGGGGCTCCTGGGGGTGTTCTGGACGCACTTGCGGGTTTCCTCCGCAGGCTAGGCGCGAGGGAGGGGCGGAGGCATGCGCCGACCTGGAGTGGTGGGGGGTGTGTCGTTGTCCGCGATGGACATGACGGCACGGATTCGCCCGGCTGGACGAAACGGCTCGGCGGCGGCCGATCACCACTAGATTGACGCTTGCACGGAAGCGGCGACCTGGCTGGTCAGGGGGCAGGGGTTCATGGAGACCGAAGGCACGTACGAGTCGCGGGACCGGGCCGGTGGCGGGGTGCCGCGGGCGGGGGACGGGCCGGCGCCGGGCCGACCGCCGACACCACCGGCCCCCCCGCTGCCCCGCCCGGCGAGCCCGCCACCCCTGCCCCTGACCGCCCCCGCTCCCGTCGCGCCTCCGCCCGCGCCCGTCGTCCCGCCGCCCCCGGCCGCCGCCCCGCCCCTGCCGGGCCAGGCGCCTGCGGCCCGGCATCCCGTGGCCGAGTGGCTGGACGCGCCGCGGCCGGAGGCGGGGCTGGGGATCTGGCGGTTCCGGTATGTTCCGGCGGCGGCGCCGGCGTCCGCCGGGATCACGCCCGTCACCGTCGCGGGCATGCTGATCCCCGTACTGATCGGGCTGCTCTTCTGGTCGGCCTGGCAGCGTGGCGCCATCCCGTACGGGTATCTCGTCCTCAAGACCCTCACCCCCAGCGACTGGTGGTGGCCCGGGACCACCGCGCCGCGGGACTGGCACGGTTCCGCGGCCCACGACGTCTTCGGCGGCCTCGTCTTCCTCGGGCTGGTCTGGGTGATCGGACGGCTCGGCGCCTGGGGCAGGATCGCCCGGTACTTCCTCGACCGCCACAGCCCCGGGGCGCGCGCCGCGCTCACGGGCGGTCTCGCCCTGATCGTCCTCGCGTTCGTCTGGCCCGAGGCCTTCGGCCTCGGCTGGGACCCGCTGCCGGTGGCCTCGCCGGTGTTCTCCCTCGTCGCCCTGGTCACCGGCGGCTTCGAGGTGTTCGCCTCGCCCTTCCTCGTCTACCCCCTGTACGTGGTGATCACGGCGGCCGTCGTCTGGCCCTTCGCCCGGCTCGGACGATGGCCGGCGCTCTTCCGGGCCTGGCGGACCGGGTCCGCCGAAGCCGCCGCCCCGGTCCCCGCCCCGGCGGGCCCCCCGCGCTCCCAGTGGCCGTGGCTCAGGGAGTCGGGCGAGCACCGCGCCGCCGACCTGCTCGCCGCCGAGGTGGCCGGCGGGCGGATGAACGACGTCGACTGCGCGCGGGTGCGCCGCACCTGGCGGGAGACCGCACGCGACGCCGTGGGGCGCGCCACCCTCGTCCGCACCCTGCTGGAGCAGGGCGCCGCGGCGGGCGCGCACCCCTCGGGCGCCCGCGACCTGCCGCACCGCTCGGCCATGCACGACCTGCTGGTCGGCCAGGTCAGGGTCGGGCGGTACGCGCCGGCCGAGCGCACCCCGTACGCGTACCACGGCGCCGGGCTCGCCCTCGACCCCGGACTCCTCGGCACCTCCCTCCTCGCCGTCGGCCCCTCCGGCGCCGGCAAGAGCCGCGCCCTCGTCGGGCCCGTCGTCGAGTCGCTGACCCTCCAGGCCCTCACCGGCGGCTGCGCCGTCGTCGCCGTCGGCACGCCCGGCGCCCCGCTCGGCTCCGACGACGCGTACGACGTCGTCGTCCGACTCGGCGACCGGTCCTCGCCCTACGACCTGGACCTGTACGCCGGGGCCACCGACCCCGACGAGGCCGCCGCCGTCCTCGCCGAGGGCCTCGTCGGCGACATGGAGGGCGTGGAGACCCGGCGCGCCGCCACCGCACTCGCCCAGCTCATCGGCCCCTACCGGACCGCCCACGGCCGCTTCCCGACCGTGCCGGTCCTCCGCGAGCTGCTCGAAGCCCACCCCGACACCCTCCGTGCCCTCCTCGACCAGCTGCCGGCCGAGGGCGCGCAGGCCATGCGCCGCGAGCTGGACTCCCGGCTGCGCCAGGTCGGCACCCCGACCGACGTCGGCCCCGTCCTCGCCGACCGGCTCGCCGCCCTCGACCGGCCCGCGTTCGCCGAGTTCTTCGGCGGCGGCAGCGAGGTGCGGCCCTTCTCGCTGCGCGCCGTCGCCCAGCACCCGATGCGGGTGCGGATCAGCCTGCCGGAGGGCGGCCACGAAGAGGCCGCCCGCCTCCTCAACCGGCTCGTGCTCGCCCAGTTCCAGTCCGTCACCCGCGACCGTGCCGGGCGGGGGCCCTTCGCCTGCCTGGTGCTCGACGACGCGGCCGGCGCGCTGACCCCGGGGACCGTCCGGGCCCTCCAGCGGCTGCGCCCGCAGAACGCGGGCGTCGTGCTCGCGCTGCGCACCCTCGCGGACGTGCCCGCCGCGCTGCACGGGCCGCTGCTCGCGGTGGTCGGCTGCCGGATGGCCTTCGCCGGGCTGCCCACCTGGGACGGCCGGCCGTTCGCCGAGGCCTGGGGCACCGAACGGGTCGAGACCACCGAGGTCGCCCACCACACCGTCTTCGCCGACCAGCCGATGACCCGCGCCTACCACCGGCTGCGCAAGATGGTCACCGGCAAGGCCGTCACCACCGAAGCCGTGACCGTACGGGAGGTCGAGCGCGAGCGCTGGTCCGCCTCCGATCTCGCCCACTCCGTGCCCCCGGGCCACGCGGTCCTCTCCCTCACCCACGTGCGCGGCGAGCAGACCCCCCCGTTCCTCGTGGACCTGCGCGGTTGAGGCCCAGGGGCGCCCTCGGCCGAGGGCGCCCTCCGTGGCGGACTGGCACAATCGGGGGCGCGCCGCCCGACGGGCAGCGCCTCCCCTCCCCCCGACGGGCAGCGCCTCCCCTCCCCCCGAAGGTCCACCGGTCCCCAATGCCGCCCACCCTCGCCTCACTCGTCCAGCACTCGGCGCTCAAACTCACCGTCCGAGCCGGTGAGGACCGCCTCGACACCCCCGTGCGCTGGGCGCACGTCAGTGAGCTCGCCGATCCCGTCCCCTATATGGAGGGCGGCGAGCTGCTGCTCACCACCGCGCTCACCCTCGACGCCGAGGACCCGGAGACGGTGCGCCGCTACGTCCGGCGGCTGCTCGGCGCCGGCGTCGTGGGTCTCGGCTTCGCCGTGGGCGTCAACTACGAGGCGATCCCGCAGGCGCTGCTCGACGCCGCCCGCGAGGAGTCGCTGCCGCTGCTGGAGGTGCCGCGCCGCACGCCGTTCCTCGCGATCAGCAAGGCCGTGTCGGCGGCCATCTCCGCCGACCAGTACCGGGCCGTGACCGCCGGCTTCGAGGCGCAGCGCGAGCTGACCCGCGCCGCGCTCGCAGAGGGCCCGGACGCCGTCGTCGCCCGGCTCGCCGCGCACGTCGACGGCTGGGCCGCGCTGTACGACACCTCCGGCAGCGTCGTCGCCGTCTCGCCCGAATGGGCGGCCCGCCGCGCCGCCCGCCTCACCGCCGACGTGGAACGGCTCCGGGAACGCCCCGCCCCCGCGAGCGCCGTCGTCGGCGGCACCGACGACCGGGTCGAGCTCCAGTCCCTGGGCACCGGGCGACGGGTGCGCGGGGCCCTGGCCGTCGGCACGGGCGCGCCGCTGGGCACGGCCGAGCGGTACGCGGTGCACTCGGCGATCGCCCTGCTCACCCTCACGACGGAACGCTCCCGCTCCCTCCAGGCCGCCGAGCAGCGGCTCGGCGCGGCGGTGCTGCGGATGCTGCTCGCCGGCCAGCCGGACCACGCCCGGGCCGTCGCCGGGGACCTGTACGGGGGGCTGCTGGACGCCCCCTTCCGGCTGCTCATCGCCGAGGCCGCGACGGCCGCCGAGCCGCCCTCGGGCGAGTCGCCGCTGTCCGTGCTCGCCGAGTCCCTGGAGGCCGCCGCGGCCCGGGCGGGCGAGTCGGTCCTGGCCGTGCCCGAGAGCGAGGGGCGGCTGGTGGTCCTGGCCGGGGACGGCGGAGCGGTGGTCACGGCCTGCGAGGGCTACGCCTCTCGGGAGGCCGAGGAGGCCGGGATCGTCGTCGGCCTGTCCGCCCCGACCGGCCCGATCGCCGCCGCGGCCGCGTACAAGCAGGCCGAGCAGTCCCTGTCCGTGGCCCGCCGCCGCGGCAGGGCCCTGGTCGAGCACGAGGAGCTGGCGGCCGGGTCCGTCCTGCCGCTGCTCGCCGACGACGCGGTCCGCGCCTTCGCCGACGGCCTGCTGCGCGCGCTCTACGAGCACGACGCCACCGGCCGCGGCGACCTGGTCGCCTCCCTGCGCGCCTGGCTCTCCCGCCACGGCCAGTGGGACGCGGCCGCCGCCGACCTGGGCGTCCACCGGCACACCCTGCGCTACCGGATGCGCCGCGTGGAGGAGATCCTCGGCCGCTCCCTCGACGACCCGGACGTCCGGATGGAACTGTGGCTGGCGCTGAAGGCGACGGGGGACGGGTCGGCGGGGGAGTAGGGCGGAGCGGGGAGGGCCGGCCGGGGCCCGGACGGCGGGGCGGCGGCGGTCCGGTGGCGGTCTGGCGGTGCTGCGCCGCCTTCCGCCATCCTCCGCCCGAGCGAGCGGCGGGTGCCGTCTTCGCGTTCCTCCGCCCCCGCCGGGGCGGCCGCGACCGAGCAGCGCCCTGCCCCATTCCGCGTTTCTCCTCCCCCCGCCACCCCCATCCCGCCCCCACTGCCCGATTCCGGGCAGATTTCCTGGCCTTTCGCCCCCTCCCTGCCTAATCTCCTGCACATGACAAGCCCCGCCGTCGATCCGGCACCTGAGCTCCGCCTGCCCCCCACCGAGAAGCCCGGGGGCCCGGACGGCCCCGCCGTCCGGCGGATCCCCGCCGCCGTGTGGGCCGCGCTCGGGATCGTGTACGTCGTGTGGGGGTCCACGTATCTCGGGATCCGGATCGTCGTCGAGACGCTGCCGCCGTTCCTCTCCGCCGGTACCCGATTCGTCGCGGCCGGGCTGATCCTCGCCGGGATCATCGCCTGGCGGCAGGGCCCCGCCGCGCTCAAGGTGACGCCCCGGCAGCTCGTCTCCGCCGTCGGCGTCGGTCTGCTGCTCATCCTCGGCGGCAACGGGCTCGTCGTGCTCGCCGAGACCTCCATCCCCTCCGGGCTCGCCGCGCTGCTCATCGCCGTCGTCCCGGCCTGGGTCGTCATCCTCAAGGCGCTCTCCGGCGCCCGCCCGACCGTGGGCGGCCTCGCGGGCGTGCTCCTCGGGCTGGTCGGGCTCGGCGTGCTCACCCTGCCGGGTCTCAGCGGCGACGTGAAGGCGGGCGGTGTCCTCCTGGTGGTCGCCGCGACGCTCTGCTGGTCGGTCGGCTCGTTCTCGTCCTCCCGGCTCCCGATGCCCGCGAACCCCTTCGCCGCCAGCGCGTACGAGATGATCGCGGGCGGTCTCGCGGGCCTCGGTGTCGGCCTGGTCCGCGGCGAGCACCACGGCCTCGACCTGTCGGCCGTCTCCGGGCGTTCCTGGGCCGCCCTCGCCTACCTCGTGGTCTTCGGCTCGCTGCTGGCCTTCACCGCGTACGCCTGGCTGCTCCAGGCCGCCCCGCTCTCGCTGGTCGCCACCTACGCGTACGTGAATCCGGTCGTCGCCGTCGCCCTCGGTGCCCTGGTGCTGAACGAGGCCCTGACCTGGCCGATCATGCTGGGCGGCGCGATCGTCGTGGGCGGGGTGTGCCTGATCGTCTCGACGGAACGCCGGGGCTCCGCGCCACGCGGTCGCGCCTGACCACCACGGTCCCGGCCCCACGGGCGCCCGCGGCGGTCGCGCCTGACCACCACGGCCCCGGCCCCACGGGCGCCCGCGGCGGTCGCACCTGACCACCACGGCCCCGGCCCCACGGGCGCCCGCGGCGGTCGCACCTGACCACCACGGCCCCGGCCCCACCGGCGCCCGCGGCGGTCGCACCTGACCACCACGGTCCCCGCCCCACAGGCCTCCGCGGCGGGCCGCACCTGCCCCCCCTGCCCCCCGCCCGGCCCCACGGGCCCCCGCCCGCCCCGCCCCCTTCGGCCAAACCGGACAGCCCCGCCACCCCACCACTCCACACCGGACAAACCCACGTTCGCCCGCTCGGCCCTAACGTGTCACGAGAGCGATCGCTCGCACCCCCGATACGGAAAGGGCCGGGACGCAATGACGACCACCCACGCCTTCTGGCTCGCCGGCCGTGAGGCCACCGGCGAGGCCACCTTCGACGTCACGAACTCCTTCGACGGACGTCTGGTCGGCAAGGTCAGCGTGCCCACCGAGGCCCAGGTCGAGGAGGCCGTCGCCGCCGCGCACGCCGTCGTCGACGAGTTCGCCGCCACCCCGGCGCACGTGCGCGCCGCCGCGCTCGACCACGTGTCGAAGCGGCTCGCCGAGCGCACCGAGGAGATCGCCCAGCTGATCTCCGCCGAGAACGGCAAGCCCATCAAGTGGGCGCGCGGCGAGGTCGGCCGTGCCGTGTCGGTGTTCCGCTTCGCGGCCGAGGAGGCCCGTCGCTTCAACGGTGGCGAGGCCCAGCGTCTCGACACCGAGGCCGGTGGCGTCGGCCGCCTGGCGCTGACCCGCCGTATCCCCAAGGGTGTCGTGCTCGGCATCGCGCCGTTCAACTTCCCGCTGAACCTGAGCGCCCACAAGGTCGCCCCGGCCATCGCCGTCGGCGCCCCGATCATCCTCAAGCCGGCTCCGTCCACCCCGATCTCCTCCCTGATCCTGGGCGAGATCCTGGCCGAGACCGACCTGCCGGCCGGCTCCTGGTCGATCCTGACCGTGCCGAACGACCGCATGCCCGCCCTGGTCAAGGACGAGCGCCTCCCGGTCATCTCCTTCACCGGCTCCGACACGGTCGGCTACGCCATCCAGGAGTCCGTGCCGCACAAGCACTGCACCCTGGAGCTCGGCGGCAACGCCGCCGCCGTCGTCCTGCCCGACTGGTCCTCCGAGGCCGACCTGGACTGGGCGGCGACCCGTATCGCCACCTTCTCCAACTACCAGGGCGGCCAGTCCTGCATCTCCGTGCAGCGCGTGATCGTCGACGCCTCCCTCTACGAGCGTCTGGTCCCGAAGATCGTCGCCGCCGTCGAGGCCCAGGTCACCGGTGACCCGGCGGACGACGCCACCGACGTCGGCCCGCTCGTCGACGAGAACGCCGCCAAGCGCGTCGAGGCCTGGGTGGACGAGGCCGTCGCGGCCGGCGCGAAGCTGCTCGCCGGTGGCAAGCGCGAGGGCGCCACGTACGCCCCGACCGTCCTCACCGAGCTTCCGGCCGGCGTCACCCTGGCCCGCGCCGAGGTCTTCGGCCCGGTCCTGACCATCGCCAAGGTGGACGGCGAGGCCGAGGCCTTCGCCGCGGTCAACGACTCCGACTTCGGCCTCCAGGCCGGTGTCTTCACCCACGACCTGCAGTCCGCCTTCCGCGCCCACCGCGCGCTGGAGGTCGGCGGCGTGATCGTCGGCGACGTCCCGTCCTACCGCGCCGACCAGATGCCGTACGGCGGCGCCAAGCGTTCCGGTGTCGGCCGCGAGGGCGTCAAGTACGCCATGGACGACTACACGTACGAGCGGGTCCTCGTCCTCACGGGCCTGGCGCTGTAACCCGTACGGACGCACCACAGACCGACGGCCGGAGCCCACTGTGCGGGGGCTCCGGCCGTCCCCGTTTCCCGCGTTTCCCGCGTTTGCCGCGTTTGCCGCGTTTCCCCGTTTCCCCGCCTCCCCGGTTTCCCCGTTCCCTCCCCGGTACCGCCCCCGCGTCACGCGACCGGCGTGTCCACCAGGCGGACGACCTCGGCCGGGCCGGCCCGGAAGGCCTTGTTCGCCGCGGCGGCGGCCGCCATGTGCGGGGCCGCGTCGTGCGCGGCGAGCGCCTCGGCCGAGGCCCAGCGCTCCAGCAGCACGAAGCGGTCGGCGTCGCCCGCGACCCGGTGCAGGTCGTACTGGAGACAGCCCTCCTCCGCCCGTACGACGGGCGCGAGCCGCTCGAAGGCGGCGACCTGCTCGGCGCCCCGGCCGGGCAGCGCGGTGATGTGGATGAGGAGCTTGATCGTCTGAGACATGGCGGGGACCCTACGCGTCCTCCGTACGGTCCGCCCGTCTTTCCCAACCCGTGGATATCGGGTACCACGGACGAGTAGCCCCCCAACGACGAGCGGCGAGGTGAGCTCCTCATGTCCGCACCCACCCAGCGTCCTCCCAAGGTCTCCGAACGCGAGGCCCGGCAGGTCGCCGAGGCGGCCCGCCAGCAGGACTGGCACAAGCCCAGCTTCGCCAAGGAACTCTTCCTCGGGCGTTTCCGACTCGACCTCATCCACCCCCACCCGCTCCCCGCCGACGAGGACGTCCGGCGCGGCGAGGCCTTTCTCGCCAAGCTGCGGGAGTTCTGCGCGACCCGCGTCGACGGCGCCCGCATCGAGCGCGAGGCCCGCATCCCCGACGAGACCGTCACCGGCCTCAAGGAGCTGGGCGCGCTCGGCATGAAGATCGACCCCAAGTACGGCGGCCTCGGCCTCACCCAGCTGTACTACAACCGGGCGCTCGCCCTGGTCGGCTCCGTCAGCCCCGCGCTCGGCGCGCTGCTCTCCGCCCACCAGTCGATCGGCGTCCCCCAGCCGCTGAAACTGTTCGGCACCCAGGAGCAGAAGGACGCCTTCCTGCCCCGGCTGGCCCGCGACGCCCTGTCCGCGTTCCTCCTCACCGAGCCGGACGTCGGCTCCGACCCCGCCCGGCTCGCCACCACCGCCGTACCGGAGGGCGACGAGTACGTCCTCGACGGCGTGAAGCTGTGGACCACCAACGGGGTCGTCGCCGACCTCCTCGTCGTCATGGCCCGCGTCCCCGCCTCCGAGGGCCACAAGGGCGGCATCACCGCCTTCGTCGTCGAGGCCGACGCGCCCGGCATCACCGTCGAGCACCGCAACGCCTTCATGGGCCTGCGCGGCCTGGAGAACGGCGTCACCCGCTTCCACCGGGTGCGGGTCCCGGCCACGAACCGCATCGGACCCGAGGGCGCCGGCCTGAAGATCGCCCTCACCACCCTCAACACCGGCCGCCTCTCGCTGCCCGCCGCCTGCGCCGGAGCCGGCAAGTGGTGCCTGAAGATCGCCCGCGAATGGGCCGCCGAACGCGAGCAGTGGGGCAAGCCGGTCGCCCGGCACGAGGCCGTCGGCACGAAGATCTCCTTCCTCGCCGCCACCGCCTTCGCCCTGGAGGCCGTCGTCGACCTGGCCTCCCAGATGGCCGACGAGGACCGCAACGACATCCGCATCGAGGCCGCCCTCGCCAAGCTGTACGGCTCCGAGATGGCCTGGCTGATGGCCGACGAACTGGTCCAGATCCGCGGCGGCCGCGGCTACGAGACCGCCGACTCGCTCGCCGCCCGCGGCGAACGCGCCGTCCCCGCCGAACAGCTCCTGCGCGACCTGCGGATCAACCGCATCTTCGAGGGCTCGACCGAGATCATGCACCTGCTGATCGCCCGCGAGGCCGTCGACGCCCACCTCGCCGTCGCCGGCGACATCATCGACCCCGACAAGGCCTTCGCGGACAAGGCGAAGGCGGGCGCCCGCGCGGGCGGCTTCTACGCCCGCTGGCTGCCGAAACTGGTCGCGGGACAGGGCCAACTGCCCGGCGCGTACGGGGAGTTCGGCGAGCTCGCGACCCACCTCAGGTTCGTCGAGCGCACCTCCCGCAAACTGGCCCGCTCGACCTTCTACGCCATGTCCCGCTGGCAGGGGAAAATGGAGCTCAAGCAGGCCTTCCTCGGCCGGATCGTCGACATCGGCGCGGAACTCTTCGCGATGAGCGCGGTCTGCGTACGGGCCGAACTCCTGCGAACCACCACCGACCACGGCCGCGAGGCCCACCAGCTCGCCGACGCCTTCTGCCGCCAGTCCCGGCTGCGGGTGGACGAGCTTTTCGGCCGACTGTGGGCCAACACCGACGACCTCGACCGCAAGGTCGTCGACGGCGTCCTCGCGGGCTCGTACACCTGGCTGGAGGAGGGCATCCTCGACCCGAGCGGCGACGGCCCCTGGATCGCGGACACCACCCCCGGACCCTCGACGGAGGAGAACGTCCACCGGAAGATCCCGTAGGGCGCGTCACGGAACACGGCCGCGCCCGGGCACACGGCCGCGCCCGGGCACACGGCCGCGCCCGGGCACACGGCCCGCGTCCGGGTACGGCCGTGTCCGGGCAAACGGCGCGCCGGGCACGACCGCGCCGGGCACGACCGCGCCCGGCACACCGCGCTGGGCACACCGCGCCGGGCACGACCGCGCCCGGTACGGCCGTGCACGGACGCGGGCCACGCGGGCCACGCGGGCCACGCGGGCCACCCGGCCCACCCCGCCTCCGCCCCCCACCCCGCCGGAAGCCCCCCGTCCACTGGCCGAAACGCCCCGCCCCCCATCCGCCCCCCACGGCACACTGGGCCCCGTGACCGTCATAGACATCCCCGGCTCCAAGTCCGTCACCGCCCGCGCGCTCTTCCTCGCCGCCGCGGCCGAAGGCACCACCACGCTCCTGCGGCCGCTGCGCTCCGACGACACCGAGGGGTTCGCCGAGGGGCTGAAGGCTCTCGGTTACGCCGTGCGGCAGGAGCCCGGCGCCTGGCACATCGAGGGCCGGCCCGCCGGCCCCGGGGCTGCCGAGGCCGACGTGTACTGCCGCGACGGCGCCACGACCGCCCGCTTCCTGCCCGCCCTCGCCGCCGCCGGCCACGGCACCTTCCGCTTCGACGCCTCGCCCCAGATGCGCCGCCGCCCGCTCGGCCCGCTCACCACCGCCCTGCGCGAGCTCGGCGTCGAGCTCGCCCACGGGGAGCGCGAGGGCCACCACCCGCTCACCGTCACCGGCCGCGGCATCAAGGGCGGCGCGCTGCGCCTCGACGCCGGACAGTCCTCCCAGTACCTCACCGCCCTGCTGATGCTCGGCCCGCTGACGGCCGACGGCCTCGCGATCACCGTCACCGACCTGGTCTCCGAGCCCTACGTGGAGATCACCCTCGCGATGATGCGGGCCTTCGGCGCCGAGATCACCCGCGAGGACGGCTCCGAAGGGCGTACGTACACCGTCGCGCCCACCGGCTACCGCGCCACCACCTACGCCATCGAGCCCGACGCCTCCACCTCCAGCTACTTCTTCGCCGCCGCCGCGCTCACCCCCGGCGGCGAGGTCACCGTGCCCGGCCTGGGCACCGGCGCCCTCCAGGGCGATCTGGGCTTCGTCGACGTGCTGCGCCGGATGGGCGCGGAGGTGACGGTCGCGGCGGACCGGACCACCGTGCGCTCCACCGGCGCTCTGAGCGGCCTCACCGTCAACATGCGCGACATCTCCGACACCATGCCGACCCTCGCCGCCCTCGCCCCCTTCGCCGAGGGGCCGGTCCGCATCGAGGACGTCGCCAACACCCGGGTCAAGGAGTGCGACCGCCTCGACGCCTGCGCCGAGAACCTGCGCGCGCTCGGTGTCACCGTCGACACCGGACCGGACTGGATCGAGATCCACCCCGGCACTCCCGCGGGACCCGTCGAGATCGCCACCCACGGCGACCACCGCATCGTGATGTCGTTCGCCGTCACCGGGCTGCGTACGCCCGGTGTCACGTTCGACGACCCCGGCTGCGTACGGAAGACGTTCCCGGACTTCCACACCGTTTTCGAGGCGTTCGCCCGGGGGCTGTGAGGAGCGCACAGTCTTTGCGGCAAGAATGGGGGGCATGAGCGACCGCCCCTCTCCTCTCGCCGACCCGCACATCGCCTTCGATGTGTCCGCCGGACGCCGCGACATCGTCGTGCTCGGCTCCACCGGGTCCATCGGCACCCAGGCCATCGACCTGGTGCTGCGCAATCCCGACCGGTTCCGGGTCACCGCCCTCGCCGCGTCCGGCGGCCGGATCGGACTGCTCGCCGAGCAGGCGCACCGGCTGCGGGTCGGCGCGGTCGCGGTGGCCCGCGAGGAGGCGCTGCCCGAGCTGCGCGAGGCGCTGACCGCGCTGTACGGCTCCGAGCCGCTGCCCGAGCTGCTCGCCGGCCCCGACGCCGCCACGCAGCTGGCCGCGTCGCCGTGCCACACGGTGCTCAACGGCATCACCGGCTCCATCGGCCTGGCGCCCACGCTCGCCGCCCTGGAAGCCGGACGCACCCTCGCGCTCGCCAACAAGGAGTCGCTGATCGTCGGCGGCCCGCTGGTGAAGGCGCTGGCCAAGCCCGGCCAGATCATCCCGGTCGACTCCGAGCACGCGGCCCTCTTCCAGGCGCTCGCCGCCGGCACCCGTGACGACGTCCGCAAGCTGGTCGTCACCGCCTCCGGCGGTCCCTTCCGCGGCCGCACCCGGGCCGAGCTGGAGGGCGTGACCCGCGAGGACGCGCTGGCGCACCCGACCTGGGCCATGGGCCCGGTGATCACGGTCAACAGCGCGACCCTGGTCAACAAGGGCCTGGAGGTCATCGAGGCCCACTTGCTCTACGACATTCCGTTCGACCGTATCGAGGTCGTCGTCCACCCCCAGTCGTACGTCCACTCGATGGTCGAGTTCACGGACGGCTCGACGCTCGCCCAGGCCACCCCGCCGGACATGGGCGGCCCGATCGCCATCGGCATCGGCTGGCCCGAGCGGGTCCCCGACGCGGCCCCCGCCTTCGACTGGACCAAGGCCTCCACCTGGGAGTTCTTCCCCCTCGACAACGAGGCCTTCCCGTCGGTGAACCTGGCCCGCCGCGTCGGCGAGCTCGGCGGCACCGCCCCCGCCGTCTTCAACGCCGCCAACGAGGAGTGCGTGGACGCCTTCCTCGCCGGAAGGCTGCCGTTCAACGGAATCATGGATACGGTCACCCGAGTCGTCACCGAGCACGGCACCCCGGACCGGGGAACCTCGCTCAGGGTGTCGGACGTCCTGGAAGCGGAGACCTGGGCAAGGGCCCGGGCCCGGGAACTCGCGGCGAAGGCAATCGCGGAGGCGCGCGCATGACCGTTCTTTTGTACGTACTGGGCCTGGTGCTGTTCGCCTTCGGCCTGCTCGTCTCCATCGCCTGGCACGAGCTCGGCCACCTCTCCACGGCCAAGCTCTTCGGCATCCGCGTGCCCCAGTACATGGTCGGCTTCGGCCCCACCGTCTGGTCCCGCAAGAAGGGCGAGACCGAGTACGGCTTCAAGGCGATCCCCGCCGGCGGCTACATCCGCATGATCGGCATGTTCCCGCCCGGCAAGGACGGCCGGATCGAGGCCCGCTCGACCTCCCCGTGGCGCTCCATGATCGAGGACGCCCGCGAGGCCTCCTTCGAGGAGCTCCAGCCCGGCGACGAGGACCGGCTCTTCTACACGCGCAAGCCGTGGAAGCGCGTCATCGTGATGTTCGCCGGACCGTTCATGAACCTGGTCCTGGCCGTCGTGCTCTTCTTCGGCAGCGCCATGGCCATCGGCTTCGAGGCCCAGACCACCAAGGTCGCCGGCGTCCAGAAGTGCGTCATCCCGCAGTCCACCAAGCGCGAGGCCTGCCAGACCGGCGACCCGGTCTCGCCCGCGTTCGCCGCGGGACTGAAGCCGGGCGACAGGATCCTCGCCTTCAACGGCACCCCCGTCGAGGACTGGAACACCCTCTCCGACCACATCCGCGACACCATCGGCCCCGCCACCATCACCGTCCAGCGCGGCGACCAGCGGATCGACCTGCACCCCACCCTCATCAAGAACGAGGTCTACAAGAAGGACGCCGACGGACGCGTCGTCCAGCCGCTGCAGACGGTCCCCGCCGGCTACCTCGGCTTCGCCTCCAAGACCGAGGTCACGCCGCTGACCTTCGGCCAGTCCGTCACCCGCATGTCCGACCAGCTGCAGGCCGGCGTCGAGTCCGTCATCGCCCTGCCCGGCAAGATCCCCGACCTGTGGAACGCCGCCTTCGGCGGCGGCGAGCGCGCCCAGGACTCCCCGGTCGGCGTCGTCGGCGCCGCCCGCATCAGCGGCGAGCTGATGACCCTGGAGGCGCCGCCGCAGACGATCCTCGTCTGGTTCATGAACCTGCTGGTCATGTTCAACGTGTCGCTGTTCCTGTTCAACATGCTCCCGCTGCTCCCGCTCGACGGCGGCCACATCGCCGGCGCCCTGTGGGAGTCGATCCGCCGCCACACCGCGCGGATCTTCCGGCGCCCCGACCCGGGCCCCTTCGACGTGGCCAAGCTGATGCCGGCCGCCTACGTCGTGGCAGGCGTGTTCGTCTGCTTCACGCTGCTCGTCCTCGTCGCCGACATCGTCAATCCGGTGAAGCTGACCTGAGCCGCACGCGGCCGGAACCCGTGCGGTGTCCGGCCGCCCGCCCGCGGGGCGGTAATCTCGAAGACCTGAGCCCGATGAACCACACCTTGGGGTTGTACAGCTGATGACCGCCATCTCTCTCGGAATGCCTTCCGTCCCGACCAAGCTGGCCGAGCGGCGCAAGAGCCGCCAGATCCAGGTCGGATCGGTGGCCGTCGGCGGCGACGCCCCCGTGTCGGTGCAGTCCATGACCACCACCCGCACCTCGGACATCGGTGCCACGCTCCAGCAGATCGCCGAGCTCACCGCCTCCGGCTGCCAGATCGTCCGGGTGGCCTGCCCCACCCAGGACGACGCCGACGCCCTCGCGACCATCGCGAGGAAGTCGCAGATCCCGGTCATCGCCGACATCCACTTCCAGCCGAAGTACGTGTTCGCCGCGATCGACGCCGGCTGCGCCGCGGTCCGGGTCAACCCGGGCAACATCAAGCAGTTCGACGACAAGGTCAAGGAGATCGCCAAGGCGGCCTCCGAGACCCGCACCCCGATCCGTATCGGCGTCAACGCCGGCTCGCTCGACGCCCGCCTGCTCGCCAAGTACGGCAAGGCCACCCCCGAGGCGCTCGTCGAGTCCGCCCTCTGGGAGGCCTCCCTCTTCGAGGAGCACGGCTTCGGCGACATCAAGATCTCGGTCAAGCACAACGACCCGGTCGTCATGGTCAACGCCTACCGCCAGCTGGCCGCCGCCTGCGACTACCCGCTGCACCTCGGCGTCACCGAGGCCGGACCGGCCTTCCAGGGCACCATCAAGTCCGCCGTCGCCTTCGGCGCGCTGCTCTCCGAGGGCATCGGCGACACCATCCGCGTCTCCCTCTCGGCCCCGCCGGTCGAGGAGGTCAAGGTCGGCAACCAGATCCTGGAGTCGCTGAACCTCAAGCCGCGCCGCCTGGAGATCGTCTCCTGCCCGTCCTGCGGACGCGCCCAGGTCGACGTCTACAAGCTGGCCGAGGAGGTCACCGCCGGCCTGGAGGGCATGGAGGTCCCGCTGCGCGTCGCCGTCATGGGCTGCGTCGTCAACGGCCCCGGCGAGGCCCGCGAGGCCGACCTCGGTGTCGCCTCCGGCAACGGCAAGGGCCAGATCTTCGTGAAGGGCGAGGTCATCAAGACCGTCCCCGAGTCGAAGATCGTCGAGACCCTCATCGAAGAGGCCCTGAAGATCGCCGAGCAGATGGAGAAGGACGGCGTCGCCAGCGGCGAGCCGACCGTCGCCGTCGCCGGCTGAAACCGCGCCCGACCGAAGCCCCTCCGCCTTCCGAGACGGAGGGGCTTCGCGCGCCCCGGGCCGCGGGGGACGGGGGTAAAGTGCGGAGACCAGCAGAAACCGCACGGTGAGGCCCCCCTCGTGTTGACGCAGACCTCCACCCGGGTCCTCGAACCCGCCGACCTCGGCGCCGCGCTCGCCGTCCTGGAGAGCGCCCCCGTCGAGAACGCCTTCGTGACCGCCCGCGTCCAGATCGCCGGCCTCGACCCCTGGCGCCTCGGCGGCGAGATGTGGGGCTGGTACGCCGACGGGCAGCTGCGCTCGCTCTGCTACTCCGGCGCCAACCTGGTCCCCCTCTGCGCCACCCCCGAGGCCGTCCGCGCCTTCGCCGACCGGGCCCGCCGGGTCGGCCGCCGCTGCTCCTCGATCGTCGGCCCCGCCGGACCCACCGCCGAGCTCTGGCGGCTCCTGGAGCCGGGCTGGGGCCCCGCCCGCGACGTCCGCGCCCACCAGCCGCTGATGGTCGCCCAGGGACCCTCCACCACCGTCGCCCCCGACCCGCTGGTCCGCCGGGTCCGCAAGGACGAGATGGAGGTGATCATGCCCGCCTGCGTGGCCATGTTCACCGAGGAGGTCGGCATCTCCCCGATGTCCGCCGACGGCGGACTCCTCTACCAGGCCCGCGTCGCCGAGCTCGTCGGCTCCGGCCGCTCCTTCGCCCGCATCGAGGACGGCAAGGTCGTCTTCAAGGCCGAGATCGGCGCCGCCACCCGCCAGGCCTGCCAGATCCAGGGCGTCTGGGTCGCCCCCGAACACCGCGGCCGCGGCCTCTCCGAGACCGGCATGGCCGCCGTCCTCCAGTACGCGCTCGCCGACGTCGCCCCCCTCGTCAGCCTCTACGTGAACGACTACAACACCCCCGCCAGGGCCGCGTACCGCCGGGTCGGCTTCGACGAGGTCGGTGCCTTCATGAGCGTGCTGTTCTGAAGCACCCGCACGGCTTGTAGGGTGCGGCGCATGGATGACACGAAGGTCGTGATCGGGCCGGTCAATCTCGCCGCGCGCGTGGACGAGGCGCTCGCCGTGCAGGCCCAGGCCTTCGGGCTCGAAGCGGACGAGATCGTCGTACGCCGCCACATCGTGCTGCGCCACCTGCTCAACCCCGGCGCCACCGCCTACGGGGCGACCACCCCCGACGGCAGGCTCGTCGGCTTCGTGTACGGGATGCCCAACGACCGCACCCACTGGTGGTCCACGATCGTCGAACCGTATCTGCGCACCACCGGCAGCCAGGGCTGGCTCGACGACTCCTTCGTCATCACCGAGCTGCACGTCCACCCGGCCTTCCAGGGCCGCGGCATCGGCCGCGCGCTGATCACCACCATCACCGACGGCTCCGAGCTGCCCCGGTCCATCCTCTCCGCCATCGACACCGACAGCCCCGCCCGCGGCCTGTACGCCTCCCTCGGCTACCTCGACCTCGCTCGGCAGGTCCACTTCCCCAGCGCGCCCCGCCCGTACGCCGTCATGGGCGCGCCCCTGCCGCTGAAGCGCGGGAACTGATTTCACCGACCCGCCCCCGCCCGGCTAACCTCCTAGCCAAGACCCTCCCCCACTCTCGGCTGCGCTCGAACGGGGGACCCCATCGGCAGGAGTACGAGAACCATGGCCAACGCACCGGTCCAGCGCATGTCGAAGTTGATGGCGAAGACGCTGCGCGACGACCCGGCGGACGCCGAGGTCCTCAGCCACAAGCTGCTGGTCCGCGCCGGCTACGTCCGCCGCACCGCCGCCGGCATCTGGAGCTGGCTGCCGCTGGGCAAGAAGGTCCTCGCCAACGTCGAGCGCGTCGTCCGTGAGGAGATGGACGCCATCGGCGCCCAGGAGGTCTCCCTGCCGGCCCTGCTGCCCCGTGAGCCCTACGAGGCGACCGGCCGCTGGGACGAGTACGGCGCCGAGCTGTTCCGCCTCCAGGACCGCAAGGGCGGCGACTACCTCCTCGGCCCGACGCACGAGGAGATCTTCACGCTCCTGGTGAAGGACCAGGCGTCGTCCTACAAGGACCTGCCGGTCATCCTGTACCAGATCCAGTCGAAGTTCCGTGACGAGGCCCGCCCGCGGGCCGGCATCCTGCGCGGCCGCGAGTTCCTCATGAAGGACTCGTACTCCTTCGACACCGAGGACGAGGGCCTCGCGCACTCCTACGCCCTGCACCGCCAGGCGTACCAGCGCGTCTTCGAGCGCCTCGGCCTCGACTACCGCATCTGCGCCGCCACCGCGGGCGCGATGGGCGGTTCGAAGTCCGAGGAGTTCCTCGCCCCGGCCGAGGCCGGCGAGGACACCTTCGCCGACTGCCCGAACTGCGACTTCGCCGCCAACACCGAGGCGGTCTCCTTCGCGCTCACGCCCGTGGACGGCTCCGCGGTCCCGGCCGCCGAGGAGATCCCCACCCCGGACACCCCGACCATCGAGACCCTCGCCGCCTCCCTCGGCGTCCCGGCCTCCGCCACGCTGAAGAACCTCCTCGTGAAGGTCGACGGCGAGATCGTCGCCGTCGGCGTGCCGGGCGACCGCGAGGTCGACCTCGGCAAGGTCGAGGCCCACTTCGCCCCCGCGACGGTCGAGATGGTCACCGAGACCGACTTCGCCGAGCGCACCGACCTGGTCCGCGGCTACGTCGGTCCGCAGGGCCTGGAGAAGGTGACGTACATCGCCGACCCGCGCGTCGCGCCGGGCACGGCGTGGATCACCGGCGCCAACAAGGCCGGCACCCACACCAAGAACGTCGTCGCGGGCCGCGACTTCGAGGTCGAGGAGTACGTCGACGTCGTCGTCGTCCAGGACGGCGACCCCTGCCCGAAGTGCGGCACGGGCCTGAAGCTGGACCGCGCGATCGAGATCGGCCACATCTTCCAGCTCGGCCGCAAGTACGCCGACGCGCTCAAGCTGGACGTCCTCGGCCAGAACGGCAAGCCGGTCCGCGTCACCATGGGCTCCTACGGCATCGGCGTCTCCCGTGCCGTCGCCGCCCTCGCCGAGCAGACCGCCGACGACAAGGGCCTGTGCTGGCCCGCCGAGATCGCCCCGGCCGATGTCCACGTCGTCGCGGCCGGCAAGGCCCAGCAGATCGAGCTGGCCCTGGAGGTCTCCGACAAGCTGGCCGCCGCCGGCCTGCGGGTCCTCGTCGACGACCGCGCCGGTGTCTCCCCGGGCGTCAAGTTCACCGACGCCGAGCTCATGGGCGTCCCGAAGATCCTCGTCGCCGGCCGCCGCGCCGCCGAGGGCATCGTCGAGCTGAAGGACCGCCGCACCGGGGACCGCGAGGAGCTCCCGGTCGACGAGGCGATCGCCCGCCTGAGCGCGTGAGCGTCTGAGCGCCTGAGCGCCTGAGCGCGTGAGCGTCTGACGCTGAAAGGTCTCCGCCCCGCCGTTCCCGGCGGGGCGGAGGCCTTTCAGTGGTCTCGGGAACCCCCGTCGTCCTCGTGCGGCGCCGGCTCCACCGACGCCCCCGTCAGGTCCTCGATCGCCTCCGCCGCGTGCGACGCGCCCTTCAGGTACGCGTCGGAGTACGGCATGGGCGGCACCGCCGGCGGTGGCGCGGGCTTCGGCGCCACGGGCTTGTGCGATTCAGGCTTCGACGATTCCGGCTTCGGCGACGCCGGCTCCGGCCCGCCGCCCGCGCGCTCCAGGAAGCGGAGGAGTTCGACCGGGATCGGCAGGACCAGGGTCGAGTTCTTCTCGGCCGACACCGCCATCACCGTCTGCAGCAGCCGCAGTTGGAGCGCGGACGGCGTGTCCTCCATCTGGCGCGCCGCCTCCGCCAGCTTCTTCGAGGCCTGGAGCTCCGCGTCCGCGTTGATCACGCGCGCGCGCCGCTCCCGGTCCGCCTCGGCCTGCCGGGCCATCGAGCGCTTCATCGTCTCCGGCAGCGACACGTCCTTGATCTCCACCCGGTCGATCGCCACGCCCCAGCCCATCGCCGGGCTGTCGAGCATCAGCTCCAGGCCCTGGTTGAGCTTCTCGCGGTTGGACAGCAGGTCGTCGAGGTCGCTCTTGCCGATGATGGACCGCAGCGAGGTCTGCGCCATCTGCGAGACGGCGAACTTGTAGTCCTCCACCCGCACCAGCGCGTCCGCCGCGTCCACGACCTTGAAGTAGACGACCGCGTCGACCCGCACTGTCACGTTGTCCCGGGTGATGCCCTCCTGGGCCGGCACGGGCATGGTGACGATCTGCATGTTCACCTTGTGCAGCCGGTCGATCACCGGAACGATCATCTGGAAGCCGGGCTGACGCACCCCCTCGACGAGCCGCCCGAAGCGGAACACCACTCCGCGCTCGTACTGCTTCACCACCCGCGCCGCGGCGCCCGCGTACACCGCGACCGCCGCCCCCGCCCCCACGACTGCTATCAGGATCTCCTGGATCATGACGGGCCCCCTGAGAAAGGGTTACAAAAAGGGTATTCCCTTACAGCCAGCCCGCGAACTCAAGGAGCAGTTCCGCGTCCGCCGGCCGCCCCGCGTCGAGCGCGCGCGTCGCGGACTCGACCGCGCGGAACAGCGTCCAGCCGCGCAGCCGCTCCCGGTCCATGTCCAGCGCGTCGGCCAGCTTGTTCACCCGCCGCCGGGCCGCCGAGGCCCCCGCCGACGCGGCCACCAGGTCCTCCACCCGGTCCCGCACCAGCCGCGCCAGGTCGAACGCCCGCTCGCCGACCAGCGGCTCGGGGCCGACCGCGAGCCAGGGCACCCGGTCACCCGCGAGGACCTTGCCCTGGCGGAAGCAGCCGTGCAGGAGCAGCGTCTCGGCCTCGCCCGCGAGCAGCTCCTCGCGGGCCGCGAGCGCGGCCGTCACCAGCGCGCCGGCCTCGGCGTCGGCCCGGTGCGCGCCCATCGCGGCGGCCTGCCGCCCGGTCCGTTCGGCGACCGACTCGAAGCCGTGGCCGGCGGGCGGCTCGACCCAGAGCCGCCGGACGGTCCCGGCGGCCTCCAGGAGTGCCTTCGCCTCCGGCAGCGAGCGCAGCGAGACCTCGGGGTGCAGCCGCTCCAGGAGCAGCCCGCCCTCCTCGGTCCCGCCGAGCAGGCGCACCGCGCCCCAGCCGTTCCAGTGCGCGAGCGCGTCCCGCTCCAGGTCGGGGCGGGCGACGGCGGGTGCCAGCTTGAGGGCGGCCTGCGGGACGAGGACGACGAGGCTGCTCCGACCGCCCGGGGCCATCACCCGTTCGGCGACCAGACCGGCGTGCTCCAGCGTCTCCCGGGCGAGCTCGGGGAGCGTCCCGAGCCACTCGGCCGCGACGGCCTCCCCGTACGTCTCGCCGAGCGCCCGCACCAGTCGCTGCGGCGGTTCGAAACCCATGCGTGCCTTGTTCCTTCGTTTCCTCGGTGTCAGGCGGGTACTACGCCCGTTCGGCGAGCCCAGGAAAGGTTACGTCGCTGCCGCGCCAGCGGACGGCACGGACCGCCGCCTCGCGCAGCGCGGCGGCCGCGTCCTTGCGCAGCGGACCGTCCGCGGAGCGCACCAGATCGGAGTAGACCCCGGCGACCCGGTCCTCCAGGACGGCCGCGAGGCGGAGGGCCGCGGCGGTGTCCGGGACGCCGAACGGCAGCTCGTACGCGGCGGCGGCGACGACCGGCTCGCCGCCCAGGTCGCGGACGGTGCGGCGCAGCGCGTCCCGGCGGGCGCGGTGGCCCTCGTACGCGGCGGTGGCCTCGGCGCGCCGGGCCTCGCCGACGCGGGCGCCGACGACCCCGTACCCGTACACGGCGGCGTGCTCGGCGGCGAGTGCGGCCTGGGCCGCGTCGAGCGCGGTCATCCGCGGCCCCCTTCGGTGAGCAGATAGGCGTGGGCCGCGCCGGCGGCGGCGACGGAGGCGAGCAGCCGGGCGTACTCGGGCGGCGCCGTCAGGAGCGCGGCGGTGTGGGTGTCGGCGGTCGCCCGTTCGGCGGCGGCCAGTTCGGTGAGCGCGACCGCCGGATCGGCCGGTACGGGGGCGGGCGGGGCGGGGGAGTGGGGTGCGGCGGCCGTGGCGGACGCCGTGGGCTCCGGTGCCGGTGCCGGGGGTGTGCCGCCCTCGCCGAGCGCCTTCACGTGGGCCGCGACCGAGGCCCGCAGCGGCGTGAGCCGGCCGGCGAGCGAGGGGTGCGCGGTGAGCACCGCGTCGTACCGGCCGAGCAGGGTGCGGGCGGTCGCCGCCGAGCGGGTGCGCAGCGCGGCCTCGGCGCGCGCGGCGCGTTCGGCGGCGCTGGGAAGCTCCGGGCGCGTGTCGCCGGAGGAGGTGCACCCGGCGAGTGCCGTCGCGGTGCCCGCCGCCCCGGCGGTCAGGAGCGCGCGCCTGCCGATGGTCCTCACGCCTTCTCCCTCACGCTCAGATATTCGAAGATCACCGCAGGCGAGCGTACCCGCGGCCCCCGGCCCGGTGGACGGCAACACCCTTCCGGACCGGATACCCTTTGATCTGACACGCGACGAACCCACAACAGCACACGCGGCCGAGGAGTCACCCGGATGAGCACCACCCAGAGCGAACGGCTGCGCGGTCTTCTGGAGCCGCTCGTTCACGAGAAGGACCTCGACCTCGAGGAGATCGAGGTGTCCCGGGCCGGCCGCCGCGGACTGCTGAGGGTCATCGTCGACTCGGAGGAGGGCGTCGAGCTCGACGCCTGCGCCGAGCTGAGCCGCGCCATCTCCGAGAAGCTGGACGCGAGCGACGTGATGGGCGAGGGCGAGTACGTCCTCGAAGTCAGCTCCCCCGGCGCCGACCGCCCCCTGACCCAGCACCGCCACTACGTGCGCGCCGTCGGCCGCCTGGTGAAGCTGAACCTGGACGAGGGGGGCGAGCTGGTCACCCGGATCATCGCCGTGGACGAGGACGGCCTCGACACCGAGGTGCCGGGCGTGAAGGGCCGCAAGGCGACCGCCCGCCGGGTCGAGTTCGCCGAGATCACGAAGGCGCGTGTCGAGATCGAGTTCAACCGCAAGGACAAGAAGGAAGAGGAGGCGTAGCCGTGGACATCGACGTGAAGCTCCTTAAGGGCTTGGCGAATGAGAAGGAGATCTCCTTCGACCTGTTGGTCGAGGCGATCGAGTCGGCCCTCCTCATCGCGTACCACCGCACCCCCTCCGCCGCGCGCCACGCCCGTGTGGAGCTGGACCGGCACACCGGTCACGTGACGGTGTGGGCGAAGGAAGACCCGGCCGACCTGGAGGAGGGGCAGCAGCCCAAGGAGTTCGACGACACGCCGTCGGACTTCGGCCGGATCGCGGCGAGCACCGCCCGCCAGGTCATCCAGCAGCGGCTGCGGGACGCCGAGAACGACGTCACCTTCGGCGAGTACGCCCGCCGTGAGGGCGACATCGTGGCCGGCCAGGTGCAGCAGGGCAAGGACCCGAAGAACGTCCTCGTCAAGCTGGACGACAAGCTGGAGGCCATCCTTCCGGTGCAGGAGCAGGTGCCGGGCGAGGACTACACGCACGGTCTGCGGCTGCGCACGTACGTCGTCCGGGTGGCGAAGGGTGTCCGCGGTCCGTCCGTCACCCTGTCGCGCACGCACCCCAATCTGGTGAAGAAGCTCTTCGCCCTGGAGGTGCCGGAGATCGCCGACGGCTCGGTCGAGATCTCGGCCATCGCCCGTGAGGCCGGTCACCGCACCAAGATCGCCGTCCGTTCGACCCGTTCGGGCCTGAACGCCAAGGGCGCCTGCATCGGCCCGATGGGCAGCCGGGTGCGCAACGTCATGGCCGAGCTGCTCGGCGAGAAGATCGACATCGTCGACTGGTCGGACGACCCGGCCGAGATGGTGGCGAACGCGCTCTCCCCGGCGCGGGTGTCCAAGGTCGAGATCGTGGACCTGGCCGCCCGTTCGGCCCGGGTGACGGTGCCGGACTACCAGCTGTCGCTGGCGATCGGCAAGGAGGGGCAGAACGCCCGTCTGGCCGCCCGTCTGACCGGCTGGCGGATCGACATCCGTCCCGACACCGAGGTCTCGGACCCCCGGGACTGAGATCGTATTTGGCCAACAGCTGTTCGATTTTTACCCCGAACGGGTGAGGTCGGTACGGGGAGGTAGACTTAACGTGTCTGGCCGGACGCATGCCCGCCCGTGCCCTGAGCGAACCTGTGTGGGTTGCCGGGAGCGAGCGGCCAAGAGCGACCTGCTGCGGATCGTGATGAATAAGGACGAGTGCGTCCCCGATCATCGCGGTACGCTGCCCGGCCGGGGTGCGTACCTGCACCCCGCCGTGGTCTGTCTCGACCTGGCGGTGCGCCGCCGAGCTTTCCCCAGGGCCTTCAAGGCCCCGGGACCGCTCGACACGGCGGCTCTCCGCCACCACGTCGAACAGCCGGCACAGCAGTGAACAAGAAGTACGGCACGGAATCCCGTGCGGTCAGGTACCTCGCGAGTTGGAAGTAGGTCGAGATTGCGATGAGCACTCGATGAGTACGCGATGAGTACGCCCATGAAGTAGCGACGGTCCGGCGGTAACCGGACCTAAAAGGAGCGAAGTGGCTAAGGTCCGGGTATACGAACTCGCCAAGGAGTTCGGAGTCGAGAGCAAGGTCGTCATGGCCAAGCTCCAAGAACTCGGTGAATTCGTCCGTTCGGCGTCCTCGACGATCGAGGCGCCGGTCGTGCGCAAGTTGACTGACGCTTTGCAGGGTCCCGGCGGCAACGCCGGCAAGACCGCTGCCAAGCCCGGCGCGCCCCGCAAGGCGACGCCTTCCCCCGCGAAGCCCGCAGCGCCGTCCCCGGCCGCCGCGGCTCGCCCCGCTGCCCCCAAGCCCGGCGCCCCGGCCCCCAAGCCGGCCCCCGCCGCGCCTGCGGCGCCGGTCACTCCGGCCGCGCCCGCCAGCAGCACCCCCTCCGCGGCTCCGGCCGCCTCCGGCCCGCGTCCGGGTCCGAAGCCGGCCCCGAAGCCCGCGCCCGCCGCGCCGGCTCCGACCACCCCGGAGTTCACGGCCCCCCCGACGGCTCCGACGGCCCCCGCCGCCGGTCCCCGTGCGGGCGGTTCCGCCCCCGGCCCGCGTCCCGCCTCCGCCCGTCCGGGCCAGCAGGCGCCGCGTCCGGGTCAGCAGGCCCCGCGTCCCGGCGGTCAGCAGGCCCCGCGTCCGGGCGGTCGCCCGGCCGGCCCGCGTCCGGGCAACAACCCCTTCACCTCCGGTGGCTCCACCGGCATGGCGCGCCCGCAGTCGCCGCGTCCGCAGGGTGGCGCTCCGCGTCCCGGCGGCGCCGGTGCCCCCGGTGGCGCTCCGCGTCCGCAGGGCCAGGGCGGCGTTCCCGGCGCCCCGCGTCCCCAGGGCGGCGCCGCGCGTCCGACCCCGGGTGGCATGCCTCGTCCGCAGGCTCCCCGTCCGGGCGGCGCGCCCGGCGGTAACCGTCCGAACCCGGGCATGATGCCGCAGCGTCCCGCTGCCGGCCCGCGTCCGGGCCCCGGCGGCCGTGGTCCGGGTGGCCCCGGCGGTCGTCCCGGTGGTCCCGGTGGTGGCGGCGGCGGTCGTCCCGGCTTCGCCGGTCGTCCGGCCGGTCCCGGCGGTGGCGGCGGCGGCTTCGCCGGCCGTCCCGGTGGTCCCGGTGGTGGCGGCGGCGGTCGTCCGGGTGGTCCCGGCGGCGGTGGCGGCGGCTTCGGCGGTCGTCCTGGTGGCTTCGGTGGCCGTCCCGGCGGTCCGGGTGGCCGTGGTGGCACGCAGGGCGCCTTCGGTCGCCCCGGCGGTCCCGCGCGTCGCGGTCGCAAGTCGAAGCGTCAGAGGCGCCAGGAGTACGAGGCCATGCAGGCCCCGTCCGTGGGCGGCGTGATGCTGCCTCGCGGCCACGGCGAAGCCATTCGCCTGTCGCGCGGTGCGTCCCTCACCGATTTCGCCGAGAAGATCGGCGCCAACCCGGCGTCGCTCGTCGCGGTGATGATGAACCTCGGTGAGATGGTCACGGCCACGCAGTCCGTCTCCGACGACACGCTGACGATGCTCGGCGAGGAGATGAACTACACCGTTCAGATCGTCTCGCCGGAGGAAGAGGACCGCGAGCTCCTCGAGTCCTTCGACATCGAGTTCGGCGAGGACGAGGGCGGCGAAGAGGCTCTGGTCTCCCGTCCGCCGGTCGTCACCGTCATGGGTCACGTCGACCACGGTAAGACCCGACTGCTCGACGCGATCCGCAAGACGAACGTCGTCGCGGGCGAGGCCGGTGGCATCACCCAGCACATCGGTGCCTACCAGGTCGGCACCGAGGTCAACGGCGAAGAGCGTCGCATCACCTTCATCGACACCCCGGGTCACGAGGCGTTCACCGCCATGCGTGCCCGTGGTGCGAAGTCGACCGACATCGCGATCCTCGTGGTCGCGGCCAACGACGGCGTCATGCCGCAGACGATCGAGGCGCTCAACCACGCCAAGGCCGCCGGCGTCCCGATCGTCGTCGCGGTCAACAAGATCGACGTCGAGGGTGCGGACCCGGTCAAGGTCCGCGGTCAGCTGACCGAGTTCGGTCTGGTGGCCGAGGAGTACGGCGGCGACACGATGTTCGTCGACATCTCCGCCAAGCAGGGTCTGCACATCGACTCCCTGCTGGAGGCCGTCGTCCTCACCGCCGACGCCTCGCTCGACCTGCGGGCCAACCCGAACCAGGACGCGCAGGGTATTGCGATCGAGTCGCACCTCGACCGTGGTCGCGGTGCCGTCTCGACCGTCCTGGTCCAGCGCGGAACGCTGCGCATCGGCGACACCGTGGTGGTCGGCGACGCGTACGGCCGTGTCCGGGCGATGCTCGACGACAAGGGCAACAACGTCGAGGAGGCGACCCCGTCGACTCCCGTCCTGGTCCTGGGTCTCACCAACGTCCCGGGTGCCGGCGACAACCTCCTGGTGGTCGACGAGGACCGTACGGCCCGCCAGATCGCCGAGAAGCGCGCTGCGCGTGAGCGCAACGCCGCCTTCGCCAAGCGCGTCCGCCGGGTGTCCCTCGAGGACCTCGACAAGGTGCTCAAGGCCGGTCTCGTCCAGGAACTCAACCTCATCATCAAGGGCGACGCGTCCGGTGCGGTCGAGGCCCTCGAGTCCTCGCTGCTCCAGCTCGACGTCGGCGAAGAGGTCGACATCCGTGTCCTGCACCGCGGTGTGGGTGCGGTCACCGAGTCGGACATCGACCTGGCCATGGGCTCCGACGCCATCGTCATCGGCTACAACGTCCGTGCGGCCGGCCGTGCCGCGCAGATGGCGGAGCGCGAGGGCGTCGACGTCCGGTACTACTCGGTCATCTACCAGGCGATCGAGGAGATCGAGGCGGCGCTCAAGGGCCTCCTCAAGCCGGAGTACGAAGAGGTCGAGCTCGGTACGGCGGAGATCCGCGAGGTCTTCCGCTCGTCCAAGCTGGGCAACATCGCCGGTGTCCTCATCCGCTCGGGCGAGGTCAAGCGCAACACCAAGGCGCGCCTCCTCCGCGACGGCAAGGTCATCGCGGAGAGCCTCAACATCGAGGGTCTGCGCCGCTTCAAGGACGACGTCACCGAGATCCGCGAGGGCTTCGAGGGTGGTATCAACCTCGGAAACTTCAACGACATCAAGATCGACGATGTCATCGCCACGTACGAGATGCGCGAGAAGCCGCGCGCCTGACGTACAGCGTTGATCCGGGGCCGGTCGGCGGGAAGGAATTCCGTCGATCGGCCCCGGCCGTTGCGTGTACGGTTCTGATGTCCCTGCCAAGCGGTTGGCGGGGCCATGAACCCGAACCGGCGGGACATCCGGGCATACATGTATGTGGGGACGCTGTCCTTCGATCTGCTCCTCGGCGACGTACGGTCGCTGAAGGAGAAGCGCTCCGTCGTCAAGCCGATCGTCGCCGAGCTCCAGCGGAAGTTCTCCGTGAGCGCGGCGGAGGTGTCGGGCCAGAACCTCCATCGGCGGGCCGAGATCGGCGTCGCGATGGTGTCGGGCGACCCGGGGCATCTCAGCGAGGTACTGGACCGGTGCGAGCGCCTGGTCGCCGCCCGGCCGGAGGTGGAACTGCTGTCGGTTCGACGCAGGCTCCACTCCGACGAAGACTGAACTCAGCAAGCAAGGCAAGAAAGAGGAGAAGGACCAGTGGCCGACAACGCGCGGGCGAAGAAGCTGGCGGACCTCATCCGGGAGGTGGTCGCCGAGAAGCTGCAGCGCGGCATCAAGGACCCGCGCCTGGGTACGCACGTGACCATCACGGACACCCGCGTCACCGGTGACCTGCGGGAGGCCACGGTCTTCTACACGGTCTACGGGGACGAGGAGGAGCGGGCCGGCGTCGCCGCCGGCCTGGAGAGCGCCAAGGGCGTCCTGCGTTCGGCCGTCGGCCGGGCCGCGGGCACCAAGTTCACCCCGACGCTCACCTTCGTGGCGGACGCCCTTCCGGAGACCG
This sequence comes from Streptomyces sp. NPDC023157, assembly GCF_055560575.1. Taxonomy (NCBI): domain Bacteria; kingdom Bacillati; phylum Actinomycetota; class Actinomycetes; order Kitasatosporales; family Streptomycetaceae; genus Streptomyces; species Streptomyces sp. NPDC023157. The sequence continues at coordinate 440,572 of NZ_JBVHIL010000009.1, forward strand.
CCAAGAACATCGAGGACCTCCTCGACCAGGTGCGCGCCTCGGACGCCAAGGTGCGCGACGCGTCCTCGGGCGCGACGTTCGCCGGTGGGGCGGACCCCTACAAGAAGCAGGGCGAGGACGAAGCCGCCGAATGAGCACCGCACAGAAGACGCCCGGCGGTGCCTCCCGGCCGACGGCCGCGGAAGGGCTTGTCATCGTCGACAAGCCGTCGGGCTTCACTTCGCACGACGTCGTGGCCAAGATGCGGGGGATCGCCAAGACCCGCCGCGTCGGCCACGCCGGCACGCTCGACCCCATGGCGACGGGCGTCCTCGTCCTCGGCGTGGAGCGGGCGACCAAGCTGCTCGGTCACCTCGCGCTGACCGAGAAGGAGTACCTGGGCACGATCCGGCTCGGGCAGACCACGATCACCGACGACGCCGAGGGCGAGATCACGGCGTCGGTCGACGCTTCGAAGGTCACCCGCGAGCAGATCGACGCGGGGGTCGCGGAGCTCACCGGCGCCATCATGCAGGTGCCGTCGAAGGTCTCGGCCATCAAGATCGACGGCAAGCGGTCCTACGCGCGGGTGCGCGGCGGCGAGGAGTTCGAGATCCCGGCCCGGCCGGTCACCGTCTCCTCCTTCCGCGTGTACGACGTGCGCGAGGACACCGCGGAGGACGGCACCCCGGTCATGGACCTGGTGGTCTCCGTCGTCTGCTCCTCCGGTACGTACATCCGGGCGCTCGCCCGTGACCTGGGCGCCGGCCTCGGCGTGGGCGGCCATCTGACCGCGCTGCGCCGCACCCGGGTCGGCCCGTACAAGCTGGACTCCGCGCGCACCCTGGAGCAGCTCCAGGAGGAGCTCACGGTCATGCCGGTCGCCGACGCGGCCGCGGCGGCGTTCCCCCGCTGGGACGTCGACGAGAAGCGGGCCGAGCTCCTGCTGAACGGCGTCCGCCTGGACATGCCGGAGTTCCCGCCGGGCGCGGTCGCGGTCTTCGGCCCGGGCGGCCGGCTGATCGCCCTCGTCGAGGCGCAGCGCGGCAAGGCGAAGAGCCTGGCCGTCTTCGGCTGAGCAAGCGACTCCCTCGTGGGGGGGGGCCCCCCCCGGGGCCCCCCCCCCAACCCCCCCCCCCGGGGGCCGGGCCCCCCCGGGGTGGCGGGCTCACCCCATGGGGCGGGGGCGCGGAGCCCA
>NZ_JBVHIL010000009.1:441758-478637 GCF_055560575.1 Streptomyces sp. NPDC023157
GGGGGGGGTGTGTTGCGCGGGGGGGGGCGGGTTATTCCCCTCGGGGGGGCGGCGGGGGCCGGGGGGGGCGGCCGTGGGGGGGGGGGGGGGGCCGCCCCCCCCCCGGGGGGGGGGGCCCCCCCGGGGGCCCCCCCCCACGATCCCCCTCCGCCGGGTCCCTGTCCCGCCGGTGATCGCGTACTCACCCTTTCGGGCGGGCGCTCGAAGCGAACGGGGGGAGTGCGCGGGGGCGCGTTCGGCCGGGAGCTTTTCCCCGTGATCACCGTCGACCTACCGTCGGACCATGGGGAGCGGGGACCTGACGGAACTGGTGCGGATCGAGGATCCGGCCGGGCGTCCGTGCGGCACCGGCTTCCTCGCCGACCACCAGGGCACGGTGCTCACCGGCCACGAGGTGGTCGAAGGCCGCACCGCCCTCCTGCTGCGCACCCCCGACGGGGGCGCCCTCCGGGTCGGCCCCGCCGACCTCACCCTGCTGCCCGACAGCGGACTCGCGCTCGTCCGCGCCGAAGGACTCACCGGCCGCCCGCTGCCCCTCGCCGCCCGCCACGGCATCGAGCCCGGCACGTACGTACGGATCCCCGCGCACGGCTGGCGCGAGGCACGGGTCCTCGGCGGCACCGCGGGCCCCGCCCTCGAACTGGCCATCGGCACCGAGGGCGCCGAAGCGCTGCACGCCGGCGGCCCGGCCGTCGGAGGCCCTGTCCTCGACCCCGCCACCGGAGCCGTCCTCGCCGTCCTCGGCACCGCCCTGCACGGCGACCGGCGCGCCGCGGGCCACGCCCTGCCGATCCCCTGCCCCCCACACTCGGCCCGGCCGACGCCCCCCTCGCCCCCCTCGCCGCTCTCCACGGCGCCCCCGGCCCCGCCGCTCCCACCCGCCGGGCCGCTCGCCGCCCTGCTGCTGCGCAACGCCGCCACCGTCCCCGCCTACGGCCGCGACCTCAACCTGGCCGGCGTCCTGGAGCTGACCGCCACCACCACCGGCACCCGCGAGGAACTCCCCGCGGGCCGCGTACGGGACGACGGCGAGGCCCTCGTGCTCGCCGTCGTCGGCGCGCCCGGCAGCGGCCGCAGCACCGCCCTCGCGGGCCTCGCCGCCCGGCGCGCCCGGGGCCCGGCCCCCGCGCCCACCGTCTGGCTGCGCGGCGCCGACCTGCGGTCCGACGACCGCTCCGTGGCCGAGGCGATCGGCCGGGCCCTGTACCGCGCCGGGCGGGTCGCCGCCGCCTCCGGCACCCCCGGCGACCCCGCGAGCGCCACCCCCGAACAGGCCGCCGCCCTCGCCCGCGCCGCCCACCGGCCGCTCCTGGTCCTGCTCGACGGCCCCGAGGAGATGCCGCCGCTGCTCGCCCACCGCCTCGCCGCCTGGACGGCCGCCACCGAGCAGTGGCTCGCCGCCCACGGGGCCCGGCTGGTGAATGCCTGCCGCCCGGAACACTGGGAGCAGGCCGGACCGCTGTACGTCACGGAGCCGAGGACCGTCGTCCTGGGCGGGCTCACCGAGGCAGCGGCGCGCGAGGCCCGGCGCCACCACGCCGTCCCCGACGACGGGATCGCCGAGGAGGACGCCCGGCACCCGCTGGCCCTGCGGCTCCTCGGCGAGATCCGCGCCGCCACCCGGGGCGAGGCCGCCGGCCGCCCCGGCCGGGACGAGATCTTCGCCGCCCACCTCGCCCTGATGTGCCTGCGGGTCGCGGTACGGATCGCCGCCGGCACCCGGCCCGTGGTGCGCGGGACGGGCGTGCGGCTCCTCGCCGCGCGGGTCAGCGGCCAGGTCCACGAGGCCGCCCGCCGCTGCCTCGGCCCCGGGCAGGGCGAGCTGGACCGGGAGTCCTTCGAGGAGCTCTTCCCCTGGCCCACCGGCTGGGCCTCCGCGGTCCTCACCGAGGCCCTGCTGGTCCCCGCGGGCGCCGGCTACCGCTTCGCCCACGAGGAGCTCGCCGACTGGCTCCAGGGCGCCCACCTGGACATCGACCGCGCCCTCCACTCCCTGGTCCACCAACCACCCCCACCCGCCGCCCTCCCGGTCCCCCGCCACCGCATCGGCCCCGTCCTCCAGGCCCTCCACCACCTCCACCACGACCAGGGCCCGGAGGCCCTGTCGACCCGACTCCTCACACTGGCGGACGCGCTCGCGGGCTTCGCCGACGGGGGAGGGGGCGGGGGAGCGGGCGGAGGCGTCGGGGCCCGGGGCCCTGCCTCGGCTCACGACCCTGCCCGCGTCCCGACCCCCGCCCCCGCCGAGCCCGTCGAAGGCGTCTGGTGGGCCTCGCGGCTGCTCGTCGGGGTGTTGGGTGGGATGCGGGACCTCAGGCCGTACCTGCCCGTTCTGCGGCGTCTCGCCGACCATCTCGGGGCGCGGCCCGGGGCCCAGGGGGTCTTCCCCGGGTTCGGGGCCCGATTCTGGGCGGGGCTGCGGTTGCCCGTCGGGGAGCGGGTGGATCTGCTGCGGCGGCTGGTGCCTGCGGACCCCGCGCCCGGGGCGGGTGCTCCGCCCCGGTTCCTCGACGCCGTCGCCGGGCTGCTCGCGGCCGACCCCAGGGGCGTGCAGCCGCTGTTGTGCCGCTGGTTCGGGGACGAGCGGCCGTTGGCCGCCGCGCCCGGGGCCAGTGTCGGCACGGCCGCGCAGGCGGTGCTGCACACCCACCGCGGGCTCGCCGTCGACGACCTGTGCGAGGCCCTGGTCGCCACCGCCCATCCGCTAGCCGAGGGACTGCTCGGCGCGCTCGCCGAGGACGAGCCGGCCGCGCTTTGCCGGGCCGTCGACCGCTGGGCCCACGACGACGGGCGTCCCGAACGGCGCACGGCCGCCGCGGCGTACGGGCGGCTCGTCGCCCCGCACGTGACGAGCGACGCCGAGCGGGCCACGCTGCGCTTCGCGGCCCTCGCGCTGCTCGCCCGGCCCGCCGACCGCGCCCTGCACGGGCCCGCGCTCGCCCTGCTCGTCCGCGACCCGGACTCCCGGGCCAGGCACCTGCCGCGCGCCCTCGCCGAGCCGGCCGTTCCCGTGGACGCGCTCGGCGCCGCGCTCGTCACCCATCCCGGACCCGTCCTCGCCGCCCTCCGTACCCGCCTGCACGGCCATGAACCCGCGGCGGTCCTGCGGCTGCTCGCCACCGTCCCCACCCCGCGCCTGGCGCGGGCCGCCGCCGAGCTCGTCGCCGAGTACGCCGAGCGGCACCCGGAGGGCGCCGGCCTGGTCGCCGCCTTCGTCGACAGCCGCCTCGAAGAGGGGCCGACGGCCCGCAGCGTGCTCCACCCCCTGGTCGTACGGCTGCTCGCGGGACCCCAGCCGGCGGTCCGCGACGCCCTCGCCCCCGTCCTCGCCGCACCCGGCACCGGCGCCTCCCGTTTCCTGCGCGCCGAACTCCGCGAGGTGCTGTGCGCCGTAACGAAGGTCACCTCACCCATGCCGATGCCGACGTGGCCGCATGCTCATGGCAGTCTTAGACCTGCGCCAACAGGCGTACACGCGGACTTGGGTACAGGCGGACGAGGAGCGGTCACAGTGCAGCGCTGGCGTGGCTTGGAGGACATCCCCCAGGACTGGGGGCGCAGCGTCGTCACCATCGGTTCCTACGACGGGGTGCACCGAGGGCACCAGCTGATCATCGGGCGTGCCGTGGCGCGCGCCCGCGAGCTCGGCATCCCCTCGGTCGTCGTCACCTTCGACCCGCACCCCTCCGAGGTGGTGCGCCCCGGCAGCCACCCGCCGCTGCTCGCCCCGCACCACCGGCGCGCCGAGCTGATGGCGGAGCTGGGAGTGGACGCGCTGCTGATCCTGCCGTTCACGTCCGAGTTCTCACAGCTGTCCCCGGCGGACTTCATCGTGAAGGTCCTGGTCGACAAGCTGCACGCCAAGCGCGTCATCGAGGGCCCGAACTTCCGCTTCGGCCACCGCGCCGCCGGGAACGTCGACGTCCTGGCCGAGCTGGGGACCACGTACGACTACGACGTCGAGGTCATCGACCTGCGCGTGACCGGCGCGGCGGGCGGCGGGGAGCCGTTCTCCTCGACGCTCACCCGACGCCTGGTCGCCGAGGGCGACATGACCGGCGCCGCCGAGATCCTGGGCCGCCCGCACCGCGTCGAGGGCATCGTCGTGCGCGGTGCCCAGCGCGGCCGCGAGCTGGGCTTCCCGACGGCCAACGTCGAGACCCTGCCGCACACCGCGATCCCCGCCGACGGCGTCTACGCGGGCTGGCTGACGGCCGCCGGCGAGCGGATGCCCGCCGCGATCTCGGTCGGCACGAACCCGCAGTTCGACGGTACGGAGCGGACCGTCGAGGCGTACGCGATCGACCGCGTGGGCCTGGACCTGTACGGCCTGCACGTGGCCGTCGACTTCCTGGCGTACGTGCGCGGCATGCTCAAGTTCGACACCCTCGACGACCTGCTCGCGGCGATGGCCGACGACGTCAAGCGCAGCCGCGAGCTCACCGGGGCGTACGACCGGGGCTGACTCCGGTCGCCCGGCGCTCCGGCAGGGCCGTCCGGCCGAACCGGGGCTCCGGGGCCACCGTGCGCGCAGGCCGAGGAGCGGGGTGTTCCCGGCCCCGGCCGGCCCCGACACGCCGCCGAGATGTGTGCCTGGGCCGCTGGACCGACGGGGAGCCGGCGCGCCAGCCGGACCTCGCCGTCCGCCGGATCGTCGGCCACGCGCCGCGCCCCGTGATCCCGGTCCGCTCCGTCGCCTGACCCGCGAGGCCCCCAGGCGGCCCGCCGCGCTCAGCCCCCCGCCGCCTCCCGGCCCGCCCAGTGGCAGGCCGCCGCCCGCTGTCCGCCGCCGCCGAGGAGCGGCAGGTCCTCGGTCCGGCAGCGGTCCGCGACCTCCGCGGCCCGGCCGGCGGCGAGCACCTGGCAGCGCACGTGGAAGCGGCAGCCGGGCGGGACGCGTGCGGGGTCCGGGGGCTCGCCGGTCAGCACCACCGGCTCGCCACCGGACTCCGGAAGCACCGACAACAGGGCCTGCGTGTACGGGTGTCGGGGATCCGTCAGGACGGACTCGACCGGGCCGGTCTCCACGATCCGGCCCAGGTACATCACCGCCACCCGGTCCGCGATGTTCCACGCGAGACCCAGGTCGTGGGTCACGACCAGCGCCGACAGGCCCAGCTCGTCGCGCAGCCGCAGCAGCAGTGCCAGGATCTCGCCGCGCACCGACGCGTCCAGTGAGGCGACCGGCTCGTCCGCGACGATCAGCTCGGGCTCCAGGACCAGCGCGCCCGCGATGACGACCCGCTGCCGCTGCCCGCCGGACAGCTCGTGCGGGTAGCGCAGCAGGAACCGCTCCGGTGGCCGCAGCCCCGCCCGGGACAGCGCCTCGCAGACCGCGGCCCGCTCGTCGCCCGCGTACCCGTGGATGCGCAGCCCCTCCGCCACCGCGTCGTAGACCGTGTGCCGCGGGTTCAGCGAGCCGCTCGGGTCCTGGAGCACCAGCTGGGCCCGCTTGCGGTACGCCTTGAGCGCCTTCCCCGAGTACGTGAGCGGCGTCCCCGCGAACGCCACCTGACCCCCGCTCGGCCGGACCAGGCCGAGCAGTGACCGGGCCAGCGTGGTCTTGCCGCACCCCGACTCGCCGACCAGGGCGACGATCTCGCCCGCGCCGATGTCGAGGTCCACCCCGTCCACCGCCCGCGCGGGCGGACCGCCCCGCCGCCCCGGGAAGACGACCCGCAGCCCGCGCGCCGACAGCAGCGGCTCCGGCTCCGGCCCCGGTGTGCCCGTACCCGTGTCCGTGCCCATGTCCGTGCCCGTGCCCGTGCTCAAGTGGTGCTCCCCACGTGTACGCAGGCCGCCCGGCGCCCCGCGCCCGCGTCCCGCAGCTCCTGGTCCCGCTCCGCGCAGAGGTCCACCGCCACCGGGCAGCGGGGGTGGAAGGTGCAGCCGCCCGGCAGCGCGGCCGGGTCCGGCGGGTCGCCCGGCAGGCCGCGCGGGGCCCGCCGGGAGGCCGGGTCGCCGATGCGCGGGAACGCCCCGGACAGCGCCCGCCCGTAGGGGTGCGCGGCGGCCTCGTACACGGCCTTCGCCGGGCCCTCCTCGACGACCCGCCCCGCGTACATCACCGCGAGCCGGTCGCAGGTGTCGGCGAGCACGGCCAGATCGTGGCTGATCATCAGCAGGCCGATGTCCTGCTCGGCGACCAGCTGCTCGATCAGGCGCAGGATCTGCGCCTGGATCATCACGTCGAGCGCGGTCGTCGGCTCGTCCGCCACGATCAGCCGCGGATCGCAGGCCAGCGCCATCGCGATCATCACGCGCTGCCGTTGCCCGCCGGACAGCTCGTGCGGATAGGCCGCCGCCCGCGCGGCCGGCAGTCCCACGTGCTCCAGGAGTTCCCCGGCCCGGCGGCGGGCCGCCGCCGGGGTGGACCGGCCGTGCACGAGCAGCGGTTCGGCGATCTGGTCCCCGATCCGCCGGACCGCGTTCAGCGAGTGCATGGCGCCCTGGAAGACGATCGAGGCGCCCGCCCAGCGCACCGCGCGCAGCCGCCCCCACTTCATGGTGAGGACGTCCTCGCCGTCGAGCAGGATCTCCCCGGTCATCCGCGCCGAGGCGGGGAGCAGTCGCAGCAGCGCGAGCGCCATCGTCGACTTCCCGCAGCCGGACTCGCCGGCCACCCCCAGTTTGGTGCCGGCGGGCAGGCTCAGGTCGACGCCGCGCACGGCGGGGACGGCCGCCGCCCCCGACCCGTAGGTCACGCTCAGGTTCCGTACCTCCAGAAGGGTCATCGACCCACCCCCAGCTTCGGGTTGAGCACGGCCTCCACGGCCCGCCCGCACAGCGTGAACGCGAGCGCGACCAGCGCGATGGCGATGCCGGGCGGGGCCAGGTACCACCAGTGGCCGGACGAGACGGCGCCCGCCTCCCGCGCGTCCTGGAGCATGCCGCCCCAGGAGACGACGGTGGGGTCGCCGAGCCCGAGGAAGGCCAGGGTCGCCTCGGTGAGGATGGCCGTCGAGATGCCGAGCGTGGTCTGCGCGAGCACCAGCGGCATGACGTTCGGCAGCACGTGCCGGGTCATGACGTGCCCGTGCCCGCCGCCGAGCGCGGTCGCCCGTTCGATGTACGGGCGGGACTCCACCGCGATCGTCTGCGCCCGCACCAGCCGGGCCGTCGTCGGCCAGCTGGTCACGCCGATCGCGAGGACCACCGTCCACATCGAGCGGGACATCACGGTCGCCAGGACGATCGCGAGGACCAGCGTCGGCATCACCAGGAACCAGTCGGTGATCCGCATGACGACGGTGGAGAACCAGCCGCCGTAGTGCCCGGCGATGATCCCGACGAGGGTGCCGATGGCGACGGACAGGGTCGCCGCGAGCAGCCCGACGAGCAGCGAGATCCGCGCGCCCCACACCAGCAGGCCGAGCAGCGAACGCCCGAACTGGTCGGTGCCGAGCGGGAACGCGGCGCTGGGCGGCTCCAGGGCCGTGCCCGGCGCGTCGGTCACCGACTGCACGTCGGCGCCGACGGTCAGCGGCGCGGTCAGCGCGAGCAGCGCGATCAGGGCGAGCCCCAGCAGGCCGTACAGGCCGGCCCGGTGGGCGCGGTAGGACTTCCAGAAGCGGGCGACGGTGCCGCGCCTGCGTTCCCAGGTCAGAGAGGTCATCGGCCCACCCGGGGGTCGAGCAGCGGATAGAGCAGGTCGGCGATCAGGTTCATCACGATCATCGCGCCGGCGAAGACCACGAACAGGCCCTGCACCAGCGGCAGGTCGGGCACGCTCAGGCCCTGGTAGAACAGCCCGCCGAGCCCCGGCCAGGAGAAGACCGTCTCCACCAGGATCGAACCGGCGACCACGTGCCCGAGGTTGATGAAGACCATCGTCACCGTCGGCAGCAGCGCGTTCGGTACGGCGTGCCGGCGCCGTACGGCGTCGTCGCGCAGCCCCTTCGCCCGGGCGGTGGTCAGGTAGTCGCCGCCCATCTCGTCGAGGAGCGAGGAGCGCATCACCAGGAGGGTCTGGGCGTAGCCCACGGCGACCAGCGTCAGCACCGGGAGCACCATGTGGTGGGCGACGTCGAGCGCGTACGCGAAGCCGGTCTCGCCGGTGCCCGACTCCATGCCGCCGGTCGGGAAGAGCCCCGGGATGGGGCCCATGCCCACCGAGAACACGATGATCAGCAGCAGTCCGAGCCAGAACGACGGCACCGACCACAGGGTCAGCGCCACCCCGGTGTTGAGCCGGTCGCCGAGGCTGCCGTGACGCCAGGCGGAGCGGGTGCCGAGCCACAGCCCGAGCGCCGAGTAGAGCACCACGGCCGTGCCGGTGAGCAGCAGGGTCGCGGGCAGCTTCTGGGCGATGAGCTCGCCGACCGGGGCGCGGAACTGGAAGGACGTGCCGAGGTCGCCGCTCAGTGCCTTGGCGCAGTAGTCGGTGAACTGCTGCCACACCGGCTGGTCGAGGCCGAACTGGTGGCGGAGCGTGGCCAGTTGCTCGGCCGAGGTCGGCAGTCCGTGGGTCATCGCCTTGACCGGGTCGCCGGGGATGATCCGGAAGAGGAAGAAACTGGTGACGAGCACGGCGAGGAGGGAGACGGCCGCGCCGGCCACCTTCCCCGCCGCGTGGCGCAGATACGCGAGAGCGGTGGCGGACCGTGGTGCGCCGCCCTCCGCGGCGCGGACCGGTTCGGTCCGTGCCACGGAGGCGGGAGTGCTTGCGCTCGTCACCGGCTACTCGCGGTCGTCGGAGGTGGAGCGGCGGCGCATGCCCAGGAAGATCCCGACGCCGAGGAGCACCACGACGGCGGCACCGATCCCGACGATCATCCCGGTGGAGGAGGAGCCGGACGTCTCGTCGGAGGCCTGGGCGGCGGGGACGGCCGACCACCAGCTCCAGTAGCCGTCCTGGCCCCAGAGGTTGCCGGCCGCCTCGGGCATCGTCGTGATGGAGCGGATCTGGTCGGTGCGGTACGCCTCCAGGGCGTTCGGGTACGCGATGACGTTCATGTACCCGGTGTCGTAGAGCCGCGCCTGCATCTGCTTGACCAGCGCGGACCGCTTGGCGGCGTCGTACTCGACGGCCTGCTGCGCGTACAGCGCGTCGAAGCGCGGGTCGCAGATGAAGTTGTCGGTGGCGCCGGAGTCCTTCGGGGTCGCGGGCAGCGCGCCACAGGTGTGGATCGACAGGACGTAGTCCGGGTCCGGGTTGACCGACCAGCCGTCGAAGGCGAGGTCGTAGTCGCCCTTGACCCACGGGTCGGAGACGCTGTCGAGGCACTCGACCTTCAGCCCGATGCCCAGCTTGCCCCACCACTCCTGGAGGTACTTGCCGATCGCCTTGTCGTTCGGGTCGGTGGCGTGGCACAGGATGCGGAAGTCGAGCGGCTTGCCGTCCTTGCCGACCCGCTTGCCGTCGCCGTTCTTCCGGTATCCGGCGGCGTCGAGGACCTGCTCGGCCCTGGCCGGATCGTACCCGCGCTTCTGCTCGGCGGAGGGCTGCCAGAAGTACGAGCCGAAGCGCGGCGGGATGTAGCCCTCGCCCTCGACGGCGTGCCCCTGGAAGACCTTGTCGACGAGGGTGGCGCGGTCCACGGCGAGGAAGAGCGCCTTGCGCACCTCCGGGTCGAGCAGCGCCTTGTGCCCGTTGCCGAAGGTCTTGCCGTCCTGGGCGCGGGCGCCCGGGTTGGTGGCCAGCGCGAAGAAGCGGCGGCCGGGGGCGTCGTTGACCTTGATGTCCTTCTGGGTCTTCAGCGCGGCGGCCTGGGCGGGCGTCAGGTTCGGTACGAAGGACACCTCGCCCTTCTGGAGGGCGGCGACGGCCGCGTCCCCGTCCTTGTAGTACTTGAAGACCAGCTCGTCGAACTTGGGCGCCCCGCGCCAGAAGTCCTTGTTGGGCTTCAGCTTGATGTACTGGTCGACCTTGTAGTCCGTGATGACGAACGGGCCGTTGCCGACGATCGGGAACTGCCGGTCGTTGTTGAACTTGGAGAAGTCGGAGACCTTCTCCCAGACGTGCTTGGGCACGATCGGCACGTCCAGCGCCGTCATCGTCGCCTGCGGCTGCTTCAGCTCGATGACGAGGGTCTGCGGGTCGGGTGCGCTGACGTTCTTGAAGTTGGCCGTGAAGCTGCCGTTGGCCGTCGCCGCGTTCGGGTCGGTCATCATCTTGCGGAAGGTCCACGCCGCGTCCTCTGCGGTCGCCTGCCGCCCGTCGGACCACTTCGAGTCCTTGCGGATCGTGTACGTCCAGGTGAGCTTGTCCGGCGAGGACTTCCACGCGGTCGCGAGGCCCGGGACGGTGTGCGCGTCCTTCGGGTCGTAGTTGGTCAGGTACTCGTAGGCCAGCCGGTGGATGCTGGTGGAGACCAGCTTCTGGGCGAGGAAGGGCGACAGGGAGTCGACGCTCTGCGAGACGGCGACGGTGAGCGTGGTGCCGGAGCCCGCCTTGCCGTCCTCGGCCCGCGCGGCCTGCGCCGACTGCGGGACGGCCACGAGCGAGGCGGCGGCGACACCGCCGGCGACGAGCAGGCGGAGAGCTCTGTAAGTGGGTGCCGGACGGGGTGGAGCCTTCGTGACCATGACCATGGGACGTGACCTCGCGTCGGGATGCGTGCGTCGTGGGAAGTGCCGTGGATCTTGGGCTGACGATGGATGAAGCGAAGGTGTATCAGCGGTGGTCTGCCGTCGTCAACGATGTCTCAAACCCCGTGTGGGCTGCGGGAATGCCAAGAGACCCCGTACCGGAACACCGGTACGGGGTCTCATTGGTCTACTCCTGTGACGCCTTACTGCTGAGGGGCTGGCGGAGCCTGCGGAGGCTGCTGCTGCGGCCAGTTGGGCGGCGGGACCTGCCCCTGCGGATCGGCCTGCGGCGGGAGCGGCTGCGCCGGCTGCTGCTGCCAGCCCTGCGGCACCGCGGGCTGACCGGGCTGCGCCCCGTACGCCTGTCCGGGTGCGGGCGGTGCTCCGTACGGCTGACCCGGCTGACCCGGCTGCGGGTAGGGCTGCGCCGGATACGGCTGGCCCGGCGCGGGCTGCCCCTGCTGCGGGTACGGCTGCTGCGGTGGGTACGGCTGACCGGGCATCGGCTGGCCCGGTGCGGGCTGACCGGGCATCTGGTGGCCCGGCATCGGCGGGGCCATGTGCGGGGGCAGCCCGCCCTGACCGTCGCCGGTCCACAGCCCCTGCACCTGCTGCGCCCGTACGAAGTCCTCGGCCACCATCGCCGAGAGGTGGAAGTACGCCTCGCGGGTCTTCGGCCGCATCATGTCGAGGTCGACCTCGGCGCCCGCCGCCAGGTGCTCGTCGAACGGCACCACGACCACCCCGCGGCAGCGCGTCTGGAAGTGCTGCACGATGTCCTCGACCTTGATCATCTTGCCGGTCTCGCGGACCCCCGAGATGACGGTGATCGAACGCTGCACCAGCTCCGCGTACCCGTGCGCGGAGAGCCAGTCGAGCGTCGTGGAGGCGCTGGAGGCGCCGTCCACGGACGGCGTGGAGATGATGATCAGCTGATCGGCCAGGTCGAGCACCCCGCGCATCGCGCTGTACAGCAGACCGGTGCCGGAGTCGGTCAGGATGATCGGGTACTGCTTGCCCAGGACGTCGATCGCCCGCCGGTAGTCCTCGTCGTTGAAGGTCGTCGAGACGGCCGGGTCCACGTCGTTGGCGAGGATCTCCAGACCGGACGGCGCCTGCGAGGTGAAGCGGCGGATGTCCATGTACGAGTTGAGGTACGGGATCGCCTGCACCAGGTCGCGGATGGTCGCCCCGGTCTCACGGCGCACCCGGCGCCCGAGCGTGCCGGCGTCCGGGTTGGCGTCGATCGCCAGGATCTTGTCCTGCCGCTCGGTGGCCAGGGTCGCGCCCAACGCGGTGGTCGTCGTGGTCTTGCCGACACCGCCCTTCAGCGAGATGACCGCGATCCGGTAGCAGGAGAGCACCGGCGTACGGATCAGCTCCAGCTTCCGCTGCCGCTCCGCCTCCTCCTTCTTGCCGCCCAGCTTGAACCGGGCCGAAGCGCCGGGATTGCGGCTGGACTTGGCCTTCTGCTTGTTGTTGCGCAGCAGCCGGTCGGAGGACAGCTCGACGGCCGCGTTGTACCCGAGCGGGGCACCCGGCACGGACCGCTCGCGCTGGTCGTGCGTCACGGCCGTGGGCCACGCGGCCCCGGTCCGGGGGTCGACCGGCCCGGCCGGCACGACGTAGTCGGGCGGCAGACTCCCCGGCTGCGGGGCCTGCGGCGGCACGGGCACGGGCGCGCCGTCCTGCGGCAGCGGCTGCGGCTGACCGGGGTGCGGGAAGCCGTAGCCGGCCTGCGGCGGCTGGGCCTGCCCGGGGAACGGCTGCGGCTGCGGCTGACCGGGCTGGGGGAAGCCGTAGCCGGCCTGCGGCGGCTGCGGGGCCTGCGGCGGGGCGGGCGGGCCGTCCTGCGGCTGCGGCTGGCCGGGGTGCGGGAAGCCGTAACCACCCTGCGGCGGCTGCGGCTGGCCGGGGAACGGCTGCGGCTGACCCGGCTGCGGGAAACCGTAACCACCCTGCGGCGGCTGCGGGACCTGCGGCGGTGCGGGCGCGGGGGCGGGCGGGCCGTCCTGGGGCTGCGCCTGCGGCTGGCCAGGGTGCGGGAAGCCGTAACCGCCCTGCGGCTGCTGGGCGTGCGGCTGCTCGGCGACCGGGGGCTGCGGGAACCCGTACCCGCCCTGCGGCGGCTGCGCGGGCGCCGGGACCGGCGGGGCGGGCCAGGAGGCGGCGGCGGGCATCGGCGCGGCGGGCGGCTGCTCGGCCGGGGCCGTCTGCGCGGGCCACTGCGGCGCGGGCGCGGGCGTCGCGGGCTGGAACGAGGGCGGCAGCGGCGGCAGCCCGGTGCTCTGAGGCGGTACGGGAGCCACGCCGGGCGCGGGCTGGGCGGGCGGCAGCCCGGGGCCGGGCACGAGGTCCTGCGGCTCGGCGGGCGCGACGGGCGCGGGCTCGGCGGGCGGCGGACCGACGGCGAGGCCTTCGGCGGGCGTGGCGTCCCGCGCGGGGGCGGGCTCGTCGGCGTCCTGGACCGGCGCCGCGACCTCGGCGACGGCGGGCTCCTGAGCCTCGGGCTCCGACGCGGTCTCGGCCTCGGCCTCGGGGGCCGTGTCCTCGGCCGCCGCGACGGGCGTCTCGTCGGCATCGCCCGGCGCCGCCTCGGCGTCCGTCGTGACGGCCTCGTCCGCGGTCTCGGCGACCGGCTCCGGGGTGTCCGTGTCCACCGCAGGCTCCGTCTCCGGCGTCCCGTTCGTGTCCAGGGCGGCGACGGGGGCGGCGACGGGCGCGGCGACCGGGGGCTCGGCCGGGGCCGGCTGGTCCGCGGCCTGGTCGCGCTCCGCCATCTCGCGCTTCAGCGCGGCGGGGGAGAAGCGCATCGTCGCCCCGCTCTCCACGTCGCCACCGCCGAAGGGCGCGGGCGCCACGGGAGCGACCGGCGCGGGAGCGGCCGGCGCCACGGGCGCGGGCATCGGAGCCGGGGCCGGGGCCGGGGCCGGAATCGGCGCGGCGGGCGGGGGCGTAGGCGTCCAGGTCGGCTCGTAGCCGCCGCTCGTCGGGAGTCCGGGTACCGCGACCGGCGCGCCGGTCGGCGGGGGAGGCGTGGGCGCGCCACCGGTCGAACCACCCGACGCGTTCTGGGTGTACCAGGCCGGAGGGGTGTAGTCGATGGTGAACTCACCCGTCATCTCGGCGGCGTCCGCGTCGGACTGATCGTCGACGGGCGGGTTCCAACCTCCGTTGATCTCGTCCCGGTCGCCGTTCACTTTGCCTCCTGGTGTGGTCGCGCACCCTTGTGCCGTCGTGGGCGGGCCCTTCCCACCCTAAACGCCAACCGTGCCCGTCGGGCAGGGCCGACGGCCCCCCGCCGCGCACCGCGCGGAACACGCCCGGGCCCCAAGTGACCCACGCGTACCGGAGCGTGAAACCCCCGGTGAATCAAACCCATATAAAAACGGACAGCTTGGGCTGTTTCGCCAGCCCGCCGGCCGTCGTCGGCCGCTCAGTCCATCCGTCGCGCGCTGCCCAACAATCCGGTCTCGGCGTCCGTCGCCTGCGTCATCACGAACTGGCGGTCGTTCGGCGTGCACCACAGGGTCACGCCGTCGGCGAGCGTCGACAGGGCCTCCGACTCGGAGCGCTGAAGACCCATGATGCGGCCGATCTGCGTGGCCTCGTCGGGGGAGACCCGCTGGACCCCGACCAGCGAGGACTTCTCCAGGAGCCGTGGGGCCACCGGGCTCAGATAGGGGAGCAGGGTCACGACGGACTGCCAGGGCCCGGACACGACCCGGCCGCGCGGCGGCCGCATGCCGCAGTCGCGGATGACGACCACGGGGCTGCCGGCCGAGGCGCCCTGGGGCGGGACCCGGCCCACGTCGTGCAGGGTGATGCAGGGCTGCCCGCCGCCCGCCGCCTGGGCGAGCGCCGTCCACGCCTGCGCGCGGCCGGTCTCGACGGCGATGCGCGCGCCGGTGGCCGCCGCGCGCAGCGCCAGCACCTGCGCGGTCCACAGACCGCCGATGAGCGTGACGTCGTACGGGCTCGGCCGGTTGATGCCGAGCACGGCGGGCCGGCCCTCGGCGTCCACGCCGACGACCAGGCCGTCGTCGCCCACCGGCAGGGCCAGCGCGCCGAGTTGGTCGAGGGGGACGGAGTGACGGTCCCGGCGCGGCCCGATCAGACCGAAGCCGAAGCGGGGCTTCGTGCCCCGGCCCGTACGCCGTCCGGCACCGCGCTCACCGCTGCCGCCGGCCCGCCGCGAAGGCGCCCCGGCCGGGCGCCCGCCGGACACCCCGGGCCCCGAGGCGCCGGGCACCCCCGGCACACCGCCGCCCGCGCCGCCCGCCAGGGGACCCTGGCCCGTCGGCTGTCCCACGCCCTGCCCCATCCCCATGGCCTGACCTCCGACCTGCCCCATGGGCTGTCCCACGGCCTGCCCCATCGACTGTCCGACCATCTGCCCAGGCTGCCCCGTCGCCCGGCCCCCCGCCGGTCCGTTCGCCGGAGTCGACATCAGCGCGCACCCCCCAGCGGCAGCGTCGCCAGCATGCCCGGGACCTGTTCGCGGTCGAGCCGCACCAGTCCCGTCTTCACGCCGCGCGCCGCGCGCTCCAGTTCGTGCCGGGCGGTCACCAGCTCCTCGTCGCTGCGCCCGGTGATCCGTACGTGTCCGGTGACCGTCACTTCCTGACGGTCACCGCCGCTCAATGTCAGGCTGAACGTCGTCGCCAGCGCGGGCAGCGAGGTCAGCAGCGCCACCAGCTGGGGCATCGAGGCTCCCGCACCGCCCGCGCCGCCCAACTGGGGCCAGCGCCCCACCCAGTACGTCGTGTGCCGCCGGTCGTCCACGCGCCAGGTCCGCGCCGTCTCCTGGGTCCTGCGTGCCCGCGCCTGTCCGCGGCCCGCCTGCGCTATCGCCATCGGGCTGGCGCAGGTCGAGGTGGCGAGCGCGGCGGTGAGTTCCTGCTCGGTGAGGACGGTGGCCCGGAACCCGGCACCGGCCAGCCGGCTCGCCAGCTGGTCCGCCGCCCGCACGAGGCACTTCTGCGCGCCCTCGACGCCGCCGCCGCGCGCCTCCACGGCCTCCGGGCACAGCTCCGGGTCCAGCTTGAGCGCGATCCAGGTGATGCGGAGCGCGGGCGAACCCGTCTGTGCCTGCAGCGGCGCGTAGTTGCGGGTGGCCATCGCCTGCGCGGGCAGGTGCGGCGCGGGCGCCGGCTGGGTGTGCTGCACGATCTGCGCGGACTCCAGCCGGATGCCGTCCACCGACAGCACGTCGCGGACGAGTCCGACCGGCAGCGGCCGCGCCGAGCGGTCCGGGCGCAGCGCGGTGGCCTCGGACTCGACCCGCACCACCGCCGTGAGGAAGGTGCCGTCGCCGATCATCCCGACCGGACGCCGGTCGCGGTCGCTGTACGCGTAGGTCCGCAGCGCCGGGTCGCACTCGACGACCGGGGCGAGCCCCGGCTCGGTGCCCTCGGGCACGGTCAGGGAACCGGCCCGGCGGGTCCGGGCGCGCAGCGCGAGGAAGGTGGCGAGCCACTCCGGCAGCGAACGCCGGTGCCTGCGCACCACCGCGAGCAGCACGAGCAGCGCCGCGACCACGCCGGCGGGGACCAGCATCAGCTTGTCGACGACGGCGGCCACGAGCAGCAGCGCCGCCGCGACCTCGATCAGTACGAGCTGTTGCAATCGGAACGCACCGAAGTGTCCCGGGCGCGCCTGGAGGCGCGGTGCGACCGAGGACGGAACGGACGAACCGGGCCCCGGAGAAGGGGAGACGGAGGGCGTGGAAGAGGACGCGGCGGCAGAAGGCCGCGCCCGCGTCGCGGAAGCCATGATGGAGAATCCCCCTCAATTCATCCCGATCGCCCTGGCCGGCCAGGCCATTGGCGGCTGGATCACCCTACCCGCCCCACGAGCACGGGCGGACAGCAGGCATAGTAGGGGGCCGGTCCGACGGCCGGGGCCCGGGCGCCATGATCCCCGGACTCCCGAGCGGAGACTGCGTCTGACGAAAATGGGGACTCATGGCATCACGGCGGGACGAGCTCAACGCGTACACCTTTGCGAAGAAGCGCACGGTCGCGGCATTCCTCCAACCCTCTCCCTCGGGTACGGAGGAGGGGGCGCCCAGGCCGCTGCGCGCGGTCGTCCCCGGCCTGATCATCGGCGCCCTGGTGCTCGCCGGATTCGGTGCCTGGGGCATGTTCAAGCCCACGGCGCCCAAGGGCTGGGACAAGCCCGGCACCAAGGTGATCGTCGGCAAGCAGTCGACCACCCGTTACGTGGTGCTCACCACCGGCAAGGGCAAGGACCGCAAGACCCTGCTCCACCCGGTGCTCAACCTGGCCTCCGCCCGACTGCTCCTCAACCCGGACGACTTCCAGGTCATCCAGGTCGACGACAAGGAGCTCGACAAGGGCAAGCCGCCGCGCGGCCCGATCCTCGGCATCCCGTACGCCCCGGACCGCCTGCCCGCCGCCGGCGACGCGGGCACCGCCAAGCGCTGGGCCGTGTGCGAGCAGCCCGGCGGCGGCAACGGCGGCGGCGTGCAGAAGGCCACCTTCCTCTTCGCCCAGCGGGATCTCGGGCGCACGGACAACAGCAGCAAGCTGGGCCCCGGTGAGGTCCTGTACGTGAAGGGGCAGAAGGAGAGCGCCCAGTACCTCGTCGACCACACCGGCACCAAGTACCGGGTCAACGAGGAGGCGCCGAACCTCACCACCGCCCTCTTCGGCGTCAACCGGCAGCCCCAGCAGGTGACCGACGACTGGCTGGCCACCCTGAAGACCGGCACCCCGGTCGACTTCCCGAAGATCCCCGGCACGATCGGCTCCGACGCCGGTGTCAACGGCGGTCTCACCCAGGCGCAGGACCAGGTCGGCATGGTGCTGCTCGCCAACACCGGCTCCGGCCCCCAGCACTACCTCGTGCTCCAGGGCAGGGTGCAGCCGGTCAGCGCCTTCACCGCCTGGCTGCTCATCAACTCCCCGCAGACCGCGGAACTCGGCATGAAGGCGCCGAGCGGCGTCAGCCTGGGCCAGCTCAGCCCCGACGCCACCCCGTTCGCCGCCGACCGTCGCTGGCCCGAGCGGCAGCCCAAGCAGGTCAACTCCGTCGGCGGCCCGGGCGCCCGCGACACGATCTGCTCGGTGCTGCAGAGCGTCGGCGACAAGGGCCGGACGACCCTGACGACGTGGGCGGGCACCAAGTACCCCGCCGACATCACCGCCGGCGGCACCAGCACGTACGTCACCCCCGGCACCGGGCTGCTCTACACCCAGATCCAGGGCCGGCAGTCCGCGCCCGGGGGCTCGCTCTTCCTCGTCACCGACACCGGGCTGCGCTACGCGGTGCAGGCCAACGGCGACAGCGACAAGGGCCGTTCCGAGATCGGCGCGGGGGAGCAGCGGCAGACCGACGGACGCCCGGAACCCTCCGACGCGCAGAAGCGTCTGGGCTACGAGAAGGTCACTCCGGTGCCCGTCCCGATGGAGTGGTCGGAGTTCCTGTCCAAGGGCCCGCGCCTCGACACCAACAGCGCGCGCCAGCCGCAGGGTTCGTGAGGGAGGTGGAGCGGATGACGACGTACCGTACGGGGGCGCTGCTCGCCGCGACGGCCCTCGCCGGGCTGCTCGCGGTCCCGCCCGCCGCGTACGCCGAGGGCATCCAGCGGCCGGCCGGTCTGGACGGCAGCGGCGAGTGCACGTTCCCCATGAAGAAGCAGATCGAGGGCATCCCCTGGTCGCTCCAGCGGGTGCTGCTCGACGAGCTGTGGCAGGGCAACAAGGGCAAGGGCGTCCGGGTCGCCGTCATCGACACCGGCGTCGACGACGTCAACCCGCAGCTGAAGGGCGCGGTGGACGCCAAGGCGGGCAAGGACTACCTGAAGCCCGACAAGGAGAACCCGGGCCCCGGCGACGACCAGCGCGGCAAGACCGACGGCACCGTGGACGAGGTCGGCCACGGCACCAAGGTCGCCGGGATCATCGCCGCCCGCCCGGGCAAGGGCACCGGCTTCGTCGGCCTGGCCCCCGAGGCGACGATCATCCCGATCCGGCAGAACGACGAGAAGAACAGCGGCAAGTCCGACACGATGGCCCAGGCGATCGACTACGCGGTCCTCAAGGGCGCGCACGTCATCAACATCTCCCAGGACACCACCCAGCCGCTCGGACCGGACTCCGCCATGGCCAAGGCCGTGGCGCGGGCGCTCGCCGCGAATGTGGTCGTCGTCGCCTCCGCGGGCAACGACGGCGTCGACGGCAAAGACAAGAACACCTACCCCGCGGCCTTCCCCGGGGTCCTCGCCGTCGCCTCCTCGGACCGCGACAACGAACGCGCCGCGTTCTCCCAGTCCGGCCCCTTCGTCGGAGTCGCCGCACCCGGCGTCGACATCGTCTCGACCGTCCCGGGCGGCGGCCAGTGCGTCGACAACGGGACCAGTTTCTCCGCCCCGTACGTGTCCGGCGTCGCCGCCCTGCTGCGGGCCAAGCACAAGGACTGGACCGCGGCGCAGATCGTGACCAGGATCGAGCAGACCGCCGTCCGCTCGATCAACGGGCGTGACAGGCACGTGGGTTGGGGCGTCGTCGATCCGGTGCGGGCACTCGCCGACGGAGCCGACGACACCACCCCGCCGAGCAGCCCGACGCCGGACCCGGGACCGCCGAAGCCACCGGCGCCCGAACCGGCCCACATGGCGCTGTCGGAGACTCCCCAGGAGCGCTCCGAACGGCTCGCCACCTATGCGTTGGGGATCGGCGCGGTGCTGGTGGCCGTGGTCACCGGCACCGCCGCCGTGATCCGCGACAGCCGTCGCCGGAGACCGGTCCGGTGAGCCAAGTATCCGGTGGGTACTTTGCAGTTGGAACTACCGTCCCCAATGGCTAGAGTGACGGTCGGGGGCACGGTAGTGCGATCCCAGCACGGGGGCGGCATCAAGAGATACCCGTCCGTATCGCGATCGGGAGGCCCGGCGGCCTGACCGCCGCTCGCCACCGTAGGAAGAAGGGGCAAGATGTCGAAAGACCTGAACGTAACCAGTGCCGAACAAGTCAAGCTGGCCGGCCGGATCCAGGACTTCCACGACGAGCTCCAGGCTCGCATCACCTCCCTCAACGGCGTGGTGGACCGCATCCAGGCGGGCTGGCAGGGCGCTGCGAGCAAGGAGTACGACCGGGTCCAGAACGACCTGAACCTGCGTCTGCGCAACATGCGCGTGGAGCTCGTGAAGCTGGAAGAGGTCATGCGCATGAGCGCCGACGGCTTCACGCAGGAGGAGGAGGACCGCATCCGGTCCTTCCGCAAGATGGACGACACCTCGGCCGGCCAGAGCGCCATCCTCGGCATGGCCTGAGCCTCGCCCTCCTCCCGCGTCCCAACACTCCAGGAGCCACGAAGATGACTACTGCGGTCAATTACGACACCGTGACCCAGGCGGCGGGCGACGTCCGTCTGACCTCCAGCCAGCTCAGCCAGAAGCTGGAAGACCTCATGACCGAGGTCAACCGCGTCGCCTCCAACTGGGAAGGTGAGGCGAAGATCGCGTACCGCGAGAGCCAGGACCGCCTGACCAAGGACATGGCGGCCATGAACCAGGACCTGGCGCGCATCGCCCAGCTCCTCGACGAGTCGGTCGTCGGCTACCGGGACACCGACAAGGGCAACGCGGCCCGCTTCCGCATGATGATGTGATCCCGCGTCACTGACGCCTGAGGGGGTGGCCCGTTCTCACGGGCCACCCCCTCACGCGTGTACGGCTCCCGCTACTTCAGGTCGAACTCGCCGTCCCGCGCGCCGAGCACGAACGCGTCCCACTCGGCCTTCGTGTACCGCAGCACGGTCTCCTTGTCGAGCGAGGACCGCATCGCCACCCCGCCACCCGGCAGATACGCGATCTCCACCCGCTCCTCGTCCGGACTGGTCCCCGGCGCCCCCTGCCACTCGACACCGGAGATGTCGAGGGCGTAGAGCTCTTCCTTCACGCGTTCCCTGTCCTGGGCGTCAGCCATCGGCGCGTTCCTTATCTGTGCTGAATCTGTGCTGGTCAGCGCTGATCAGTGCTGACCAGTGCTGACCAGTGCTGATCAGGGCGGTGCGACCCTGCCGCCCACCCTAGCGACGCCCCCGTCCCCGTACACCGGAAACCGGAAGCACGGCCCCCGTCACGTCCGGTCCGGCATCCACCCCAGCTGGACCAGCGGCATCCCGCGCTTGCGGGAGACGAAGGTGCCGCGGCCCGGAGGCATCTTCCTGGCACGGACGTTGCCGAGGATGTCGCCCTCGCCCGGGTCACCGGAGAGGATCACGCCCTGGGCGCCGAGCTCCTTCGCGCGCTGCATGAACGGCTCGTACATCGCGCGCGAGGCGCCGGCCGCGTTGCGGGCCACGATGAAGCGGATGCCGACGTCGCGCGCGAACGGCAGGTTCTCCACCAGGACCTGGAGCGGGTTGCCCGAGTTCGTCGCGACCAGCTCGAAGTCGTCGATCAGGACGAAGAGCTGCGGACCCGTCCACCAGCTGCGGTCCCGCAGCTGCTGCGGGGTGATGTCCGGCTTCGGGGCGCGCTTGGTCATCACCGTGTTGATGGCGTCCATGTGCATCTGCATGGCCGAGGCCATCGGCGCGTACTCCAGCAGGTGCGAGGGCGCCACCGCCTCCAGCATCGTGCGCCGGTAGTCGCCGACGACGATCCGGGCCTGCTCCGGGGTGTACCGCTCGCACAGCTGCTTGGCGATCAGACGCAGCAGCGCCGTCTTGCCGGACTCGCTCTCGCCGAAGATCAGGAAGAACGGGTCCGTCTCGAAGTCGACGAACACCGGCTCCAGGTTGGTCTCGTCGATGCCGATCGCGATGCCGTGCTGCGGGTACTCGAAGCCCTTCGGCAGCTGCTCCGCCGGCAGCCGGCGCGGCAGCAGCCGCACGGCCGGGGCCGGGGCACCCGTCCAGGCGGCCTTCGCGGCCTGGACGAAGGCGGCCGTGCCCTCGGACAGGTCCTCCGCCGCACTCGACCCGTCGATGCGCGGCAGCGCCCCCATGAAGTGCAGCTTCTCCGGCACCTGGCCGCGGCCGGGCACGCCCGGCGGCACGTTGGCCGCGACCTTGCGGTCGAACTCGGAGTCCATGACGTCACCGAGCCGCAGCTCCAGACGCCCCAGCATCTGGTCCTTGAGGGCCGCCCGCACCTCCATGTAACGGGCCGCGGTGATCACCACGTGGATGCCGTAGCCCAGACCGCGCGCCGCGAGGTCCGAGACGACCGGCTCCAGCATGTCGTAGTCGTTGCGGAAGCCGCCCCAGCCGTCCACGACCAGGAACACGTCGCCCCAGGCCTCGCCCGGCAGCTCACCGGCCGCGCGCTTGCGCCGGTACGTGGCGATGGAGTCGATGTTGTTGGCGCGGAAGAACTCCTCCCGCCGGTTGAGCACCCCCATCACCTCGGCGACCGTACGCCGCACCCGCTCCGGGTCGAGCCGGGACGCCACACCGCCGACATGCGGCAGATCGGCCAGCGAGGACATGCCGCCACCGCCGAAGTCCAGGCAGTAGAACTGCACCTCGGCCGGCGTGTGGGTGAGCGCGAACGACGACACGAGCGTGCGCATCAGCGTCGACTTGCCGGACTGCGGACCGCCCACCACCATCATGTGGCCCGCCGCACCCGAGAAGTCCCGGTACAGCACCTCGCGCCGCTGCTCGAAGGGCTTGTCGATGAGACCGAGCGGCACGGTCAGCCCGCCGGGGCGGCTGTACTCCGTCGCCGTGAGCCCCCGGTCCGCGGTCTGCGCGAGCCCCGGCAGCAACTGGTCCAGCGTGGGCGCCTGGTCGAGCGGCGGCAGCCACACCTGGTGGGCCGGCACGCCCTGCCCCTCCAGCCGGCGCACGATGACGTCGAGGACGGTGTCCGCGAGGGCGTCGTCCTCCTGGGCGCGCTGCGCCGTCAGATACGCCGGGTCGGGCGCCGCGTACACCACGGGCACCGGCGAGGCCGTGAACAGCGCCGGCCGCCGCTCGATCGGCAGCTGCCCGGCCTCCAGCCGCGGACCGCCCGTACGGTACGTCCCCGAGACGTACGCCGCCTTGAAGCGGGTCATCTCGTCCGTACCGAACTTCAGATAGCCGGAACCCGGCACCGACGGCAGGTGGTACGCGTCCGGCACACCGAGCGCCGTGCGCGACTCCGCGGCCGAGAAGGTCCGCAGACCGATCCGGTACGAGAGGTACGTGTCCAGGCCGCGCAGCTTGCCCTCCTCCAGGCGCTGCGAGGCCAGCAGCAGATGCACACCGAGCGAACGCCCGATGCGGCCGATCTGGATGAACATGTCGATGAAGTCAGGCTTGGCGGTGAGGAGTTCGGAGAACTCGTCGATCACCAGGACCAGCGAGGCCAGCGGCTCCAGCGGAGCACCCGCCGCCCGCGCCTTCTCGTAGTCGTGGATGTTCGCGTAGTTGCCCGCCGACCGCAGCAGCTCCTGCCGCCGCTGCAGCTCACCGCGGATCGCGTCGCCCATGCGGTCGACCAGCGTCAGGTCGTCCGACAGGTTGGTGATGACCGCCGCCACGTGCGGCATCTGCGACATGCCCGCGAAGGTCGCGCCGCCCTTGAAGTCCGCGAGGACGAAGTTCAGCGTCTCCGAGGAGTGCGTCACCGCGAGCCCCAGCACCAGCGTGCGCAGCAGCTCCGACTTGCCGGAACCCGTCGCGCCCACGCACAGGCCGTGCGGGCCCATGCCCTCCTGCGCGGCCTCCTTCAGGTCCAGCATGACCGGCTGCCCGTCCTCGCCGACCCCGATCGGCACCCGCAGCCGCTCGGCGACCGACCGCGGCCGCCAGGTGCGCGCCACGTCCACCGAGGCGGCGTCGCCCAGGTTCAGCAGATCCGTGAAGTCCAGGTTGGCCAGCAGCGGCTCGTCGTCGTCCCCGCCGCCCATCCGCAGCGGCGCCAGCTGCCGGGCCAGCGCCTCCGCGGCCGGCAGCGACATGCCGTCCGGCACACCCTCGTACGCGAAGCCGCCACCCGACTCCAGCCGCAGCCGCCCCGGCCGTACGACCACGGACAGACCGCCGCGCTGCTCGTCGAGCTCACCGGAGACCACCTCGACGATGGTCACGCCCTGCAGGCCCTCGGCCGCCGCGAGCAGCGAGTCCGGCGGCACCATCCCGCCGTCCAGGACCACCACCACGTGCGGCTGGTCCAGGACCGGCTGGTTGTCCCGGCTGAACCGCGGCCGCCCGTCCAGGCGCGAGCGGATCAGCTGCTCCAGCTCGCCCAGGTCGTCGCCGAACAGGCGCTTGGTGCCCGCCCCGTCGACCGTCCCCGGCACCTGGGTGTGCGGCAGCCACTTCGTCCAGTCCCAGCGCTCCTGCGCACCGCGCGCCGCCACCACGGCCAGCATCAGGTCGTCGGGGGAGTGCAGCGTCACCAGCTGCGCCACCAGACCGCGCGCCGCGGACTGCGCCGACTCCGGATCACCGGAGACCGTCACGTGGTAGAACGCCCGCATCGACACCGCCATCGGCAGCCCGTCCAGGGTGCCGTGCACGGCGAGGAACTGCTGCATCGCGCCCGCGCACAGCGGCTCCAGCTCGTCCACCGGCGCCGTGTCCGGCGCCACCAGCGGAGTCGCCAACTGCTGCGCGCCCAGACCGATCCGCGCCTGCGCGAAGTCGTGGTCGCCGACCCGCCGCTCCCAGACCCGCGAACCCTCGGCGACCACCGACCACAACTGCTCGGGCGCCGGGTGCAGATACAGCTGCGCGTCCCGCTGGCGACGGGCCGTGCGGCGCACCGTACGCCGGGTCTGCGCGAGGTATTTGAGGTAGTCCCGCCGCACATCGGCCATTTGCCCCTGCGTACCGCGGCGGAATCTCACGAACTGGGCGATCGCCATCGCGACCGTCGACGCCAGCATCAGGACGCCCATGATGCGCATGATCGGCGACGGCGTCATGAAGAAGAAGACCACGGACGAGCCCATGCCCAGCATCGGGAGGAGCTGCATCAACGCGGACTCCTGCTGTCCCCGCGGAAGTTCCGGCGGAGACTCCAG
The DNA here is from genome assembly GCF_055560575.1 of Streptomyces sp. NPDC023157. NCBI lineage: Bacteria > Bacillati > Actinomycetota > Actinomycetes > Kitasatosporales > Streptomycetaceae > Streptomyces > Streptomyces sp. NPDC023157. The sequence continues at coordinate 466,280 of NZ_JBVHIL010000009.1, forward strand.
GACCAGTTCCTCACCGGGTACTTCCGGAGGAAGGGACCTCGGCGGGCGTTTGACGACGATCTGGCTCACCGGCGCATCAATCCCTCGTTACGGGCGGGCTCGTGAGGGAGTCACCGCATCCGCGCCCCCGTCGGCTGTGTTCCATGCGGTCTCCCCCGTGAGTGCAGGATCCTACTTGCAGCCACCCCCACCGGTCCCCGGTAGGGTGGCGCCGCAGTGTGCGCAACCGCGAATCAGGGGGTCCAGAAACGTGAGTACGACCGCAGCGACCGGCTTCTGCCGCGTCACCGTCGTGGCGCCCGACAGCCGTATCGACGTCGCACTCCCCGAGGACATCGCCGTCGCCGACGTCCACCCGGAGATCCTCCGGCTCACCGGGCAGACCCAGCCGGCCGGCACCCCCACCGGCTACCACCTGGTCCGGCGCGACGGCTCCGTCCTCGACGGCGCCCGCTCGCTCGCCGCCCAGCAGGTCCTCGACGGCGAGGTGCTCTCGCTGCGCCCCTTCGCGCAGTCGCTGCCGCCCGCCGTCTTCGACGACGTCTCCGACGCCGTCGCCTCCGCCGTCACCCGCGACCGGCACCTGTGGAGCGACGACCTGCTGCGCGGCGCCGGACTCGTCGGCGGCGTGCTACTCCTCGTCCTCATGGGCTTCGTCCTCTGGTTCGCCGACCCGCTCCGGCACGACATGCACAGCCTGCCCGGCGTCATCGCGGGCGCCGCCGGCGTGCTGCTCACCGCCTTCGCCGGCGTCCGCGCCCGGGTCTACGGCGACCGCGCCACCGCCGTCGCCCTGGGCCTCGGCGCACTGCCGCTGCTGCTCATCGCCGGCTCCGGCATCATCGCCCCCGACGCGGGGCAGGGCCCCGGCCGGCTCCAGTTCCTGCTCGGCTGCGTCAGCGTCCTGGTCGCCGCCGTCGCGCTCGTCGCGCTCACCCCGAGCGGCGACGCCCCGTTCGTGGCGGCCACCTTCCTGGCCACCGTCGGCACCCTCGCCACCTTCCTGGCGATCCTGACGGAGTCCTCCGCCACCGAGACCGCCGCCGTCTGCGTCCCCGTGGCCATCGGCCTGGTCGCCTTCCTGCCCGGCCTCTCGGCCCGCTTCGCCCGCCTGCCCATCGGCTACGCCTCCCCGCGCAGCGCCTCCGAGGACGAGTTCCTGGCCGACCCGCACCGCGCGGCCCACGAGGAGGCGCAGCCCGTCGACGGCGAGCGGATCGCCCTGCAGGCCCGCCGCGGCCACGAGATGCTGCTCGGCCTGGTCGGCGGCTGCGCGGCCGTCGTCGTCGGCTCCGCCGCGGTCCTCGGCTTCGCCGGGAACGTCTGGGGACAGCTCCTCGCGCTCGCCGCCGGCCTCGCGATGCTGCTGCGCGCCCGGCTCTTCCGCTACACCTCGCAGGTCGCCTGCGTCCTGGTGGCCGGTCTCGCCGCCATCGCCCTGCTGATCCTCGGCCTCTCCCTGAACCCGCCGGTCGACCTGGTCAAGGACCTCGTCCTGTACGGGGACCGCGGCGGCCTCGACGTCCGCACGATCTGGCTGACCGCGGCCGTCGCCGCCGGTGCCGCCCTGGTCACCGCCATCGGCCTGATCATCCCGAGGAAGGGCCTCTCGCCCTTCTGGGGCCGCCTGCTCGACCTCGCCGAGGGCTTCGTCCTGCTCTCCCTGGTCCCGCTCTGCCTCGCCGTGCTCGACGTGTTCATGGCCGCCCGGTCGCTCACCAGCTAGTGATCGGGCGGTAGCGACCGCCCGGTGGTGACCGCCCGGTCACCAGGGAAGGGTCACCCGAACGGCCTCACCGGCGAGCTGGTACGCTGTGTGACGGCCGTTTGTGTACGCGCTCCCGGAATCACCCTGTTCTCAGGACAGGCTCGGGGAGCAGCGCTCATCGGACCTTCGCTCGCGAGTCACGGAAGATTCCCCTGAGAACCAGACCAGGGGCACTCGTGGGCGCACGAAACCAAGAGGAGATCCGCGTGGCTCTCGACGCCGCTGTCAAGAAGCAGATCATGACCGAGTTCGGCACCAAGGAGGGCGACACCGGCTCCCCCGAGGTCCAGGTCGCGATGCTGTCCCGCCGCATCTCGGACCTGACCGAGCACCTCAAGACCCACAAGCACGACCACCACTCCCGTCGTGGTCTGCTGATCCTGGTCGGCCAGCGCCGCCGCCTGCTGCAGTACCTGGCCAAGAAGGACATCCAGCGCTTCCGTGCGCTGGTCGACCGCCTCGGCATCCGCCGCGGTGCGGCCGGCGGCGCCAAGTAAGCAGCCGTGAAGGGAGCGGTTCCCACTTTCAGGGGGCCGCTCCCTTTGCTGTACGTGCGAAAGGTGCGCCGCGGACCGTAGGCTGGTGACACAACCGCACGCACAACAGGACAGACGAAGAGCGAGAAGCCGCCTGCTCGCCGCCGGTCCTCGGTAGTGGCCCCCGGGCAAGAGACCCGGGAGCTTCGATCGAAGACCGGCCCGCACCCAGCGCGCTTCTCCGCCTCCGTCGACACCGTCCCCGGCCACACGGGCCGAAGGACGCAAAGACGAACACGTAGGAGAAACCGCTAGTGGAGAACGAGACCCACTACGCCGAGGCCGTCATCGACAACGGCACCTTCGGCACCCGCACCATCCGCTTCGAGACCGGCCGTCTGGCCAAGCAGGCCGCCGGCTCCGCCGTCGCCTACCTGGACGACGACACCATGGTCCTCTCGGCGACCACCGCCTCGAAGCGCCCCAAGGACCAGCTCGACTTCTTCCCCCTCACGGTGGACGTCGAGGAGCGCCAGTACGCGGCCGGCAAGATCCCCGGCTCCTTCTTCCGCCGGGAGGGCCGCCCCTCCGAGGACGCGATCCTCACCTGCCGCCTGATCGACCGGCCGCTGCGCCCCTCCTTCAAGAAGGGCCTGCGCAACGAGATCCAGATCGTCGAGACGATCATGGCGCTCAACCCCGACCACCTGTACGACGTGGTCGCGATCAACGCCGCGTCCGCCTCGACGATCCTGGCGGGCCTGCCCTTCTCCGGCCCCATCGGCGCCACCCGCGTCGCCCTGATCAAGGGCCAGTGGGTCGCGTTCCCGACGCACACCGAGCTCGAGGACGCGGTCTTCGACATGGTGGTCGCCGGTCGCGTCCTGGAGGACGGCGACGTCGCGATCATGATGGTCGAGGCCGAGGCCACCGAGAAGACCATCCAGCTCGTCGCGGACGGCGCGGAGGCTCCCACCGAGGAGATCGTCGCCGCCGGCCTCGAGGCCGCGAAGCCCTTCATCAAGGTGCTCTGCAAGGCCCAGTCGGACCTCGCCGCCAAGGCCGCCAAGCCCACCGGCGAGTTCCCGGTCTTCCTGGACTACCAGGACGACGTCCTGGAGGCGCTCACCGCCGCCGTCAAGGGTGAGCTCACCAAGGCGCTCACCATCGCCGGCAAGCAGGAGCGCGAGGCCGAGCTCGACCGCATCAAGGAGATCGCGGCCGAGAAGCTCCTCCCGGCCTTCGAGGGCCGCGAGAAGGAGATCGGCGGCGCCTACCGCGCGCTGACCAAGAAGCTGGTCCGCGAGCGCGTCATCAAGGACAAGGTCCGCATCGACGGCCGTGGCCTGACGGACATCCGTACGCTCGCGGCCGAGGTCGAGGCCATCCCGCGCGTGCACGGCTCGGCGCTGTTCGAGCGTGGCGAGACCCAGATCCTGGGCGTCACCACCCTCAACATGCTCCGCATGGAGCAGCAGCTGGACACCCTCTCCCCGGTGACCCGCAAGCGCTACATGCACAACTACAACTTCCCGCCGTACTCCGTCGGTGAGACCGGCCGCGTGGGCTCGCCCAAGCGCCGCGAGATCGGCCACGGCGCGCTCGCCGAGCGCGCCATCGTGCCGGTGCTGCCGTCGCGCGAGGAGTTCCCCTACGCGATCCGCCAGGTGTCCGAGGCCCTCGGCTCCAACGGTTCGACGTCGATGGGCTCGGTCTGCGCCTCCACCATGTCGCTGCTGAACGCCGGTGTGCCGCTCAAGGCCGCCGTCGCCGGTATCGCCATGGGTCTGATCTCCGAGGAGATCGACGGCCAGACGCACTACGTCGCCCTCACCGACATCCTCGGTGCGGAGGACGCGTTCGGCGACATGGACTTCAAGGTCGCCGGCACGAAGCAGTTCGTGACCGCGCTCCAGCTCGACACCAAGCTGGACGGCATCCCCGCCTCCGTCCTGGCCGCCGCGCTGAAGCAGGCCCGCGACGCGCGTCTGCACATCCTCGACGTGATGAACGAGGCGATCGACGTTCCGGACGAGATGTCCCCGAACGCGCCGCGCATCATCACCGTCAAGATCCCGGTGGACAAGATCGGTGAGGTCATCGGCCCCAAGGGCAAGATGATCAACCAGATCCAGGAGGACACCGGCGCCGAGATCACGATCGAGGACGACGGCACCATCTACATCGGTGCCCAGCAGGGCTCGCAGGCCGAGGCCGCCCGCGCCACGATCAACGGCATCGCCAACCCGACCATGCCGGAGGTCGGCGAGCGCTACCTGGGTACGGTCGTCAAGACCACCACCTTCGGTGCCTTCGTCTCCCTGCTCCCGGGCAAGGACGGCCTGCTGCACATCTCGCAGATCCGCAAGCTCGCCGGTGGCAAGCGCGTGGAGAACGTCGAGGACGTGCTCGCGATCGGCTCCAAGGTGCAGGTCGAGATCGCCGAGATCGACCAGCGCGGCAAGCTGTCCCTCATCCCCGTCATGGCGGACGAGGACGGCGCCGAGGGTACCGAGAAGAAGGACGACACCGACCAGTGACGTCCCGTAGTTCCCGCGCGACGGCCCGCCCCTCCTCGGAGGGGCGGGCCGTCGCCCGTACCCAAACGCTTCTTCCCGGCAAGGACGGCATCGGCACGGTCCGGCGCACCACCCTGCCCGGCGGCCTCCGGATCGTCACCGAGACCCTTCCGTCGGTGCGCTCCGCCACCTTCGGCATCTGGGCCCACGTCGGTTCCCGCGACGAGACCCCGACGCTCAACGGCGCCACCCACTACCTGGAACACCTCCTCTTCAAGGGCACCCACCAGCGGTCCGCCCTCGACATCTCCTCCTCGATCGACGCGGTCGGCGGCGAGATGAACGCCTTCACGGCGAAGGAGTACACCTGCTACTACGCCCGGGTCCTCGACACCGATCTGCCGCTGGCGATCGACGTCGTGTGCGACATGCTCACGGGCTCGCTCATCCTCGACTCCGACGTGGACGCCGAACGCGGTGTGATCCTCGAGGAGATCGCGATGACCGAGGACGACCCCGGCGACATGGTGCACGACCTGTTCGCGCAGACCATGTTCGGCGACACCCCGCTGGGCCGCCCGGTCCTCGGCACCGTCGACACGGTCAACGCGCTCACCCGGGACCGGATCGCCCGCTTCTACAAGAAGCACTACGACCCGACCCACCTGGTCGTCGCCGCCGCCGGCAACGTCGACCACGCCACGGTGGTACGCCAGGTCCGCCGCGCCTTCGAGAAGGCCGGCGCCCTCACCCGTACCGACGCCGCCCCGATCGCCCCGCGCGACGGGCACCGCACCCTGCGCACCGCGGGCCGGGTCGAGCTGCTCGGCCGCAGGACCGAGCAGGCCCACGTGGTCCTCGGCATGCCGGGCCTGGCCCGCACCGACGAGCGCCGCTGGGCGCTCGGCGTGCTGAACACCGCCCTCGGCGGCGGCATGTCCTCCCGCCTCTTCCAGGAGGTCCGGGAGAAGCGCGGCCTGGCCTACAGCGTGTACTCGTACACCTCGGGCTTCGCCGACTGCGGCCTCTTCGGCGTGTACGCGGGCTGCCGCCCCAGCCAGGTCCACGACGTGCTGCGGATCTGCCGGGACGAGCTCGACAAGGTCGCCACCGACGGGCTCACGGACGACGAGATCGCCCGCGCCATCGGGCAGCTCTCCGGTTCGACCGTGCTCGGCCTGGAGGACACCGGCGCGCTGATGAACCGCATCGGCAAGAGCGAGCTGTGCTGGGGCACCCAGATGTCGGTCGACGACATGCTGACCCGCATAGCGGCGGTCACCCCCGACGAGGTACGGGAAGTGGCCCGCGATGTACTGGAGCAGCGGCCCTCGCTCTCGGTGATAGGCCCGCTGAAGGACAAGCAGGCGGACCGCCTCCACCAAGCGGTCTCCTGACCCTCTCTTCTCGTCACATGTAAGGAACCAGAGCTATGAGCAAGCTGCGCGTGGCGGTCCTCGGGGCCCAGGGCCGCATCGGCTCCGAAGCGGTCAGGGCCGTCCAGGCCGCCGAGGACATGGAACTGGTCGCGGCCCTCGGCCGCGGCGACAAGCTGGAGACCCTGGTCGAGGCGGACGCCCAGGTCGTGGTCGAGCTGACCACGCCCTCCTCGGTCATGGAGAACCTCGACTTCTGCGTGCGCCACGGCATCCACGCGGTCGTCGGGACCACCGGCTGGAACGAGGAGCGCCTCGCGCAGCTGAACGGGTGGCTCGCCGCCACTCCCGGGACCGGTGTCCTGATCGCCCCGAACTTCTCCATCGGAGCGGTCCTCACCATGAAGTTCGCGCAGATCGCGGCGCCGTACTTCGAGTCCGTCGAGGTCGTCGAGCTGCACCACCCGCACAAGGTGGACGCCCCCTCGGGCACCGCCACCCGCACCGCCCAGCTGATCGCCGCGGCCCGCGCCGAGGCCGGCCTCGGCGCCCAGCCGGACGGGACGACGAGCGGCCTGCCGGGGGCACGCGGCGCCGACGTGGACGGTGTCCCCGTGCACGCCGTACGCCTCATGGGCCTGCTGGCCCACCAGGAGGTGCTGCTCGGCGGCGAGGGGGAGGCGCTGACGATCCGTCACGACTCCCTGCACCACTCCAGCTTCATGCCGGGCATCCTGCTGGGCGCCCGCCGGGTGGTGAGCACCCCGGGTCTCACCTTCGGCCTGGAACACTTCCTGGACCTGGGCTGACGTCATGGGCGGAAAGATCACGTACGTCTTCCTCGCCACCGTCCTCGTCCTCGTCTTCGGCGTGGTGGGGATGGAAGGCGTCCTGCTGCTGCTGACCGGCGAGCCGGCCGCGATGGGCATGGGCGCCGTGGCGTTCCTGCTCCCGCTGGTCGGCGTCTGGTTCCTGTGGAAGAACACCCGCTTCGCGCGCCGGGCCAACCGCCTGGCCGCGGAGCTGGAGGCCGAGGGCGGACTGCCCGTCGACGAGCTGAGGCGCACTCAGGGCGGTCGCATCGACCGCGACTCGGCCGACGAGGTCTTCGAACGGCGCAAGGCCGAGACCGAGGACACCCCGGACGACTGGCGCTGCTGGTTCCGGCTCGCGGTGGCGTACCACGACGCCCGCGACACCCCGCGAGCCCGCCAGGCGATGCAGCGGGCGATCACGCTGCACGAGGCGGCCTAGGACCTGCGCGGGGGCCGCCTCCGGGCGGCCCCTCGCCGGCTCTAGCGGGCGGCCGACCCCGCGAACTCGGGGTGTTCGGCGTGCTCGGAGTACTCGGCGTTCCAGGCCTCGACCGTGTCGGCGGCACGGTCGAAGGCCTCGACGCGCGAGAGGAAGTCCGAATTGTGGTCGGTGAACAGCTGGGTCTGCTCACCGCCATGGCGTACGAGCATGAGGGCCTGGCCCTGGACGGTGCGGGGGAGTCCCAGCCAGCGCACCGGCTGCTGCGCGGTGCGCACCTCGGAGACCTTCGGCCACGGCACGGTCCGGGTCGTGAAGAACCTGACCTGGCGCAGGCCGGCCCGGCTCACCCACACGCCCATGCGCAGCAGGCGCAGGGCGGCGAGGATGATCAGCGCGGCGACACCGAAGGTGAACGCGGCGCCGCCGAGCGCTCCGGCGACGGCGATGACGACCGCGGCCAGCAGCACGAACGAGGCGAGCAGCAGCGCGAGCGCCGCCATGCCCACGCGCCACGGTCCGGGCCGGTACGGACGACGCCACTGATCGTGGTCGTCGAACGGCAGCGCGATGTCGTCGGTCGCGTCGAAAGCACGGTCGGCCGTCAGAAAGGGCAGGGGCACGACAGGTCCTCACTCACAAGCACGTTCGGTGGGCTGTGCCCGGTGAGGCTACCTCAGCGCCCGTCGGAAGCCTCGGACTGCTGTTGGTGAGCGCCGGTGCTCCCCGACTGGAGGGAGGGCATTCCGAGGACGAGCGCTCCGACGAGGCCTGCCACCACGGTCAGCCCGATCAGCGTACGGCCCAGCACCTGGGACGGGGTGGGACGCTCGCGAGGCGGCGGAGTGACGTTACTGCGGAAGCGGTCGGACTCCGCGACGAACGCGAACGGGACGGCCTCTCGCCGGCGGAACATCAGGGTCACTCTCCTCGGACTCGGTGCGGATGACGTCTGTCACAGGTACAGACGAGCGAATCGAGGTTTTGGTGCCCTTTTTCATCAAAGCGGTCGAATCTCATCCTTGGGTAGGACGTGACTAGAGTGGGCGACTGCAACAGCCCGAACGGAAGGACCGCCGGTGACCGACACACCCACCGAGAACCAGAAGATCGACTTCCGGAGCGACGTCACCGTCGATCTGGTCAAGAGCGCGGCCGGTGACTCGGACGTGCTCTGGGCGGCGCGGGTGTCCACGGCGGGCGAGCAGTCGCTGGAGGAGCTCCAGAAGGACCCGGAGCGCTCCAAGGGCCTCATCAACTACCTGATGCGGGACCGCCACGGCAGCCCCTTCGAGCACAACTCGATGACCTTCTTCATCAGCGCCCCGATCTTCGTCTTCCGCGAGTTCATGCGGCACCGGGTGGGCTGGTCGTACAACGAGGAATCGGGCCGCTACAGGGAGCTCGACCCGGTCTTCTACGTCCCGGACGCCTCCCGCAAGCTGGTCCAGGAGGGCCGCCCGGGCAAGTACGTCTTCGTCGAGGGCTCCGAGGCCCAGCACGAGCTCGTCGGCCGCTCCATGGAGGACTCGTACCGCCAGGCGTACGCGACCTACCAGGAGATGCTGGCCGCGGGCGTCGCCCGCGAGGTCGCCCGTTCGGTCCTGCCGGTGGGCCTGTACTCCTCGATGTACGCCACCTGCAACGCGCGCTCCCTGATGCACTTCCTCGGACTGCGCACCCAGCACGAGCTCGCCGCCGTGCCCTCGTTCCCGCAGCGTGAGATCGAGATGGTGGGCGAGAAGATGGAAGAGCACTGGGCCAGGCTGATGCCGCTCACCCACGCGGCCTTCAACAAGAACGGCCGTGTGGCCCCGTAGAGCACATAAGTACGAACTTCTCCCGCGAAGTGTCCGTATTGCGACGTTTCACGAAGTTCATCTAGGCTGATCAAACGGACCCGGCACTGCTTGAACCCCCGAGCAGGCAGTGCCGGGCTCCTTTTCTCACGTCCCCCTAGGGGACACCCGGCGTTGAGCAGCGAGTAGCGTGTTACCCATGGCCCCGATCTCCACTCCGCAGACCCCCTTCGGGCGGGTCCTCACCGCCATGGTCACGCCCCTGACGGCGGACGGCGCACTCGACCTCGACGGCGCCCAGCGACTCGCCACCCACCTCGTGGACGCAGGCAACGACGGCCTGGTCGTCAACGGCACCACCGGCGAGTCCCCCACCACCACCGACGCGGAGAAATCGCAGCTCGTACGGGCCGTACTGGAAGCGGTCGGTGACCGTGCCCATGTCATCGCCGGCATCGGAACCAACGACACCCACCACACGCTGGAGCTCGCCCGCGCCGCCGAGCGCGACGGCGCACACGGCCTGCTCGCCGTCACGCCGTACTACAACAAGCCTCCACAAGAGGGCCTGTACCGGCACTTCTCGGCCATCGCCGACGCCACCGAGCTCCCGGTGATGCTCTACGACATCCCCGGTCGCAGCGGCGTCCCGATCGACACCGAGACGATCGTCCGCCTCGCCGAGCACCCCCGGATCGTCGCCAACAAGGACGCCAAGGGCGACCTCGGCCGCGCCAGCTGGGCCATCGCCCGCAGCGGCCTCGCCTGGTACTCCGGCGACGACATGCTCAACCTTCCGCTGCTCTCCGTGGGCGCCTGCGGCTTCGTCTCCGTGGTCGGCCACGTGGTCACCCCGGAACTCCGCGCCCTCCTGGAGGCCTACCTGGCCGGCGACGTCCAGAAGGCCACCGAGATCCACCAGCGGCTGCTCCCGGTCTTCACCGGCATGTTCCGCACCCAGGGCGTCATCACCACCAAGGCCGCGCTCGCCCTCCAGGGCCTCCCGGCCGGGCCCCTGCGGCTCCCGCTGGTCGAGCTCAGCGACCAGGAGACGGCCCAGCTCCAGCAGGACCTCGCCGCCGGCGGGGTAGAGCTCTGACCAGCCTGTCGACAGACTTCACAACTGAACACCCGTGACTGAAAAAACACACAGCAAGTGCACGAATGTCATGCGCGCCACGTGCCCGAGCCGGTACGTGGCGTGTGTGGTGAGGAGAGACTTTTGAGCCATCCGCATCCTGAACTCGGTACCCCGCCGAAGCTGCCCCAGGGCGGCCTCCGTGTCACCCCGCTCGGTGGGCTGGGTGAGATCGGCCGGAACATGACGGTCTTCGAGTTCGACGGCCGTCTGCTGATCGTCGACTGCGGCGTCCTCTTCCCCGAGGAGGAGCAGCCGGGTGTCGACCTGATCCTGCCCGATTTCACCACCATCCAGGACCGCCTCGACGACATCGAGGGCATCGTCCTGACCCACGGCCACGAGGACCACATCGGTGGCGTGCCGTACCTGCTCCGGCTCAAGCCGGACATCCCGCTCATCGGCTCCAAGCTGACGCTCGCCCTCATCGAGGCGAAGCTGCAGGAGCACCGCATCCGCCCCTACACCCTCGAGGTGGCCGAGGGCGACCGCGAGCGGCTCGGCCCCTTCGACTGCGAGTTCATCGCCGTCAACCACTCCATCCCCGACGCGCTGGCCGTCGCCATCCGCACCCCCGCGGGCATGGTCGTCCACACCGGCGACTTCAAGATGGACCAGCTGCCGCTGGACAACCGCCTCACGGACCTGCACGCGTTCGCGCGCCTGAGCGAAGAGGGCATCGACCTCCTGCTCTCGGACTCGACGAACGCCGAGGTCCCGGGCTTCACCGCGCACGAGCGGGACATCTCCAACGTCCTGCGCAACGTCTTCGCCAACGCCCAGAAGCGCATCATCGTGGCCAGCTTCGCCAGCCACGTGCACCGCATCCAGCAGATCCTGGACGCCGCCCACGAGTACGGCCGCAGGGTCGCCTTCGTCGGCCGCTCCATGGTCCGCAACATGGGCATCGCCCGCGACCTGGGCTATCTGCGGGTCCCCGCCGGCCTGGTCGTGGACGTGAAGTCGCTGGACGACCTGCCGGACGACGAGATCGTGCTGGTCTGCACGGGTTCCCAGGGCGAGCCGATGGCCGCGCTGTCCCGGATGGCCAACCGCGACCACCAGATCCGGATCGTCCCCGGCGACACGGTCATCCTGGCCTCGTCCCTCATCCCGGGCAACGAGAACGCGGTCTACCGCGTGATCAACGGCCTGACCCGCTGGGGCGCCAACGTCGTCCACAAGGGCAACGCCAAGGTCCACGTCTCGGGCCACGCCTCGGCCGGCGAGCTGCTGTACTTCTACAACATCTGCAAGCCGAAGAACCTCATGCCGGTCCACGGCGAGTGGCGCCACCTGCGCGCCAACGCCGAGCTGGGCGCCATGACGGGTGTACCCAAGGACCACATCGTCATCGCCGAGGACGGCGTCGTCGTCGACCTGGTCGACGGCCGCGCCCGGATCACCGGCAAGGTCCAGGCGGGGTACGTGTACGTCGACGGCCTCTCGGTCGGCGACGTCACCGAGTCCTCCCTGAAGGACCGCCGCATCCTCGGCGAGGAGGGCATCATCTCGGTCTTCGTGGTGGTGGACTCGTCCACCGGCAAGATCGTCAGCGGCCCGAACATCCACGCCCGGGGCTCCGGCATCGAGGACTCCGCGTTCGACGCGGTCCTCCCGAAGGTCGGCCAGGCCCTGAACAAGTCCGCCCAGGACGGCGTGATGGAGCCGCACCAGCTCCAGCAGCTGATCCGGCGCACGGTCGGCAAGTGGGTGTCGGACACCTACCGCCGCCGGCCGATGATCCTCCCGGTGGTCGTGGAGGTCTGACGGACCGGCACACACCAGGAGCGGGGCGCCTCGATTTGCATCGGGGCGCCCCGCTCCAGTACGTTTACGGCTCCGCCAGAACGGGAACCGCCGAGCGCCACAGTGCGCCGGTACGGAAACCGGGAGGCGGGAAAACCGGCTCAGAACTTCTGATAAAGTCGGAACACGCCGGAAGGCCCCGAGAAAAACAAATCGGGACCGGAAAGCACCGAGGAAATCGGATCGGAAAGATCTGATAGAGTCGGAAACGCAAGAACG